>NZ_JACCBD010000001.1:2858732-3573416 GCF_013409595.1 Leucobacter aridicollis | reverse complement strand
CGGCTGTCCCGCCATCTGCTCTACAGCAGCGGCTCGGCGTCTCACCTTGTCGACCGCCTCGTGCAGCTGGGCTACGTGCAGCGCAGCAGAACCGAGGCCGACGGGAGAGCGGTCGAGGTGTCGCTCACTCCGGTGGGGGCTGAGCTCATCTCGAGCGCGCGCGCCATGCACTTCGCGGACCTCGAGCGCGTGTTCGGCCCGCTCGTTGGCGAGGACGAGCTACCGGGCCTCATCGCATTCGCGAAGCGAATGGCCGCGGCCCGGCCGGGCGACGCGGAGTAGGGCCAAATCGCGGCCGGTGGGCGACACGCGTGCGCGCCACCCGCCGGCCGCCACCCACCGGCCAGCCGCTGGCGCTAGCCCGCGAGACTCCGCTCGCGCTCACGCAGGTCCTTGCGCAGGATCTTTCCAGCGCTCGACTTCGGCACGGTATCGATGAACTCGACACGTCGCACCTTCTTGTATGGCGCGACGCGCTCGGTGACGAACTCCATTACGTCTGACTCCGCGAGCGCACTCCCCTCGGCCCGCACGACAAACGCCTTGGGCACCTCCTCGCCGTCTTCGACGGTGACACCGATGACCGCGGCATCCGCGATCTCCGGGTGCGTGAGCAGGAGCGCCTCAAGTTCTGCCGGTGCGACCTGGTAGCCCTTGTATTTGATGAGCTCCTTCGCGCGGTCGACGATCGCGTACCAGTCGTCTTTCGAGCGCACGGCGATGTCGCCGGTCCGCAGGAATCCGTCCTCGGTGATCGACTCGGCGGTCGCTTCTGGCTTGCCGAGGTAGCCCACCATCACGTTCGGACCCTTGACCCACAGCTCGCCGGGCTTCGTGAGCCCGTCCTCGCCGTACTCGGTGAGCTCCTCCCCGGTCTCGGTGTCGACGAGCTTGCACACCACGTTCGGGATCGACAGGCCGATCGAGGAGCGCGGAATGTCGGTGCGCTCCGCGGGGATGAGGTGCGAGACGGGGCTGAGCTCGCTCATGCCGTAGCCCTGCAAGACCTTCGTCCCAAGGCGGGCGGCGGCCCGCTCGGCGGTCGCGCCGTCGAGCGGCGCGGCGCCCGAAAAGAGGGTGCGCACGCTGGAGATGTCGTACTTATCGACGATGGGGTGCTTCGCGAGCGCGACCATGATCGGTGGGGCGACGAAGACGTATGTGCACTCGAACCGCTGGATGTTCTCGAGGAACTGGACGAGGTCGAACTTCGGCATCGTGACGAGCGAGGCGCGCGTGAAGAGCGCGATGTTCAGCAGCACCGTCATGCCGTAGATGTGGAAGAAGGGAAGCACCGCGAGTACCCGATCATCCCCGTTCAAGTCCATCACGTGGCGGCTCTGCTCGACGTTCGCGACGAGGTTGCGATGCGTGAGCATGACACCCTTCGGGATGCCAGTCGTCCCCGACGAGTACGGCAACACGGCGACCGTTGTCTGCGGGTCTATCGTCAGGTCGGGGGCAGGCTCGCCCGCGGTCAGCAGGTCGCGGAGGTTCGGGTGGCCCTCGGCGCCGTCGAGTACGACGAGGCGGTCGGTGGGGATCCCTGCAGCCTCGGCACCAGCCTGAGCCTGCGGGAGGAGCGGGGAGACCGTGAACAGCCAGGTCGCCTTCGCGTCGAGAAGCTGCTTCTCGATCTCGGCGGGGGTGTAGAGCGCGTTGAGGGTCGTCACCGTCGCGCCGGCGCGCAGCGCCCCGTGGAAGACCGTCGCGAACTCCGGAATGTTGGGGCTGAGCAGGCCCACGACAGATCCGGGCCCGACGCCCTGCGCCGCGAGCGCCCCAGCGACCGCCTCGATCTGGTCGCGCAACGTGCCGTACGTGGTTTCTGCGCCAGTCGCGGGGTTGATAAGCGCGATCCGGTCGAGCTCCTCGGGTTTCAGGCTCCCGAACAGGTAGTCAAAGATGCTGAGGTTCGGAATCTCGACGTCGGGGTGGTGGCTCTGGAACATACGGCTTCTCCTTTGAATGGCGTGTTGAGCGTCGCTGACGGTGGGCGCCCACTGGCCGAGCTGGAGCCGAGGCGCATTCCGGCCTGACCTGTGTACAGGCACAGTCTGGCGCGCCGGTGACCGCCCTGCCAGATGCGAGCGCTCAACAATTCATGCCTCGTACTGTGCAGTCTCACAATTTCGCTGGTCAGCGTGGCTAGACTCGCCACATGGTCACAACGGAGTCCGCGCACAGCCAGGCGTCAGCGCGCCCCGCGCCGCCGTGGTTCCTGCTGCAGATTTCCGCGAGACGTGAACGCCTCGTCGCGCGTGTTGTCGAGGAGATCGTGGCGAACGAGGCGGTGTACCGCGAGCACCGCGTCGGCGCGGAGCTCTACGAGATCGTCGAGGCGAACGTCACCGCACTACTCGCGGAGTTGTGCGGCGGCCCAGAGTCCGCGGCGCCCGCGCAGTGGGCGGGGCGCGCCAAAGCGGAGAACGGCATCTCCATGGCGAGCCTGCTCCACGCCTACCGGCTGGCTGGGCTCGCGGTGCTCAGCGACATCCGTGAGGTGACTGCGGGCACGAACGACACCGACGCCGTGTTCGGCGCCGTCTCGGAGCTCTGGCAGATCCTCGACAGGTACTCGATGCTCGCAGTGGACGCGTACCGCGAGGTCGTCGACGCAAAGGAACGCCGGAGCGGCCAGTCGAGCCGGCTGCACCTGCTCGCCCTCCTCTCCGGGACCGCGCACCCGGCCGACTCGGAGCAGCTCCTCGGGCTCCCGACGCCCGGCTGGTACACGGTGCTCGTCGCCGCGCTCGGCGGTTCGGGATACGACGCCACGCCCGATGCGGGGATCACAACCCGCGGCGCGACGGCCGTCTGGACGTTCGACGCGGGGATGCACACCGGCATCGTTGGCGCGCGCACCCGCGAGGGGCTCGAGGCGGCCCTCGACGAAATTGCCGCACACGCGGTCACGCGCACAGGCGCGAGCCGCCCATTCGAGCGGCTCGCCGAGGCGCCACTCGGGGCGGTCGAGGCCCGGCGCGCGATGCGGTGCCTGGCGCCGGATTCGCGCGAGCTGAGCCGCTACGGCGACCTGCCCCTTGAGCTCGCAATCTCGGCGGGGCCGGATGTCGCGCAGCAGCTCACCGCGTCCGTGCTCGGCGGCGTGCTCGCGCTCGGCGAGGCCGGAGCCCGCCCGCTCCTCGCGACCCTCGAGGCGTGGGTTGCTGCGGGCGGCTCGACCGCCGACGCCGCACGCCTGCTCCATTGCCACCGCAATACCGTGCTCTACCGCATGCAGCGCATCACGGAGCTCACCGGTCGGCGGCTGACGCATCCGGCCGAATCGGCAGAGCTCGTCGTCGCCCTGCGCGCGCTCAGGCTGCAGGGCGACACCGCGTCCGCGGAGGCGGCTCCGTTCAGTTCCGAGCGGTAACGCTCGCCGCCTCGTCGAACATCTCGAGGCCGAACAGATCCGCCATCGTGACCGGACCAAGGTGGGAGCGCTCGGCCGCTCGGATTGCGGCGAGCGCGGCGAGCTCACCCGTTGCGCGCGACTGGCCGGAACCTGAGGCCGCGAGCGTGACTCCGGTGCGCCTGTTTGTCGCGGCCACGCGCCACCTGTCGTCGCCCCAGTGCGGTGCGGCGGCGAGGATCCCGCGCAGCGCTGGCACCGCGCCGACGAGTGCGAGGCCCGCGGTCGCGACCGGGCTTCCGAGCGTGAGATAGCTGCGGATGCGCGCGCCAGTGCCGTCGAGCAGTAGGTGGTCGGGAAAGTCGGTGCGCAGGTGCGTTCGCGGTCTGCCGTCGATCAGGATCCGGCGCCGCTCGCGGTAGTTCAGCACCGGCGCGCCCTCCGGGGCCCGATACACCTCAGTCCCGGCGAGCGCCGCCGTCCATTCGACGGCCGCTGGCCCGTGCACCTCGCCTGTGCCGAGCAGCACCGAGATGTCGATGTCGTCACCAGGCCGCGGCTCGGTCGCCGAGGCGAGAATGGTGCTCGCTCCCGGCGCGATCCCTGCTCCAAGCACGAGCGTCGCGGCCCCCGCCGCCGCGCGCAGCTCGGCGAGGTAGGCAGTGTTGGCTGACGTGTCGACGGTGGGCACCCCCGTGAGGTCGCGCGCGAGCGCCGGATCCTCACGGCCCGAGGCGTCGATCACGACGTCGCAGTCGCCGGCGACTTCCCGCATCCGCTCGCGCCCGGCCGCGCTCGTCAGGTCGAGCTGCACCCCGCCTGGAACGGCGGACGCCCGGCGGCTGCCACGCACCGCCTCGTGTCCCCGCGCTTCAAGCGCGCCCGCCACGGCTGCACCGACGGCCCCGGTGCCGCCAAGCACGAGCGCCCTCACTCGGCACCTGCGACGTGCGCGCCCGGGGCGGTAACTGCGGCGGGCGGGAGCACCGCGACCAGAGTGACGAGGGGTGCGGTGTGTGGGTGAGGCAACATGACATTCTCCAAACGATCGTTTGGAGATGACACTATGGGGATCGTGGAGAAATTGCAAACGCTCGTTTGGAGTTGGGGTACGCTGGAGGCATGGCCTGGGACACCGAGCAGACACGCCGACAACTCCTCGATGCCGGCGCGACCCTCTTCGCGCGACACGGCTTCGCAGGGACGACGATGGATGCGATCGGGCGCGAGTCAGGCGTGAACAAGGAGCGCGTGTACTCCTACTTCGGCTCGAAGAGCGGGTTCTTCGCGGCGGTCCTCGACGACCAGCTCACCAACCTGCTCGACGGCCTCCCGGTCGCGGGATCCGGGCCGGGGGCGGTCGGGGACTACGCGCTCGCACTCTTCGACAGGCTTGAAGCGCGCCCAGGGCTCGCGCGACTGCTCGCCTGGGAGAGCCTTGAACTCACCGAGGCCGTGGCCCTCGACTGCCGCGCGCTGAGCTGCCACGACCTCGCCGCCGGGCTCGAGGCGGCTCTCCCCACCTCCGACCTCGCGCAGGCCGAGCAGCTCCTCCTCTCCATCGTGACGCTCGTCGTCGGGTGGTGGACCCTGTCCCGTGTGGCCGACACGATCCTCACCGGCGACACCACCCCCGAGACCCGCCGAGCCACGCTGCGGGCAGATGCCGAAGCACTCGCGGCGGCACGGCGCGCACCGCAGCACCCCTCACCCGCCAGCCAGGCACAACCCAGCTAGGCTTGACCCATGCGCATCGCTACCTGGAACGTGAACTCGATCCGCACTCGATTCGGCAGGGTCGTCGACTGGCTCCAGCGCGAGGATATCGATGTCCTCGCCATGCAGGAGATCAAGTGCCGCCCCGACCAGTTCCCCGTCGAGGCGTTCGAACAGGCGGGCTACCACCTCGAGATCAACGGCCTGAACCAGTGGAACGGCGTCGCGTTTGCGAGCCGCCACGAGATGACCGACGTCGCGCACGGCTTCGACGGCATGCCCGGCTTCGGCAAGCCGATCAAGGGGCAGGAGGGCGTCCAGGGCACCGGGCCGAACGGCCTGCCGCTCGAGGCCCGCGCGCTCGGCGTCACGGTGGGTGATCTGCGGCTCTGGAGCCTCTACGTGCCCAACGGCCGCTCGCTCGACGATCCGCACCTCGAGTACAAGCTCGAGTGGCTCGCCGCGCTTCGAAGCAACACCGAGGCGTGGCTCGACGAGGATCCTGATCTCCCGCTCGCACTCATGGGCGACTGGAATATCGCCCCGCTCGACGCCGACATGGGCGACCCGAGCTTCGTGCAGGGCCGCTCGACGCACGTCTCGCCCGCTGAGCGCGCCGCGTTTGAGTCGTTCGCGCCGTTCGTGAGCGACGTCGTCCGTCCGATCGTGCCCGAGGGCTTCACGTTCTGGGACTACAAGGCCGGCCGCTTCCCGAAGAACGAGGGAATGCGCATCGACTTCATCATGGGCTCGCAGGCGTTCGCCGACACCGTGACCGGCGCGAGTATTCACCGCGACGAGCGCCGGGGCGACGCCCCGAGCGACCATGTTCCCGTCGTTGCAGACATCGATCCGAGCCTGCTCGGCGGCACCTTCGAGGACGATTACGACCGCCCGATGGTGTTCTAGCGCCCCGACATCCGCACAGATTCCCGCCCGTTGCGGGCTCCTGAGAACGAATTTCTGGCGACGGGAATAGTTCCCAGGTTTCCTCGTTACATTTACATGCAAGCGCATATAAATGAGCGAAACGGGGCCCTCCCGGACACCGCGCTCGCGCACGACACCGCACCAACACCCAGGAGCACACCATGGAATTCGGGATCTTTTCCGTCTCTGACGTCACCCGCGACCCAGTCACGGGAGACACCCCGAGCGAGGCCGCACGCATCAAGGGCCTCGCGACAATCGCGACGCACGCGGAGGAGGTCGGATTCGACGTCTTCGCGGTCGGCGAGCACCATAACCCGCCGTTCTTCTCGTCAAGCCCCACGACATTCCTCGCCTACCTCGCGGCGCAGACCAAGACGCTGAAGCTCTCCACGAGCACGACGCTCATCACCACGAACGACCCCGTGCGCATCGCCGAGGAGTACGCGATGCTGCAGCACCTCGCCGACGGCCGCATGGACCTCATGCTCGGCCGCGGCAACACCGCACCCGTGTACCCGTGGTTCGGCAAGGACATCCGCTCCGCGCTGCCGCTTGCACTCGAGAACTACAACCTGCTGCACCGCCTCTGGCGCGAAGACGTCGTCGACTACGAGGGCAACTTCCGCACGCCGCTGCAGGGCTTCACCTCGACCCCCCGGCCGCTGCATGACGTCCCGCCCTTCGTTTGGCACGGTTCGATCCGGACCCCGGAGATTGCCGAGCAGGCCGCGTTCCACGGCGACGGCTTCTTCTCGAACCACATCTTCGCACCGTCCGCGCACTCGCTCCGCCTCGTGAACTTCTACCGTCAGCGCTACGAGCACTACGGACACGGCAAGGCGAAGCAGGCGATCGTCGGCCTCGGTGGCCAGGCATACGTCGCGAAGAACTCGCAAGACGCGCTCCGCGACTTCCGTCCGTACTTCAACGAGGCGCCCGTCTACGGCCACGGCCCGTCGCTCGAGGACTTCATGCACCAGACGCCGCTGAGCGTCGGTAGCCCGCAGGAGATCATCGACAAGACACTGTCCTTCCGCGAGATGTTCGGCGACTACCAGCGCCAGATGTTCCTCGTCGACCACGCCGGCCTCCCGACCGACACCGTGCTCAAGCAGCTCGATCTGCTCGGCTCGGAGGTGCTGCCGGTGCTGCGCGCCGAGCTCGCGAAGCTCCGCGACCCCGAGGTTCCCGAGGCTCCGTCACATGCGGATCTCGTCAAGGCCAAGTACGGTGATGCTGAGCCCCGCGAACCCCGCCCGAACCCGAACCGCGGCGACAACGTCACCGGCGGCTCGCCCTACCAGGACAGCCCGGCAAAGGCCGGCTCTGCCTTCGGCCTGTAGACCCCGCCCCACACGCTTGCCACCCCAGAGAGGACCACGACCGTGAGCAGTCATCGAACCGATATCCGGCTCGCCAACGAGGCCTGGGAGTCGCTCATGACCGCGCACGCGCGCCTCTCAAGCGACTTCAGCGCCAAGCCCATCTGGGGCGAGGCAAGCATGCGCGAGTACGACGTGCTGTACACGCTCGTCAAGCGCGGCGAGGCGATGCGCCTGTGTGACCTTCAGGAAGAGGTGCTGCTCAGCCAGCCCGCCCTGTCACGGATGGTGGATCGCCTCGCAACTCGCGGGCTCGTCGTGCGCAAGCCGGACCCCGAGGACGGGCGGGCGAAGCTCATCGAGATCAGCGAAGAGGGCGCGCGGGTGCAACGCGAGGTTGGGCGCGCCCACGGGCGCGACATCGGCCAGGCCATGCGCGCGCTCTCCCCCGACGAGCTCCGCGAGCTCCAGCGCCTCACTCAGAAACTCATCGCGTCGCGCTCGACCTAGCCGCGAGCGTCATATACCGGTTTTCGACTTCAGAACGCAAGAAAGCAACATCATGGCAGACACCAAGCAGCTCGTCATCGTTAACGCTGGCACAAGCGACCCCTCGACCACCCGGCTCCTCGCCGACAGGGCAACCACCAAGACGCTCGCTGAAGCAGAGCGACGCGGCATCGCGATGGAGGCTCGCGTCATCGACCTCCGACCGCTCGCGGGCGACATCACCGCTGCGCTCACGACGCAGCTCGTCTCGGCAGAGCTTGAGCGAGCCAGCGAGATTCTGCGCGACGCCGACGCGATCATCGCCGCAACTCCGGTATACAAGGCAGCGGCGAGCGGGCTGTTCACCTCGTTCTTCCAGGTGCTCGACAACGACCTGCTCATCGGCACGCCCGTGCTGCTGGCGGCGACCGCGGGCAGCCCCCGCCACTCGCTCGTCGTCGACGATCAGCTCCGCGGATTCTTCTCCTACCTGCGCACCGTCACGGCCCCGACCTCGCTCGTCAGCTCGCCCGAGGACTGGAACAGCAGCGAGTTCGGCAAGCGCGTCGACCGCGCGGCGACCGAACTTATGGCGCTCGTCGCGGGTGGGTTCCGTGAGAATGCGCGCGGTGAGGGCTGGGAGGCGTACCAGCACTCATACGGCAGCGCTGGCGGGACAGAGCTCGGCATCAACCTCGACTCCGATCTCATGCGGCTGGCGGCTGGCGGGCGCTAACGGGCCTGACTCCGCCGGCCGCGCCGAGCACCCGCGGCATCGCGAGCTGCAGCCGCGACGCGGACCCGCAGCGTTCTCCCCACCCGTGACCACCCCGGTCCGGGTGGGGAGTTTTCCACAGATGTGGCCTATTCTTGCCCATTCTCACCGCAACAGGCGTAGCGTAAACGCAACCTGGTCGCGGCAAGAGGAGGGTATTCGTGCAGTATCTCGACGCGCTCGCAAGCCTGCTCGGCATCGCCCTCGCCGCCGCGACCCTCGGCGGGCTCATGGCGCAAGGCTTCCGCCGCCTGGAACGGCGGATCGGGTCGCGGCTTGACGGGGCCATAGCAGGCCTCGACGCGAAGCTGACGAGCCAGATGGTCACGCTCTACGTAAAGCTCACGGGCCAGATCGACGCGCTCGACGTGAAGCTCACCGGCATGTTCGACGGGCTCGAGGTGAAGCTCACCGGCATGGTCGACGGGCTCGACGTGAAACTCACAGGCCAGATCGACGCACTCGATGCCAAGCTCACCGGCAGGATCGAGGTGCTCGACGCGACACTCACCGGCAGGATCGACGCACTCGACGCCAAACTCACCAGCAGAATTGATGCCCTCGACGAAGAGTTCACCTTACGAACCAGCGCGCTCGACGACACACTCACTGCACGAATCACCACGCTTGACACGAAGCGCACCATCGGGACCGACGCACTCGACGTCAAGCTCACCGGCAGGATCGACGCACTTGATGCCAGATTCGCGACGCGGTTCGACGGGCTCGAGATTCGTCTCGACGCCGTCGACGCGCGCCTGGAGAAGCTCGATGACCGCGTGTATGTGCTCGCTGCCCGGCTGGGGCAGACCCTCGAAGACCACGCGTCAGCGAACACGCAGGCCGCTCCCTAACTCATGCCGGGCCGACGCCCGCGGGACGACCGGCGCGTCCCGCCGAGCGCCGCGACACCGCTAGCTCGCGTCACCAGCGCCGATCGCCTGCGCCTCGGCAAGCTCAGGCTGTGGCTCGTTCGCGCCGCGCTCGGCCCCGATGTGTGCAAGGTGCTTCCCCATCAGCGCGAGCACGAGGATCGCAACGACGACCGCGGCAGCGCCCATCCAGTACGGGACGGGTACGCCGAGCGCCGCGGCAACCGGCCCCGCGATCGCCGGGGCGATCGCGCCGCCGATGAAGCGCACGCCCGAGTAGGTTGACGAGGCGACGCTCCGCGGCAGATCCGTCGCTTCCATCACTGCCTCCGTCAGCGCGGTATTCATCACGCCGAGCAACAGCCCGCTGACGATCACGAGCGAGACCAGTGCTGGCAGGGACGCAACGAACACGCCCAGCAGACCAAGGCAGACCGCGAACAGCGCGAGCGTCGCAAACAGCACGGGGCGAAGGCCGAGCCTGCGCGTGAGCACGGGCGCGACGACCACGGAGGTCAGAGCGAGCGCAAGACCCCAGCCAAAGAACACGAGTCCGAGTTCGTGCGCCCCGAACTCCATCCCTGCCGCCTGCGCTGCGGCCTCGACGGGATAGGGGCTGTATGCGAGCAGCGTGAAGAAGCCGAAGTTATAGCAGACGGCGACGAGTGACAGTGCGAGCAGCGCCGGGTGGCGGAGCGCGCGGAAGCTCGCGGTCACCGAGGGCGCCGCCGCCCGCGCAGCCGCCCGCTCGGCCGCGCTCTGCTTGGGGAATCGCAGCAGTACGAGGATCGCGACGAGCGCGATCGCCATCAGGATCGCCGTACCAAAGAACGGCCCACGCCACGAGATCTCGCCCAGCGCACCGCCGACGAGCGGGCCGATCGCCATGCCGATGCCGAGCGCGGCCTCATACAGCACGATCGCCTGACGCGATCCGCCCGACGCTGCTCCGACAATTGCGGCGAGCGCGGTCGAGAGGAAGAGCGCGTTGCCGAGGCCCCATCCTGCCCGGAACCCGATGATCGCATCGACCGATCCTGCGAGGCCAGCGAGTCCAGCGAACACGACAATGAGCGTGAGCCCTGCGATGAGCGTCCACTTCACGCCGATCCGCCCTGAGACCCAGCTCGTGAAGAACATCGCGATGCCGGTGACAAACAGGTAGCTCGTGAAGAGCAGCATGGTCTCGCTCGGGGTGGCGTCGAGCGCGGCACTGATCTTGGGGAGGATTGGATCGACGAGGCCGATCCCCATGAAGGAGATGGCGCAGGCGAAGGCGATCGCCCAGACGGCCGTTGGCTGCCGGAAGAGCGAGGGTCGGGGCTCGGTGGTATTCGTAAGGATTCCTTTGGCTGTGTGGTCGGGTGTCTGTGGGTGTTGGGGGTGGGCCCGCGGGGCCGTCACGCCGTCCGCACGGTGGGCTACACCTCGTCGGCGATGTGGAGCATCAGCTCGGCAGCCCGCGCGAGGACCGCGCGGTCGGCGTCGCTGAGGCGCGTCAGCACCGGGGTAACGAGCGCCGCTGCGCCCTCCCGGTAGGCGGCGAGCGCGCTCACGCCCGCGTCCGTGACGCTGACGAGGGTTGCGCGCCCGTCGCGCGCATCGGGCGCACGCACGACCCATCCTTCGCCCTCGAGCCGCTGCACGAGCGTGGTCATGGTGGGCTGGGTGACGCGCTGCGTCTGCGCGAGCTCGGTGATCCGCGACGCGCCATCCCGCTCGAGGTCGGCGAGGACGCGCCAGGCAATCGACGAGTAGGTGACGCCCGGGATCCTGCTGGACGAGCGCGTGAAGCGCGCAGCGGAGCGGACGAGATCGAGCGCGAGCGCCCCGTGTTCGGGCGTCGGCTGGTGGGTCTGCGGTTCGGTCACGGTACGAGTATACAGATTTTACATAGTACTGCTATGCATTTCGGGCACCGCTCCCTGAGCGCGACCCAACCGTCATCGCGTACGATCGCCCCATGAGCGATCCCACCGATGGAGCACGACGGTCCGACCTTCTCATCACCCCGGCAGAGCTCCACGACCTCCTCGCATCAGAGGCGGGCCCCGGGGAGGGACCGCGCACGCGCATCCTCGACGTGCGGTGGACGCTTGCCCAGCCCTCCGGTCACAGCGACTATCTCACCGGCCACATCCCCGGTGCGATGTACGTGGACCTCGAATCCGAACTCTCCGCGCACGGCGCCGCGACGCTCGGCCGGCATCCGCTGCCCGGCGGCGAGGCGCTAACCCACTCGGCCCGCCGCTGGGGCCTTCACCCGGAGGATTCGGTGGTTGCGTACGACGGTGGCGGCAACCTCGCCTCTGCGCGACTGTGGTGGCTGCTACGCGACGCGGGCTTCGAGCGCGTGCGCCTCCTCGACGGCGCCCTGCCAGCGTGGGTCGCGGCCGGATTTGAGCTCGAGACCGCGGAGCCGACCCCTGCGCCGGGCACCGTGATCCTGACCCCGGGGCACCTGCCGACGCTCGCCCTCGAGGAGGTCGAGCGGTTTGCGCGCGAGCACACGCTCGTCGACGTGCGCGCCCCCGAGCGGTACCGGGGTGACGTCGAACCGATGGACCCCGTGGCGGGCCACATTCCCGGCGCGCTGAACCTCCCCACCGCAGAGAACGTGACCGAAGACGGCAGGTTCCTTTCCAGCGACGCGCTGCGCGCGAAGTTCGGCCGAGCTGCGGAGCCAGGATCCCCCGTCGGGTTCTCGTGCGGGTCCGGCATCACCGCGAGCCACGCGCTCTTCGCGTTCGCGCTCGCCGGGGGCGAGGGCGTACTGTTCCCGGGATCGTGGTCGCAGTGGTCGAACACCCCCGAGCTCCCGGTCGCCACCGGCGCGACACCGTAGCGGCGCCCGACTACCCGAGCAACACTGTCGCAAGCACGAGGATGGGAATGCAGCCGAGCGTCGTAATGAATACGGTGTCTCGCGCCACGTTCTCGCCGACGCCAAACCGCTGCGCATAGTTGAAGACGTTCTGAGCCGTCGGCAGCGCGGCCAGCACCACGACGACGAGCGTTTCCTGCGACCCGAGCCCGAACACGATGGCGGCGACGAACCACGCGAGCGCCGGCATGACGAGCAGCTTCAGCGCGCTCGCGAGGATGACCTCGCCGCGCTGCCCGCCCGCACCGAGCACCCGCTGCCCGTGAAGCGAGACTCCGTAGCTGATGAGCAGCACCGGCACACACGCATTCGCGATGAGCTCGATCGGCGCGAACACCACCTCGGGCAGGTCGACGCCGAGCACCGAGACGAGCACCCCGAGCGCCGAGCCGACAATGATCGGGCTCACCAGCGCGCGTGCGACCGCGCCCAGCCTGAACCGGCCGCCCGCCGAGGCCTCCAGGATCGACAGCGAGACAGGCGTCAGCACGAGCAGCTGGAACAGCACGACGGGCGCGGGGTAGGCGGCGCTCCCCAGAATGTACAGCGAGAGCGGAATGCCGATGTTGTTCGCGTTCACCTGCCCGGCCGACAGCGCCCCAATCAGTGCCTCGCTCGCGGGCCGGCGCCACACGAGCCGGGCGGCGACCGCATAGATCAGGATCACGGCGACTGCCGCAATCGCCGAGACTGGGAGCAGCGAGGAGAACAGCGCGTCCACGTCGGCCTTCGAGAGCACGACGAAGAGGAGCGCGGGCGAGAGCACCCAGTAGACAAGCTTCGCGAGCACCGCCCGGGAGGCCACGTCGAGGACACCCGTCTTCCCGAGCACCCAGCCGATGAAGATCGCAAACCCGACGACGACAAAGCCTGTCAGTGCGTCGAGCATGGGCGATCCTCCGTGGGTGGCCGGTCAGCTCCAGCCTACTCCCGCCTCGCGCCGCGCTGCGGCGCGCCGCCCTCCGCTAGCCCCCGAAGACGCTGAGCTTGCCGTAGTGCGCGGCGAGCAGGTAGTAGACGGTGAGCCGCTGCTTGTGGCCGGGAATCTGATCGCCGACGGTCGCAATTGCCTCGTCGATGGCTGCGTCGGACTGGGTCACGCCGAGCTTGCCCTTCACGAAGTTCTCGCGCACCAGCGCGAGCTCGGCCGGGTCGCTATATGAGACCAGCCGGGCGTCGGGGTCCTGCAGTGCGAGCGCGTACGCCCGCTCCATCTCAGCGACCACTGCGGGGCTCGCACCGGGGGCGTATTTCTGAATGTCTTCGAGCGCGCTCATATGCACGGATCCTTCCTCAAAACCCTTTCCCCCGCCTTTGGAGGAACTGTTCCATTGTGACCCGCCCGCCCGGAAAGGAACAGGGGCAAAACACGAGGGGCCTGGTTTCTGAAAACCAGGCCCCTCTGAACTCCAGCGTTAGTTGCCGGTGTAGTAGCTATCCGCCACGTCGAGCGCAGCATCGATGATCTCGAGACCCTTCACGAGATCGTCTTCGCTGATGACGAGCGGCGGCGCGATCTGCAGGCGATTGCCTGCAGCGAACGGCCACAGGCCAGCGTTCTTGCACGCGGCGATGACCGCGTTGTACGCGTCGCCCGCGAGCGGCTCGCGGCTGTCGCGATCGACGACGAGCTCGAGCGCCCAGAACATGCCGGTGCCGCGGTACTCGCCGACCGACTTGTGCTTCGCCGTGATCTCGCGCAGGCGGGGCTCGATGACGCGCGATGCGAGGTCGCGAACGCGCTCGATAATCCCCTCCTCCTCGAAGATGTCGAACGTCGCAACGCCTGCGGCGCACGCGAGCGGGTGCCCGCTGTAGGTGAGCCCACCGGGGAACGCCTTGTCGACGAAGGTGTCGTGGATCTCATCGGAGATCACGACACCACCGAGCGGCACGTAGCCCGAGTTCACGCCCTTCGCAAACGTCACGAGGTCGGGCTTCACGTCGAAGGCCTGGTACGCGAACCACTCGCCGGTGCGGCCGAAGCCGGCCATGACCTCGTCGCAAATGAGTACGATGCCGTAGCGATCGCAGAGCTCGCGGACGCCGGTGAGGTAGCCGGGCGGCGGCACGAAGATGCCGTTGGTCCCGGTCACGGTCTCGAGAATGATCGCGGCGATCGTGTTCGGGCCCTCGAGCTGGATCGTGTGCTCGAGGTGCGTGAGCGCGCGCTCCGCCTCCTGCTCCGGGCTCTCCGAGTAGAACTCAGAGCGGTACTGGTACGGGCCGAAGAAGTGCACGACGCCCGCGTCGGGGGTACCGTTCGGCCAGCGGCGGGCCTCACCCGTGAGGGTGATCGCCGTCGCGGTCGAACCGTGGTACGAGCGGAAGCGTGCGAGCACCTTCTGGCGGCCGGTGTGGTGGCGCGCCATGCGCACCGCGTACTCGTTCGCCTCGGCGCCGCCGTTCGTGAAGAACACCGAGCGAGCGCCGTCGAACGACTTCTCGACGATCCGCTTCGCGAGCTCGCCGCGCACGTCGTTCGCCATCGCGGGCTGGATCGTAGCCATGCGGCCAGCCTGCTCCTGGATGGCCCGCACGAGGCCCGGGTGCTGGTGCCCGAGGTTCAGGTTCACGAGCTGCGACGAGAAATCGAGGTACTCGGTGCCGTCGTAGTCCCAGAACCGCACGCCCTCGCCCTTGGCGACGGGAAGCGGGTTGATCTGCCCCTGCGCCGACCACGAGTGGAAGACGAAGTTGCGGTCGTTCTCGCGCACGGCGCGCTGTGCGTCGGTGTCGCCGAACGCCTGCTCGGCGCCGTCGAGGTCGATGTAGTCAGCCATGTCTGTCTCTCCTAACCCTGCGGTCGCTTAGCTGTTGCTCGGGAAGCCGAGGTCGACCTTCGACTGGTCCGGGTTCGGCCAGCGGGTCGTGACGACCTTCGAGCGGGTGTAGAAGTGCACCGACTCCGGGCCGTAGATGTGCGAGTCGCCGAACAGCGAGTCCTTCCAGCCGCCGAACGAGAACGAGCCGACCGGAACGGGGATCGGCACGTTGATGCCGACCATGCCAGCCTCGACCTCGAACTCGAACTGGCGTGCGAGGCCACCGTCGCGGGTGAAGATCGCGGTGCCGTTGCCGAACTGGTGGTCGTTGATGAGCAGGAGGCCCTCTTCGTAGGTGTCGACCCGGACGACCGCGAGCACGGGCCCGAAGATCTCGTCGCGGTAGACCTTCGAGTCGGTCTTCACGTGGTCGATGAGCGAGACACCGGTGAAGAACCCGCCGCCCTCGAACTTCGACTCGCGGCCGTCGACGACAACAACGCCGCCCTCGGCCGCGGCGCCGGCAACGTACGACTCGACGCGATCCTTCGCCTCCTGCGTGATGAGCGGGCCCATCTCGGACGCGGGATCGGTGCCGTCGCCGATCTTCAGATCCTTCATGCGGTCAGCGATCTTCTGGACGAGCTCGTCACCGACGCCGCCAACTGCGACGACGACCGAGACCGCCATGCAGCGCTCGCCAGCCGAACCGTAGGCCGCCGAGACGGCCGCGTCGGCCGACATGTCGAGGTCAGCGTCGGGCATCACGATCATGTGGTTCTTCGCGCCACCGAGCGCCTGAACGCGCTTGCCGTTCGCCGCGGCGCGCTCGTAGATGTACTTCGCGATCGGGGTCGAGCCGACGAAGCTGATGGCCTTGACCGAGGGGCTGTCGAGCAGCGTGTCGACGGCAACCTTGTCGCCGTGCACGACGTTGAGCACGCCGTCGGGCAGGCCGGCCTCGCGGAACAGGTCGGCGATGAAGACCGAGGCGGAGGGGTCGCGCTCCGACGGCTTCAGCACGACGGTGTTGCCGCAGGCGATCGCGGACGCGATCATCCACAGCGGCACCATGACGGGGAAGTTGAAGGGGGTGATCGCGGCAACAACGCCGACCGGCTGCTTCACCGAGTGCACGTCGACACCGGTGGACACCTGCTCGTCGCGCTCACCCTTCAGTAGGTGCAGGAGCCCCGAGGCGAACTCGACATTCTCGAGCCCGCGAGCGATCTCGCCGGCGGCGTCCGAGAGGACCTTGCCGTGCTCGCTCGTGACGATTGCCGCGAGCTCGGGGGTGCGCTGCTTGAGCAGCTGACGGAGGTTGAAGAACACGTCGGCGCGCTTCGTGAGGCTCGTCTTGCGCCACATGGGAAGCGCAGCCTGAGCCGCTGCGATGGCCTGCTCGACGGTCGCCACCGAGGCGATGCCGAGCTCGTGCTGCTGCTCGCCGGTTGCCGGGTTGAAGATCGGCTGGGTCCGCTCAGCAGCTTCGACCTTCTCGCCGCCGATGACGTGGGGAATGTGCGCCATTTCTGTGTTCCTCTCGAGTATCGCTCGTGTTCGAGCAATGTGTTCGGGCCGCAATGCCCGCATGCATCCCAGTCTTTCAGCGAACTATCTCGCGAGCACCCGGCAAAGTATCGGCAATTCGGCAAAGTTTCGTACACTTTGTATGTGACCGCCCTCGCCCGCCCCTTGCCATCTGTCCGTGACGTCCTCGGACTCGCCGAGCTCACCGCGGGAGCGCCGGAGCTCGTGACCGGTGAGGTTGGCCTCGATCGCGGGGTGCGCTGGGCGCACGTCGTCGCAGGCAGCGACGCACCCGCGCTGCTCGACGGCGGCGAGCTCGTCCTCACCACGGGCGCCGGATGGCCGGACCCCGCGGCAGCACCCACCGCGGCCTTGAGCGCGCTGGTGACTGCCCTCGTCGACGCCGATCCGGCTGCGATCGTCTTCGAGCTCGGGTCGCGGTTCACCGAAGCCCCCGCCCCACTCGTGGCAGCCTGCGGCGAGCGCGGCATCCCCCTCATCGTGCTGCACCGCGTTGTCCGCTTCGTGCAGATCACGCAGCGCGTGCACCAGCGTGTCCTCGCTGCGCAGAACGAGGCGCTCGAGGCGCGAGCCGAGGTGCACGCGATGCTCACCGAGCTCGGGCTCAACAGGAGCCCCGTGGACTACGTGGTGGACAGGATCGCGGCGACCCTCGGAGCTCCGGTCGTGCTCGAGGACGCCGGCCATCGAGTCGTCGCCTGGTCGGGGTCGGACGCCGCGGTGCTCGATCACTGGGCCAGCGCACAGGCGGGCGCCGCCGCCGGGCCGCCGCTCCCTGCGGCTGCCACCCGCGTCCCCGTCGAGGCACAGGGCAACCGCTGGGGGTGGCTCACGGCGCTCGACGGTCCAGCGCACCCGGCGGGGCGTGAGACCGTGCTCGAGCTCGGGGCGTTCGCGCTCGCGCTCGCGCGGCTCGCCGACGCCGAGGGTGAGACCTGGCTCGACCTCGGCTCGAAGCGTCTCTTCGACGCGGCGTTGTCTGGCCGGTTCTCGGGCGAGCGCGAGCTCGCCGCGCAGCTTGCCGCGGGCGGCCTCCCCATCGACGGGCGGGCGCTCCTCGGGGCGACGCTCGCCGGGTTCGGTGACTTCGGCGCGCACGAGTCGCTGGAGGCGGCGATCCTGTCGACCGCGCTCAGGCGCGCCGTCGCGCCCGACGGACGGGTGCTCCTCGCCCCCGCGCCGGCGGGCGTCGCCGGGCCGCGCACGCTGCTCGCGCTGCTGTCGTTCCCGCCGCAGGATCCGCGTGCGAGCGCAGCACTCGCGCCCGCCGCTCACCCGCTCGCGGAGCGCCTCGCACACGAGCTCGCGATGATGCTGCCTGAGACGACGCCGGCAGGCTGGCACGCGCACCTCAGCATCGGCGTTGGCGCCTCCCGTCCCCGCGCCCTCATCGCCTCGCTCGAGCGCGTTGCTGTCGCCGGCGCAGTGCCGGTTGGGGCCGCGCGCGTCCGTCCCGGCGGGGGCGCCGCCGGCCGTGTCACTGTGCAGCTCGCTGAGGCGAGACCGCTCGCCTACCTCGTTCGCGGCCTCGCCGGGGTGCCCGAGCTCGAAGAGTTCGCCGCGGTAGCGCTCGGCCCCCTCGTCGAGCACGACGCTGCCGCCGGGGCAGGGCACCCGGGCGACCTCGTGCGGGTGCTCGCCGCCTACCTGGCACACCCAGCAAACCGCTCACTCGCGGCGCAACGCGCCAGGCTCTCACGCTCGGTGTTCTACCAGCGGATCGCCCTCATCGAGGAACTCCTCGGCGTCGACCTCTCCGACGGGGAGACGATCGCGGCGCTCACCGTCGCCCTGCTCGCGCGGGATCGCGCGTAGCGGGCCACAATGCGCGAGGGGCGGCCTCACCCGAAGGTGAGACCGCCCCTCGCGGAGGGCCCGCGTGCTACTGCTGAGCGACACGCCCCCGCCGAAGCGCGAGCACGCCAGCGGCGAGCAGCAGCACAGCGCCGCCGCCAATCAGCCCAGCGGTGCCCGCTGCGCCGGTCACCGGGAGGGCTGGGAGCTCGCCGGGCTTGATCTCAGACCGCTCAAGAAGTACCGGAATCTCCATATCGTCATGCGTCACCTTGAACAGGGTCGGGGCCGCGGGTGCCCTGTAGCCATCAGGCACCACGTCGACGTACGCGCAGTAGGTAGCGGAGCCGACGGTCCCCTGGTTCCACTTGATAATGTGGGCGAAGCCTGCTGCATCGGTGGTGACGGTGTCGGGCGAGCTCACGACAAAGAAGTCGTCAAACTCAATCCATGGCTGGGCCAGCTCCCACCAGGAGGGCGAGATCTCGCGTAGCTCCTCGGGGTCTGCGGGGCACGAGGTGCCGTCCAGTATCGGGTGCAGGTAGGTCGTGAAGCCGACGCCGGCGATCGGGTCACCGGTCTTACTGTCCTTCGCCCGATAGTGCTGGTTCGTGAACGGGTACTCGGGGTTCTCGATCTCGATCGGACCCCCGAGATTCGCGGCCCGGGAAGAGCGGGCTCCGCTTCCCAGCGACGAGACGCCGTTGAGGGTGATAAGTGCGCGGTTCGCGGTCGATCCACCGGCTTTCATACCCGTGCGGAACGAGAGCACCAGCTTGCCGCCGATGTTCGCGTTGTACTTCGCGAGCCCGGGCGCGAGCAGCACCAGCTCGACCTTCGTCTTTGCGACGTTCGATGCCGGGGTCACGGTGTAGTCAACGCCAACGACGAGCGAGACTGCCTTCCCGTCAGCCCCCGTCAGCCTCGCTGTCGCCACGGAGTCGTAGACAAGGTGCTCGGAGAGCTGATCGTCGATCCGCACTTCCCAGTACTGCTCGCCGTCCGGCAGGGGCTTGATGGGCACGGTGATGCCGTAGGAGACCTTCCCCGTCACCAGCGCCCCGCCCTTCGTCGCGCCGCTGCCGACGATCGAATTCTTGGGGTAGATATGTGGGTGGTAGTTCCACTCTTCTTTGTTGGGGCTCGGAAGCGGCACGGTGACGATCGTTGGCTGCGCCGTCTGCAGCGCGTTCGCCGGCGGAGTGCTTTCGTACACAACGTATGCGCGATCCGCTGAGAGACCGTCAAATTTCGCGACTCCGTCGCCAGCTCGCGTCGGCTTCTCGATTCCGCAGCTCAGCGTGAGCGGCGTCCCGCCCTCGGTGACCGCTGGACGCGCGCCAGGCCCGATCCCACCGGTGGCGACCAATGCGTTGACGCGCTTCCAGTCGGCCGACTTCGACAGGTCGATTCCGTTGATAGCGCAGACGGTGAATCCGGCAACGAGTCCGTTCACGGTCTGCCCCGACAGGTCGAGTTCGGTGCCGTCGTTGGGGCCGAGAACGGTCCCGGTGTATTCGTGCTTGTGCACGGTGATGCTGCCCGTGCCGCCGTCGCCGGGTGCCGCCATCGCGGGTGCCGTGCCAACGCCGAGCGCGCCCGCTGCGATCGCCGCAACGCCCAAAAGCGCGAGCGCTCTCCTCGGCCTGCTCGTTGAATTCATGCTGCGTGTACCCTTCCTGGCGCTGCCGCCGGCGTGCTGTCGCGCCCACGACTCACGTCGGCCGGGGCGATTCAGGCGCCAGAGACTGAATCACCGGGGAACGCGGGGACGATCGCAGACGCACTGTTCGGTCAGCGTATGACGCCGTCAGTCCGCGAATCGCCGCTGCAGTAGGGCTACGAGAAAGTGCAGTAACCCGGGCACCGGGTTGGAGTGCTTGGCAGGAGGGGCGCAGCGTGTCAGGCCAGCGGTGAGCCGCCGCTCCACAAGGCCGTGTAATCGTGGCCGAGGTCGAGCACGAGACGCCGAAGCGCCGGGAGCGAGAGGCCCATGACGCAGCTGGGCGCTCCTTCGATCTTCTCGATGAACGCGCCAGCGAGGCCGTCGATCGCGAATCCGCCCGCGAGCTTGAGTGGCTCGCCGGTCGCAACGTAGCGTGCGAGTTCCGTGTCCGTGACGTCGGCAGCGAGGGTGACTGTCGCCGTATCGACGCTGCCGACGGCGGGCGCCCCGTCAAAGTCTGCCAGCGGGAGCCGTGCTGCGTCACCGTCGGCCGGGCCGCCGGTGCAGTCGATGAGCCAGTGACCGGAGTGCAGGATCCCGGTGTGGCCGCGGTGCTGCTTCGAGCGCTCAAGCGCAACCTCGGGCACGTGTGGCTTGCCGAGCACCTCGTCACCGAGGAGGAACATCGAGTCGCCGCCGAGCACCAGGCCGCCACCGAGGGCGGCGATCTCCTCCGCATACCGTCTGGTAACGTCTTCGGCCTTCAGCCGCCCGAGGTACTCGGTGAGTTCAGGCGCCGTGAGCGCCCGGCCGAGCTCGGCTTCCCGCTCGCGTACCTCCGCGTCCTCGTCCACTTCCGGCGCGAAGCACGCGGGCTCAATTCCGGCGCCTCGGAGCACCGACAGGCGAGCGGGGGAGGTCGAGGCGAGGATCAAACGCATACCCGCCAGCCTATGCAATACATACGCAATTCACGCTGATGAATCGCGAAATGTCGGCTGCTGGGGTTACCGTTAGAGCATGAAGCTTTCACGCAAGGCCACACTCATCACGTCCGTTCTGCTCGCTGGCGGGCTCGCGCTCACCGGGTGCAGCTCCCCTTCGGCCCCGGCCGACGGCGGCTCGACCACCACCCAGGAGCCGGCTGCGAAGGGCACCCCGCTTACGCAGGATGACTTCGCGCAACGCATCGCGGACGCCCAGTTTGCGGCCGGTTCGGTGCACATGACGATGCAGATGGGCGATTCCGTCGAGGGCGCCGTCGAGGCTGACGTCGTCATCGACAAGGACCCGAAGAAGGTCCAGATGCAGATGAAGATGAACTCGGGCGGCATGGACGGCGACATCCGCGTCGTCGACGGCAAGATGTACATGAACATGGGAGAGCTGTCGGGCGGCAAGTTCCTCGACCTCTCGACGATGCCCGGCGGCGCCGGCGACATCGGCGCGATCCTCGACCAGGTCAACCCGGGGTCGCAGGTCGAGGGCTTCGGCGACGCGCTCACCGACTTCACGGCGGATCCCGAGGGCCCTGAGATCGATGGCGTAAAGACCACGCAGCTGACGCTCACGCTCGACACGCGCAAGATGTTCGAGGCGCAGCCGCAGGAGGGCGTCGACATCGACACCCTCGTCTCCACCATCGGCGAGTCGATGGTCTACGACATGTTCGTCGGCCCCGACGACCTGCCCCGCCGCATCGTCATGCCGAACGTCGGCGGCATGGGCACCGGCACTCAGGAGTACACGAAGTGGGGCGAGCCCGTGAAGGTCGAGGCCCCCGCGAAGGATGAGATCGCGGACGCGTCCTCGCTGCAGGGCTAGGTTTCCCGTCGATCGGGG
The DNA here is from genome assembly GCF_013409595.1 of Leucobacter aridicollis. Classification (NCBI taxonomy): domain Bacteria; kingdom Bacillati; phylum Actinomycetota; class Actinomycetes; order Micrococcales; family Microbacteriaceae; genus Leucobacter; species Leucobacter aridicollis. The sequence goes on along the minus strand of NZ_JACCBD010000001.1, from coordinate 3,551,449 downwards.
GCCAGGTAGTTCGCTACCTGGCCCCTTTTTCGTTGCCAGGCGCGACCACTGAACTTGCGTGGGAGAATAGGACCTATGTCAGAACAGCGCGAAAGCACGCCCCTCGAAATCGGCTCCGAGATCGAGCTCGAAATCACCGGAATTGCCCACGGCGGCGTGAGCGTCGCTCGCCACGACGGGCGCGTGGTGTTCGTCGCCGACGCGATCCCCGGGGAGCGTGTGCTCGCGCGCGTCACCGACCAGAAGAAGAAGTCGTTCGCCCGCGCCGCGGTCACACGGGTGCTCGACGCGTCTGAGGATCGCCGCGAGCACGTCTGGGACGAGGCCTCGCTCGAGCGGGACCCTGCCGAGCGGGCCGGGGGCGCCGAGTTTGGCCATATCGACCTCGCGCGCCAGCGCGTGCTCAAGGCCGAGGTGCTCGTCGACTCGATGGCGCGCTTTGGGGACATCGAGCTCGCGGGCGAGGAGGGCGAGGACTTCCAAGAGACCCTCGCCGAGCTCGTCGAGGCCGCCGACGGCGACGACGAGGCGAACGGCCTCGGATACCGCACGCGCGTCCGCCTGCACGTCGATCCCGAGACCGGCGCTGTCGGCCCCTACGCTGCGCGCAGCCGCACGGTCGTTCCAGTGTCCTCGCTGCCGCTCGCGACGGACGGGGTCAACCAGATCGCCCCGCTCGCCGAAGCGATGCAGGGCCTGCAGACGATCGACCTCATCGACCCCGCAAACGACGATCCGCGCATGCTCATCACCGAGCTTGGCCAGAAGGAGCGCCGCGGCGAGAAGGACCTCGTCGCCGAACTCGTTGAGGATCGCGGTTTCATCGTCCGCGCGGGCGGCTTCTGGCAGGTGCACCGCGAAGCACCGGCGATGCTCTTTGGCGCCGTGCACGACGCGATCTCCGATCTCATCGAGGCCGGGCAGTTCGACCCGGCGGCCGGCAACCTCGATCTCTACGGTGGCGCCGGGCTGCTGGCCGCGGCGGTCGCCGAGGCAGCCGGACCGGGCCTGAAGATCACGTCCGTCGAGTCTGATCCCGACGCGACCGATAACGCCGCGGAGAACCTCTCCGAGATCGTTGGCGCCCGCGCCCTGACCGCGCGCGTCGACAGGTACCTCGCCGAGCTCCTCGACGCGGCGGCGCCGGTACGCGACCGCCTCCGCCGTGGCACCATCGTGCTCGACCCGCCACGCTCGGGCGCCGGCGGCGACGTCACCGCGCAGATCGCAGAGCTCGCACCCGCAAACATCGTTTACGTCGCCTGCGATCCCGTCGCGCTCTCCCGCGACACGAAGTCGCTGCTCGACTCGGGCTACGATCTGCTCGAGCTGCGCGCGTTCGACATCTTCCCGCACACGCACCACTTCGAGTCACTCGCAGTCTTCAGCCGCGCGGAGTAGAGATTGTGGGGGCTCCCCACTGCCCCCTCACTGCCCAGCCACAACCCTCTGCCTGTCCCGCCACAGCCGCGGCCACAGCCACAGCCGCAGCCGCCAGCACTGGGTATGTGATCTGCAGATGCAATGCACAACCCCCTAGGACTTGGGCATTGCATCTGCAGATCACAGACGATCGGGTTGCCGGACGTGGCGGAGCGGACGTGGAGGAGCGGACGTGGCAGGGCAGGGCTGCAACTCAGACGGGCCGCAGACTGCCGGGGCTGCAACTCAGACACAGGGCTCCAGCTCAGGCGCGAGGCTGCAGCTCAGCCGAAGAGCGCCCGCCGGCTGTCGATGCCGAGCTTCTGCAGCACGTTTGAGACGTGCGTCTTCACGGTCGGCACCCCGACGAACAGCTCCTTGGCGATCTCCGAGTTCGTGTAGCGCTGCAGCATGAACCCGAGCACCTCCTGCTCGCGGGCGGTGAGGGCCGTGCGCTGAACGCGCTCCTCCAGGCTCCTGGCGCTGACCCCGGTGTCAGTCGTGACGTTCCACACCCTGCTGCCGCGAGCCGTCGCCCGGACGGTCTCGACGAGCCGCCCTTCGGGGTGATCCTTCGTGAGGAAACTGTCGGCGCCCGACAGAAACGCGAGCGTCGCGTCCGAATGGCTCGTGTACGACGTGTACATCATCACGCGCGGCCCGAGCTCGAAGGACTTGATCTCGCGGCAGAGCTCAAGCCCATCGCGCACGCCGCCAAGCCGCAATGGAAGAATCACCAGATCCGGTGAGGTGTTGGCGACTGCGGCGAGCGCAGCTCCGGAGTCCGTCGCCTCTGCGACGACGCTGAGATCCTCGTGCGCGCCGAGCACGGTCGCCAGCCCGAGGCGCACGATCGGGTGGTCCTCGACAATCACGATCTTGACCATGCCCGTCACGCGCGCCCCTCGTCAAACAGTGGTTCCGGGCACCACTCGCGCGGGATCGTGATCCTCGCCGTAACAAGCGGGTTTACTGCCTGACTCACTTCAGAACGGACGATTAGGCTGGCTGTGCGGTACGCGTCTTCCCAGGCAAGTCCCTGCCAAACCTGGATCACATCAACTGCAGCCGCAAAGCCCGTGCGGATGGCCTCTTCGATTGTCGCCGCACTCGCAAGCAAGCTCAGCCCGCCCTCGTGGCGCAGCGCTGGCAGTTCTCCCGCATACATTTCTTCGCCTTGAACAACAGCCCGTTCAACGCGCAAGCGTACGCGGCCGGCAATCTCGACGCCAGTTCCGCCGAGTTCGCCATCACCTTGCACAGCATGCAGATCGCCTACCGCAAGCAAGGCGCCGTCGTGGCGAGCGCGCAAGAAGAGGGCGGTGCCGGCTTGAAGCAGGCGAGTATCGAGATTTCCGCCGTGTGTACCCGGCCAAGAAGAGCCAACAGGTTCTCCACTCGGAGCCACGCCAAGGACCCCAATCATTGGCGCCAACGCAACGGGCGTGGCGGGAGTCACCCAGGCGTGCCCATCTCGTATCGGCACTAGCCGAGTGCTTGGCACGCTGATGCGGTCCCCGAGCACCCCTAGACCCGGCGACAGCGCCATGATGCCCGTATCAGCGAGCTCTATGGCCTCGACCTCGACGCGAATCATCGCCCCCGCGCGCACGCCCTCAACGTACACGGGGCCGGTCGCACGGTTGAAATGAGCCATGTCGATGTGCGGACGTAGCACTGCTTCGGAGGTGATCTGTCCCGCATAGCAGTCCTGCGTCTCGCATTCGAACGACTCACCAAGCGCGACCACGGCGACCGGCTCATTGTGAGCTGAGAACGCCGTGATCGCGGATGTCGCAGGGATGCGGCGCATTAGGCCCAGCCGTCAGGGACGAGGCCGAACGCTGACACCAGCGAGTACACAAACGCAAGGCCAAATACCAGGATCAGGAGGCCCTGAACGATCGGATGCGACACCCATCCCGCCTGCCACGCGGGTTCCTGGTCACCGTGCTTACGCGCTCGGTGCAGCATGAGCACGGGAACAATCGACATGATCGCACCCGCAAACCCACCGGCGTATCCAAGGGCCGACACGAAGCCGGCGAGCTTGAACACCCCAATGAGAAACGCAGGAATCGCGACAATCGCAATCGCGGCGACACGGTATCCAGGCGCCCCCTCGGAGGGCCACTTGAACCGGTCGAAGATGTTTGTCATCAGCGTGAGTGCGATCGCCCAAAAGGAGGTCATCATTGCAAGGACGGCGAAGATGTTCGCCAGGTAGTACGCGGCGGACCCAAGTTCCTGACCCCAGGCGACAGTAACCACCTCGGTGATGCCTTCGCGCCCCATCATTCCAAGCGCGGCAAGCGGAACCAGTGCGAGGAGGAATCCCGTTGCACACATACCAACGACGATCGCCCGGGGCAACGCGCGTGGGTTCGTTTCCGCGAGACCGCGCGCGAGTTCAGGAACGGTGTACTGAGCGATGAACGCGAACACCGCAAGGTTCACGATTGGAATGATGAAGAACGGCTGCACGTAGGTAACGTTCGCAATATCGATGCCGGGGCCGAAGAACGTCCAGCCACAGAGCACGAGAATCAGCACGAGCATCGCAATCGTGATCGCCTGCTCAGAGCGCCCAGTCGCCTGGAGTCCAAACCACACGACAAGCACACCCGGGATGAAGAAGAGGAGACTGCCAACCGCTTCGGGCAGGCCGAGCAACTCAGAAAGGATCCTCCCGGAGCCCGAGGTATACGCGATGAGCGCGCCGAGTCCGTTTACGGCGACTCCCGCGAACACCAACCACGATCCCACATTGCCCAGGTACTTCTTGGCGAGGCCGGCGAGCTGCAGCGGCTCCTTCGTTCGCAACGCAACTTCGGCGACGTAGAGCATGGATGCCGTGGTGAGGAAGCCGGCGACGATCAGGGCGATCAGCAGCGCGGGAAAGCCGCCGCTGCGCGCGCCGTAGGGAAGTGCGAGAATTCCCGCGCCGATGTTTGCGCCGAAGATGATCGCAACACCCTGCCAGAAGGTGATCGCGGTGCTATGCGTCTTGGCCGTCGCCGTCTGGGCGCCTGCGCCCGGCTTGATAGCGGTAGTCATGTTATTTCTTTCTGATGTTCACTATGTTGGGCCCACGCGACAACGCATCGCTGTACAACACCCGATGGTGTGCCAATGGGCCACGACCCATGCAGCTCCGCAGGGCACGATTCACCATATGGGCTGGGCCCAGTGGTCTCTTCATCCTCTTGGGATGAATTCGGCAGCAAATCTCATCCCCCTGGACTGATCTGCCGCCAAACGAATAATCCTAGCCTGGGTGACGGGGCACGCCTCGCCACGGAACAGCCCCGCACCGTCCACGAGCACGAGAGCGCAGATCCTGACCACAATGAATGATTCAGCCCGCCGATCACAGATCCTGACCGCGGCCCTCACCCAGGGTCTGTTGCACGAAGAACACTCGCCGCTCGTGGCGTTCCTCGACTGGGAGCGCGTGCAGCTCAACGTCGAGCACCTGCTCGGCGCCTTCCCACGGGGCATTCCCGTGCTCCACGCGTTCGCGGTGAAGGCCAATCCGCTCGTGCCGGTGCTCGCCCGCCTCGGGGAGCTCGGCATGGGTGCGGAGGTCGCGAGTGACGGCGAGCTCAGCGCCGCCCTCGCCGCCGGGATGACGCCGGAGCGGCTCGTGTTTGACTCCCCCGCGAAGTCGTGGGGTGAGCTGCGGCGGGCGCTCGGCCTCGGCGCCGCGCTCAACGTCGACAACTTCCAGGAGCTCGCCCGCGTCCGCTCAATCATCGAGGAGAGCGGGTCGGATTCAGAGATCGGGATCCGCCTGAACCCCCAGGTCGGGGCCGGCTCGATCGCCGCGATGAGCACGGCGAGCGCGCACTCGAAGTTTGGGGTACCCCTGCGCGACCCGGGCATGCGCGAGCAGCTGATCGAGGCGTACCTCGCCTCGCCGTGGCTGCGGCGAGCGCACACCCACGTCGGGTCGCAGGGCTGCCCGCTCCCCCTGATCGCCGAGGGTGTGAATGAGCTCGTGCGGTTCGCCGACGAGGTGAACTTCCGCGCTGGCTACGCGCAGATCCGCACCCTCGACATTGGCGGCGGGCTGCCCGTCGACTTCGCAACCGACGCCCCGATCTCGGCGTTTAACGACTACGTCGCCGCGCTCGCAGAGGGTGCTCCACGGCTCTTCTCGGGCGACTACGAGATCGTGACCGAGTTCGGCAGGAGCATCCTTGCGAAACACGGCTTCATCGCGACGTACGTCGAGTACACGAAGCAGGTCGGCGGCCGCCGGGTGGCGATCACCCACGCTGGGGCGCAGGTCGCAACCCGCACGGTGTTTATGCCCGAGGCGTGGCCGCTCCGTGTCGAGGGCTTCGACAGCGCAGGCGCCCCGAAGCCGGCCGCCGTCACCGAGATACAGGACGTGGCCGGCCCGTGCTGCTTCGCTGGCGATCTCGTCGCCAGGGGCCGCGAGCTCCCCGTGCTCGAGCAGGGAGATATTGTCGCCCTGCTCGACACGGGTGCGTACTACGCGAGCAACCCGTTTCACTACAACTCGCTGCCCGTGCCGCCCGTCTACGGCATCGAACACGCGGGAACGGCGCCCGAGTTCACTGAGATCAGGGGCGCCGTTCAGCACGAGTTGCAGCTGGCCCGCTAGCGGAGCGAGGTGCGGCGGTCGACGGAGCGGGCGCCCCACCAGGCGAGCACGATGCCGAGCACGAGGGAGACGACGAACACTCCGAGGCCAAGCACTGCCGGTTCGGCCGCCGCGGCTCCACCGGATTTCACTGCGGCGAGGAAGTCCGGGAGCATGCCCTGCGCGACGAGGGTGCCCGCATCCGGGCCGCCGACGCGGATGCCGAGTGGCAGGAACATCATCGCCGCGAGGCCGAGGATCTGCATCACGAAGTAGAGCACGACGGCGAAGATCACGGGGGCGCCGAACCCGAGGTGGTTGAAGCGGCCCTCGGCACCGATCGACATGAGCGCGGCCCCGGCGACCACCGAGAACACGAGCTGCAGGAGCAGCACGACGGCGACGAACCAGGCGAGCCCGGGATCGAGCGTCGTGAACAGTTCGCGGAGGAAGTCGAGCGGTGCGGCGCCCTTGGATACCGCGAGCGCGATTGCCGCGATCGCGAGCAGCGCCACCGTCAGGGCAGCGGCCACGAACGAGACGACAATGCCGTACAGTACCTTCGCCGCGAAGATGGTCCGGCCGCGCACGGGCAGCGTCATCGTGAAGTAGCCCTGCGCGCCGTACATGGAGCGCCAGTAATGCGCGACGAGCACCGCCAGCACGACCGGAGTCAACGCGATGGAACCGGCGATGCCGGCCCCGAGTCCGAGACCATCGAGGATGGGCACGCGGAGGATCGCGACCGCGTATCCCATGAGGATCACGGCGAGCATGATTCCGGCGGTTGTCAACAGCGTCTTACGGGTCGAGATGAATTCCTGGCTGAACAACTTGGCGATCATGCTGCGTACACCTTTCTGAAGAGCGCGTCGAGGCTCACGCCGTGATGCTCACGGAGCTCGTCAGCGCTGCCTTGCAGGAGCACCGTTCCTCCCCGCAGGAACACGACCGAGTCGACGATCGATTCGACGTCCTGGATGAGGTGGGTGGAGACGAGCATCAGCGCGTCCTCCGCGAAGTTCGAGAGGATCCCGCGCAGGATCACGTCGCGCGAGGCCGGGTCGACGCCTGAGATCGGCTCGTCAAGGAGGTACACGCGTGCGCGGCGGCTCATCGCGAGCGAGATCTGCAGTTTCTCCCGCATGCCCTTCGACATTTCCTTCAGGCTCCGATCCCACGGGAGGCCGAAGAAGTCGACCATCTCCCGCGCCTTGGCCGCATCGAAGTCCTCGAAGAACCGCGCGTACTGCGCGATTGAGTCCTCTGGCTTGTGCGCGTCGGGCAGGAACGATGCGTCGGGCAGGAACGAGACCTGCGCTTTCGACGCCGCGCCAGGAGCGTTGCCGGCGATCTGTACGCTGCCCTCCCACTCTGCGAGGACCCCCGCGAGGATCTTCAGGAGCGTCGTCTTGCCCGAGCCGTTGTCACCCATGAGGCCGACGATTTGGCCGGGGTACAGGCTGAGGTCGAGGCCCGCGAGCGCCGGGCGACCACGGTAGGCCTTGGTGAGGCCGCGCACCTCGATCGCGGGCGGTGACAGTGGCAGGGTGTGCTCACTCATCGGGTGTCCTTTCAGTGTGCGCTGTGTCGGAGGCGTCCGTCCAGCGGTGTGTCAGCAGTTGCACGGTCTCAGGAAGCGTCATGCCGAGGCCCCGGGCAGTGGCGACGAGCGCACCCGCCTGGGCTGCGGCGAGCGCGCCGCGCGCCGCAGCGATTGCGGCCTCGTCACTCGTGACAAACCGTCCCGCGGTGCGCTCGGCGAGCGTGAGGCCGAGCCTGTCGACCTCTCCGAGCGCCTTCTGCACGGTGTTGGGGTTGACCCCGAGTTCGAGCGCAAGCTCGCGCACCGAGGGAACCTTCAGGCCCGTCGGCCACTCCCCCGAGGCGATGCGTCGCCTGAACTCGTCGACGAGCTGCGACCAGATGGGCCGGGAATCGTCGAGTTGCATGCTGTGATCCTTCCTTCGACGGGGCTAGCACCCGTCATGTACCACTGTATTGCGACAGTAGTACAGGCCGCAACTCTCGGACCGAGTACCGTGGTGCTGTGACGCCACTCGAGCCCTCCGCCCCCTGCCCGTGCGGCCTCGGCAACCCCTACGGGAGCTGCTGCGGGCCGATCCACGCGGGCAGCCCGGCGCCCACCGCCGCCCAGCTCATGCGATCCCGATACAGCGCCTTCGCCATCGGCGATCCCGCCTACCTGCTGCGCAGCTGGCACGCGAGCACGCGCCCCAGCGAACTCGAACTCGACAAGACCACGCGCTGGCTCCGGCTCATCGTCGAACAGACCGAGGCGGGCGGGCCGTTCGACACGGCAGGCAACGTCACGTTCACCGCGATCGGCAGGACACCCGATGGGCGCTTCGAGCAGCGCGAGCGCAGCCGGTTCGTGCGCGAACAGGGCAGCTGGTTCTACGTCGATGGAACCGACCCCGCCGCCTAGCACAGGCGGACTGTGCCACGTCCCCCTTTCGGCGACGAACCGCCTCCCCTAGGCTCGTCCCATGGATGCGATCAGCGATCTCCTTGCCCAGTGGGGCGACCAGTTCTGGACCTGGCTCGTGCTTCCCGTCGTCGTAGCGCTCGGCCTCTACTTCACGATCCGCTCCGGCGTCGTGCAGTTTCGGCTGCTGCCCGACATGTTCCGCACGCTGACAGACAAGACCCCGAGGGACGAGAACGGTGAACCCCAGTCGGTGTCCGCGTTCCAGGCATTCACGATCTCCGCGGCGTCACGCGTCGGCGTCGGCAACATCGCAGGCGTTGGCACGGCGATCGCGATCGGCGGCCCGGGCGCCGTCTTCTGGATGTGGCTCATGGCCTTCGTCGGCGGCGCCTCGTCGTTCGTCGAGTCCTCGCTCGCGCAGCTCTACAAGACCAAGGACGAGACTGGGTTTCGCGGCGGACCCGCATACTACATGGAGCGGGGGCTCGGCGCGCGCTGGCTTGGCGTGCTCTTCTCGATCGTGCTCATCGCGTGCTTCCCGATCGCGTTCTCGTCGCTCCAGGCGAACACGATCCAGGCGACACTCTCGGGCAGCCTGGGCACCCAGGCCCCGTCCTGGCTGCCCATCGCCACCGGAGCGGTCCTGGCGATCCTGATGGCCGCGGTGATCTTCGGCGGCGTGCGCCGCATCGCCTCCGTCACCCAGACGCTCGTCCCCGTCATGGCGCTGCTCTACCTGCTCGTCGGCCTCGTCATCGTTGCTCTGAACGTGACCGAGATCCCCGCGGTGTTCGCGACGATCTTCACCTCGGCTTTTGGCGCACAGCAGGTCACCGGCGCAGCGCTCGGCTACGTGATCCTCACCGGCATCAAGCGAGGCATGTTCTCGAACGAGGCCGGGCTCGGCTCCGCCCCGAACGCGGGCGCCTCGGCCGCGGTCACCCACCCCGTCAAGCAGGGACTCGTGCAGACCCTCGGCGTCTACTTCGACACGTTCCTCATCTGCTCGATCACGGCCTTCATCGTGCTCGTCGCCACGCCGGACCTCGCCGGCGCCGCGAAGGGCATTGAGCTCACCCAGGCCGCCATCGTCTCGACCCTCGGTCCGTGGGCGAACATCCTGCTCACGATCATCATCTTCCTGCTCGCGTTCTCGTCGATCCTCGGAAACTACTACTACGGCGAGTCCAACATCGAGTTTCTCCGCACGGGCGGTGGCGTTCTGACGGGCTATCGCGTCGTCGCCGTGCTCGCAGTCTTCGCCGGATCGGTCGTTTCCGCCGACATCGTCTGGAACCTCGCCGACGGCATCATGGGGGTGATGGCGCTCCTCAACCTCGTGGCGATCGCGCTGCTCTCCGGCATCGCCTTCAAGCTGCTGCGCGACTACACCGCGCAGCGCAGGGCGGGCCTCGACCCCGTCTTCACGCGGGATCGGCTGCCCGAGGTGCGCGGCGTTGAGCAATGGGCCGATGCCCAGTCGGTCACCGGGACCATCTCGCTGCCGGACCCCCAGCGGTAGCGCGGCAGCGGGGAACGCCGCTAGACGCCGCGCACGGCCTCACGCAGCGTTCCGAGCATGCCGCACAGCCGCTCGATCTCGGGCTCGCTGATGGCGGAGGCCTCAGCGACGCTGCCCGGCAGGTGCATGAGCTGCGCCCGCAGGTCGCGGCCGAGCGGGGTGCAGAATACCCGCACTTGTCTGCCGTCGTCACTCACCCGCTCGCGCGAGATGTACCCGCTTGCTTCCAGCCTCGTGAGCAGCGGTGAGATCGTGCCGGAGTCGAGCTCGAGCTCGGCGCAGAGGTCTGAGACGGGCCGGCCGTCGCCGCTCCACACCGCTCGCATCGTCAGATACTGCGTATAGGTCAGATTGAACGGCTGCAGCTCTTTGCGGTACGCGGACACCATGGCTCGCGATGCCGCGTAGAGCTGGAACGTGAGCTGATCCGCGAGCTCGATCTCGCGCGTGTCCTGGCCGACGTGTGGCACGGCACTCCCCCTTCTGCCGTCTGTGTCTTCGCCAGGCCCCCCGACCCGCCGAAACAGACAATACGTGTGCCACCGAGACTACCGGTGGCACACGCGTTTGTCAGCTTTCAAGCACTCGTCGCGTTGTCACCTCCGGTCGGAGATCGAGGCGGCGGAGGAGTTGCGCGTTCAGCGCGACCACGACCGTGGAGAGGGACATCAGGATCGCGCCCACCGACATCGGCAGTACGAATCCGATCGGGGCGAGCACGCCAGCGGCAAGCGGCACCGAGATCAGGTTGTAGCCCGCCGCCCACCAGAGGTTCTGGCGCATCTTCCGGTAGGTGGCCTGCGACAGCTCGATGACGGACACGACCGAACGGGGGTCGTCGCTCGCAAGGATCACACCGGCAGAGGCAATCGCGACGTCGGTCCCGGCGCCGATTGCGAGCCCCACATCGGCCTGCGCGAGCGCGGGGGCGTCGTTGACGCCATCGCCGACCATCGCGACGCGTTTGCCCTCGCCCTGCAGCTTGAGCACCTCCGCGGCCTTGTCCTCGGGGCGCACGCCGGCAAGCACCCTGTCGATCCCGAGCTCATCGGCCACGGTCTGAGCAACCGCCTCCGCGTCTCCGGTGATCATGACGACCTCGACGCCGAGCTTGTGAAGCGCACGAACCGCATCGCGGGACTCTGCGCGGATCTCGTCGCTCAGCGCGAGCGCGCCAATCACCGAGCCGTCTCGCAGCACGTGCAGGATGATCGCCCCACGGGTACGCCACTCGTCGGCGGCGTCGAGCTCGCTCGCGCCCTCCTCCTGCAGCATGTACGGCCCGCCGACGCGCACAACCGCCCCGTCGACGGTCGCGGTCACTCCGACCGCAGGCGACGAGGTGAAATCGGCGGCGGCGGGCACGTCGAGCCCACGATCGCGGGCGGCGCGGACGATGGCTTGGGCGAGCGGATGCTCACTGTCCTGTTCCGCGGCCGCCGCGAGCGCGAGCACGCTGTCGGCGGTGTAGTCCCCGGCCGGCTCGACGTTCGTCACGGTGGGCTCGCCCTTGGTGAGCGTACCGGTCTTGTCAAAGAGCACCGAGTCGACGAGCCGCATGCTCTCGAGGGCGAGGCGATCCTTCACGAGGATTCCGGCGCGCGCCGAGCGCTCAGTCGCGATGGAGACGACGAGCGGGATTGCCAGGCCCAGCGCGTGGGGGCAGGCGATCACGAGCACGGTAATCGTGCGAACCACCGCGTCGTCCGGGTTGCCAACAAGCGTCCAGACAATCGCCGTCACCACGGCTGCGGCAAGCGCGAACCAGAAGAGCCAACCCGCGGCCGTATCGGCGAGCCGCTGGGCGCGCGACGAGGAGTTCTGCGCCTCCGTGACGAGCCGCTGGATCCCAGCGAGGGCGGTGTCGTCACCGATCGCTGTCACCTCGATCCGCACGCCAGAGTCCGTTGCGACGGTGCCGGCGGAGACGGGCTCGCCCACACCACGGCCGACGGTGCGGGACTCGCCCGTGACCATCGATTCGTCGAACGAGGCCCGCCCGTCGACGATTCTGCCGTCCGCCGGGACGCTCCCGCCGGGACGCACGACGACGACGTCACCGACGCGCAGGGCGCTCGGCGAGACCGTGACGATCTCGCCGCCCTCGACGCGCTCAGCCTCATCCGGCAGCAGCGCGGCAAGCGAGTCGAGCGCCGACGTCGTCTGCGCGAGCGAGCGCATCTCGATCCAGTGGCCGAGCAGCATGATGACGACGAGGAGCGCGAGCTCCCACCAGAAGTCGAGCTCATGGTGGACGAGACCGAGGCTTGCAGCCCAAGACGCGAGGAACGCGACGGTGATCGCGAGCGCGATCAACAGCATCATGCCGGGCTTGCGCGCCTTAGTCTCGTCGACGGCGCCCGTGAGGAACGGTTTGCCACCCCACACGTACATGATGGTTCCCAAGATTGGGGACACCCACGCGAGCCACGGCGCGGCCGGCAGCTGGTACCCAACGATCGACGCGAACATACCGGACAGCGCGACGGTCGGAATCGCAAGGACCAGCATGATCCAAAACATGCGCCGGTACTGCGCGACGTGGCCCTCATGGCCGCCGTGGCCAGCGTGACCGTCGTGACCGCCATGGCCCGAGTGGGCATCGTGACCACTATGGCCAGAGTGGCTATCGTGGCCGTCATGACCGGAGTGAGCGTCGTGGCCCTCGTGACCCCCGTGACCCGAGCCGGCGTCGTGGTCGGCTTGGGTGTCGTGGTCGACGTGATCCGCGTGGTCTGTGTGGCCGCTGTGGGCGGCACCGGCACCGTGCGTGGCGCCGTGGTTTTCGTGGTCCTTCATCTGGGGTTCCCCTCGCATTGCATCTGGGTCACTAACAACCATACCCCCTGGGGGTATCATTGACCACAACCAGTGTTTCCCCGAGGCTATTCCCTCCTCCCGCCCGAGGCCACCCCTCCGGCCTACTCTCTGACGCTCACGCCAAAGTGGCCCGCGAGCGTCTCTGCCATGAGCGCGACCTGGTTCGGCGACAGCACAGCGCCCCGAAGGCCCTCGAATCCTTCTAGTGCGCGAAAGTCGAGCCCGCGCAGGTCGAGCGCGTCGCCCGTGCGCTGCGTCAGCGTGAGCTTGTCGGTCGTGCAGTCCTCGAACGCGACGCGTGCCGTCTTCGCCGCGCCGAGGTCGACCTCGTCAAACACGCAGTGCCGAAAGACGACGTCGTGCACGACCGATCCGCGGAGGTTGATCCAGCCGATCTTTGACCCCTCGACGACGAGCCGCCGAACCTCGGAGCTACTCATGTCGAGGGCGCCCACGCGGGACTCGATGAGCTCGGCGTCACGCCACGCGCTTCCGGGAGCCGACACGACCGGGGCAGCGAGGCGCAGCACCCGGGACTCGAGCACGCTGGCACCGCGGAGGTCGATGCGGTCGCCGGTGAGTTCGACGAGCTCACACTCAAGGAACGTCGCGCCACCGAGTGGCGCTGCGACGCGCGCGTCGTCGAACCGCATCCCATCAAGGTCCGCGCCGGCGGTCAACTCTGCCGCGTCACCGGGCTCCAGGTCGTGAAGCACGAGCCGTTCTATCCGAGGAGTGTGTGCTGCCTGTCGTCTCGCCATGCCCCCACACTATTCCCCGCGTCCGACAAGGAGCGCCAGCCAGCAACCTGGCCGGCCCACGGCTCACGCCACCCGCATCCTCCATCCAAAACGGCGAAGGGCCCAGCCCGGCATGTGCCGGGCTGGGCCCTTCTGCAGCGCAGCGCGCTAGGTGATTACGCGGTCCGGCGGCGCCAGACCATGAGCGAAGCACCAGCGAGCAGCAGCAGCGACGCGAGTCCGCCGACGAGGAGCGGGAGCGGGCCGCCGGTGTGCGGCAGCTCGTTCACGCCCGGGGTGCCGGGGTTCTCAGCGCCCGGAATCTCGGTCGCGGGGATGTCGATCACGACGACGCCAGCATCCCAGGTCGGGTCGATGCCCTCGGTGGCGTTGACCTCGCCGAACTCGTACTCGGTCGTAAGATCCGAGTTGTTGTCGCCGAGCACGATCGTGGCAGTGAAGCCAGTCTCGGGGTGAGCGTTCGAGTCCACAGCGCCATTCGAGCCGACAGTCTGCTTCGTGAACTTGTAGATCTTCTGCTGTTCCTTGGTGAGCGTGAACTTCACCTGGTACTCGCCAGCGTTCAGATCGTCGAACTTGTAGCGGCCGTTCTTGTCGGTCGTGGTCGTCGCGATGACTTCCCCGTCCTGGAAGAGCTCTACGGTGACGCCAGGAAGCACCTTCTCGGAGCCGTCCTGGACGCCGTTCTTGTTCGCGTCGATCCAGACCACGTCGCCAACGGCGTAGGTCTTCACAACCACGCCGGCGTCCCACGTCGGGTCGATGCCCTCGGTCGCCTCGACAGTGCCGAAGGGGTAGTCCTTCGTCAGGCGCGGGTTCGAGTCGTCGAGCACGATCTTCGTCGTGAGGCCGGTCTTCCGATCGGCGTTCGAGTCGACGGCGCCGTTCTCACCGATCACGTGGCTCGTGAAGGTGTAGACCTTCTTCTGCTCGTCGGTCAGCGTGAACTTCACCTCGTACTCACCAGCGTTGAGGTTGTCGAACATGTAGTGTCCGGTCTCGTCGGTCGTGGTCGTCTTGACGACTTCCCCGTCCTTGATGAGCTCAACGGTCACGCCCGCGAGGATCTCCTCGTCAGCGTCCTGGATCCCGTCGCGGTTCGCATCGATCCACGTAAAGTCACCGATCGCGTAGGTCTTCAACACGACGCCGGCGTCCCAGGTGGGATCGATGCCTTCTGTCGCTTCGAGCTCTGCGTAGTCGTACTTCTTCGTGAGGTTCGCGTTGTCGTCGCCGAGCACGATCGTTGTCGTGAGGCCCGTCGCGCGGTCAGCGTTCGAGTCCACCCCGTCGTCCTCGCCGGCCGCGAGGTCGGTGAAGGTGTAGATCTTCTGCTGCTCGGGAGTGAGCGTGAACTTCACCTGGTACTCGCCAGCGTTGAGGCCATCGAAGACATAGCGGCCGTTTTCGTCGGTCGTGGTCGTCTTGACGACGTCCCCGTCCTTGATGAGCTCGACGGTCACGCCAGCGAGGATCTCCTCGTCAGCGTCCTGGATCCCGTCGCGGTTCGCGTCGATCCACGTGTAATCGCCGATCGCGTAGGTCTTCAGCACCACGCCGGCGTCCCACGTCGGGTCGATGCCCTCGGTGGCCTTGACGGCAGCGGTCTTGTAGTCCTTCGTCAGGTTCGTGTTCGAATCGCCGAGCACAACCTTCGCGGTGAGACCGGTCGTCCTGTCAGCGTTTGAGTCGCGCGCATCATTGGAGCCCGCGGTCTGCTTCGTGAACGTGTAGATCTTCTGCTGCTCGGGAGTGAGCGTGAACTTCAGCTCGTACTCGCCAGCCAAGATCTCATCGAACATGTAGTGGCCGCTCGCATTGGTCGTGGTCGTCTTGACGACGTCCCCGTCCTTGATGAGCTCAACGGTCACACCAGCGAGGATCTCCTCGTCAGCGTCCTGAATACCGTCGCGGTTCGCATCGATCCACGTGTAATCGCCGATCGCGTAGGTCTTCAGCACCACACCGGCGTCCCACGTCGGGTCAACACCCTCGGTGGCCTCGACGGTGCCGAACGCATAATCCTTGGTGAGGTGCTCGTTGCTATCCCCCAGGACGATCTTCGACGTCAGCCCGGTCTTCGGGTCGGCGTTCGAATCGACGGTTCCGTCCTCGCCAACAAGCTGGCTGGTGAAGACGTAGCGCTTCTGCTGTTCAGGAGTGAGGGTGAACTTTACCTCGTACTCGCCGGCAGGCAGGCGGTCGAACATGTACCGGCCCGCGTCGTCCGTCGTGGTCTCCGAGATGACCTTGCCGTCCTTGATGAGCTCGACTGTCACGCCAGCGAGGATCTCCTCGTCGGCGTCCTGGATCCCGTCGCGGTTCGCGTCGATCCAGGTGAAGTCACCGATCGCGTAGGTCTTGCGAATCACGCCCGCATCCCAGGTGGGGTCGATGCCCTCGGTGGCCTTCAGCTCGCCGAACGCAGGATCCTTGGTGAGGTTCGTGTTCGAGTCGCCGAGCACGATCGTCGTGGTGAGCCCGGTCTCGGGGTTCGCGTTCGAATCGAGCGCGTCGTCCGATCCAGCGGTCTGCTCGGTGAAGCGGAATTCCTTCTGCTGCTCCTCAGTGAGGGTGAACTTCACCTGGTACTCGCCGGCAGGCAGGTCGTCGAAACGGTACAGGCCGTTCTTGTCGGTGACGGTCGAATCGATGACCTTGCCGTCCTTGATGAGCTCAACGGTCACGCCTGGGAGGATCTCCTCGCCCTCGTCCTGCACGCCGTTGTTGTTCTCATCGATCCAGGTAAAGTCGCCGATCGCGTAGCTCTTCAGCACGACGCCGGCGTCCCACGTCGGGTCGATGCCCTCGGTCGCCTTCACCTTGCCGTGATCGTAGCTCTTGGTGAGGTTCGTGTTCGAGTCGCCGAGCACGATCTTCGTGGTGAGGCCGGTCTCGCGATCCGCATCGGAGTCGACAGCACCGTCCTTGCCCGTGTTCTGCGTCGTGAAGGTGTACAGCTTCTGCTGTTCCTCCGTCAGCGTGAACTTCACGTGGTACTCACCCGCAGGCAGCTCGTCGAAGAGGTAGCGACCGTCGGCGTTGGTCTTCGTCGTCGCGATGACCTCGCCGTCCTTGATGAGCTCGACGGTCACGCCGGGGAGCACGGGCTCGCCCGTGTCCTGAATACCGTCACGGTTGGTGTCGATCCAGGTGAAGTCGCCGATCGCGTAGTTCTGGCGGTCGTTGAAGAGCACGACCTCCTTCGCGCTGTCGTCGGCCTTGAACCCGATTTCCAGCAGCTCGTCCGACTTCTTGTAGCCGCCAGGCGCAACGTCCTCGCGCAGCCAGTAGGTTCCGGGCTGCTTCACGACGGGGGTGCCACCAGTTGCGGTGACGATCTTGCCGTTCTCAACCCGAAGGTCGGTCAGCACGACGGTCTGCTTGTCGGCCGCGAGAACGGAGAAGACCGCACTCTTGTCGGTGATGAGCTTGGTGGCGTCTGCGCTGTCGCGCTTCAGCAGGCTCAGCGGGTAGTCGTTCGTCGGGGTGATCGTCGCGCCGGACGTGCCGATGAGGTTCGTGACGCCGACGTTCTCCTTGGCGTCAACGAGCTTGACCTTGAAGAACAGGCTCACCGTCTTGCCGCTCTCAAGCCTGCCCTTCTCGAGCGTCACGGTGTTGGCCGTGGCATCGTAGTTCGCAGTGAGGTTCGAGCCAGGCACGCTGTAGCTCGGGTTCGAGTCGACGTTGTCACCCTTCACATCCCCGGGCGCTACGAAGCCAACGAACTCCACACCCTCAGGGAGCACATCGGTGACGGGCTCGACCATGTTTGAGAAGGTGCCGTGCGGCATGAGCTCAACGCGGTACACAAACGTGTCCTTGAGCAGCTTGCCACTCTCATCGGTTTCTGCGCGCAGGTTTGTGGTGAAGGCGTCGTTCTTCGCGTCGTAGACCCGCTTCTGAACCTCCATCTCGTTACCAAAGCTCGTCGCCTTGGTCTGCGAGCTGGACGTGAAGGTGTACTCGAGGTCCGTTCCTTCGTAGCTCGCAGCGTTCTTAATGTCGAGCGTCTGCTTGCCCTTCAGCACGTGGGTGGGGAGCTTGAACTCGATCTCCCAGGCCTCGGTGAGCTTCTCGTTAGCGGCTCCGGCCTGTGACGCAAACTCGGCGTTCGGGGAAATAACGAGCTTGTCATCCTTGTCGAGCACAAGCGTGAAGGCGTCGCCATTCAACGGCTTCCCGGAATACTTACCGGTAATTGAAGCTTTGATCTGCGGCAGCGTCTCTTCGGTCACATTGAAGATGCTGTGATCTACAGCGTCGATGATGCGAGAGTTGAGCGCGTTGCCCACACCGGCGCCGACCTTGAACTGGTAGGGGACCTCGACAGAAGTGCCAGCGACAGCGGTCAGCGTGCCGCCGGTCGCGGACTTCTTGAACTTGTCCTTGTCGTCGATCACCGCGCCGTCGAGGTCCTTGGGCGTCGTGATGACCGTCGTCGCCCACTTGGTGACCGGCTTGTTGCCGCCGTAGATGAACTTCGCCTCGTTGTCGGCGCGGAACTTCAGAACGTACTGCGTCTGCTCGGCCGCCTCTGGCGGTAGCTCAGGAAGCTCCGCCGCGACCTTGATGGTGTACTTCTTCGTGACGTCCTTACCGATGTTGACGTAGAGCCGCTGGCCGTCAAAGAGGTACGTGTTCACGTACTCGTCCGCGGCGATCGCCGTCTCGATAGCGCCGGTCAGGCCGGTCGCCTCCTTGAGCGGGATGGCGGTGCCGGCGGCGTCGGTGAGGACCGGCGCGCTGCCGGTCCACACTGCTGGAGCGTGCAGGTCGTCACTGATGACGACGTTCTGCGCGAGCTTGTGCGTGGGGTTCTGCTCGAACTCTTCGAAGACCGTGAGATCTGCGCCGAGCGTGTAGTCCAGCTTGATTGGCTCGTCGAGCTTCGCGCCGCCGACGAGCTCGTCGGTGAGCGCAACGTCGCTCTGGTTCACGGACTTCGTGAACGGGTTCTTAGCTTCGGGGCTCGGGGCGGGGTCGACCTTTCCCTGAATAGTGATGCCCGCGCTCTTCTCCTCGCCCGCGACCGAGACGTTGTTGTTCAAGGTGACCGCGTACCCGCCGCCATTTTCCTTCTTGGCAGCCTCGTCGTATGCAGCCTGGAGCTCTTCGCGCACAGCGTTGAGCGCCGCAGCATCAGCGATGGTCGCCTCGTAGGTGAAGGTGTAGATCGAGTTGGCCTCAGCCGGGAACTTGTGAGTGAAGCTCTCGCCGGAGATGTTGGGAAGCGCCTCGAGCGGGGTGGTGATCGGGTTGAGATCGTTCTCGTCACGCACGACCTTCGAGCCCTTGAGCGAACCCTCAACGAGGGCGAGGTGCTTTCCGAGCGTGTCGGTCAGCACAACGTCGCGAGCCTGCTTGCTCTTGACCGTGACGGTGTAGGGAATCTTCGTTCCGAGTACGCTCTCGTCGATGACGACCTTGCCGTCGACGATGGTGTGCTTAATGTTCGTGTTTTGGACGCTTTTATCAGCGCTATCGTTCGTCGAGCTCGGCCTATCACCGGGCTTCGTCACAATGATCGTCTGCGAGGTCGGAACGCCGTCGACGTCCCAGTTCAACTCGCGCACGTCGGAGTGCTCGACCTTCTCAACAGTGAACTTCAGATCGAGCACGCCCTGGTTCACGTCGCTCGGGAACTCGGGGGCGAACGTGATGACCAGCTGCCCTGCCGAGTTCATCTCAAGCGACTTCACCGCCGTGTTCCCCGCGGGAACCACGAGCGCCTCAGCGGGAATCGTGACTCCCTCAGGCAGCGTGATGATCGAGACGGCCCCATCATCCATCGAGCCGTAGCCGAGTTGGAAGTTGAAGGTGTCGCCACCAGGCATCACCGGCACGCCGTTGTGGTCTTGCCCGTTCGAACTCGCCGGGAAGACGGTGACCTTGCCGCCCGCGGCCATCGCCGGTGCACTAAAGCCACCGACGACGAGCAACGCGACGAGCGCCCCCGCTAACCAATTGATGAAAATGCGCGCGCGCGAACGCGGCGCGATGTACTCAGACATCGTCGCTTCCCCCCAGAAACAAAACAGAGGGACGCGCAATACATACACGCGTCCCTGCGTAAGGGCCACGACAGCGGCCCCAGAAATTGGTTCCAACCTGCCCAATACAGGTCTGAATCCCCCGTTGGAGATCCTATCGGGCCACCGCGCACGAGCGCGAATTGAGGGGGCGGCGTTCACCGACGGCGAAGTTACCCCGCATTCACCCGCCCTGGCGTGCGCGTTCGCGCGCGCTACAGCGCGGCCTATCGACCGCAGAGACGGCGATAGCGGGTGAGAACAGTGTTCTCACCCGCTATCTCGTGCGGACCCGTGACCGGGCCCCTCGCTAGCCGCTAGGCGTTGTCGCGCTGACGCACCCGCGTCACCACCAGGGCAGCCGCGCCGAGGAGCAGAAGCCCGCCGCCACCGAGCAGCCAGCCCACTGGCAGGCCGCCACCGGTGCCCGGCAGCTTCCCGCCGGTCGGGGGTTCGGGCGTCACTGGCGGAAGCAGGAACTCGTTGACCACGGTGAGTTCGACGACCTCGTCGGCGGCGACCGTCGCGGTACCGACGGTCGCGTCGCCGGCGTTCGGGGTGATGCTCACCGTGCTTGCGCCCCCGGTGCTCGTCTCGCGCAGCTCACAGGCCGCGCCGACGGGGAGCTCGTCGTAGGTCGCGGTCAACCCGCCGGCCTTCGAGAGCTCGCGCTCAGCCCCTTCGGGTACCTCGATCTCGACGGTCTCGCCGTCGCGCTCGACCGAGCAGGCGAGCTCGACGGTGAAGACCTTGTCGGCCGCGAGGCTCGCGCCGTCACCGGTGATCTGCTTCGTCACCGACAGGCTGCCGACGTCGAAGGTGTTCACGACTCGCAGCTCAAGCGCGTCCTCGTCACCGATCGTGACCGGGCCGGTGACGACATCGCCAGCTGCATTCACGATCTCGCTCGAGGTTGCTCCACCGGTGATGGTCTCGGTGAGGCCACACTTGGCGCCAACCGGGAGGCCGGTGTATTCGGCCTCGAATCCACCCTCCGCGGTGAGCTCTCGCTCGGCGCCGTCCGGAACAGGAATCGCCGTGTCGTTGAACGTGCACTCGAGGCTCACCTCGAACGGGCCAGCACCCCAGCGCTCAGCGCCGTCGCCCACGACCTCCTTGGTCACGTGCAGGTCGCCCGCATCGAACGTGTTGACGACCGTGAACGCCGCACCCTCGTCAGTTCCGACGACGATTGACTCTGGCGTGATCTCGGGCTCTGCCGACGCGCCGCCCGTCGCGGTCTCCGTCACGCCGCATTCGGCACCGACGGGCAGGTTCTCAACGGTGAGCTTCTCACCGGCGAGCACCTGCGACTTGGTGAGCTGCAGCGTGTCGTCCCACACGCTGGCGCCCTCGAACGTGCACTCTACGGCGAACTCGAACACGGTGTCGTCAGGCACGAGAGAGACGCCCTCGCCGACGAGCTGCTTCTCGACCTCAATCTGGCCGAGGGGCATCACGTTCGTGAGCTGCAGATCGAGCGCGGTGTCGCCATCGGTGATGGTGATCGTCCACGACCCGTCCTCGTTCGGCGCAACGACATCGCCGTTGAGCGTCAGGCTGGCCTCGCCGCCCTTCGCATCGACCTCGGTGATGGTGCACTTCGCCCCGACGGGCAGGTTTGGCACGAGCCACTTCGTCCCGTTCGCGGTGAGCTCCGCCTCCGCGACGGGGAGCTCAAGCTCCTCACCGAGGAACGTGCACGCTGCGGTCACCGGGAACGCGCCGTAGTCAATCGCTTCGCCGTCCTGGTTCTCAGCGCCCGACACCTGCTTCTGGACGGTGAACTCGCCAACCTCATAGGTGTTGGTAAGCGAGGCGAGCACCGGCGTCGCGCCGTCGGTTCCGACGGTGACCTTCGTCGCCTCGGAGGACGTCTCGCCGTTCGCACCCTCGACGTCACGCAACTCGCACTCAGCTCCCCACAGGAGCTGCTCCTCGAGGGTCACAACCTCGCCTGCCGGAACCGTGAGCGTGATCGGGTCGAGCGCGACGGCCGAAGCACCCTCGCGGGCCGGAACCGTACACAGGACCTCAACCTGGAACTCGTCGGGAGCGAACTCCGCGCCGGGTCCGGTCACGAGCTTCTCCACGGACAGCGGCCCGGTCGCGAGGGAGACGCCAACGCGAATGCCCTCGGTCGGAAGCACGCTCGACTTGCGGCCGTCGCTACCGATCGTCTGCCCGCCGACCGCAATCGAGTTCCACGCGACAGTGTCGGCGGTCATCTTTGGCGACTGCGCGGGAGTGCGCGTCTCGAACGTGTACGCGAGGCGCTCGCCGGGGGCGAGCGGCTTCGCAGTGAAGTCGAACACGGTCTTCACGTGCATCACTGTCGCCGGGTCGACGTCGGCAGTGAGTGGCTGCCAGAAATCGCCGCACTGCACTGCCTCGCTGGGCTTGAGGTCGGCGATGCATGCCGCGTCCTCGGAGCTCGAGTAGTACTGCACCGGAGTGACGTCGTCCCGGTACGCCTGGCCGTCGGCCGAGGTGTCGGTCACGATCGCGGTGTTGCCGATCCAGGCGGGCTGCCACTCCGACTTGCGTGGGAGAAGCACGAGCGCGCCCTGATCGTCGACCTTCGGCAGCGAGTCAATCGTCACGACCGTGTCCATCGGCAGCGTGCCTGTGTTCTGCAGCTCCTCGCGCCAGGTCTCCTTGCCAAGCGGCTTCGTGACCGGAACGCAGTTGCTGAACGAGTAGTCCTCAGCGAACTGCGGGAGGCACTCGCGACCGGCGGTCGGGTTGGGTACGTCCGCGATCCCGAGCTCGGTGTCGTTCGCGCGCACGTACTTCTTGCCGCGCAGCGCGCCCGATTCGGTCGGGTACACCTCCGTGTCAGCCCAGCATTCCTTGCTTTCGTGCTCGGTGCTGAAGTTGCAACTGTTGAAGTTCTGCTCAGGTGACACGACCGCGAACTTGTTCGTGACCGCGTTTTCAGAACCGGCGATCATGCCCGGCCGGAACATCATGTTGACAGTGATCGTGTAGGCCTCTTCGGGGTACAACACCGTTCCCTTGGGGAAGTCGAACCTCACTCCGAAGATCTCTGCCCCTGGCTCGGCGGCGTTCTCGTAGGTGTCGTCGAGGAACGTCACCTTGATCTTCGCGGGATCGACAGGCATGAGCTTCGTGCCCGTCGGGTTGAGCGGGTTCGTCAGCTCGAAGTCGAAGTACTTCTCCGGATCCATGTCGGGATCGAAGATGAGCTGCGGCTTTCCGTCGACAACCGGGAAGTGATCAATGATGTGGGGATCGAGGATGCCGTGCTCCTCGTTCTCGTCCTGGCTTGTCGAGCGCTTCGAGGTGTTCGTCGTCTTGAGCTTGAACGGGATCACCTCGCCCGGACGCTGCGCGCCGACCGGGGTCTTCTCGACCGCGACCTCAATGCCCTCCGAGAGGTAGGTGACACGCGCTGTGGCGTCGTCGTGCGCCGTAAGCATCGGATCTGAGCCACCTGACTTCTTCACGAAGCTCTCGGTGTCGGCGTCGACCGTGTTGTGGAACAGGCCGCCTGGCTGGCGGACGTCTTCGCCCGGGGCGCTAAACGACGCGCCAGAGTTCGGCACGGGCTCGCTCGGATCCGACACGAGGTACGCGCGACGCTTCACGTCGAGGGAGATCTTTACCTCTGGGTTCGCCGGGTTCTCAAAGGCAAGCCGGGTGCCGTCCGCGGCGAGCGTCGTGTACGTCAGGCGAATTCCGCGAATACCGTCGTACTGGCTCGCGTCAATGCTCGCGAGGAGCGTTGCTCCCGCGTCCGCGATCTTGCCGTCGACCACGGCGACAGGCGCGTCCGAGCCCGTCACCCATCCGTCTCCATTTGCCGCAAAGTTCAGCTTGTTGCCGGTTTCGACGGAATAGTCTCCATAGAGCACCTCGGCCTGCACGTGCGTGATGCGCGCAGGGACAGTCAACGTGTCGTTCGTGAAGCCCTCGAACCGGAATGCGTTCCAGAAGCTCTTCGCAGACGGCTCGCCATCCACTCGGTTTTCGCCGGAGTCCGTGACAACGAGTTTGTCGACTCGGCCGGTGCCGGTCGGGCGTGCGGTGAGATCCATCTGGATCGCGTCCCACTCCTCGGCGTCGTACTCGGGCTCACCCGGGAGGAACTCGACGAGCTGGTTGTCCGGGGTGAACCGCTTCGTGGTCTGCACGTCGATCTCGAAGGTGTCGAGCTTGATCTGGGCGTCGTCGTCGGCTTCGGCGTGCGACCCTGCCGGGGCGTTCGGCACACCGCAGAGGTCGCAGGCGAGCGCAGTCGCCCCGTTCTTCACAGGCGAGTCGACGGTGGTGACAGGCGCTCCCCCGTCGCGGTGCGTCTTGCGCAGCTGCAGGTCGAGTACGAGCGATGCCTTGGCGCCGCTCTCAATCGAGTTCGTGTTGCCCTCGAGGTCGGCCTTGCCTTCGTTGTGGAGTCGCACCTTGACGGTGTTTGCGAGGAGCTCTCGGCCGGCTTCAGTGTCCGACAGCGCTACGGCTGCGCTTGGCGCGTAGCTCGTTTCGTTGCCTGCCGCGTCGGTCAGGATCACGAGGGTCTTGTCCCAGTCAGCGCCTGCGACGTTGTTCGGAACGAACACGATCTTGTGCAGGTTGAACACGTCGAACGGGTTCGCGCCGCCGGGGCCGGGCTCGATGATGTCGAGCTGCTCGAGCTGCGTCACCGACGTGTTGGTCGCGGCGAGCGCGACACGGCTCGTCGGGTACTGGTCCTGCGGGACATCGGTCGGCGGAACGCCGAGAGGCCCACCGGTCCACCCCTTGGTCAGGCTGACGGTGACGGGTCGATCGATGATCGAGATCGTGTCACCATCGTCGTCGTGGCCAAGCACGGTGCCGTCGCCGTCAACGGAGGTTCCACTGGCGATGTTGTTCACGTCGCCGGGAGTCTCGGTGTTGAAGTCCTCGGTGCCGAGTACGGGAACGCCCGCGGGCGAGCGCTTTGCGTCTCGCAGCTCCCATTCGAGGTCAAGCGAGCGAACGCCCTCCGCGCCCGGGCTGGCGCTGTTCGTCTTCGCGACGCCGGATCCGACGGCGGGGGCGAGCGGGTCGTTCGACGCCTCGCGCGCCTCCGGGTTTTCCGCGAAGAGCAGGCGGACGGCGGTCGTTGAGATCTGCTCGGCGGGCGTCAGTGCCAGTTCAGGGACGGCACCCTTGAAGGGCAGCTTGCCGGCGGCAGCCGCGATCGTGGTCCAGGCACCTGTCGAGGCGTTCCAGAGCTGGACGTCGGTGACCTGGTCCCACTGCAGCGACGGGTCGAGCTCCGGGGTGATCGCCTTGATCTTCACGAGGTTGAACGCGTTGTAGACGCTCTTCTCGATGAGGTCCGCGGGGCCAGCGGCCGGGGCGAAGCTCGAGCCAGGCGCGAGGCGGGTATCGGAGATCACCATCTGGTCAACGCCGGTGCGTCCGCCGGTCGACCAGTAGAGGCGCGAGGTGGCGTGCTCGCCCGAGCGCGACGGCAGGATCTGGTCTTCCGGAGCGATCCAGCGCTTCTCGAGCAGGTCGTGGACGCCGATGATCGGGTTGTTGATCTGCAGTTCGTTGCAGCTCTCGGGCGATACGCCGGGCTCCACGCCGACGCCGCCGGTCGCGGCCGACGCCGAGCAGTTCTCGACAATCTCGTGCTGGCCGCCAGGGGCATCGACGGGCGGGAGGCCCTCCTTGAGCTCGGAGGTGAAGTTCGGCTGCACCGTGTTGCCTGGCTCGAAGCCGGGGTCCTCGTTTGCAAAATCGAACTGCAGGCCCCCGATGTGGTCACGCAGCTCCTCGGGGATGGTCATCGAGAAGCTCGTCGCGCCGACGACGTTCTCAGCCCCCTCGAGCACCTTCCATTCGCCGTCCACCGTGTCGTAGTAGCGGATCGTGAGGGTCGCTCCCGCGGGAACATCGGTCTTCGTGATCTGCTTCGGCTGGAACGAGTCCCAGAACGAAGATGGCTTCGGAGCGCTGTTCGGATCGCTCGGGTCGGTGAGCGCAGGATCGGTGACGACGATGTGTTGCGCGTTAGCGTTCGACTCGGGCTTCTTCAGCGTCGTCGGCAGCTGAACGGTGGCGGTCTCGCCCTTGTAGCCCCACATCTCGCCGGGGTTAACCTTCTTGACGGTCTCGAGCTCGAGGTGCTGCTCGGCGAAGGTGAGCGTGTCGTCGGCGTTGTCGGTTGCCTCGCCGTGCTCGTTGGTGCCGCTCACCGCGATCTCGTTGACAAGCTGCGCCTTGGGCTCCGAATCCTCGGTTGCCACGACGTCGAACTTGATCTCGCTTGAACCGCCGGCGGTGATCGACCCCGGCGCGGGCGAGGTGAACGTCACCTCGAAATAGTTGAGTGAGGCGAAATCTGCGGGCAGCTCGGGGAACGGCTGCCCGTCGGTCAGTGACAGGGTGACGCTCTTCGTCGAGCCATCGGTCGCCACGTAGTCGACGGTCAACTCCCCACCGGTAGCGGCGCTCGGGAACTGGACGTTGCTCGTGAAGCCGGTGAACTCGAGCATCTTTGTGCCGTCGACCTCGCCGAACACGCCTGCGGCTGGCTCGCGGATCGTCAGCGTCTCAAGGTCAACAAGGCTCGTGTTCGTGCCCGAGATAGTCACGCCGGTGCTCTCGCCAGCGAGGAGTTCGTCGGTGTCGAACTCCTTCGTGGCTCCGACCGACAGGTTCTCGGTGGCGATGGTGTAGTCGGCGTCGTTGCCGGCGTTCGCGGTGTTCTCGCCGAGCGTGACTTCACTCTCGACAGTGTTGTGGACGACGGTGGTCTCGGTGAGTTCGGTTACGCCCTCGCGCTGCTCAAGGGTGAGGACGAAGCCGCCCCCTGCGTTCGCGGGAATCTTCGAACCGTCTGCGGCATGGAACGTGACTCGGACGCCCTTCGCGTCCGCACTCGGCGGCGCGTGCGGCATGTCGCTGGACTTCAGCTCGAATGGCACCCACTCGCCGTCGATGAAGTACTCGACCGTCGCGGTGTCGGTTGCGCCCTCGGGGAAGGTGAGCGTTTCCATCGCGGTGATCTCGAGCAGATCGAAGGGGTTCGGGGACGCGGTTGGGTCGGTCGGGTCGGTGAGCGAGAGGCTCTCAACGCCCGCATTGGAGGTGTTCGTGCCGTTGACGGTGAGCTGGGTCTTCTGCCCGGGCTTCGCCTGCCCGGCCGCGGGGTTGTATGACTTCTCGACGTCGGTGCGGAGGTTCAGGTCGACGACGGGTGTGACGGTTGCGTTGTCCGACACCTTCTCCGCGTTATCGGCGTCGAGCGTCGCCGTGTTCACGATCGGCTTGGCCGGGTCTTCGTGCGGGAGGTCTTCGCGCAGCTTCACCTGAATCGTGATGACGCCATCGGTGTTGTCGACGAGTCCGATCGAGCCGTCGCCGAGGTCCTCCGTGAAGGTGACGCTAACCTGGTTGCCTTCGACGACCGGTGGGTTCGCGGCGACGTTGGAGACTGCGACGCTGCCAGGGATGATCTCGAACTCCGCGGGGATGAGGTCGGAGAGCACTGCGTCACGGCAACCGAGATCGGTGATCGACGAACATCCGACCTCGATGCGGTACTCCATCGTCTCGCCGGGCTTCAGCTCTGTCGCCGAGGCCGTCTTCTTGATGTCGAGCACGCTGGTGGTCTCAGCGGCGAGAGCCGCCTGTGGCGCCGTGACGGCCATCCCCAGTGTCAGAGCTGCGCCAATGGCGAGAGCGACACCCCGGAGGCCAGCTCTCTTTGCTTCTCGAAAACGCCCCACAGTTGTCCCCATCGCTCAGTACGGTGTCGCGATGCGCATGAAGCGCAGCCGCGTGTTTGCTAGAAACACTATGCGATGGAAGTGCCCGGCGTAAACTGCACCGGCCCGATTCGTTCCTATTCTTTATGTTAACGAAACATCACGTAACTCTATGCGGCTGCGATGCCACGCCCTGAGTGCCTCGATGAGAACAACGCCGACCGCCACGATCCCGAGAACGAGCCAGCCCAGATCGGCCGGCAGCCAGGTCACGGCGAAGAAATCCCGTACAAACGGGATCGCCCAGACGAGCCCGAGGCCCGCGTACATCGCGAGCACAATGAGCACGCGGAACGGGTGCACGGGGCGCGCGAGCACCGCGAGCACCCAGAGGGCGATCCCGGCAAGCGCGAGCGTCGCCGCAGACTGCATCTCGGTCAGGGTGAACTCGCCAAGCCTCGGAGCCAGAAGATGCAGCGCGAGAATTCCCGCGGTGACGACGATGCCGGCCGGCACCGCAAACGTGAGCGATCGCTTCATGAACCCTGGCCGGTAGCGTGAGGCGTTCGGCATCAGGGCAAGGAAGAACGCCGGGATCCCGATCGTCAGCCCGTCGGTGATCGACAGCTGACGCGGCAGGAACGGAAACGCCCACGCCAAGAGCCCGAAGATGAAGCCGATCGCGAGCGCATACGTCGTCTTTGTCAGGAATAGCTTCGACACCCGCTCGATGTTCGCGATGACGCGGCGGCCCTCGGCAACGACACCTGGCATGCGGTCGAACCTGCCGTCGAGCAGCACCAGCCGCGCAACCGCCTTCGTCGCCGGAGTCGCCGTATCCATGGCGATCCCGAGATCCGCGTCCTTAATCGCGAGGGCATCGTTCACGCCGTCGCCCGTCATCGCGACCACGTGCCCGCGGCTCTGGAGGGCATGCACCATTGCCCGTTTCTGTTGCGGCGTGACGCGCCCAAAGACGTGCTCGCGTTCGAGGATCTCAGCAAGTTCGTCGATGTCGTCCGGAAGCGTCCGGGCATCGACGCCGGCTGTGTGCTCGATTCCGACCTCGCGGGCGACCGCGGAGACGGTTCTCGGGTCGTCACCGGAAATAATGCGGACGTCCACGCCCTGCTTGGCGAAGTAGGCCATCGTCGCGAGCGCGTCGTCGCGCACCTCCTCACGGAAGCTCAGGATCGCGACGGGCACGAGCCCGCCAGGCAGCTCCGGGTGCTCCCCGCCGCCGATCGCCTCGGTCGAGTGCGCGAGCAGCAGGGTGCGCAGCCCGGATTCGGCGATCGCCCCGGCCTGCGCGAGCGCCTCCCGCGCCGCCGCGGTGTCGGTCGTCGCGAGCACGAATTCGGGGGCGCCGAACACCCAGCTGCCCGGCTCGCAGTCGCCACCGGGTTCCGTGATAAGCGCGCTCCACTTGCGGGCCGAATCGAACGGGATCTCGGCGCACACCCTCGGCGCACCGTGGTCGCCGAACGGTGCCGCAAGGCACTGCGCCGTTCCGTTCGCGTCGGGGGCGGTGCCGAGCGTGCCGAGGACGGACTGCCAGCCGGCGCGGTCGGCGAGCTGCGCCGCGTGGTTGAAGACCATCTCGCCCGTCGTCACCGTGCCCGTCTTGTCGAGGCAGAGCGCGTCGACGCGGGCGAGGCCCTCGACGGCGGGGAGTTCCTGGATGAGCACGTTGTCTTTGGCGAGCTTGAGCCCGCTCACCGCGAAGGCGATGCTCGTAATGAGCACGAGCCCGAGCGGCACCATCGCGATCACCGCGGCGACCGCGCCGACGACGGCCTCGCGCCAGGCGCCCGACGCGATGGCCGCGCCCCAGCCGCCAAACGCCTGCATCTGGCCGTTCACGACGATCAGGATCAGG
This sequence comes from Leucobacter aridicollis, assembly GCF_013409595.1. Classification (NCBI taxonomy): domain Bacteria; kingdom Bacillati; phylum Actinomycetota; class Actinomycetes; order Micrococcales; family Microbacteriaceae; genus Leucobacter; species Leucobacter aridicollis. Next base: position 3,522,240 of record NZ_JACCBD010000001.1, on the reverse strand, counting down.
GGGAGCAGCGCCCACGAGATCCAGCGCAGGAGCCGATCGATACTCCCGCGGAGCTCCGAGCGCACGAGCGAGAAGCGGCGCGCCTCCACCGTGAGCTTCGCTGCGTAGGAGTCCGCGCCGACCTGCACGACCTCCGCGAGCGCGGTTCCGCCCACGACGTTTGATCCAGACAGCACCTCGTCTCCCACGGCCTTGCGGATCGGGTCGGATTCGCCGGTGAGCATGGACTCGTCGACCTCGAGCCCGCGGGGACCGCCATGATCGGTCCGCACGACGCGAGCATCAGCCGTGACCTGATCACCGGGTCGGAGCACCAGCAGGTCGCCGAGCACGACGCCTTCGGGCGCGATCTCGCGGGCAACGCCGTCACGCAGCACCCGAGCGGAGGGCGCGTTCATCACCGCGAGCCTGTCAAGCGTGCGCTTAGCGTTGAACTCCTGGACGACGCCGATCACGGTGTTGAAGAGCGCCGGCAGCCCAAACAGCGCGTCCTGCCAGCGCCCGAGGACGAGCAGAATCCCAAAGCCCGCAAACACGATGCCGTTAAATACGGTGAAGACGTTCGCCGCGAGGATCTCGCCCAGCGATCGGCTGGAGCCGTCGGGCGACGCGTTGCCCTTCCCCGCGCGCATGCGCTCGTCGGCCTCGGCCTCGGTTAACCCGCGCTCTAGTTCAACAGCTGTCATTCGTCGTTCTCTCGGTTCAAGTCTCGTTCGTGACCCGCCGTCAGCGCAGCCGTCTCGTCATTCCAACTTATCCTGGGGCCGCTGGTGGGGGCGGGGAATCGTCTGCGAGGGCCGCGAAGAGACCAAGCGTGAAGTGTTCCATGAGCGTTCGGGCAGAAACGCACAATGGCCGGCAATCCTGAGGATTGCCGGCCATTGTGTCTCAATTACTCGTGCGCAAGGGGGGACTTGAACCCCCACGCCCTTGCGGGCACTGGCACCTGAAGCCAGCGCGTCTACCAATTCCGCCACTTGCGCGAGTCTGCCGCCCCCGCATCAGCTGCGTGGACAACTCGTACAGCTTAGCAGCACACGGCAATCCAAGACAAAGTGAGTACACTATTGCAGAATTACCCGCGTGGCGGATCGTCTCTGCTGCGCGAATTCGCAAGGCTCTCAGTGCGGCTGAAATGAAAGGAGCGGGACATGGGATTTCTCGACAGCGTCGAACGCTCTCTTGAACGCGCCGTCAATGGCGCGTTTGCCCGCACGTTCCGTTCGGGCGTGCAACCCGTGGAGATCGGCTCAGCGCTCAAGCGCGAGCTCGACATCGGCGCCGTCGTCGTCGACCGCGATCGCGTGCTCACGCCGAACCGCTTCGTCGTGCGCGTGTCGCCGCAGGACGCCGACAGGCTACTCAGGCTCGGGAACACGCTTGAGAACGAGCTCCGCGAGATCGTGCGGAAGCACGCGGCACGGCAGAACTACCAGTTCCTCGGCGAGCCCGACGTCGAGATCGTCTCGGACGACTCGCTGACGGGTGGCGTGCTGCAGGTCGACGCCACTCAGGTTGAAGGCAGCGTCGATTGGGTGGCGGCGATCGACGTCGACGGTCAGCGCCACGAACTGCGCCGCGGCACGACCGTCGTCGGCCGCGGTTCCGACTGCGACATTCGCATCACGGACAGCGCGGCCTCCCGCAAACACCTCGAGATCATTTGGGACGGCGCCACCGGGCTCGCCCGCGATCTCGGGTCAACCAACGGCTCGAAGATCGAGGGGCAGCGCTTCCGCGAGGCGCGGCTGCAGACCGGCACGGTGATCATGATCGGTCAGACTGCGCTACGCTTCCAACTGGTGCCGGGCCGAAGCCGGGCACCGCGGCAGGGCTTCTCAGCGGGTTCGTCAACGCGCGGCTCGGCCAGCGTCGACCAAGATTTCTGGGGGGCCAAGTGAGCGAACTCACGTTGCTCATCATGCGCATCGGCTTCCTGCTGCTGCTCTGGTTTTTCATCTTCGCGATCGTCTATGCACTCAGGAGTGACCTGTTCGGCGCCCCAGCTCGGAAGATCAGGAACGACGGGCCGACCGTCCAGCCGGCATCGCCCGCTCCGGCGCCGCAGCTCCAACCGGCCGCCGCTGCGCCCGCGCCGCACGCACAGGCTCCGACCCACTCACCGGTCATCACCCCCTCGGGCGGTGCGCTTCCCTCGGCTGGTTCCTCCGGCCCGGCCCGCTCGCTCGTGATCACCTCGGGTGTTGCGACTGGCACTTCGATTCCGCTCGACGAAGACTTCGTCTCGATCGGCCGCAGCTCGGACTCGACGCTCGTCATCGTCGACGAGTACACCTCGACGTATCACGCACGGCTCGCGCGCTCCGGCGACAACTGGGTGCTCACTGATCTCGACTCGACCAACGGCACGCTGCTCAACGGCGAGAAGGTGCGCGGCTCCGTCAACGTTCCGACGTTCACCCCGGTCACGATCGGCAAGACAACGTTTGAGCTGAGGCCGTAGGCGTGTCATACGGATACGCGAGCGCGGTTGCCTCGCACGTGGGTATGGTTCGTGCGAACAACCAGGACTCGGGCTACGCCGGGGACCAGCTGTTCCTCGTCGCCGATGGCATGGGTGGCCACGCTGGCGGCGATGTCGCCTCGGCGCTCGTCACCCGCGACGTCGCGAAGCTCGACGAACCGCAGACCGGCGAGCCGATTGCCGCTGCCGAGCGGCTCCGACAGTCGCTGCTCGTTGCGAACACGATGCTCCGCGACACTGTCAAGGACCACCACGAGCTCGCGGGCCTCGGGACGACCTTCGTCGGGTTCCTCACGGTCGGCGATCAGCTCGCGGCCGCCCACATCGGCGACTCGCGGCTGTACCTGTTTCGGGACGGCGCCCTCCAGCAGATCACGAAGGATCACACCTTCGTGCAGCGGCTCGTGGACAGCGGACGGATCACTGAGGAAGAGGCACAGTATCACCCGCGTCGCTCGGTGCTCATGCGTGTGCTCGGCGACGTCGAGTCGGCCCCCGAGGTCGACACGATGGTGCTCGACACGCGCCCGGACGACGTCTGGCTGCTGTGCTCGGACGGGCTCTGCGGCTACGTCGACGACGACGACATCGAGAAGATCCTTCGCCGGCGTCGCTCGTTGCAGGGCGCGGTCGACGACCTCATCGACAAGAGCCTCTCGCACGGCGCCCCCGATAACGTCACCGTCGTGCTCGTGGAGACCACGACGGCAGAGGAAGCGGAGGAGCTTGAGGTCGAGGCCCCAGCCTCGGCACAGCGCCCGGGCGACACCCTCGAGATCGGCGGCCGGCTGTTCGAGGACGACGATCCCCTCCCTGGCCTGACCGACGCCGACGGCGAACCGGCAGGCCCGCGGAATCCGCGGTTCGTCGGCTCGGCCGCGAATGCGCCGCAGCTTCGCGACGGCACGACGAACACCGCTCGGACGCGACTCGCGAATCGCAGGCGAATTCGCCGCGTCCCCGCTGTCGAGGAAAGCCACTTTGAGGCCAGGGCCGACGAGTACCTGGCTGAACTGCTCGCGGAGACCCGCCGAAGCAACCGGCGCCGCCGCGCGATGTGGCTGCTCGGCGTCGTCGCCGTGCTTGCCGCGATCGGAGGGGCGCTGCTCGTCGGCTACCAGTGGACGCAGACGCGCTACTTCGTCGGCACGGACGGCGACACCGTCATCATCTTCCAGGGCGTCCATCAGGATCTGGGATCGCTCTCGCTCTACTCCGTAGCCGAGGACACCGGGATCCCGCTAGCGGCCCTCGATGGCCTCGAACGGCGCACGATCGAGCGCACGCTCGCCGCGGGCTCGCTGCAGGACGCGCGTGACATCGTCGACCGATTGGGGGATCTGCCAGATGCCTAACAAGTCGAAGAACTCCGAGCCGCGCAGCTTCGAGAAGAACCGAACGAGCGAGACTGTGCTCCAGCGGATCACCGCGATCCGCGCGCCCCGCAAGCTCAGAACGCTCGAAACCGCGCTGCTCATCTTCGCCCTCGGCATCGGCATCGCCGCGGTCGTGACGATCGACCTCACGCTCAACCAGGAGGTCACACCTGCGCTGCTGGCGACAGGCGTCCCGTTCATCATCGCGGTATTCGGCCTGCACCTGCTCGTTCGACGCATCGCGCCAGACGCCGACCCGCTCATCATGCCGATCGCGGTGATGCTGAACTCCATCGGCGTCGCGATGATCTACCGGATCGATCTCGCGCGTGGCCTCACCGGCTGGGACGCGACGAGCGTGCGTCAGCTGCTGTGGTCGACAATCGCGCTCGTACTCGCCGGCGTCGTCCTGCTTGTCATCAAGAACCACCTGGTGCTGTACCGCTACACGTACCTGTTCGGGCTCGGCGCGCTCGTCCTGCTGTTGCTTCCGATGCTGCCGTTCATCGGCCACGAGGAGTGGGGCGCGCGGGTCTGGATCAAGGTCGGCTCGTTCTCCTTCCAGCCCGGCGAGATCGCGAAGATTTTCCTCGCGATCTTCTTCGCCGGATACCTCGTGCGGAACCGCGATGCGCTCTCGATGGTGGGCAAGAAGTTCGCCGGCATCCGGTTCCCACGTGGCCGCGACCTCGGGCCACTCCTCGCGTTCTGGCTCGTCGCCATGTCCGTGCTGGTGTTCCAGCGCGACCTCGGCACCTCGCTGCTGTACTTCGGCCTCTTCCTGTCGATGCTCTACCTGGCGACGGGTCGAATCGGCTGGGTCATCCTCGGCGTTGGTCTCTTCCTGGTTGGCGGCATCGCCGCGAGCCAGACCCTCCCCTACGTGCAGCGACGCTTCGCGAACTGGCTGGACCCCTTCGCGGATCCGTACGACGCTGGCCTGCAGATGGTGCAGGGGCTCTTTGGCATGGCCAACGGCGGCATGACCGGCACCGGGCTGGGCCAGGGGTACCCCGCCGACACGCCCGTCGCTGAGAGCGACTACATCTTCCCGAGCATCGGTGAGGAACTCGGCCTGATCGGGCTCTTCGTGGTACTCGCCGCATACCTGTTGCTCGTTGGCCGGGCGCTGCGCATCGGGTTCGCCGGGCAGGACGACTTCGGCAAGCTCCTCGCGTCGGGTCTCGGCTTTGCAATCGCACTCCAGGTCTTCGTCGTCGTCGGCGGCGTCACTCGCGTGATCCCGCTCACCGGCCTCACGGCGCCGTTCCTCGCGGCCGGCGGCTCGTCCCTCGTCTCGAACTGGATCATCGTCGTGCTGTTGCTCCTGCTCTCGAACTCGGTGCGAAACCGACCAAAGCTGGTGATCCGCTCATGAACAAACAGTTGAAGTTCCTCTCCCGCGCGGTGTTCGCAATGTTCCTCGTGCTGTTCTTCTCGGTCACGATGATCCAGTTCGTGAACGCCGACGAGCTGCGCAACAACCCGCTGAACCAGCGCACCATCAAGAACGGCTACAAGGTTGAGCGCGGATCGATCATCGTCGACGGTGAGCCCGTGGCGTTCTCGACGCCCACGCAGGACACGTTCCGCTACCTCCGCAGCTACGACCCTGGCGCGCTGTACGCGCCGGTGACCGGCTACTACTCCAGGCAGCAGGGCATGACCGGGCTTGAAGCGGCAATGAACAAGGAGCTCACGGGCAACGCCGACGGACAGTTCTTTACGCGCATCCAGAACACGCTCAACGGCGTCAAGCCGCAGGGCAGCTCGATCGACACCACGATCAACGGCAAGGTCCAGCAGGCGGCCTACGAGGCGATGCAGGAGTACTCGTTCGAGGGCGCGGTCGTCGCGCTCGAGCCGAAGACCGGCAGGATCCTCGCGCTCGTGTCGACGCCGAGCTACGACCCGAATCTGCTCTCGTCCAACGATGACAGTGAGATCATCGCGAACTACGAGACGCTGAGCGCCGCAGAGCTGCAGCCGCTCATGAATCGCGCGATCGCCGGCGACCTCTACCACCCGGGATCCGTCTACAAGCTCGTGACCGCCGCCGCGGCTATCGAGAGCGGCGCGGCAAAGCCGTCCACCGAATTCGCGAACCCTGCGAGCCTGACGCTGCCGCAGTCCAACGCGGTGATGCGCAACTCCGATCAGCAGACCTGTGGCACTGGCTCGAAGGCCTCGCTCGAGACCGCGATCATGTACTCCTGCAACATTCCGTTCGCCGAGATGGCGATGGACATGGACAAGGACGAGGTGCCGAAGATGGCGCGCGCGTTCGGGTTCGAGCAGGACCTCACGATTCCGCTCGAGGTCACCCCGAGCGTCGCACCGGTTCCGCTCGACAAGGCGCAGGTCGCCCTCTCGTCGATCGGACAGCTCGACGTGCGGACGACGCCGCTGCAGGTTGCGATGGTCTCGGCTGCCATCGCGAACGGCGGCAAGGTGATGACGCCGCAGCTCGTCGACCGCGTCATTGCACCCGACCTCCGCGTCGAGCAAGAGTTTGATCCCGAGGAGCTCAGCCAGCCTGTCTCACCAGAGACCGCTCAGGCCATCACTGGGATGATGGAGAAGGGCGTCTCGGACTCGACCGGCTTCGCCCATCTCTCCGGGATCGATGGCGTGCGTGTTGCCGGCAAAACAGGTACGGCACAAACCGGTATAGACGCCAACGGGAACGATCTTCCCTATACCCTTTGGTATACGGGCTTTGCGCCGGTGGACGACCCCAAGGTCGCGGTCGCTGTCGTGATCGCCAACGGGGGCGGAGAGAGCTTTGATTTTCAGGGAGGTTCGTACGAACTCCCGACGGTAGTAGGTAAACGAGTGATGGAAGCGGTGTTGAACGGATGAGACCAGCGGCAGGGATCACATTCGGCGGGCGCTACGAGCTGAGTTCCCGTATCGCAGTCGGCGGTATGGGCGAGGTGTGGCGCGCAAGCGACAGCATCATCGGCCGCACCGTCGCCATCAAGATCCTCAAAGACGAGTACATGGGCGACCCCGGCTTCCTCGAGCGCTTCCGCGCGGAGGCGCGCCACGCTGCCCTCGTCAACCACGAGGGCATCGCGAACGTGTTCGATTACGGCGAGGAGCAGGGCTCCGCCTACATCGTCATGGAGCTCGTGCCGGGAGAGCCCCTGTCGGCGATTGTCGACCGCGAGGGACGGCTGCCCGCGAACCGCGTGCTCGGCATCGTCGCGCAGACCGCGACCTCGCTGCAGGCGGCGCACGACGCGGGCCTCGTGCACCGCGACATCAAGCCAGGCAACCTGCTCATCACGCCCGAGGGCCGCGTGAAGATCACCGATTTCGGCATCGCCCGGATCGCCGACCAGGTCCCGCTCACCGCGACCGGTCAGGTCATGGGCACGGTGCAGTACCTGGCGCCCGAGCAGGCGAGCGGCCACGCCGCGACCCCGTCGACCGACATTTACTCGCTCGGCATCGTCGCCTACGAGTGCCTCGCGGGCAAGCGGCCCTTCACCGGGGAGTCGCAGGTTGCCATCGCGATGGCGCAGATCAACGACACCCCGCCGGAGCTTCCGGCTGACGTGCCGGAGCCCGTGCGCAACCTCGTCATGTCCTGCCTGTCGAAGGACGCAGCGAACCGTCCGGAGTCTGCGGCGAAGCTCGCCCAGGCCGCCGCGGCGCTGCACCGCGGCAACGTTGAGCTCGCAGCGAGCTACGTGCCGCAGATCCTTGGCGAGAAGGACGACCCGACCGCGACCGTTGTCATGCCGCAGCAGCCTGGCGGCGACGCGGCGACGACCGTGATGCCAAGCACCCAGGTGCTTGACCCGACCGTCGCGCTCACGGAGAACGGGGAGCCGCTCACCGAGGAGCCTGAGGAGGAAGAGAAGAAGAAGCGCAGCCGCTGGACGTGGCCGCTCATCACCCTGCTCGCCCTGCTGCTGCTCATCGGCGGCGGCACGGCAATTGCGTTGCTGAACAACGGCGGCGACAAGAAGCCAACCGAAACGTCCCAGACGACCACCAAGCCGACGAAGACGACGACGAAGCCCACCGAGACGACGACCCCGCCGCCCGTCACGAGCGCCTCGATCGACTCGAACCAGGTGATCGGTAAGTCGTTCGAGGAGGCCAAGGGCTACCTCGAGGGCCTCGGCTTCACGAACATCGCGAAGAAGGACGGCTCGCCGGTCCCCGACGGTGAGGTCGGCCTGGTGTCCGACATCTCGCCGACGGGCAAGGCCGAGTTCAACGAGCTCGTCACCGTCACCGTGAACATTGCGTACGGCACGATCCAGACGCCCGGCGCGCCCGGCGTCGCGAACTCGACCGTCAAGGTGGGCGACCCGATCGTGCTGCAGAGCTTCGCCTCGGCATGCCCGGCCGGCCTGCAGCTCGGCGCGTACGAGGTGCAGCTCTCCGACGAGTCACTCGCGCAGCTCACGAACAACGCCTCCGCGAGCGGCGCGACGCTTCGCGCGACGGCCCCGGGCACGCTGAACGTGACCTACAGCTACCGCTGCGAGGGACCGCAGCAGCGCATCTCCGAGGTGTCGGCACCGGTGACTGTCACGATTCAGCCACAAGACAGCAACGAGGATGAAGAAAGCTAGCCATTCGAGCTTTTGATCAGGGGACCAAGCAATAGACTTTGGTTCAGTTATGTCGACGAGTGCGGAAGAGGTGAACATGTCGGAAACCGCTAGCGGGGAAAACTCGCGAGTTCTTGCGGGGCGCTACGCGATCGGCGAGTTCATCGGCCAGGGTGGCATGGCCACCGTCTACCGGGGCACCGATATCAAGCTTGGCCGCCAGGTGGCCATCAAGGTGATGAAGTCGGAGCTCTCCGGCGACGAGCAGTTTCGCTCGCGGTTTCGGCAGGAGGCCCAGTCCGCCTCCCGGATGGCGCACCCGACGATCGTGCGTGTCTTCGACGCCGGCGACGACCTGATCCAGACCGCCGAGGGCGCAAAGCGCCTGCCCTTCATCGTGATGGAGTATGTCGAGGGCACGAACCTCAGGCAGTTCATCGAGGAGAACGAGCTCTCCCTGACCGAGGCATCGCGCATCGTCCAGTCGGTGCTCACCGCGCTCGAGTACTCCCACCGCGCCGGCATCGTCCACCGCGATATCAAGCCCGCGAACATCATGATCACCAAGGCCGGCCAGGTCAAGGTCATGGACTTCGGTATCGCGCGCGCCGTCTCCGACACCTCCTCGACGCTGCAGCAGACCACCGCGATCCTCGGCACCGCCGCCTATTTCTCCCCGGAGCAGGCGAAGGGTGAGTCGGTCGACGCACGCACCGATCTCTACTCGACCGCCGTGCTGCTCTACGAACTCCTCGCGCGAGACGTCCCGTTCCGCGGCGACACCGCCGTCGCGGTCGCCTACCAGCACGTCAGCGAGCGGCCGCAGCCGCCGAGCGAGCGCAACCCCGAGGTCACGCCCGAGCTTGATCGCGTCGTGCTGTACGGCCTCGGCAAGGATCGGGCCCGCCGCTTTCAGACGGCCGCCGAGTTCCGCGAGGCACTCGCCGTTGCGTCGACCGGCAAGATGCCAGACCTGCCGAGGCACGACACTCAGAACACGGTGCTCTTTTCCGCGGGCGAGGAGGTATCCGAGTCCGACCTCGCGATCCGCCAGCTCGCTGAGGGCGGCGGCAGCCGAACCCAGAGCCGCCCACCCGTCATGTGGACCTGGGCCGCGATCCTGACCATCGCGGCGATCGTCATCGCCGTCGTGTTCTGGCTCGTGAACCTCGTACCGAACGAGATCTCCCCGTCGAACGTGCGCGAGATCCCGGACCTCACCGAGATGACGCGCTCCGAAGCTGTGGAGAAGCTCACGGAGCTCGACCTCGAAGTCATTCAGATCGAGCAATCCGATGAGAAGGTCGCGAACGACCACGTGATCTCCTCCGACCCCGAAGCCGGCACGACCGTGAACATCGGCGACGAGGTGACGCTGCTGATCTCCTCAGGCCCCGTGCAGGCCGTGGTGCCAGACTTCGCCGGGAAGTCGCAGGAGGCGCTCACGAAGGAGCTCGAGGGTCTCGGGCTCGTCGTCGGCAAGGTCACCAAGAAGGACGACCCGGTCGCGCCGGACGGCCGCGTGCTCGGCATCTCGCCGGAGGCGGGCAGCAAGCTCGAGTCGGGCGCCTCGATCGATCTCACCGTGGCGTCGGGCAAGGTTGACGTGCCCGACGTCGTGAACCAGGCGCTTGATACGGCGCAGAACGCGCTGAGCGGGCTGGGACTCGACGTGACGATCGATGCTCAGATGGCCTCTGCGACGGGCTGCGTCTACAACCCGCAGCTGCTCATCACGGGGCAGACCGTCGTTGGGTCGAGCCCGCAGGGCTCGCAGATCACGCTGAGCTACTGCGCGGGCTAACCCGCCACGCCGTGCGGCGCCGAACCGGTCGGGCCGCGTTCGGGCCTACTCGGTCGCGATGAGCGGTGAAAGCGTCGCCGCGATCTCGGCCGCGTTCTCGAGGCCGACGACTCGCAGCCAGTTGCCCAGCTGCTGGTAGCCGCCCTCGGTGAGGACCGACTCGGGGTGGTACTGCACCCCAAACATGGGTAGCTCTCGGTGGCGCAGAGCCATCACGACGCCCCCGGCCGTCTCAGCCGTCACGGTGAGGCTCTCGGGGACCGTGCTGCGCACGACCGCGAGCGAGTGGTACCTCGTCGCGTCAAACTCTCCGGGAACGCCCGAGAAGAACTCGTCGTTCGAGTGACGTACGCGTGAGACCTTGCCGTGCATCAGCTCCTCGGCGTGGGTCACCGTGGCGCCGAGCGCCTCCGCGATCGCCTGGTGGCCGAGGCACACGCCCAGCAACGGAATTCCGGTGCGCACGGCGATTCCGACCATCGGAATCGAGACGCCAGCCGCCGCCGGCGTTCCCGGGCCGGGCGAGATGAGCACGCCGTCGAACTCAGTGACGAGCTGCTCCAGCTCGCCAACCGTGACGTCGTCGTTGCGGATCACACGGGTCTCGGCGCCAAGCTGCTGCAGGTACCCGTTCAGCGTGTAGACGAAGCTGTCGTAATTGTCGATGACGAGTACGCGGGTCATGTTGCAACCGTCGATTCCTGTTCGGGGAGCATTTCAAGTGCCCATGGATACACGTAGGTGATCAGCGCCCAGACCAGCGCGACGGCCGCACCAAGCAGCACGATCACGCGGAACCAGGCTGGGCCTGGGAAGAACCGCCAGAGCAGTGAGAACACTATGCCTTTCCTTCCACGATCGCGGGATTCAGCTCGATGAGCTCGGCCGGGGGCCCGTCGGCGCGCGGCTGGAAGCTCTCGAACACTGAGTACGCAATCGCTCGCTCGTCGGTGCCCCAGTTCTTCGGGTGGCACGTCGTCAACGTCATGATCTGATCGGTGGGCTCGAACACGTCCATGCGTGGAAACGAGTTCAACACCTCGCCCTCGGTCGGCCAAACGTATTCAAGCGACCGAAAACGGTAGGTGTACCAGCCGTCCTGCGTCTCGAAGAACAGCGGATCGCCGACGCGGAGGTTCATGACCTCTTTGAAGGGCGTAATGTATCCGCCCGAGCGGTGCGCGGCGATCGCGAAGTTCCCGGCCTCGCCCGGCAGCGCACTGTTGTTGTAGTGCCCGATGCCCTTGTCGTCGAGGTTGAGCGTCTCCCAGGGGTCAGTCCCTTCGGCGACGTTGTTCACGAACGTGGTCCCGAACGCAGGGACGTGGAGCTGGCCGAAGACCTCGCCGGCGCCGGAGACCTCTGGCACGGGGACCGTTCCGTCGTAGGGCGGTCGCTCTGCGGATGCCTTGTCCCATTCGGCGGACATCGCGTGGGAGAGATCAAGCTGCTTGCCTGTCACGACGAGCCCCGTGTGCCAGGGCTGCCATACGATGTACCCGAACACAGCGAGGCCGGTCACGATCAACAGCTCGCCGATCACCGTCAGCGGGCTCAGCCGTGCGCGACGGCGGCGGCCTCTGCGTGGAGTTACATCGTTCATTTGTAGCCATTCTAAGCCGAGCACACTGGGCAGACACCACGAACTGGGTAGACTGTCACCATGGCAGCAGCTGGTAAAGAAGTAAGCAAGCGCAACGCGGCGGAGGTCGCGGCACGTCGCGAGCAAAAGGAAGCCGCACGGCGGGACGCACCGAACCCCGTGTGGTTCAAGCCCGTGATGTTCGGCTTCATGCTGCTCGGGCTCCTCTGGATCGTCCTGTTCTACATCACGAGCTCGAACCTGCAGCTCCCGATTCCGCAGCTCGGTCAGGCCAACATCTTCGTCGGCTTCGGCTTCGTGCTCATCGGGTTCCTCATGACGCCGTGGTGGAAGTAATCCACAGGTTCTCCTGAACTACACCGGTGTAATTCTCCCCAGGTGGGGAGAACCCTGTGGATAACTTTTCACAAGTTTCAGGCCTGTGTAATTCGGCTGGGCCCGGCCCGGCGTCGCATCGTTGCGTCTGCCGCCCCGAGACCCGCGGACATGAGAAAGCGGCGCGGATGGGAGTTCCCATCCGCGCCGCTTTCGCGCGTCGCGCAGCCTGGCGGGCCTGGCTGTCGGTTAGAGCGGCGACACGACCAGGAACGCGCACGAAAGTGCGACCAGCAGCGCGCCGACGACCGACAGGCCGACGGTCTGTCGTGTCTTGAGGCGCGGCCCGCGGGTCTGCACGATGACCCACATGGTGAGCGCGCCGACGACCATTCCACCGAGGTGTGCCTGCCACGAAATATTGGCCCCGGGCATGAATCCGATGCCGAAGTTGATCGCGAGCAGCACGATGAGCGATGTGACGTTCGCATTCATTGACTTGAACGCGACGACCGTCGCCGCAAGGACGCCGAAGATCGCCCCGGATGCGCCCACCGTCGGGGTGAAGAGCCCCGTCGTGTCTGCGTAGCCCCAGAGCATGACGCCGAGCGAACCGCCGATGCCAGCGAACAGGTATAGCACCAAGAAGCGCCACTTGCCAATGAGCTGCTCGAGGTTCCTGCCGAACATGTACAGGGCAAGCATGTTGAACAGGATGTGCGGGAGGAACCCAACCGAGTGCGTGAACATCACGGTGAGCATCCGCCACGGCTGGAACTCGGCGTTCAGGTACGCTCCGTCTGGGTACCCCGGCAACGCGCCCGCCGCCACCTGATGGGTGCCGTCTGCGAGCGAGTACGTCGGAACGTACCAGAGCGCGCTCGTCACGCCGTCCTTGCCGAAGTAGTGGCTGAGGACCTGCAGCGCGAAAACAACGACGTTGAGGGCGATGATCGCCGTCGTCACGGGATAGTCGAGGGCGGCAACGCGCCGCCCAGCGACCCGAGCTGAGCGACGGACCCGCGCGGCACCCTTCGGCGCCGCGCTTGTCTGCTTTACGCAGTCCCGGCACAGCACGCCGACGGGCGATGCGATCTGGCACTCGGCGCAGATCGTGCGTCCGCAACGCTGGCACAGGGTAAAGCTCTGTCGCCCTGGGTGCCTGTAGCAGACGTCGGACTCGCCGTACTCTGCACGTTCCCCGTAACTCGGGCCGCTCGTGGTCAACGTGTTAGACCGCGACGATGTCGACGCCGGTCATCACGACGTCCTCGACGGGGCGGTCGGCCGCGCCGGTCTGCACAGCAGAGATCGTGTCGACAACTGCCTTCGACTCGTCGTCCGCGACCTCACCGAAGATCGTGTGCTTGCCGTTGAGCCAGTCCGGAGCGATCGTCGTGATGAAGAACTGCGAGCCGTTGGTGCCCGCGAGGCGACCGGTCATGTCGGGGCGCTTGCCGGCGTTCGCCATCGCGAGCTGGTACGGCTTGGTGAAGCCAAGCTCGGGGTGGATCTCGTCGTCGAAGTTGTAGCCCGGGCCGCCGGTGCCGGTGCCCGTGGGGTCGCCGCCCTGAATCATGAAGTTCGGGATGATGCGGTGGAAGATCACACCGTCGTAGAACCCCTTCTCTGCAAGGTCAACGAAGTTCTTCACCGTCTTCGGTGCATGATCACCAAAAAGGTTGATAACAATGTCTCCGTGGTTGGTGTGGATAGTCGCTACAGCGGTGTGAATGGTCATGTCACAAGTGTACGGTGTAGCGTGGGAAGCCAAGTGGACGCGTCCCGTGCTACTTGAAGGAGGATCCGGAATGAAACTCTCACGCAAACGCCGTCGCGAGCTCCGCGAACTGCGCTCTGATGCCCAATTGCTCCTCGACCAGCAGCTCGAGGTTCTCGGCAACGCCGGGACAGTGGTCAAGCACGCTGGCCACCAGGCTCGCCTGCTCAGCGATGAGCACGTTGCGCCCCGCGTCAACCAGGCCGTCGAGCGCGTGCGCCCAGCCGTCGACCGAGGCGTTGCCTCCGCACGCAGCGCGGCGCGTTCGGTGCGCCGCGCAACCGCTCCCGCGGTCGCAAGCGCGCTCGCTTCGACGATTCGCACCCTCGACGAGATCGAGAACCCGAAGGCCGCGGCGCAGGTCCGCGACTTTGGCGTGCGAACCGGCTACCTTGAGCCGGTGAAGAAGAAGCGCAACGTCTCAGGCATCATCGCGATCACGCTCGGTGCGGCGGCAGCGGTCGGCGTCGGTTACGCCCTCTGGCAGGCGTTCCGCACTGACGACGAGCTCTGGGTCGCCCCCGAAAGCTAACGCCGCCCTCGCGGAGCTACCGTACTGGCTAGCGTCCGCGCGACCTGGAGCGCCCGGCGCTTGGTCGCGCGGCGCTAGCCTTTGTCGTTCCGGCCGCCGGTGCGCCCGCGGCCTTCGCCGCGCCGGACTTGGCGCCCGCGTGCTTCTGCGCGCCCTGCTTTGCCGAGCCGGACTTCCCGCCGCCCGATTTCCCGGCTCCGCCACGGTTCTGTCCGCCGCGGCCCTGCCCAGAACCGCGCCGACTGAGGCCTGCCATGCGGAGCCCGGTCTGCACGAGCGACAGTGTCTTCAGCGAGTTCACGTCCTTCAGCGCGACCCAGCGCGCTTCATCGGAGGAGCCGTCCACCTCGTTGCGCAGTGGGCCATCTTGCACGGTCGCACGGTACACGATCCTGATCGTGTGCATTTCCGGGTCAGTGCCCTCGGGAACCTCCTCGCGCACCATGACGCGGGAGTCGACGCCGAGCAACCGCCCGGGCTTCGCCTGCAAGCCGGTCTCCTCGAAGACCTCGCGGACGACGGCGTCCTTCGGATCCTCGCCAGGGTCGATGCCCCCGCCGGGCAGCGTCCACCCGTGCAGGTGTCCCCGCCGCCAGTGCGTGAGCAGGATCTTGCCGCGGCGCTCAATGACCGCGTAGGCCGCTACCCGAAGATCCATATAGTGAGCCTACCGTGAGGCTCACCCGATCGCCCGACGCCACCCTTTGGCGAACCGTTCCAGCCTGTCGAAGGCGTCACATCGGGGCTCGACGGAAGACATGAAGACGTCGTGCAGGGCCTCCGGGATACGCTCGATCGTCACTGACCGCCCCAGTTTCAGCGCCGCACGGGCGATCCCGTCGACGTCGAGCACCGTGTCCGTGCGCGTGAGTTCCTCGCTCCACCTGGCGGGAAGCGCCGATCGAGTCGAGAGCAACACGCACACCGGGACGTCGATGTTCAGCCCACGGTACACCCGGTCGTGCCCGGCCAGAATCGCTCTCAGCCACCCCGTGTGCACCGGATGGCTCTGATCGGGCTTCCACTCGGCGTTGATTCGCGCGACCTCGTCCTGCGGCCCGACTTGCCGCACGGCGCGTGAGTAGAAGCCGTAGTCAAGCTGCGGGATTCCCTCGAGCGGGCTGAGCTTCGCCCCGAGGTTCACGATGGGGGCGATGACCTGTCTCCCCCGCGTCGAGAGCTGGAGTTCGAGCCAGGGACTGTTGAGGATCAGCGCGTCAACAACGCCGGGATGCCGGCTCGCCCACAGGCTCAGCACGAGGCCGCCTGTCGAGTGCCCGAGCAGCACCACCTTGCGGTCGCCTGCATTGCGCGGGCTGGACGCGCGCATCTCGGCGAGGGCGAACTCGATCTCGGCGTCGTAGTCATCGAGATCGTCAACGTACCCCGCGGTCTGCCCCGGCCTGAGGCTCCTGCCGTAGCGCCGAAGGTCGACCGCAAAGAACCTCGCGCCGCGGTCGGTCCAGAACCTCGCAAGGTCCGTCTGAAAGAAGTAGTCCGACCACCCGTGCAGGTAGAGCACGTCGACGTCCTCGAGATCGCGCCGCTGCCCCGTGACGCGCTGCCACAGCGTCCGCGGCGCGGGAAGCGACCTGATGAGGGTTCCGACGAGGACGGGCGGCTGCTGCGCGTCGCTCTCGCCAGCGGTGGCGCCCTTGCCATCGCCGAGACCGGGGTCGTCGTCGGGCCCGAGCTCGAAGGTGAGCTGCTCAAAGCCATCGCCGAGCACGTCAGGCCGCCATTGAATCATGCTGCCAGTCTAGGAGCGGGGCGCCAAGGAGGACAGGGCTCAGCGGCGCGCCCGTACGGCGTTGGTCGATGTCACGAGCACGTTGCTCGCCACGACGAGCCCGATGCCGATGAGCTCGGTGGCGCTCAGCCGCTGCCCGAGCATCATGAACCCGACGAGCGCAGCCCAGACCGGATGCATGCTCTGCAGCGTGCTGAAGAGGCTCGCCGGTAGGAGCCTGAGCGCGACGACGTCGATCGAGAACGGCAACACCGACGAGGCGAGCGCGCAGATCACGGCAAAGCCGAGCGCCCAGAGCGGGGGCGGGTGTGCGGTGAACCAGGTGATCGCGATCGGAATCCAGATGATTCCCGAGATGAGGCTCGCTGTCGCGGTTCCTTGCATGCCGGGAAGCGTGCGTCCGAGGCGCCGGTTGAGCAGGATGTAGGCGGCCCACGCCGCCGCCGAGACGAGACCGATGGCGACACCCAAAATGTCCGAGGTGGTGCCGGGGTTCACGAGCACGACCACACCCATAACGGCGACGAGCCCGCCAACGAGGTCAATGACGCGGCGCGCGCTCAGGATCACGAGCGCGAGCGGCCCGAGAAACTCGAGCGTGATGGCCAAGCCGAGCCCGAGGCGCTCGATGGTGAGGTACACCGAGGTGTTCATGATGCTGAACACGAGGGCGAGCGCCGTCACCGCGAGCCAGTCCGCCCGCTTCAGCGCGCGAAAGTTCGGGCGCCCGACGGGCATCAGCACGGCGGCCGCCACGAGCTGGCGCACGGCGACGACGCCAACCGGTCCGATGGCGGGAAACGCGAGAGCGCCGGTTGCCGCGCCGAGCTGATTGCCCAGTGAGGCGATCTGAGTCAGTCCGACCCCGCGGCCGAGCGCAGACCGGCCGGCTGGCTCCGGCGAGCCGGCCTGAAGATGTATGCGCTGGGTCGTCACGGATCAACCATAGAGCCGTTCCTTCAATTCACATTGTGCAAGTTTCGGCCGTTGCATACGATATCCGTATGGAATGGTCGCTGCGCGAACTGCGGTGCTTCGTTGCCGCCGCGTCGTTCGGCACGATTACCGACGCCGCCATCGAGCTGCACATCTCCCAGGCCTCGGCATCCCGGGCGATCGCGGGGCTCGAACGGGCCCTCGGTCAGCGTGTCCTGCGGCGCGGGCGGCATGGCTGCGAGCCGACCGCGTTTGGCGAGGCGCTCCTCCCCCAGGCGCGACGACTGCTCGCCCAGGTTGATGCGGTGAACACGCTCGCCGCCCGCGAGCAGGATCGGCTACGCCTCGGCTATGCCTGGTCGGCACTCGGCAAGCACACGACGACGCTGCTGCGCGAGTGGCGCGCGGAGCAACCGACGGTCGAGCTGCACTTCGAGCAGCACTTCACGCCAACCTCTGGGCTCGCCGAGGGTCGCTGCGACGTCGCCATCATGCGAAGCCCGCCGGATCCCGCGAAGTTCTCGAGCGCGGTGATCGGGCTCGAGCGCCGGCACGCTGTCTTCTCTGCCGACGATCCGCTGTGGGCGAAGCGGCGGTCGCTTCGGATGCGGGAGTTCGCGGGGCGCACCGTCGCGGCCGAACCGCGCTCGGGAACGACGAAACGTGAGCTGTGGGATGGCGGTCCGGCCCCGGCCTCGTTCATCACCGTCGCCGACACCGAGGACTGGCTCAACACGCTCTCGGCCGGCGAAGCCGTCGGGGTATCGGCCGAGGCGACCGCGGTGCATCACGCCCGCGCAGGGGTGCGCTTCATTCCGATCACCGACGCACCGCGCATCGCCGTGCGGCTGGTGTGGTGGCGCGACGAGTCCCCGAGCGGGATCGAGGCACTCGTCGAGCACACCACGCGGCTGTACGCTCGCGGCTGACGCTACGCCTCCGCGCTCTCCGCGCGGATCGTGTTGATGATCCCCGAGAAGTCCTGGTGCGCGCCAGCGCCGGCCGCGAAATCGGCGTACCGCTGCTGCGCGAGCAGCCCGAGCTGAGCGTCGACCCCCGTGAGCGAGATCATCTGCTCCGCAAGCCCCAGATCCTTCGCCATCAGCGCGCCAGCGAACCCCGGCTTGTAGTCGTTGTTCGCGGGGCTCGTCGGCACGGGTCCCGGCACGGGACAGTTCGTGGTCAGCGCCCAGCACTGGCCAGAGGCGTTGCTCGCGACGTCGAAGAGCGCCTGGTGCGAGAGCCCGAGACGCTCGCCGAGCACGAACGCCTCGGCCACCGCGATCTGCGAGATGCCGAGAATCATGTTGTTACAGACTTTCGCCGCCTGGCCGAGCCCGGAGCCGCCGCAGTGGACGATTCTGCCGCCCATCGCCTCGAGCGCAGGCAGCGCGGCGTCGAAATCCGCTGCTTCGCCGCCCACCATGAACGCCAGGGTGCCCTTCTCGGCGCCGACGACGCCTCCCGACACGGGAGCATCGAGTGGCCGATGTCCGGCGGCGACCGCGAGTTCCGCTGCACTGCGGGCCTCGTCGACCGCAATGGTTGAGCAGTCGAGGAAGAGCGTGCCGGGGCGCGCCGAGCTCAGCAGACCTGGCTCGTCGCCACCAGTGTACGCCGCAAGCACGTGCCTGCCCGCTGGGAGCATCGTCAGCACGATGTCTGCGTCGCGCGCGGCGTCGCCTGCCGACCCGGCAATGTCGACGCCAGCTGCCCGGGCCTCCTCGCACAGCTCAGGCACCAGGTCGAAGCCGCGCACCGTGAACCCCGACCGGACGAGGTTCGCCGCCATTGGCCGCCCCATGTGACCGAGTCCAATAAACGCAATCGTTGTCATGTTCTCTCCTTTTGAACGTCTCCCCGCTCCTGTCACGCGCTAGCGCTTACCGCCCCGGAGCAGGCCGCGCCCGATGATGGTGCGCATAATCTCGTTGGTTCCCTCAAGGATCTGGTGTACGCGCAAGTCGCGGACGACACGTTCAATCCCGTACTCCTGCAGGTAGCCGTAGCCGCCATGCAGCTGCAGTGCCTTGTTCGCCGCGTCGAAGGCGGCATCGGTCGCGAACCGCTTGGCGAGTGCGCACGCAACGGCCGTGTCGCTCGCCCCGCTGTCCATCTTCGCCGCGGCGCGCTCGAGCAGCGCCCTCGCGGCCTGGATGTCGGTCTCAATATCGGCGAGGGTGAACACGATCGACTGGTTCGCCGCAAGCGGCGCGCCAAACGCGTGGCGCTCCTGCACGTAGGCAACGGCGCGGTCGAGCGCCCACTGCGCGCCGCCGATCGAGCACGCCCCGATGTTCACCCGACCACCATTGAGCCCGCGCATCGCGATATGAAATCCGTCGCCCTCCTCGCTCAACCGGTTAGCGACAGGCACCCTGACGTTATCGAAGATGACCTGGCGCGTGGGCTGGGCGTTCCACCCCATCTTGTGCTCGTTCGGTCCGAAACTCAGGCCCGGAGTGTCTTTCTCGACGACGATCGTGCTGATACCCGCCGGTCCCGGCCCACCCGTCCGTGCCATGACGACATACACCGACGCGGCGCCCGCCCCGGAGATGAACTGCTTCGTCCCGTTCAGAACGTACTCATCGCCCTCGCGCCGTGCGCTCGTTGTGATGGCGGCCGCATCTGAGCCGGCGCCGGGTTCTGTGAGACAGTATGCGCCCAGCTGACGCATCGACACCATGCCGGGCAGCCAGCGCTCGCGCTGGTCGTCCGAGCCGAACGTGTCGATCATCCAGGCCGCCATGTTGTGGATCGAGATGTACGCGGCGACGGTGACGTCGCCCTTCGCGAGCTCCTCAAAGATCGCGACAGCGTCGAGCCGCGATAGGCCCGATCCATACTCCTCGCGCACATAGATGCCGCCGAGCCCGAGCTCTCCCGCGGCCTCGAGGGCGTCGATCGGAAAGATCTTCTGCGCGTCGCGCTCAGCAGCGAACGGCGCGAGCTGAGCATTCGCGAAATCGCGCACGGCGTCGACGAGCGCCTCGCGTTCCTCTGCCGCGGTGTCTGTCATGACCGCGCTCACTGCATCGTGGGGATGACGAAGCTTGCGCCCTCTTTCGCCCCCGATGGCCATCGGCTCGTGACTGTCTTTGTCTTCGTGTAGAACCGGAATGCGTCCGGGCCGTGCTGGTTCAGGTCGCCGAAACCGGAGCGCTTCCAGCCACCAAACGTGTGGTACGCGATCGGCACGGGGATCGGCACGTTCACGCCGACCATCCCGACGTTAACGCGCGCCGTGAAGTCGCGAGCGGTGTCGCCGTCGCGGGTGAAAATCGCGACGCCGTTGCCGTACTCGTGATCGCTCGCGAGCGCAAGCGCTTCCTCGTAGGTCTCGGCTCGGGTCATCACGAGCACCGGTCCGAAGATCTCCTCAAGATAGATCGTCATCTCGGGCGTGACATTGTCAAAGAGCGTCGGCCCGAGGTAGTAGCCACCCTCGTAGCCGTCGACAACGTGACCGCGACCATCTGCGAGCAGCGTGGCGCCCTCGTCGACGCCGAGCTGGATGTAGTGCTCGACGCGGGCCTTCGCCTCTGCCGAGACGAGGGGACCGTAATCAGCGGTCTCGTCGAGTGCCGGTCCGATCCGGAGGTCGCTGAGTCGCTCCACGAGCTTCGCCGCGAGGGCGTCTGCGGTCTCCTTGCCGACTGGCACCGCGACCGAGATCGCCATGCACCGCTCGCCGGCCGAACCATACCCCGCGCCGATCAGCGCGTCGGCGACCTGGTCGAGATCCGCGTCAGGCATGACGATCATGTGGTTCTTCGCGCCGCCGAAGCACTGCGCACGCTTGCCCTGCGCGGCTGCGGTCTCGTAGATGTACTGCGCGATGGGCGTTGATCCGACGAAACCGATCGCCCGGACCCGGTCGTCGTGCAGCAGCGCGTCGACTGCCTCCTTGTCGCCGTTGACGACGTTGAACACTCCGGGCGGCAGCCCAGCTTCGAGGAGCAGTTCAGCGATCCGCAACGGCACGGAAGGGTCGCGCTCGGACGGCTTCAAGATGAACGAGTTGCCCGCCGCGAGCGCCGGGCCAGCCTTCCACAGCGGAATCATCGCCGGGAAGTTGAACGGGGTAATGCCCGCGACGACGCCGAGCGGCTGACGCATCGAGTACACATCGACGCCGGTGCCGACGCCGGTCGAATAGTCGCCCTTCAACAGATGCGGCCCGCCGACGGCGAACTCGATCACCTCGACACCGCGCTGGATATCACCGATCGCGTCTGGCACTGTCTTTCCGTGCTCGCGCGAGAGCAGCTTCGCGAGTTCAGGGGTGTCGCGCGCGATGAGATCGAGGAAGCGGAGCAACACACGTGCTCGACGCTGCGGGTTGAGCGCGGCCCACTCGAGCTGCGCCTCGGCCGCGTTATCGATCGCGGCAGTGACTTCCGCTGTGCTCGCGAGCGGAACCTGCGCCTGCACATGCCCAACGCTCGGGTCGTACACGTCACTGAACCTTCCCGAGGTTCCGGCGACGTGCTCACCGTTGATGAAGTGGGTGAGCACTCGCGCTTCACCGGGGTGAGGTGGGTGTGCGACAGCGGTCATTGGGCGCTCCTTCGGGCCAGGTGTTTCGACACTCGGAGGCGCTCTTGTGGATCGCTCCCCGGTTGATCCGAGCGTAAACGAACGATCGTTCAAATACAACTGGCAGAGATTCGCCTACGGTGTGCGCGTACGCACAGCACGCGGCCCCGGTTGGCGCACCCGCCCGCGCGCCGAGCGCCGCGGCAGGCTGCGGGGCGGCTAGTCCCGCGTCGCGAGCGCGCCGACCATATCGAGCGACATCCGCGCGTACCGCTCAGCGAGCCCGTGCGGGCTGATATCGCCATCGAGCCGGTACCACGTGGCGACCGCGATCCCCATGTTGATCATCGCGCGCGCCGCCTCCCGCGGGTACGGTGTGGTGAACGCCCCGAGGCGAACCCCGCGTTCGACGACGTCGACGAACAGCGTCTCCTGCTCATCCCGCAGGGCGATCACCCGATCGCGCCCCGCCCCCTCGAGGCAGTGAACTTCGGAGGCGCCGACGCGAGCCTCCTCCTGACGCACGGTGTGAAACTCGACCCAGGCGCGGACGAGGGCGTCGAGCTGCGCGGCGGGGTCGTCGGCGGGCGCCGCGGCGACGCGAGCCCGGGTGCTCGCGAGCACGTCCTGCAGCGTCATGGTCATCACCGCCTGAAGCAGGTCTTGCTTGCTGCCGAAGTGGTGGTAGATCCCGGCGAGGCCGATGTTCGCTTCGGAGGCGATGTCGCGCATCGACGCGCCGAAGTACCCCCGCGCCGCGAAACTCTTCAGCGCGGCGGCGACGACCGATGCCCGAGACTCCCCGTTGCGGGCCCGGCTCCGCGGCGCCCGGTTCTCGGTGCTCGGCTCTTCGACGCTACTCACGCCCTCACACTACCGCGCGATCAAGCGAGCGCTACGCTTCGGCGACCGGCGCCACGATCTGCGATGCTTAGGGAACAATCGATCACGCAACGGAGCACTGTGTCGACCCGGTGCTCCGTCACACGTCTGTGAGGAGCACACCACCATGCATACTTCCGAGAGAGTCGCCATTCTCGCCGGCGCCCGCACCCCCATTGGCAGCTTCGGTAAGGCGTTCCGCGACACCGAGGCGCACCAGCTCGGGGCCGTCGCCGTGCGGGAAGCGCTCGCGCGATCCGGGGTGTCGCCGTCGGAGGTCGGCGAGGTCATCATGGGGAACATCGGCCAGATTGGCGCGGACGCCTACAACGCACGCCGGGTCTCGATCGCCGCCGGCTTGGGCACCGCTGTGCCCGCGTTCACGGTGAACCGGCTCTGCGGCTCGGGGCTGCAAGCGATCTGGTCGGGCGCACAGCAACTGCTGTGGGGCGGCGTCGACGTCGTTGTCGCTGGCGGCGACGAGAATATGACGAGGCTGCCGTTCTACGACTACAACGCCCGCTTCAACGATAGGCTCGGCGACCGGACGCTCGTCGACGGCACCCTGCAGATGCTCAGCGATCCCTTCACGGGCAAGCACATGGGGACGACCGCGGAGAACGTCGCCGAACGGTTCGGCGTGTCCAGGGAGGAGCAAGACGCGTTCGCGGTGGAGAGCCAGCGCCGTGCCGCGCTGCCCGAATCGCAGGCCGCGTTCGCGGAGGAAATCGTTCCGGTGACGACCTCGGGCAGGCGCCCCGTCACCATCTCGGCTGACGAGCATCCCAAGCCGGGCACGACGCAGGACGTGCTCGCCGGTCTCAGGCCCGCGTTCGCCGAGGGCGGCTCGGTCACCGCCGGAAACGCTTCCGGGATCAACGATGGCGCTGCGGCGGTCGTGCTCATGCGTGAGTCCGATGCGCGGGATCGTGGCCTCACGCCCCTCGCGACGATCGAGGCCGTCACCGCTGCCGGCATCGACCCCGACATCATGGGCTACGCGCCGACCCTGGCGCTCGAAAAGCTCTTCGCGCAGACCGGCATGTCGCCGGGCGACATCGATCACACCGAGATGAACGAGGCGTTCGCGTCGCAGGCGCTCGCCGTGATTCGTGACGCCGGGCTCGATCCTGAACGCACCAACCCGTTCGGCGGCGCGATCGCACTCGGTCACCCGGTGGGTGCCACTGGCGCGATCCTCACCCTCCGCGCGGCAATGAATCTGCGGCGCAACGCCCTCGACCACGCCGTCGTCTCGATGTGCATCGGCGGCGGACAGGCGCTCGCCGCGCTCCTGCGGCGCTGGGAGGCTTAGGGCCACCCGGATCAGGATCGGGGCGGCGGCTCCCGCCGCCCCGATGTTTCGTGAGCATATCGAAATCTCTCAACGCTCTCGCAACACCCGCGCCGCTTGACTGGTGTCATGCTCGATACGACTCGCACCCTGGCTCCTTCGACGCGACCGCTCCCCACCGCGCGCGTGCCCCTGGCGGCAGAGACCGTGCTCGTCGCGGCGTTCAGCACGTATCTGACGCTGCTGACCTGGGCGATCGTGTGGAAGCTGCGTCTGCCACACGTCGGCGAGAGCCTGTCTCCCGTGAAATGGGTCCCGTTCGCGGCGACGGCGGTTTTCGGCCCGAGCGCACCGGCGGAGGTCGCCGCGAACTTCCTGGTCTTCGTGCCGCTCGGACTGCTCCTCGGTGTGCTCTGGCCGCGCAGGGCATGGTGGTCTGGCACGCTGCTCATCGCTGCGATCAGCACCACGTACGAAGTCCTTCAGTTCGTGCTCGCCGTTGGGGCGGCGGACATCACTGATGTCATCGCGAACACCACGGGTGGGGCTGTCGGGCTCGCACTCGTCGCCTGCGCGCAGACGCGATCGCGGTTCGGCGCACGTGAGGTACTGCAGCGTGCTGGCGGCTTCGCGCTGCTCGTCGCGCTTATCGTGTCAGCGCTCGCCGTGGTGTCCCTCACCCCGTAGCCGGCGTGCCGGGGGCGTCGCCGGCGGCAACGCAACGATCGCGATCATGCCGCCTCCCGGGCGGGGACGGAGCGTCAGGCTGCCATCATGCGCCTGAGCGATGCTCTGCACGATCGCGAGCCCCAGGCCGACACCCGAGTCGTCCGCGCGCGTTCGTTCGCTGCCACGCCGGAACGGCTCGGTCAGCGTGGCGACGAGTTCCTCGCTCAGCCGTGCCCCTGTGTTCTCAACGGACAGCAGGGCGCGTCCGCCAGCCTCCCACGTCGTGATTGTCGAGCGCCCGCCAGCCGGCAGGTTATGGAGGATCGCGTTGAGTACGAGATTACTCGCGACCTGGGAGAGCAGTGCAGAAGATCCAGCCGCGAGCACCGGGTCACCGGCAACCTCGATCGTGACGCCCCGGGATTCGGCGCGCGGGAGCAGCGTCTCGACGGCCTCCTCGACGAGCAACGAGAGATCGACGGCCTCGCGGGCGAATCCGCGCCTCCCGCTCCGACCGAGCAGCAGCAGCGCCTCAGTCAATTCGATCGCGCGAGCGTTCACCGTCCAGAGCCTGTCGACGAGCGGCGCGGAGTCCGCCGGGGGCTCCTTGCGGGCGACGTCGAGCATTGCCTGTGTGATGGCGAGCGGCGTGCGAAGCTCGTGCGACGCATTCGCTGCGAACCGCTCCTGCTCGGCGACGTGTGCCTCGAGCCTGTCGAGCATCGTGTCGAAGGCTTCGGCGAGTTCGCGAAACTCGTCGGGTGGGCCTGCAAGCTCGATGCGCGCACCGAGCGCCCCAGCGCTGACCTGCCTCGTGACCTTCGTCATGCGTTCGAGCGGGGCCAGCATCCGGCCAGCGAGGATCCACCCGCCGACAAGACCCACGAGCAACAGCGCCCCGAGCGCCCCGAGCGCGCGAGGCACGAACGCGCGAACAAGGTCGTCGCGGCCCGGGAAGAACTGCGTATCGACCCAAATCGCGTCCGGCGGCACATAGCGCAGCAGGAACGCCCAGACGACGGCGAGGAGCAGGGCGCCGGTGACGAGCAGGAAGCCGGCGTAGCTCAGCGTGAGGCGAAGCCTGGCGCTCGCGCCGCGAACCTCAGCTCGACGCGGCGACATCTTGCCCTGCAGTCGCGTCGATCCGGTAGCCGACGCCGGGCACTGTTGCGATGATCGCGGGCTCGCCGATGCGCTTGCGCAGGGCTGACACGGTGATGCGCACCGCATTCGTGAACGGGTCCGCGTTCTCGTCCCACGCGCGCTCGAGCAGTTCCTCTGCACTCACCACGCCGCCCTCCGCCGCGACAAGCACCTCAAGCACGGCGAACTGTTTCCTGGTGAGAGCGACGTAGCGCCCGTCACGGTACACCTCGCGCCGGAACGGGTCAACGCGAAGCCCCGCAATCTCTCGGACCGGCGGTCTGTGGTGGGCGCGCCTGCGGTCGAGCGCTCTGAGCCGGAGCACGAGCTCCTGGAGTTCAAACGGCTTCGTGAGATAGTCGTCGGCTCCGAGCTCGAAGCCGGAGGCCTTATCATCGAGCCGATCTGCCGCGGTCAGCATGAGAATCGGCATGCCGCTGCCCGAACGCACGATCGTCGCGGCGATCTCGTCGCCACTCGGGCCCGGAATATCACGGTCGAGTACTGCGATGTCGTACTCGTTCACGCTCAACAGCTCAAGCGCGGTGTCGCCGTCGTTTGCGATGTCACCGGCGATCGCTTCGAGGCGCAGGCCGTCGCGGATTGCCTCCGCGAGAAAGGGCTCGTCTTCGACGATCAGGACACGCATGTCTCTATCGTACGAACCTTCGCATATGCGCAGCGTATGAAAAAAGCCATACGTTCCAGCAACCAGTGTTCGAGTGGACTAGTTCCCATGCGATACACAGTTGCCGAGCTTCGAATGCGCCGACTGCGGGTGCCAGCCCTTATTGCCGGTGCCGTCGTCGCCGCAGCGACCGCTGGATTCATTCTTGTGCAGGGAATTGGCGCTCCGGGTACGGGCGCGTTCGCGGAGACGCCGGCCCGGGCGGATGGCGCCCCGAACGAAGGAACGGCGCCACCGTCGCAGCAGGCGGATAGCGAGCCGGTGGGGGTTCCAGCTCCCCCGCACGACGCTGCGCCGGCCTCCGGCGACCTGCCTGCGGGCACCAGTGTGTTCGCCACCGGGCTCCAGGGGATCGACGGACTTGATCCTGACCTCCTCGCGGCGCTGCGAGCTGCCGCCGCCGACTCGGGCATTGAGTTCACCATCACCAGTGGCTGGCGGTCGCAGCACGACCAGCAGGAACTGCTCGCGGAAGCGATCGTCGAGTACGGTACCGAGGCCGAGGCCGCACGCTGGGTCGCAACGCCCGAAACCTCGGTACACGTGCGCGGCGAAGCGGTCGACTTAGGGCCGTGGGAGGCGACGGGGTGGCTGGCCGAGGTCGGCGCCGGGTATGGCCTCTGCAGGCTCTACGACAACGAGCCCTGGCACTTCGAGCTCGTTGCGAGCGCTCCAACATCCGGCTGCCCGGCGTTGCTGCCGGACCCAAGCTACGACCCGCGATTGCAATAGCGGCTTCTGCCAGCTTCATAAACGCTCAGCTGCTAGGCCTGAATCAGCCAGGAAATCGCGTGCCCGGGCGTGTCGGACTCCTTGGGTTCGCATCGGATGCTCGTCGCGTGCGCTTTGGGTTTGAAAAGAAATCGGTGGGCCAAGCCTCCGGAATGTGCATCTCTGGCGTGTCGCAAATGCCGGAACTCGCGGCACTGTTTCGGGGGCTGGGTGCAACAAAAAATGCCCCGCCGTGAGGCAAGGCATTTCTTGTTTATGTTGTGGATCCTGGGAGAATCGAACTCCCGACATCCTGCTTGCAAAGCAGGCACTCTACCAACTGAGTTAAGGACCCGTTGTGAATAACACTACCGGTTTTCGCGGATTTTGTGAAATTCAGTGGGGCTACCAGGACTTGAACCTGGGACCTCTTCATTATCAGTGAAGCGCTCTAACCACCTGAGCTATAGCCCCTTGACCAAGAGACAACATTACCGGTTCCGGACGAGAATGCGAAATCGAGTTGCCTCTTTGGGCCTAATTGCTCGAAAAACCGAGCTGGAATCCACCGAGAACGCGCACGAGCAGGTTGTACACGAGCGATCCGATGGCACCGAGAGCCGTGCCGACGATGGTGTTCAGCACACCGACGACAACCGAGAAGAAGGCCACCTGCGGGAAGCCGATGAAATTCATCAGGCTGTTCTCTTCGCCGACGATGTCCATAAAGAGCGCGTCGATGCGACCGAACACTCCAGTTGTCTGGAGCACGACATACACGAGGATCGCCGTCACGATCCCGACGATGGCGAGACAGATGGACACGAGGAAGGAGAACTTCACGGCCGACCAGAAGTCGACGTACACAAGCTTCAGGCGGACCTGCTTCGCCGGTGCTTTCTTGCGAGTCTTCTTCGCAAGCCGGTCTGCGACTGTGTTACTCATTCACGTCTTCCTTGTCTACGGAGTTCTCCGCGTCGGACTCCTCCGAGTCCCCATCGTCGATACCGCGTTCGGCGTTTCGGGCGATCCCAATAATACGATCCCCTTCTGGGAAGCGAGCGAACACCACTCCCATGGTGTTTCGTCCCTTCGCCGGCACCTCAGCGACGCCGGATCGAACCACCTTACCGCTCGCGAGCACGACAAGCACTTCGTCGCCCTCGTCGACGATAAAGCCGCCGGCGAGATCACCGCGGGTCTCGTCGAGCTTCGCGACCTTGATGCCGTAGCCACCGCGCTGCTGGACGCGGTACTCGTTGACCGCCGTGCGCTTCGCATAGCCACCCTCGGTGACGACAAAGACGTAGCCTTCGTCATCGCTGAGGCGGGAGGCTGCGAGGAGGGAGTCGCCGTCGCGGAAGTTCATGCCCCGGACGCCGCTCGTCGACCTTCCCATCGGGCGAAGTGCCTGATCAGTGGCCGTAAATCGCACCGACATTCCCTGCCGCGAAATCAGCAAGATGTCGTCCTCTGCGCCTGCGATAAGTGCCTGGACGAGTTCGTCGCCCTCGCGGAGCTTGATCGCAATGATGCCACCGGTTCGGTTGGTGTCGTACTCAGTGAGCGGCGTCTTCTTGACGAGCCCGTCGCGAGTCGCGAGCAGGAGGTAACTCGCATCGTCGTACTGCCGCAGATCGAGGATCTGCGTGACCTGCTCGTCAGGCGCGAGCGCCAGCAGGTTCGCGAGATGCTGGCCCTTCGCATCGCGGCCGCCCTCGGCTACTTCGTACGCCTTCGCACGGTACACGCGGCCCGTGTTCGTGAAGAACAACAGCCAGTGATGCGTCGTCGTGACAAAGAAGTGTTCAACGATGTCATCCGCGCGCAGTTGCGCGCCGCGGACGCCCTTTCCGCCTCGGTGCTGCGACCGGTAGTTGTCGATGCGCGTCCGCTTCACGTACCCGCCGCGAGTAACGGTGATGACCATTTCCTCTTCGGGGATGAGGTCTTCCATCGACATGTCGCCGTCGTAGCCATGCAGAATTGTCGTTCGGCGATCGTCGCCGTACCGGGTGACGAGCTCGTCGAGCTCCTCCACGATAATTCCGCGCTGCTGCTCCGGCGACGCGAGGATACCCTCGTACTCCTTGATCTGCGCCTCGAGCTTCGCGGCGAGGTCGAGAATCTTCTGTCGTTCGAGCGCTGCCAGGCGACGGAGCTGCATCGCGAGGATCGCGTCCGCCTGGATCTGGTCGACACCGAGGAGGCTCATCAGGCCCTCACGTGCGTCATCGACAGTCGAAGAACGCCTGATCAGCGCGATAACCTCGTCGAGCGCGTCGAGCGCCTTCAGGTAGCCGCGCTGAATGTGGGCCTCGGCCTCTGCTTTCTGCAGGCGGAACTGGGTGCGGCGAACGATGACCTCGATCTGGTGCTTCACCCAATACGTGATGAAGCCGTCGATCGCGAGCGTCCGCGGTACGCCATCGACGATGGCGAGCATGTTTGCGCCAAAGTTCTCTTGCAGCTGCGTGTGCTTGTACAGGTTGTTGAGGACAACCTTCGGAATCGCGTCACGCTTCATCACGATGACAAGACGCTGGCCCGTGCGACCACTCGTTTCATCACGGATGTCCGCGATGCCCTGGACCTTGCCTTCCTTCACCAGGTCGGCAATCTTCACGGCAAGGTTGTCAGGATTGACCTGGTAGGGCAGCTCGGTGACGACGAGGCAGGTCCGACCCTGAATCTCTTCGATGTTCACGACTGCGCGCATCTTGATCGACCCACGGCCGGTGCGGTATGCGTCGCGGATACCGCTCGTGCCGAGGATCTGCGCACCAGTCGGGAAGTCGGGGCCGCTGATGCGCTCCATGAGGGCGTCGAACAGCTCCTCGCGCGTCGCATCCGGGTTCTCCAGATGCCACTTTGCCCCTGCCGCAACCTCGCGGAGGTTGTGGGGCGGGATGTTCGTCGCCATGCCCACGGCGATGCCGACCGAGCCGTTGACGAGCAGGTTCGGGAAGCGTGCGGTGAGCACCGTTGGCTCTTGCGTGCGGCCGTCGTAGTTGTCCTGGAAATCGACAGTGTCCTCGTCGATATCCCGCACCATCTCCATGGCGAGCGGGGACATTTTGGTCTCGGTGTAACGGTGTGCGGCAGCGCCGTCGTTGCCAGGCGAGCCGAAGTTGCCCTGGCCGAGCGCAAGCGGGTAACGGAGCGACCACGGCTGCACGAGGCGAACGAGTGAGTCGTACACTGCTGTGTCGCCGTGGGGGTGGAACTGGCCCATGACGTCACCGATGACACGGGTGCACTTCGAGAAGGCCTTGTCCGGCCGGTATCCCCCGTCGTACATCGTGTAAATCACGCGGCGGTGGACCGGCTTCAGGCCGTCACGGACGTCAGGCAGCGCACGCCCGACAATGACGCTCATGGCGTAGTCGAGGTATGAGCGCTGCATCTCGACGTTGAGCTCGACCTGGTCGATGCGACCGTGGTTTGGCTCGATCGCCGGCTCGTCCCGAGCCTCGTCGGTCACGTCTTCTGGGGTGGTGTTTTCAGATGTCAAGGAAGCGCACATCCTTCGCGTTCTGCTGAATAAAGCTGCGGCGTGCCTCTACGTCTTCACCCATCAGCGTGGAGAAGACCTCATCAGCAATTGCCGCATCGTCCATGGTGACCTGCAGCAGCGTGCGGGTCTCCGGGTTCATCGTGGTGTCCCACAGCTCTTCGTGGTTCATCTCGCCGAGACCCTTGTAGCGCTGAACGCCGCTCTCCTTCTGGAGGCGGCGGCCGGCGGCCGCGCCAGCCTCAAGTCGCTCGTCGCGTTCTGCGTCGCTGTACACGTACTCGTGTTCGGCGTTCGTCCATTTGATGCGATACAGCGGAGGCTGAGCGAGGAAAACGTAGCCCAGATCGATGAGCGGGCGCATGTACCGGAACAGGAGGGTCAAGAGCAGCGTCGTAATGTGCTGACCGTCGACATCGGCGTCCGCCATCAGGACGATCTTGTGGTACCGAACCTTCTCAGGATCGAACTCCTCGCCAATGCCGGCGCCGAAGGCCGTGATCATGGCCTGGACCTCTGCGTTGCCGAGCGCGCGGTCGAGACGGGCCTTCTCCACGTTCAGAATCTTCCCTCTGAGCGGGAGAATTGCCTGAGTCTCGGGATTTCGACCGGTCTTGGCCGAGCCGCCTGCGGAGTCGCCCTCCACGATGAAGATCTCGGAGACCGTCGGGTCCTTGCTCGTGCAGTCTGAGAGCTTGCCCGGCATACCGCCCGACTCGAGCAGGCCCTTGCGGCGCGCGGTCTCACGCGCCTTGCGGGCCGCGAGGCGCGCGGAGGCGGCCTGGATCGACTTGCGGATGATGTCTTTCGCGGGGCCCGGGTTGCGTTCAAACCAATCACCGAGCTGATCGCCGACGACCTTTTGCACGAATGCCTTGGCCTCGGTATTGCCGAGCTTGGTCTTCGTCTGCCCCTCGAACTGCGGCTCGCCGAGCTTCACTGACACAACTGCGGTGAGCCCCTCGCGAACGTCTTCGCCCGAGAGGTTATCGTCCTTCTCTCGAAGGATGTTCTTCTCACGTGCGTAGCGGTTCACGAGCGTTGTCAACGCCGCACGGAACCCCTCCTCATGGGTGCCACCCTCATGGGTGTTGATCGTGTTCGCGTAGGTGTGAACGCTCTCCGAGTACGACGTCGTCCACTGCATCGCAACCTCGGCCGAGATCTTGCGCTCCGGATCCTCGAGCTCGAAGGAGATGATCTCTTCATTCACGAGCTCGGCGCGCTTAGCGGTGTTGAGGTGCTGAACGTAGTCTTCGATGCCTCGCTCGTACATGAACTCGTCCGAGGGTGCGTCGGGCTCGACAAGCTCACCGCTCTCGTTCTCAACAGGTTCTTGTGGCCGCTCGTCAGTGAGGGTGATCTTCAGGCCCTTGTTAAGGAAGGCCATTTGCTGGAACCGGGTCCGAAGGGTCTGGTAGTCAAACTCGGTGGTTTCGAAAATCTCAGCGCTCGGCCAGAACGAGATAGCAGTACCCGTCTCGTCAGTGGGCTCCCCCTGCGCGAGAGGCGCGTCCGGGACGGAGTTCGTGAAGGACATGTTCCACGTGAAACCTTGTCGCATGACCGAGACATCGAAGCGCGTGGAGAGCGCGTTGACCACCGACGACCCGACGCCGTGCAACCCGCCGGAGACAGCATAGCCGCCGCCGCCAAACTTGCCGCCGGCGTGCAGAACGGTGAGCACGACCTCGACCGTTGAGCGACCCTCGGTGGGGTGCATATCAACGGGGATCCCGCGTCCGTTATCGATAACGCGCACTCCCCCGTCCTTCAGGATCGTCACGTTGATCGTGTCGCAGTGCCCGGCGAGCGCCTCATCCACCGAGTTGTCGACGATCTCGTACACGAGGTGATGCAGGCCACGTGGGCCGGTTGAGCCGATATACATACCGGGCCGCTTGCGGACGGCTTCGAGTCCCTCAAGGACCTGGATCTCTCCAGCGCCGTATTCTTCAGCCGCAGTCTGTTCTAAAGTCATTTTCTAATGCACACTCTCCCGGATAACCACGGGCCATTTTTGGCCTGAGGCACACTTCACCCCAACTCTATCAAGAATCGGCCCGCAAAACGGCTTTCTCGGGCGTCTGGTGGCCGTTTTTTTGGAAGGATCGTCCCCGAAGAAACACCACATCTGCTGCCAGGGCGCCGAGACTGCTATCCGTAGGTGTCCCTCGGCCCGCGTCCGGGCACGACGCGAGGCCCGTGACGCCAGGACGGAGCGCCTGGAGCTCGGAAGCGAAGGTCCCGAATCTCTGAGTCCGGGTACTCGGTGAGGAGTCTGGTGAGCATCTCGGCGCGGAGCCGACGCAATTCTGTGGCCCAGGTCGTCGAATCGCACTGGATCTCAAGTACGCCATCCCGAATGCCGGTGACGGTTGTGTGCTCCGCGGTGGCCGTGCCAACGAACGCGGGCCACTCCTCAATGATTCGTGCCTGCTCGAGTTCACTCGACCACCCCATGTCCACGACGACAGATTCCAGCACAATACCCAGTGATCGCGGATCCCTGCCACCCCCAAAGGGGCGAGACAGTGGGTCGTCCCCCGCCCGCCGTGGGCGCCGCCGCTGGATCTTCCCCCGCCATACACTTTTGGCCCTGAGGTACGCCGCCGTGGAGAATGAGTCGGCCGGGCTACTCATCGTCGGCTCGATCTCTGAGCGTTCCCGCGGAGACTTCGATTCGATGCCAGGGAAGCCCGTCAGGAACGTCGCCCTCCACCGCGGCGGTCACAATCACCTGCTCGAACTCACTCACGACCGCCATCAGTCGCTCCCGGCGCCCGCGGTCGAGCTCCGCAAAGACGTCATCAAGGATGATGACAGGGTCCCCCGCGGGCGATTCGGCCCGAATAACGCTCGCGAGCGCAATCTTCAGGGAAAGCGCGAACGACCAGGACTCGCCGTGACTCGCGTACCCGCGGACCGGCAGCGCGTTCAGGGTGAGCAACAGGTCATCGCGATGGGGCCCCACGAGCGTCACGCCACGCTCGATCTCTCTCGCGCGCACCGATTCGAGCACCCTGCGAAAGTCCGTAGCGAGCGTTTCACGTGAAACTTCCACGTCCGCGCCGGGCGCCGGCGTTCCACGTGAAACATCGTCGAGCTCTTCGTAGACTGACTCGTGCAGCGAGAGCCCCGGCGAGTGATCTGCATCGACAAGGTTTGAATATGCCTCAACGAGCGGGTTGCGCAGATCCGCAATGAGCTCCCGCCGGGCAAGCATGATCTTCACTCCGTGCTCAATCAGCTGCTCGTCCCAGATGCCGAGCGTTGCCTGCAGGGCCGCACTCCCCCGCGAGGCCGACCGGGCCGACTTCAAGAGCGACGTGCGCTGACGGACGACGCGTTCGTAGTCTGAAAGCACACCCGCCGCGACCGGGAGTCTTGCGGTCAGGGCGTCGTCCATGAATCTCCGACGACCCGCTGGCTCCCCGCGAACGATACTCAAGTCCTCGGGGGCGAACATGATTGAGGTGAACCAGCGCGTCAGCTCTCGAGAGCGTACGACGTTTCCGTTCACCTGCGCGCGGTTCGCGCCGACCCGATTGAGCTGTGTTTCAAGCAACACGTCACGATCGCCAGCAGCAACTCGCATCCGCAGGATGGCCGCGGGCTGCTCGGCGCGGATCATCGCCGAATCGCTGGAAACTCGGTGCGATCTCAGCGTCGCGAAGTAGGAGATCGCTTCGACGAGGTTGGTCTTGCCTTGGCCGTTTTTGCCAACGATGAGGTTCGGGCCCGCATGCAGTGCAAGCTCGGCGGCTGCGTAATTCCGAAAGTCGCCGAGAGAAAGATGAGCGACCCTCATGGCCTAGCGGAGCAGTAGGTTTGGCTGCAACAGGTAACGGAAGCTGGCGTCGTCGGCCTCTTCTTTGCTGCGCTGGCTCGTGATGAGCACCGGGCCGGGCTTACCCGGGTTATCGGTTCGCGTAAACGCGATTCGCGCAAACTCGGAATGGGTCGAGCGAAGGCCGTCAAGCAAGAACTGCGGCTTGAGCGAGACGATCATCTCGTCTCCCTGCAGGTGGACGTCAACGCTTTCGACGGCCTGAGCCGACTCAGTGCCGGCTGCCTCCAGCATGACTGCTCCCTCGGCGAACGAGAACCGCAGCGCGGCCTCACGCTCAAGAACGAGGCCAACACGACCCACTGCCTCGATGAGCTCGGCGGTGTTCACCACTGCGTAGTTATCGACGTTCTCGGGAAAGAGTCGCCCAACGGGAGGATAGTTGCCCTTGATGAGCAGCGATGTGACGGTCTTGCTACCGCCAGTGAACGCGATGAGCTCGCGCTCGCCGTCCTTCACAATGGTAATGCGTACTTCACCGTCATTCGAGAAGGTCTTTCCGACCTCGGTAACGATCTTCGACGGCACGAGGGCGCTGAGGTTCTCCCCCGCTCCGCGGTCCTCCCAATCGAGGCCACGGGTCGCAACGCGATAGCGGTCAGTTGCCGTCAGCGTCAGCGAGTTCTCGGATACTTCGAACTGGACGCCGGTGATCACTGGCGTGACATCGTCCTTTGAGGCAGCGAGGGAAACCTGGGCGACAGCGTCCGCGAAGTCCTGCGCAGGTACCGCGCCAGAAACGGAGTCGACGACCGGAACCTGTGGGTACTCCTCGACCGGCATCGCCGGGAGACTGAATGACGCACTGCCACAGCGAACCTCAACACGGCTTTCGAGCAGCGACACCTGGACGTCCGCGTGCGGAAGCCGCTGTGCGATCTCGCCAAGGAGGCGTCCAGAGACAAGAGCTCGCCCGGCCTCAGAAACGTCGGCAACAACACCCGTGCGAGCGGACACCTCGTAGTCGAACGACGAAATGGTGAGCTCGGCGTCCTCTGCGTGAAGCAGCACTCCACTCAGCAGCGGCTGAGTCGGCCGCTGAGGAAGCAACTTCACCGCGAACGACACTGCGTCGCTGAACACGTCACGGTTGACGGTGAATCGCATGTGTTTTCCCTTCGTAGGCGCACGGGGCGCCAGCCCCACAATCTTTGCACACCTTGGTGTTTGGTGAAACCGGCCGGCGCGGAGCGGAGCGTGATTGAGTCGCTTACAAGAATGAGAAATCTTGTAATAGTAATAAGTGCTGTGGAAACTGTGGATAACTCGGCCGTTCCCTTGCTGCGGCTGGAAACTACACCGGTGTGAGTTGTTTGCAAGCGGTGGATAGCTGCAGATCCGCATGAAGACGGCGAACTCACAAAAATCCTGCAATTCACAAGCGAACCCGAATCCTCCACATTTTTGAGAAGTTATCCACAGTTATCCACAGGTGGGCTGTGGGGTGTGGACGATCACCGCCCGTTCTGCCTTACTCTCGTGGTGAGTTCGGAGACCTGGTTGTACACGGAGCGGCGCTCGGTAATGAGCTGAGCGATCTTCTTGTGGGCGTACATCACGGTGGTGTGATCGCGCCCGCCGAAGAGCTGCCCGATCTTCGGCAACGACAGCTGCGTCAGCTCGCGGCACAGGTACATCGCGATCTGCCGCGCAAGCGCGATCTGCTGCGCGCGCGAGGGGCCGTACAGTTCGTCCACTGAGAGATCGAAGTACTCAGCCGTCCGGCTGATGATGTCTGTGGGCTGCACCTCGTTGTCGCTGTCGATCGAAATGAGGTCTTTCAGCACAGTCTTGACGAGGGGCATATCGATCCGCTGCCGGTTCAGGTTGGCGTATGCCGTGACGCGAATGAGTGTCCCCTCAAGCTCACGGATGTTCGACGAGAACTTTGACGCAATGAACTCGAGGATCGCGTCGTCGACGTCGAGGTGCTCGCGCTGAGCCTTCTTCCGGAGGATGGCGATTCGAGTCTCGAGGTCGGGCGCCTGAATATCTGTCAGCAGGCCCCACTCGAAACGAGACGTGATCCGCTCCTCGAAGCCGCGCAGCTGCTTCGGCTGGACATCGCTGGTGATGACCACCTGCTTGTTGTGGCTGTGCAGCGTGTTGAAGGTGTGGAAGAACGCCTCCTGCGTCTCGGCCTTGCCCTCCAGGAACTGGATGTCGTCCACGAGCAAGACGTCGACGTTGCGGTAGCGATCCTGAAACTGCGCGCCCTGATTATTCGCGATCGAGTTGATGAAGTCGTTGGTGAAGTCCTCGGAACTCACGTAGCGCACTCGGATCTCCGGGAAGAGCTCCTTCGAATAGTGACCGATCGCGTGCAACAAGTGCGTCTTGCCAAGTCCCGAATCGCCATAGATGAACAGCGGATTGTACGACTGGGCAGGCGACTCAGAGACCGCGAGCGCCGCAGCATGAGCGAGTCGGTTCGACTGGCCGATCACGAACGAATCGAAGTCGTACTTCTCATTGAGGTGTGGATCCTCGTAGGGCACAGCCGCGGCATGTCGGCTCCGCGGCTCCTGGATCGGTCGCTCCACCCGCGCGGGGGCGGGCGGGGACACAAACTCGGTGCGCTCCAGCGCCTCAGGTTCAGGCGCCGGAACGGCATCCTCATCGACGATCACGACGAAGTTATCGATGCTCTCCGCGGTGGTGAGACCGGCGAGCGCCCCCATGATCGGGGGCCGCAAGCGGCCGTCAAGCAGCTTCAGCGTGAAATCGGTCTGGACCGCGAGGTACAGCGTGCCGGCTGCGACGCCCCTCGGAGTAGCGAGCAACAGCTGCGCTCCGTAGACGGGTCCAACGGAGAGATCAGCGTTGACATGACGCTTAATCTCTTCCCAGAGTTCGGTGAGTTCTTCGTCAGACATCTACTTCTTCTTGGTGCTTTGGGGGTACGACAGGGGCGAGGTTATCCACAGCTAAGTGTACCCATTGGCGCGAAATCTATGCGCTCACCCGCACATTATCCACAGGTTCGCGCTCCCCTGTATGTAACTCCTGAAAGACCAGACTTTGACGCGCCGGGATTATCGGCGTAAAGTAAGTACCTTGTATGGGCAGCAGCTCGTTTCTCGCTTGCCCAAAACCGACTTTCCCTGGGTCGTAACCCTGGGGATTCATACCATAAAGTCACGGAGTTTTGAACTATGAGCAAGCGTACCTTCCAGCCCAACAACCGCCGCCGCGCAAAGGTCCACGGTTTCCGTGCACGTATGCGCACCCGTGCAGGCCGCGCAATTCTGACCGCGCGCCGTGGCAAGGGCCGCGCAAAGCTTTCCGCGTAGTCTCTGGCCTTCGAGTCATCATGCCGGCTCGGCATCATCGGGTGACTCGTGGCGAGGACTATCGCCGAGTCGTCAGAACAGGGAACCGCGTAGGTGGTGCATTGTGCATTACCTACGCGGTTCCTCGTTCTGTCGGCGATGACCAGGAAGCTCCCGCTCGATTCGGCTTCATCATCTCGAAGGCGGTGGGGAACGCAGTCATGCGTAACCTCATCCGTCGCCGCATGAAGAGTGTGGCCGACGAGTTCATCCGAGATGGCGTCACAGGCGTCGATGTGGTCTTCCGCGCGCTACCCAAATCAGCCTCCGCCTCGTTCAATGAGATCAGACGAGAGATGCAGCGAGCAGTCCGCAAGATTCGGTCCGAGTGATGAAACGGCTCGCCCTCGAACTCTGGCTGCTTCCCCGCAACGCCGCCATCGGAATCATGAAGCTGTACCGGCGCGTGATTTCGCCGCTCTACGGCGATGTCTGCAGGTATTATCCATCGTGTTCCCGGTACTCTATGGAGGCGTATCAGCAGCGCGGGTTCCTCGTCGGACTCGGGCTAACGATCTGGCGGTTACTCCGTTGTAACCCGTTCAGTGCTGGCGGTATCGATGACGTGCCCCAGCGTAGCGCCATGAACTTTGACATACACCCCAGCGGCTTCGTCCGCCCACGCATCCGAAAGGCCTGATCCAGTGAACTTCTTTGAGACCATTCTCTGGCCACTTAGGTGGCTGGTTGAGGTCGTCCTCGTGCTCTGGCATCAACTCTTCACCATGCTCGGCATGAGTGCCGAGAGTGGCCTGACGTGGGTGCTTTCGATTATCGGCCTCGTGGTCGTTGTCCGCTCGGCGCTCATTCCCGTGACCGTTCGCCAGATCAAGTCGCAGCGCCGGATGATGGACATCCAGCCCGAGATGAAGAAGATTCAGGCGAAGTACAAGGGCAAGAACGATCAGTTCTCGCGCGAGGCGATGAGTCGCGAGACCATGGCGCTCTACAAGAAGCACGGCACCAATCCGTTCTCCTCGTGCCTGCCGATCCTGATCCAGATGCCTGTCTTCTTCTCGCTCTTCTACGTGCTGCGGAAGGCGTCGGAGAACACTGTCGGTATCGGTCTCATGGACCGCGAGCTCACCGACAGCTTCAACCAGGCCTCGATCTTCGGCGCTCCCCTGAAGATGAACTTCACCCAGGGATGGGAGTCGCAGAACTGGGTGGTTGTCGGCCTGCTCGGTACCATCGTGGTGCTCATGATCGCGTCGCAGTTCTTCACCCAGCTGCAGATCATGTCGAAGAACGTCTCCGATGAGACGAAGAACTCGCCGATGTACCGCCAGCAGAAGATCCTGCTCTACATCATCCCGTTCGCGTTCCTGTTCTCTGGCGTCACCTTCCCGCTCGCGCTCAACATCTACTGGATGACCTCGAACATCTGGACGATGGCCCAGCAGGGCATCGTGATCAACACCATGCCGAACCCGGGCTCCGAGGCGTGGCGTGCACGCCAGGCTCGCTTGAAGGCAAAGGGTAAGCTGACTGAGGATGCTCCCGAAGCCGCCAACGACGCATCGCCGCAGCAGCACGGGCAGCGTCAGCAGCCCATCAGCGCAAAGCGCGCCAAGAAGAAGAAGTGAGGACGGCCGTGACTGAAGAGCGCGAAGTCGTAGAGACCGAGGAGCTGAGCCTCGAGACGCTCGAGGCCGACGGTGATCTCGCCGCCGACTACCTCGAG
This sequence comes from Leucobacter aridicollis, assembly GCF_013409595.1. Lineage (NCBI taxonomy): Bacteria > Bacillati > Actinomycetota > Actinomycetes > Micrococcales > Microbacteriaceae > Leucobacter > Leucobacter aridicollis. The sequence goes on along the minus strand of NZ_JACCBD010000001.1, from coordinate 3,482,776 downwards.
GGCCTCCTGGACATTGCAGACCTCGACGGCGATCTCGACATCACCGTCGAGAACGGCCGTGCGTACGTTTCAGTCACCGGCGGTGGCGTGAGCATCGACCGGATCGCGGCGCCCGACACCGTGCAGGCGCTGCAGGATCTCACCCGGTTGGCCGTTCAGGCGAAGACCGGCCGCTTCTCGCGCCTCATCATTGACGTGGCGGGATCCCGGGTGGCGCGCGAAGAACAGCTCACCGGCATGGTGGATGCGGCGATCGCCCAGATCGCGGCCGGCCGCGAAGAGGTCCGCCTCGAGCCGATGTCCTCCTACGAGCGCAAGCTTGTGCACGACCAGGTGGCCGAGCGTGGATACCACTCGGAGTCACAGGGCGAGGGCAAAGGCCGACGTCTCGTAATCCGCGCAGCCTAGATAGGTTTCACGTGAAACAGGATGACGGGGGCCAGGGCGCCCCGCTCGAGACCGAGCCAGCCGCCGCGATCGATATGGCTGGCGCGCAGATCGATACGCTGCGCGCGTTTGCCGCCGACCTTGCGGCCCGCGGCGAGGAGCTCGGGCTCATTGGGCCACTCGAGCTGCCGCGTCTGTGGACGCGACACATTCTCAACAGCGCGGTGCTCGCCCCTCTCCTCCGCACGGGCGGACGCGTCGCCGACATCGGAACCGGTGGCGGGATGCCGGGCCTCGTGCTGGGCATCATTCGGCCCGACGTCGAAGTGTTTCTCGTGGAGCCGATGGAGCGGCGGTGCGCGTGGCTGAACGAGCAGATTGAGCGCCTCGAGCTGACGAACACCCACGTGAAGCGGGGCAGGGCCGAGGAATTCCACGGCGCATTCGAAGCGGATCAGATCACCGCCCGCGCCGTGACGGCGCTGAAGAAGCTCGTGCCGCTGACAGTCCCCCTGCTGCGCGAGCAGGGCGAGCTGCTGTTCCTCAAGGGCGCGGCGATTCACGACGAGATCGAGGCCGCGCAGAAGGTGCTGCGCAAGCACAAGGTCCGCGACATTGAGGTCCTCGAACTCGGCGCCGAACAACTTGCTGAGAGCACCCGGGTCTTCCGCGCTAAAGTAGGTACTCATGGCTGAGAAACCACTTGTCGCCGACCATCTCGAAGACAAGATCAAGCGCCGCAAGAGACTCGCGAGCACGCCGTCTCCCCTGCCCGCCGAGACCCGGATCATTACGGTCTCGAACCAAAAGGGTGGCGTCGGAAAGACCACGACGACGGTGAACCTCGCGTCCGCTCTCGCCCGGCGCGGCGCGAACGTCCTGGTCATCGACCTCGACCCGCAGGGCAACGCATCGACAGCCCTCGGTGTCCCCCACCGGCCAGAGATCACGAGCGTGTACGAAGTACTCCTCGGGGATGCCTCGATCGAAGAAGCGATTCAGGTGTCGAGCGATCACGAGAACCTCATGTGCGTTCCCTCGACGATTAACCTGGCCGGCGCAGAGATCGAGCTTGTCTCTCTCGTCGCACGTGAGCAGCGCCTGCGCACCGCGCTCGACGCCTTCTTGAAGGCGTCCGAGCGCGAGTACCACTACGTCTTCATCGACTGCCCTCCCTCCCTTGGACTACTCACCGTCAACGCGTTCGTCGCTGGCGGGGAGGTCCTCATCCCGATTCAGTGCGAGTACTACGCACTCGAGGGCCTGAGCCAGCTGCTCGGAAACATTCAGCTCATCCAGAAGCACCTGAACCCAGAGCTGCAGGTCTCCACGATCCTCCTCACGATGTACGACGCCCGCACGAACCTTGCTCAGGAAGTGGCGAACGAGGTCCGCCAGCACTTCCCCGAGGAAGTGCTCGACGCGGTCATCCCCAGATCAGTGCGGATCTCGGAGGCACCAAGCTACGGCCAGACTGTCCACGAGTACGACAGCAGCTCCATCGGGGCGCTCGCGTATCTTGAGGCAGCGGCTGAGGTCGCCGAACGCGGCGCGCCGACGACGAAGACAGACAAGGGAGAACAGGGATGACAGCGAAGAAGCGGAGTGGCCTGGGCCGCGGCATTGGCGCTCTGATTCCGCAGTCCCCCTCCGAGGGCGAGCGGCCCGTTGACGTGTTCTTCCCCGCGGCCGGCGCGGCAGCGGCTGCTGCAGCGAACGCGGAGGCCGCGGAGCAGGAGGCCTCGCTCGTCGATGTCCCCGGTGCGGAGCTGCGTTCGCTCAGCGTCACGGATATCGTTCCCAACAAGCTCCAGCCGCGAACTGAGTTCGATGAGGAAGCGCTCGAGGAGCTCACCCACTCGGTGCGCGAGTTTGGCGTCTTTCAGCCGATCGTGGTGCGTGAGATCTCGCCGAAGCCGCGCTCGGGCGCGAAGTACGAGCTCATCATGGGCGAGCGACGGCTCCGCGCGTCCAAGCGAGCTGGCCGCGACACGATTCCGGCAATCGTTCGCTCAACGGCCGACGAGCACATGCTGCGCGACGCGTTGCTTGAGAACCTGCACCGTGCGCAGCTGAACCCGCTCGAAGAGGCCTCCGCCTACCAGCAGCTGCTCGCCGACTTTGGCATCACCCAGGAGCAGCTCGCGGAGCGCATCGGGCGCTCCCGCCCGCAGATCTCGAACACAATTCGTCTCCTGAAGCTCCCCGAGCCCGTGCAGACCCGAGTCGCCGCCGGCGTCCTGTCTGCAGGTCACGCGCGCGCGATCCTCGCGCTCGACGGGAACGTGCAGGCGATGCAGTCGCTGTCTGATCGCATCGTCAACGAGGGCCTCTCAGTGCGTGCCGCGGAGGCGATCGCGAGCGAGACCCCCAAGCAGCGGACGCCGAAGGCTCGACCCGGTGGGGTGCAGGCGCAGCTCAGCGAGATCGCCGACAGGCTCGGCGATCGCTTCGATACGCGAGTCTCAGTCAAGCTTGGCGCCAAGAAGGGCCAGATCGCGATCGAGTTCGCGACAATCGCCGACCTCAAGCGCATCCTCGAGGAACTGGGGGATCCGGGCTTCAACTAGCCAGGACTCCGCGATCGCGGGCGGACTGAGGATTCACGCAGCCGGGGATGTTTGACTGAGCCCATGGAAGACTCAGAACGATACATTTCGGCGACAAGGTTCATCGCCGCGCCGCCCGAGACGCTCTTCGAGTTCATCGCCGACCCTGCGGTGCAGCCGAAGTGGGACGGGAACAATAACCTCTCCAGCGCGGCACCGGGGCAGCGAGTCCACGAGGCGGGCGATGTCTTCGTCATGACCAACGTCGGCGATCGCGTCCGGGAGAACCACGTCGTGGAATTCGAGGAGGGGCGCCGCATCGCGTGGCGGCCCTCCCCCGTCGGCGAGACCCCGCCCGGGCACCTCTGGCGCTGGGAGCTCGAACCGACGACCGGCGGTTCCCTCGTGCGCCACAGCTACGACTGGACGGCACTCACCGATCCGGCCCGATTCGATCGAGCCCGCGCGAACACTCCGGAGACCCTCCGCGCGTCCCTCGATCGGCTGGCGGCATTCGCCGAGGCCGCGACGACCGAGCAGTAGCATCAACGCCACCGCATACGGCTGAGGCCCCCGGACCGCGCAACGCGATCCGGGGGCCTCAGCCGTGAGCCCTGACCTAGATGATGCCGGTCAGCTCGTTCTCAATCATCTGCTTGGGCATTGCGCCGATGATCTCGTGCACCTCTTTGCCGCCCTGGAACACCTTCATCGCGGGGATCGAGGTGATGCGGTACTGCGCGGCGAGCGCCGGGTTCTCGTCGACGTTGAGCTTGGCGATGAGGAGCTTGCCCTCCTGCTCCTGCGCGATCTCGGCGAGCACCGGGGCGACGGCGCGGCACGGCCCGCACCAGGCGGCCCAGAAATCGACGAGGACGGGGACCTCGCTCTGAAGCACGACCTTCTCGAAGGTCTGCTCGTCAACGTTGATTGGCTCGTTCATGGTGAAACTCCTTCTGCTGTGATGGCTCGTTAGCCTGCGACCGCGGCGGACGCGAGCGCGTCCTCGACGGAGGCGAGGTAGCGCTCTGCGTCGAGCGCAGCGACAGTACCGGAGGCTGCGGCGGTGACGGCCTGGCGGTAGCTCGGGTCGATGACGTCGCCGGCCGCGAAGACTCCCGGAACCGACGTGAGCGACGTGCGCCCCTCGACGGCAATGGTGCCGTCCTCGGTGAGGTCGAGCTTGCCGTGCACGAGGTGCGTCCGCGGGTCGTTGCCGACGGCGACGAACAGGCCCTCAATGGGCAGCTCGCTGACCGAACCGTCGACGGTGTTGCGGAGGCTGAGGCGGTCGGCCGACGCGTCGCCGTGGATCCCGGTGACCTCGGAGTTCCAGATGAACTCGATCTTCTCGTTGTCGAACGCGCGCTGCTGCATGATCTTCGATGCCTTGAGCGAGTCGCGGCGGTGAATCACGTAGACCTTCTTCGCGAAGCGGGTGAGGAACGTTGCCTCCTCCATCGCGGAATCGCCGCCGCCGACAACCGCGATCGTCTTGTCGCGGAAGAAGAAGCCGTCGCACGTCGCGCACCACGAAACACCGTGGCCTGAGAGGCGCTCTTCGCCCTCAACGCCAAGCTTGCGGTAGGCCGAGCCTGTCGCGAAGATGATCGATCGCGCCTCGTGTACGGTGCCTGTTGTGTCGGTAACGCGCTTGATCTCGCCGGAGAAGTCCACCTCAGTGATGTCGTCGTAGACGACCTCGGTGCCGAAGCGCTCTGCCTGCTCCTGCATCTTCTGCATGAGATCGGGGCCCTGGATGCCCTCGGGGAAGCCGGGGAAGTTCTCCACCTCGGTCGTGTTCATGAGCTCGCCACCCATGCTCACCTGGCTCGCGAACAGCTGCGGCGAGAGTTCAGCTCGCGCAGCGTAGATAGCTGCAGTAAACCCGGCAGGGCCCGAGCCGATAATGATGACCTCGCGCATGATTCTCCTTATGCTGTGCCGTGTGGCTGATAGGCGGTACAACCCATCCTAAAGGCGCACTATTCCCCAGCGCTGAGTGTGCGCCGTCTGCGGATGCTCCGCCAGATACCAAAGCCAAAGAGCAGCGCCGCTGCGGTCCCGAGCAGCGCGATCGCGACGGTCTCGACCGCGCTGCTGATGGTGACCTCCAGCCGCCCAGTGGACGCCGTGTATTCGCCGTCGGCGCTCGTCACCGAGAGCAGTAGCGCCGAGTCGCCCGAGGAGACACGGCTCGTCGCCGGAACGAGCACGCGTTCGCTCGAATCCTCAGGCAGCAGGATGTCGTGGAACGTGCGTTCCGGCAGTCGGAGCGCGGCGGAGGTCGGGGAAACCTCGAGGGTGACGACGGCGTCGAACGGGAGGGAGTTGCGCAGCTGGATCGGGATCTTCGTCGAACCTCCCACGAGCTGGGCGCGTTTCGTCCCGACGAGCCTCACGCCGTCGTGGAGTTCGGCATCGCGCTTCGCGAATTGCGTGGCGGTGTCCGCGAAGTCGGCATCGGGGCCGGAGTACCGGGTGGCGAATAGCGTGAGGAGGCGCATGCGCTGGTAGCTGTCGAGGTACTCGGGGTTGACGAGTGTGGCGCGCGCCTCGAGCACGGTGGGTTCATTGCCGACCGCCTCGGCGAGCAGTTCGACACGCTCTTCGGCCGCTGTGCCTGGCTTCAGTCGGGCGTTGCCTGCGGCCTGAGCGGTGTGCGCCACCGGCTTGATCCACCGCTGCGTGGTGAGCTCCGAGATGACGCGCTCGGGGCGCTCGTTCGTCGCCGCGCCGCCGCGGTCGACGCCGAGCACGAGGCCCGCGACGTCGGCGTCGGCGGCGAGGGCGAGCCTGGCGGCTGCGCCGGCGGCGCCCAGCGCACGCTCGGCCTCGGTCTCCCCCGCCAGTGCAAGCTGGACGGCGGCGTCTAGCTCGGCGTCTGTGACGAGCGCAGTGCCGGCGTCGCCGAGTGCGGCTCGCGGTCCGCCCGTGAGTGTCACGTTGTCGGAGCGCAGCACGGTGAAGTCGAGCGCGGCCTCGCGCAGCAGGGTGAGCGTGCGGGAATCGGCCTGGCCCGGCCCGGGCCAGGCCCCGGCGAGACCGCCCGGCCAGGCGGTGAGCGCCTCGTCGGTGGGGACGGCGCCGCGCTCCTCTGGATCAGGATCGGTGTTGTCCGCCCCGGCATCGTCCGCGTCCGCGGGGTCAGTCGTGTCGCCCTCCGCGCCGGCGTCGTCCGCGTCATCAGCGGTCGTGCCCGGCGTCGTAGCGGTGCTCGCTGCCCGGTGCGCTCCGGCTGCCCCGCCGCTCGCCTCGGGAGCGTCACCCGGGGCCTCGGGTTCAGGATCTGGCTCCCACGCACCAAACCGCGTGACGAATTCGAAACCGTTTGGCCCGAGCAGTTCGGTCGCGCCCATCGCGGCCTGCGCGGCGGGATCCGCGTCGCCGAACTGCAGCATGAAGTTTGGCAGCGCGGTCGACTCGAGCCGAGCGACGAGATCCCGAGCGGCCTGTGGCGCCTCGGTGCCGTAGGCGCGAACGGCAGCGACGTACCGCGGATCGATCGCGAGCACCGACTGCGTGCGCGTGGCAAAGTCGACGAGCTCTTCGAGGCGTGGGGTCTCGCTGCCGAGCTGCGCTCGAGTCGGCAGCGATTGCACCTTGGTTGACAGCGTGAGCGGGACAATCGAGGTGAGGTCGACGGCCGCGTCGGCCTGGTGCGGACCGCTCCACACGATCGGGGTGAACGCCGACAGGCTCGCGGCGGCGCCGGAATCGCTCGCGCGGTAGGTTGCGTAGACGGGGTAGACGCCGTGCGTGGTCGGGGTGAACGCGGGGATATCCGAGAGCGGCACGGTGACGGTCGCCGTCTGCTCCTTACCTCCGGCGATGGCGTCGATGGCGGCCGTCGCAAGCACCGTGCGCAACGGTGCAGCGCTCTCGGCGGCAGCGTCGGCCCCCTGCCCACCCCCGTCAGTCTTCTCGCTCGACGCGTCGGCGTCGTCGTCGAGCGGTGGCGCGTCGGCCGTGGCCGCGAGCTCCTCGGGCCGCGGGATTGCCGAGCTCCCCGTGAGGCGGTCGCCGATGGCGAGCTCGACCGAGCCCTCGGGGGCACTCAGCTCACCGGCGTTGCGCAGCAACACGGTGAACTTCACCTCGGTTGCGCCGCTGTCGACGATTGGCGTTTCCGGAGCAACGACGAGCTCAAGACCCGGTTCGTCGGTGCGTGCGTCGCCGTCGGACTGGCCCCCGACCGGCGTCTCCGCCGAGCGCTCGGCGACAACTGCGAGGGCTCCCGGTGCGCCGCCCGCGAGCAGCGCACCGGCGATCAGCGCAGCGGTTAATGCTCTCGGTCGGCGGAGTACTCGCATGAGTGTAAGTGTAGAGATGTCTGCGCACCGGTACCCTGAGTGGGTGCTTTCTCTTGCCGAATCTATGACCGAACTCCGCCGTATCGCCGAGTCGCGGCCCGTGGCGACCCTGGCGGCTGCGTTCGCGGAGGCAGGGTTTGAGTTCGCGCTCGTTGGCGGTCCCGTGCGTGATGCGATGCTCGGTCGTCGCGTCACCGACCTCGACTTCACGACGTCGGCACGCCCGGACCAGACGCGAGCTATCCTCGAAACCCTCACGAAGAACATCTGGGATATCGGCCGAGACTTCGGCACGATCGCCGCGCAGATCTTTGGCGAACAGGTGGAGATCACCACGTATCGGGCCGAAACCTACCGCGATGACTCGCGCAAACCCGAGGTGAGCTTTGGCGACACCATCGACGGCGACCTTGTCCGGCGCGACTTCACGATCAACGCGCTCGCGCTGATGCTTCCTGAGCTTCGACTCGTCGACGTCTCGGGTGGCGTCGAAGATCTTGTGGCCGGGCGCATCGTCACTCCCGCCTCGGCAGAGGCCTCCTTCACTGATGACCCGCTCCGGATGCTGCGCGCGGCGAGGTTCGCATCGCAGCTCGGCTTCGAGGTTGCCGAGGAGACAGAGGCGGCGATGGTGCGCTTCGCTGACAGGCTCGACATCATTTCGGCGGAGCGCGTGCGCGACGAGTTCACAAAGCTGCTGCTCACGGCCGATCCGATCCCGGGGATCCGGCTGCTCGTCGACACCGGCCTCGCGGCGCGGTTCCTCCCCGAGCTCGTTGCGCTCGTCACGACGCAGGACGATCATGGGCGGCACAAGGACGTCTACGAGCACAGCTTGACCGTGTTGCGTCAGGCGATCGAGCTTGAGCAGTCCCGCCACCCGAGCGGCGCTGCCGAGGAGTTTGCGCCAGATCTCATCGTGCGGCTCGCCGCCCTGCTGCACGACATCGGCAAGCCGGCAACGAGGCGATTCGAGCATGGCGGCGTCACATTCCACCACCACGACATGGTCGGCGCGAAAATGACGCGCAAGCGGTTGCGTGAACTCCGCTTCGACAACATGACGATTAAGCGGGTCGCGCGGCTCGTCGAGCTGCATCTGCGGTTCTTCGGCTACAGCGACCAGCAGTGGACGGATTCGGCCGTGCGCCGGTATGTCAGGGACGCGGGCGGCGAGCTCGAGCAGCTGCACATCCTGACCCGCGCGGATGTCACAACGCGGAACCGGCGCAAGGCCGAGCGACTGGAGCACGCGTACGACGACATCGAGCGACGCATCGCGGAGCTTGCAGAGGAGGAGCAGCTCGCGGCTGTGCGGCCGGAGCTCGATGGCGCGGCGATCATGCGCCTGCTCGACATCCCGCCCGGCCCCCTCGTCGGTCGCGCCTACTCCTACCTCCTCGAGCTTCGCCTCGACGAGGGCATGATTGGCGAAGAGGCGGCGGCCGAGCGACTGATTTCCTGGTATCGGGAACAGACCGCCGCCGACGAGAGTTAGGGCTACCGTGAGTACAGATCCTGCAAGCTGGTTTTCGGGTGCGACGCGCGTGATGTTCGTGCACGCCCACCCAGACGACGAGACGATCACGACGGGAGGCACGCTCGCCGCCCTGTCTGAGGCCGGCCGGGAGCCCCTGGTTGTCACGCTCACCCGTGGTGAGCGTGGGGAGGTCGTTGACGGCCCGCTCGCGCACCTCGCTGGTACCGACGGGCTCGCGCCGCACCGCCAGGCCGAACTGTCGGCCGCGCTCGCGATGCTCGGGGTGGAACGCCACGCGTTTCTCGGGGTTCCCCCGGCCAGGGCCGAGGGCCTCCAGCCGACGATCTACGAGGACTCGGGCATGGAGTGGCTCGCGTCCGGACAGGCCGGTCCCAGTGCAGACGCCACCGTGGACGCGCTCACGGTCGTGCCAGCGGTCGAGTCGTTGAACGATCTCTTTGCCGCGGCCAACGAGGCGGGCGCTGGTGCGATCGTGAGCTATGACGACGGGGGCGGCTACGGCCACCCGGACCATGTCCACGCGCACCGGATCGCCAGGGCCGTTGCCGTTGCGCTCGATCTGCCATTCTGGGAGATCGTGAGCGACGGAGCCGAGGTCGACGAGCGAGCGGCGGCCGACGATGGTGATGCCCCGGAGGCGTACGACGTGACGCCATGGCTCGGCCGGAAGGTGGTCGCCCTCCGGGCCTACGCGACTCAGCTCACCGTCGATGGTGACGAGATTGTCCATGTCGGCGGGCAGCGCCAGGCGATCTCCTCGGTCGAGGCGTTCCGCCTCCGACCCGCGGGGTAGCCGCCTCCGCCACTGGCGGCATAGGTTCAACGCCCAGCCTGGGCGATTACACTAGACGGTTGGGCCTATTGGCCGCCGGAGAGAGAAATATGGGGTTTCGATGAGTGTGAAGGTCGCCCTCGCGGGAATTGGAAACTGCGTGAGCTCGCTCGTGCAGGGTGTCGAGTACTACCGCGACGCCGCAGACGACGCAGAGGTTCCCGGGCTCATGCACGTTCGCCTCGGCGGATACCACGTGTCCGATCTCGAGTTCGTTGCGGCGTTCGACGTCGACGCAGAAAAGGTTGGCACGGACCTCTCCGAGGCGATCTGGGCCGGCCGCAACAACACCATCAAGTTCTCGGACGTGCCCCACATCGGCCTTGAGGTACTCCGCGCTCCGACCTACGACGGTCTCGGCATGTACTACCGCGACGAGGTCGTCGAGTCGACTGCGACGCCCGTCGACGTCGCTCAGGTGCTGCGCGACTCCGGCGCCGAGGTGCTCGCGTGCTACCTGCCAGTCGGCAGCGAGGAGGCCGTGAAGTTCTACGCGCAGGCCGCCCTTGAGGCTGGCGTCGCGTTCGTCAACGCGATCCCCGTCTTCGTCGCGAGCGACCCCGAGTGGGCCGCCAAGTTCACCGAAGCCGGTCTGCCCATCGTCGGCGACGACATCAAGAGCCAGGTCGGCGCGACGATCACGCACCGCGTGCTCGCCCGGCTGCTGGAGAGCCGTGGCATCGCGCTCGACCACACCTACCAGCTCAACGTCGGCGGCAACATGGACTTCAAGAACATGCTCGAGCGCAGCCGACTGCACTCGAAGAAGATCTCGAAGACGCAGGCAGTCACCTCGAACATCGAGGCGGACCTTCCTGCCGAAGACGTGCACGTCGGGCCGAGCGACCACGTGCCGTGGCTTGAGGATCGTAAGTTCGCGTTCGTTCGGCTGGAGGGCCGCGGCTTCGGCGACGTGCCGATGATGCTCGAGTACAAGCTTGAAGTGTGGGACTCCCCCAACTCCGCAGGCACGATGATCGACGCGATCCGCACCGCGAAGGTCGCGCTCGACCGCGGCCACGGCGGGCCCGTCGAGGCGGCGTCGGCCTACTTCATGAAGTCGCCGCCCGTGCAGAAGCCCGACGACGAGGCGCGTGCGGAGCTCGAAGCTTTCATCGCAGGCGCCTAGCCCGCGAGACGGGGTCGGGCGGCGCGAGGCTGCCTCCTCCCCCACGCAAATGTTCTTCTGGCCCCCAACTATCCCGGATAGTTGGGGGCCAGAAGAATAGTTGGAGGTAGGAGGATCGTGGGCGGCCGGCGCCACGCTGACGCGCGCCCCGCGCGCTTAGCCGGCGAGGGTCGCGTAGATCCGCTCGAGCGCCGCGGCGTGCGCGGCCCAATCGTGCAGCTCCGCATGGCGACGTGCCGATGCCGCAAGCTGTGCCCGGCGCGGTTCGTCGCGCAGCAGGTCGGCGATTGCTCCCGCCCACGCCACGGGGTCCCTGCCGGACAGGTGCACGCCAGCCACGCCGTCCGGGACGGCCTCGAGCAGGCCGGTGTGCCCGGCCGCGATCACGGGCGCCCCGCTCGCGCCAGCCTCAAGCGCGGTGAGACCGAACGTTTCCGAGTGCGATGGAACGAGCACGAGCGCGCTCGACGCAAGGAGCGCGGCCGCCTGCTCGCGCGACTGCGCGGGGAGGAACCGGACGCGAGCGGCGATCCCGGCGCGCTCGGCGAGGCGGCGGAGCTCCGCCGCGTAGTCGGCGGCACCGGGAGTCGGCTCCCCCGCAATCACCCACTCGGTTCGCGCAAAGAGACCAGGATCGGCGATCGCGAGCTCCGCCGCGGCCCGGACTGCAAGGTCCTGGCCCTTCAACGGCTGCACGCGCCCGAGCACGGTCACGCGGAGCGGCGCAGCCGAGCCTGCCCCGCCTGATCGCGGCGCGAAGAGGGCCGTGTCCACCCCGGGGTGGACGACCGCGCTGCCGAGCGCCGGCGTCCCGTAGAAGGCGTTGACGCCGGCGAGCTCACTCTCGCTCCCGGCGACAACGAACGATGAGTGGGCGAGCGCGGCCTCTGCGTTCAGTCGAACCGCTGGCTCCGGCCGGTCCCCGGCCGCGAGGAGCGCGTTTTTTTGTGCGGCGAGCGTATGGAATGTTGTCACTACGGGTGCACTTCCGCCCCACGCCCGCTGCGCTGCGAGGGCGCTGAGCCAGTAGTGACCGTGCACAGCGTCGAAGCGGCCCAGGGCGCGAAGTTCGGCCGCGAACTGCTCCACGACCCCCGGCAGCTCCCCCTTCGCGAGTTCAGGATCGCCAGCGGGCAGCACCGCGACAACTGGGCTCAGGGGATCCTGACCTGCAGCAGCTCGCCCGCTCCATGCGAGGCGCGTCACGCCAGCTGGAAGGTCGGCGCGGGCGCGGGTTGCGACGACGACCTCGTGCCCGCGCGCGCTCAACGCCCGAGCGGCCTCGGCGACAACGACATTCATCCCGCCGGCGTCGCCGGAGCCCGGTATCTCGGTCGGAGAGGTGTGCATCGAGACGAGAGCGATCCGCATGGCTCCACTTTAGGGCTGAAGATGGTAGGCTACTTAGGTTGTCTGTGCGCCGAACACTCGGTTTGGGGCTCAGGCACGATGCAACAACACCCTCCTGCCACAGAAATCCTGTGGCCGTGAAGTCCGAAGGAGGTGGGTCAGTAATGCATCCTTACGAACTCATGGTGATCCTCGATCCCGGTATCGACGAGCGCACCGTGGCTCCCAGCATGGAGAAGTTCCTCTCCGTCATTACGAACGCGAATGGCGAGATCGAGAACGTCGACATCTGGGGCAAGCGTCGCCTGGCATACGAGATCAACAAGCAGGCCGAGGGCATCTACGTTGTGGTGAACTTCACCGCGACCCCCGAGGCTACCGCTGAGCTCGATCGTCAGCTGGGTATCTCCGAGGCTGTTCTCCGCACGAAGGTGCTCCGCGCAGACGAGCTCATCGCTCAGCGTGCAGCGCAGTCGAAGCGTGACCAGGCTAAGGCAGCTCGCGCTGCTGCGAAGGCGAGTGCATAACTCATGGCCGGAGAGCCGCTGATCACTGTCGTCGGCAACCTTGTTGCCGATCCCGAGCCTCGCGTGAGTCAGGCCGGCAAGTCGTGGGTGACCTTCCGTATCGCCTCGACCCCGCGCGTGCGCGATCGCCAGTCCGGCGACTGGTCGGACGGCGAAGCGCTGTGGCTTGGCTGCCGCGCTTACGGTGAGTACGCCGACAACATTGCGGCTTCGCTCACGAAGGGCATGCGAGTTATTGTGCAGGGTCGTCTGACCCAGCGCAGCTACACCGACAACCAGGGCCAGCAGCGCACCTCACTAGACCTTGAGGTCGAAGAGGTCGGGCCGTCGCTCCGCTTCGCCACCGCACAGGTGACGCGCGGCGCGGCACGCGGGCAGGTTGGCGGCTTCGGTGGCGCTGGTGGCGGTCAGCCCCAGGGCCAGTCGGGCTGGGCACAGCCGCAGCAGCAGCAGGATAACCCCTGGACCAATTCGGGCCAGGGCGGATCCGCGTCGAACAACTCCTCCGATTTCGGTGGCGGGTTCGACGACGAGCAGCCCTTCTAAGACAGCAACTTTGTTCCGGGCGCGTACCGGGACGCATTACGAAAAGAGACCAACATGGCAGGCAAGTCAAGCGGCGCAGGCCGCAAGCCGGCTCGCGGCAAGAACGCGAAGGCGGCAGCACCCGCGAAGAAGCAGACCGTTGGCGTCATTGATTACAAGGACGTCCAGACGCTTCGCAAGTTCATTTCAGAGCGTGGAAAGATCCGCGCCCGCCGCATCACCGGCGTATCCGTTCAGGAGCAGCGTTTGATCGCGAAGGCAGTGAAGAATGCCCGCGAGATGGCTCTCCTCCCCTACGCCGGTTCCGGCCGCTAAGGAGAGAGCATCATGGCGAAAGTAATTCTCACGCACGAGGTCCGTGGCCTCGGTTCCGCTGGTGACGTCGTCGACGTCAAGACCGGCTACGCTCGCAACTACCTCGTGCCGCAGGGCTACGCGGTGCACTGGACCCGCGGTGGCGCGGCCCAGGTCGCACAGCTCCAGGCTGCGCGCGAGGCACGCGCTCTCGCTTCGGTCGAGGACGCGCAGGCGCTGAAGGCGTCGCTCGAGGCAGGCAAGATCCGTCTGCACTCCAAGGCTGGAGTCGGTGGGCGCCTGTTCGGCGCGATCAAGCCTGCGGCTGTTGCCGCGGCTGTGTCCGAGGCTGGCATCGGCGAGGTCGACAAGCGCAAGATCTCGCTGCCGTCGATCAAGAGCACCGGTGAGTACAAGGCGACGATCCACCTCCACGAGGGCGTCGACGCTGAGGTAACCCTCCAGGTCATCACGCAGCGCTAAGCGTTTCTGCGCTCACGAGCGGGGCCGGTTCCATATTGGAGCCGGCCCCGCTCGTTTGCGTTGTAGCGGCTCCCTCGTGGCTGGGAGGAGCGGTGTTGCCGGCCCTGGCGCGCGGCCGCCTGCGGCGCCCTGAGCCGCGCACGGCGGGTGTGCCGGAGGGGAGACCCTCCCGCCCACCCACGGCGTCGCCAGGGAGCCGCATGCGCGCGCTGACGCCGCTGAACGGGCGGTGAACGCCCGGAGCCGCGGTCCATGCGAGAGCGGGGAGACCAGCCCGCTCGGTGCTCGCAAAGTTCTCCACACGCCCGGGGATCAAGTAACATTCAAGTTGTACTTTAAGGTTGAATAACTTAAATCGTGTGGAAACCATAAACCCCAGATCAGGCGGCATGTTTCTAGAGAAGTTCAGAATCTCTCCACAAGTTATCCCCATTCATGTGGACAAGTTCTGGCTTTTCTCCGTTGCTTGTGCACATAGTTATCCACAGGTGGAGAACTCCCGTATTTGAGCCCTGTGGAGACTGCACCTACGGTGAATGTCTGAGGTCTGGTATGTCATCAGAAGGTAACGAGGCTCGACCTCATCGAAGGAGCACACCACCTTGTCCATCGCACACCTTGGTATCGCGTCGCCTGACGAAGAACAGCGCGGCGGCGACTATGAGCGCACCCCGCCATACGACCTGCTCGCAGAGCAAAGCGCGATCGGCGGCATGCTCCTGTCCAAGGACGCCGTGGCCGACGTCACTGGCGTGCTGCGCGGCTCGGACTTCTATGTCCCCAAGCACGAGGTCATCTACGAGTCCGTGCTCTCGCTCTATTCGCAGGGCGAGCCCACCGACGTCATCACCGTCACCGATGCACTCGCAAAGGCCGGCGACCTTCAGCGAGCGGGCGGCGCCGAGTACCTGCACACGCTCACGAGTATCGTCCCGACCGCCGCGAATGCGGGCTTCTACGCCGACATCGTTGGCGAGAAGGCGCTCCTGCGCCGACTGGTTGAAGCGGGCACCCGCATCGTGCAGATGGGATACGCGGGCGAGGGCGAGGCGCTCGACCTTGTCAACGTTGCGCAGTCGGAGATCTACGGCGTCACTGGTGAGTCGCAGAGCGAAGATTACGTGCCGCTCTCCCTCGCGGTTGATGCCGCCATGGAGGAGATCCACAAGGCGACCTCGCAGCCAGACGGCATGCTCGGGGTGCCAACCGGCTTCAACGAGCTCGACGCGATGACCAACGGCTTCGCTGGTGGTCAGATGATCATCATCGCCGCGCGACCCGCGATGGGTAAGTCGACGCTCGCGCTCGACGTGGCCCGCCACGCCTCCGTGCACGCCCTGGCTCCGACGGTCTTCTTCTCGCTCGAGATGGGTCGCGCCGAGATCGCGATGCGTTTGCTCGCGGCCGAGGCTTCCATCCCGATGCAGACCCTACGCAAGGGCGCCCTCGACAGCCGCGACTTCCAAAAGCTCGCGGCCACGCAAGCACGCATCTCAGAGTCGCCGCTGTACATTGACGACAGCCCGAACCTCACGCTCGTTGAGATCCGTGCGAAGTGCCGACGGCTGAAGCAGCAGCACGGCCTCAAGATGGTCGTCATCGACTACCTGCAGCTCCTCTCGAGCGGCAAGAAGGTCGAAAGTCGTCAGCAGGAGGTGAGCGAATTCTCCCGTGCCCTCAAGCTGCTGTCGAAGGAGCTCGACGTCCCGGTCATCGCGCTGTCACAGCTCAACCGTGCATCGGAGCAGCGCGCCGACAAGATGCCTGCCATCAGCGACCTCCGCGAGTCCGGCTCGCTCGAGCAGGACGCAGATATGGTGATCCTGCTGCACCGCGAGGCCGCGAGCGATCGTGATCATCCGCGTGCCGGCGAGGCGGACTTCATTCTCGCGAAGCAGCGTAACGGCCCGACCGGCACGGTTACCGTGGCGTTCCAGGGGCACTACTCGCGCTTCCAGGACATGCCTCAGGGAATGTAGCGAGCTCGCTCCCACGATCTTTCGCAGCGAGACAAGATACAATCCACGAGGCAGGGAGGGAGCACAATGTCAATCGCCGAAGGCACCGTCACTCGAACGGCAGGCACCGCGTCGCTCCCACCCAAGTGGGTACGCGTGCTCCGCGCCGCTCTCCTGCTCACAGTGGGGCTCGTTGTTACGTTTAGCGCGACCTTCCACGAGCGCTTCGCGTTCGACCTCGCGGTCGTCGTCGCCGCGCTTATCGCGATTGGCGTCGTGCACGGAGTCGAGGCCATCCAGCGCCGCGGCACGGGCGGTGCGGCCGTTGCGATCGCGCTCGGCGTCGCATCGATTGCGGCTGCGCTTCTGCTCACGGTCCTCAGCAACGAACTCGCGTTCGCTGTGGTCATCGCGGGCTGGGCCCTCGTCACGGCACTGCTTGAGTTTGTCGCGATGGTCGTGCAGCCCGGCACGCGACAGGACGCCGCCCTGGTCGGGGCCGCAGGCATTCTGCTCGCCGTCACCGTGCTGCTTGCGCGGGGCGACCTCGTTGCCGTGATCGGGTTCTTCGGAGCCTACGCCATCATCACCGGAGTCTTCCTCGGGATCGCGTCGTTCGACACGCGAACCGCAGCCGACGCCGACCCGCTGAACCACGGGTCGACTGTCAACGCCTAGGCGGATCTGCACGCCGCCAATGTCCTAGCCGAATCGTAGAAAGCGACCGATGACCAACCCCTCAGACCACACGCCCCAGGAACCGATGAACCCGTCGCGTCGTGATCGCCTCAAGCCCCTCGAACTGCTGGGCTTCTCGGGAGTGCTCGCGGTTTTCGCGGGTCTCATCGTCCTCATGGCGTCGCGCTCCATCGTGCTCGCCCTCATCTTTACCGCCATCGCGTTCATCATGTCGCTGCTGTTTGTGGCCCTGCTCGGGCTCGGCGGCAAGCCGAGCGACGAAGACCTCGAGGCCCGCAAGGACCTCAAGAAGCCCGAGGGCGACTGGCACTAGCCCACTCGCTGAGCAGAAATCGGCCCGGGGCGTTCGCATTTGCGGACACCCCGGGCCGTGCTTCGCTCGGGAGCGGCTAGTCCTCGATCGACTCCGGATCGCTCGGGTCGATCGGCCCGTGATGGTCGAAGTTGGCCTCACCGCGCCGCCAGTAGCCGCTGATCTGGTATTGCGCGCGGGGGAGCCCAAGTTCGTCACGGATCACGCGCCGCAGCGGGATGAGACGGTTTGCGTCACCGGCCGCGAAGACGAAGGTCTCGTCGGTGATCTCGCTGTCGAGCAGCGCCTGATCTAAGCCGCCGAGCGGCTCCCGCACGAGGATCTCGCGTCCCGTGCCCTCGCGAAGATACTCCTCCACCCAATCGAGCGCGTCATAGTCGACGTCGGCGATCACCTCGACCTCGGTGTCCTCGGGCAGGGCATTGATCCAGCGCACTGTTGCGGGCAGCGCCGTCGGGTCGACGAGGCACAACAGCGAGACGATGCCCGTCGGAACACTCTGCGTGCCGCGCGGCCCGACGACGACGATGCGGTCTCCGACCGCTGCGCGCTCCGCCCACGCGGATGCCGGGCCGGGGTCGTCGTGCAGGAAGAAGTCAAGGTCGAAGACGCGGCCTCCGGCTTCATCCCGCACGTTGAGCGGCGTGAAGTCGCGGCCGAACGTCTGGCCGTCGGGCCGGACGATACCATCCTCGCCGGGGCCGGCCGCGACGGGTGCGACGAGTTCTCCCGTGAAGGGGTGCGGGAAGAAGATCTTCGCGTGGTCGCCGGGCCCCGTCGACTCGAAGTCATACAGGTCGGGCCCGGCGAGCGTCACGCGAGCGATCGTCGGTACTGGCCGCGACACGGCCTGCACCGTGACCTCGCGCGCGGTAAACCGGTACATCGTGCGTTCGCGTGTAAAGCGTGCGTCCTGAGTCATACTTCAACCCTGGCGCAGCGGCGCAGCACCGGCAAGCCTCGCAGCTTCAGAGGTAGCTGAGAAGTTTCGCAGCGTTGCCGACGTAGCCGGCGGGCGTGAGCGCGAGCAGCCGCTGCTTCGCCTCGTCCCCGATCTCGAGGCCCTGAACGAACTCGATGAGCTCGGCCTGGCCGATGCGGCGGCCGCGAGTGAGGTCCTTGAGCGCGGCGTAGGGGTCGCTGATCGTCGAGCGGCCGGCGGTCACCTCCGCGCGGATCACGGTCTGGATCGCCTCGCCGAGCACCTCCCAGTTCGCGTCGAGGTCTGCAGCAAGCACCTCGGGGGCGGCGTCGATCTGGCCGAGACCCTTGAGGATGTTGTCGAGCGCGAGCACCGAGTGTCCAAACGCGACGCCAATGTTGCGCTGCGCCGACGAGTCGGTGAGGTCGCGCTGCCAGCGGCTCGTGACGAGGGTCTCGGCGAGCGAGTCGAGCAGCGCGTTTGACAGCTCAAGGTTCGCCTCAGCGTTTTCGAACCGGATCGGATTGACCTTGTGCGGCATCGTCGAGGAGCCCGTCGCGCCCGCGACCGGGGTTTGGCGGAAGTAGCCGATCGAGATGTAGCTCCACACGTCCGTCGCGAGGTTGTGCAGAATGCGGTTTGCGTGCGCCATGCGCGAGTACAGCTCGGCCTGCCAGTCGTGTGACTCGATCTGGGTCGTGAGTGGGTTCCACGTCAGGCCGAGCCCCTCGACGAACTCCCGCGAAATCGTCTCCCAGTCGGCGCTCGGGTCCGCTGCGAGGTGCGCGGCGAACGTGCCCGTCGCGCCCGAGAACTTCCCAAGGTATTCGACCTGATCGATCTGGCGCAGCTGGCGGCGGAGGCGGTGCACGAAGACGGCGAGCTCCTTGCCGAGCGTCGTCGGGGTTGCCGGCTGGCCGTGCGTGCGGCTCATCATTGCGAGGTCGCTGTAGCCCTGCGCCTGGCGCTCGAGCTCGTCAAGGACGGCGACAAACTTCGGCCGCCAGACGTCGGCGACCGCCTGCTTCACCGTGAGCGCGTAGGACAGGTTGTTGATGTCCTCGCTGGTGCAGCACACGTGGGTGAGCTCGGCGAGGTGTCCGAGCCCCTGCGCCTCGAGGCGTGCGCGAACGAGGTACTCGACGGCCTTCACGTCGTGCTGCGTGGTCTTCTCGGTCTCGGCGAGTTCGTCGATCTCGGCCTGGCCGAAGTTCTGCGCCCAGTCGCGCAGCGCGGCGAGCTGCTCGTCGCCCATCGGCGTGCCCCCGAGGAGCGAGTGCGTCGTCAGGTAGGCGAGCCACTCAACTTCGACGTGCACGCGAGCCTTGTTCAGCCCTGCCTCGGAGAGCGTGTCGCCAAGCCCTTCGACCGCCTTCCGGTAGCGTCCGTCGAGGGGGCTGATGGGCTGCGGGGGCAGGCTGGTCATGGGTTCTCCGTTGTGTGAGTGGCGGGTGAACGTACCCGACCATTCTCCCACGGAGGCAACTGTGCACATTTCACGAGTTCTAGGCTGTGGATAACTATGCACAGATCGAATAACAACGGTGTAATTATCGTTGTGTAATAAGGGTTCGAAGTCTTCAACACCCTGTTGATAAGCCGGTGGATAGGTTGTGGACTGGTTGTGGAAACGGTGTGGAAAACCCCGCACGGTTCCGCGCGGAGCGGTGCCGGCGGGCGCCACAGCCAGCCCCGCGGACAGCGCCGCACGGCGACGCATCACGGGCTGCGTGGCGGTGTCGCCGAGCCCGTGACGCTGATGGGGCAGTCGTTAGCGCTTGCGCTTGCGGTTCGTGCCGAGCAGCCCGTTCATGATGCTTGCGAGCACGGACATGACGATCGCGCCGAGCACACCCCACCAGAAGCCGTCGACATGCAACCCGAAGCCGGCGAGGCCGGAGAGCCATGCGATGACCGAGATGAGGATCCCGTTCACAATGAGACCAAACAGGCCGAGCGTGATGATGTAGAGCGGAATCGACACGATGCGCACGAGCTTGCCGAGCGTGCCATTCACGAGGCCGAACACGAGCGCGACGAGGAGCATCGTGATGAGCGGGGAGTACGGGTCGTCATTGATCGGCTCGATCCAGAACCCGCGCGGGCCCGACCCGCCGACGATGAGCGTCGTGAGCCACAGCGCGAACGTGCTGACAAGTACTCGCATGATTGACCGCATGCACCAATTCTTGCAGCAATCGCTGTGCGCCGGCCACTAGCGCCGCCGTTGATATATCCCAGTCGGAATGACCCCTCTCACTACACTTGAGCACTATGAGCCAGACCCCAAAGCTCGCCGTTGACATGGTGGATCCAGAGCCGATTCGCTTCCTAGACGCCGAAGGTCGGTACTCCCCATCAAGCTCCGCAGCAGACTACGCAGCGGAGCTTGATGGCGTTGGTATCGAACAGTTCCAAGAGTGGTACCGCGACATGGTGGAGACGCGTGCGTTCGACACCGAGGCGACCCACCTGCAACGCCAGGGCCAGCTCGCCCTGTGGGTGCCAAGCATCGGTCAAGAGGGCTGCCAGGTCGGCCTCGCGCACGCCACCGAGCCGCAAGATCACGTCTTCCCCGCCTACCGCGAGCACACCGTCGCGAAGGTGCGCGGCGTGAGCTTCGTTGAACTACTGAAGCTGTTCCGCGGCTTCACACACGGCGGGTGGGACGTCACGGATCCCGCGAACGGGAACTTCCACCTGTACACCCTCGTGCTCGCCGCGCAGGCGCAGCACGCGAGCGGATACGCACTCGGGCAGCTGCTCGACGCGAAGCTCCGCGCAGGCGCCGCGGCGATGGACGCTGGCGAGCAGGGCATCGCGACGGGGGAGGCGACCATGGCGTTCTACGGCGATGGCACCTCGAGCCAGGGCGACGCGAACGAGTCGATGATCTTCGCGGCGAGCTACCAAACCCCGGCGGTCTTCGTCGTCCAAAACAACGGCTGGGCGATCTCGGTGCCATTCGAGCGCCAGAGCCGCACCCCGCTGTACCGCCGCGCGCTCGGCTTCGGCATCCGCGCCGTGCAGATCGACGGCAACGACCCGCTCGCCGCGTACGCCGTCGGCCGCAGGTTCATGCGACTGGCGCGCGAGGGGGCCGGTCCGGGCTACATCGAGGCACTGACCTACCGGATCGGGGCACACACGACAAGCGACGACCCGACGCGCTACCGCGAGAAGTCGGAACTCGAGGAATGGCGAGATCGCGACCCGGTCGCGCGCATGGAGGCCTACCTGCGTGAGCAGGGAGTCGACGACGCATTCTTTGCCGAGGTGGCCGAGGTCGCCGATCGAGAGGCGAAGCGCGTGCGTGACGCGATCCTGCAGCTACCGCCGCCTGACGCCGACTCGATGTTCGCGAACGTGTACACCGAGGCGCACCCGCGCATCGAGGAGCAGCGCGCCTGGCTCGAACGCTACGAGTCGTCATTCGAGGCCGGCGAGGAGATTTCAGCATGACCGGTGCAGCACCCACACCCACCGCGCCCAGCGTCCAGACGCTCACCGAGCGCACCGAACTGCCGATCGCGCGGGCGATCAACGAGGGCTTGCGGGCCGCGATGGCCGCCGACGAGAAAGTCCTGCTCATGGGCGAGGACATCGGCCCACTCGGCGGGGTCTTCCGCGTCACCGACAAGCTCCAGGCTGACTTTGGATCGGCGCGCGTGCTCGACACCCCGCTCGCGGAGGCCGGCATCGTCGGCAACGCCATTGGGCTCGCGATGCGCGGCTACCGCCCGGTCATCGAGATCCAGTTCGAGGGCTTCATCTTCCCCGCGTTCAATCAGATCGTCACGCAGCTCGCGAAGATCACGAACCGGCACGACGGCAAGGTGCCGATGCCGATCGTGATCCGCGTCCCGTACGGCGGACACATCGGCGCCGTCGAGCACCACCAGGAGAGCCCCGAAGCGTACTTCGCGCACACCCCGGGCCTGCGAGTCGTCGCGCCCTCAACGCCGAACGACGCCTACTGGATGATCCAGCAGGCGATTCAGTCGCAGGACCCCGTGCTGTTCTTCGAACCGAAGGCGAAGTACTGGATGAAGGGCGAGGTCGATCCGACCGCCCCGGCCGCGCAGCTGCACGACAGCCGGGTCGCCCGCGAGGGAACCGACTGCACGATTGTCGCGTTCGGCGCGATGGTCACCGCCGCGCTTGAGGCTGCCGAGGTCGCGCGTGCCGAGGGGACGAGCATCGAGGTCGTCGACCTCCGCAGCATCTCGCCGGTCGACTACGCGCCGCTCCTCGAATCGGTGCGAAAGACGGGGCGCCTCGTCGTCGCGCAGGAGGCCTCGGGCAACGTCAGTTTGGGCAGCGAACTCGCCGCGCACGTCGCCGAGCACGCGTTCTACTCACTGCAGGCGCCCGTGCTGCGCGTCTCGGGCTACGACGTGCCATTCCCGCCGGCCCGACTCGAGGGCATGTTCTTGCCCGACGCAGACCGTATCCTCGAAGCAGTCGATCGCACGATGCACTACTGACTCTCTGCCGCTGCCGCACCCCGCCCGCACGCCGGGACCACTACTTTCTACTGACCGCGAAGCAACCCAAAGGAGCCTTCGATGAGCGACATGACGTTCCCCCTTCCCGATGTCGGTGAAGGCCTGACCGAGGCAGAGATTGTCACCTGGCAGGTCGCGCCGGGCGACACTGTCGCGCTCAACCAGGTGATCTGCGAGATCGAGACCGCGAAGTCGCTCGTCGAGCTGCCGTCGCCGTTCACAGGCGTTGTCACGGAGCTCCTCGCCGAGGTGGGGGAGACGGTCCCTGTCGGTCAGCCGATCATGCGCGTGCGGGCCGAGGGCGCAGCGGATCCGGATCCCCGTGCGGACGCGCCAGCGGCGCCTGCCGAGGCGGCTTCCGCGACGCCGGCTGCTCCGGCCCCTGCAGGCGCCTCGGTGGCGCCAGCCGCGCCGGCCGCAGCGGCCGATGATGAGGGCGGTGCGGTGCTCGTGGGCTATGGCACCGCCGGCAAGGTCCGTTCGCGACGCCGGAGCGGGGGAGAGCCTCTGCTGTCCGCGCCGCCGATCCCGGTCGCCGCGGCGTCCCCGGTGATCGCGAAGCCCCCGATCCGGAAGCTCGCGAAGGATCTCGGCGTCGACCTCACCCAGGTCTCTGGCACCGGCATCGGGGGTGAGATCCTGCGCGACGATGTGGTGCGCCACGGTTCGCAGGCGAGCCTGTTCCGCAACCTGTCGACGCCCGAGGTCCCCGCCGTGCGCGAGGAGCGGATCCCGCTCAAGGGCATGCGCAAGCAGATCGCGAAGGCGATGGTCACGAGCGCGTTCGAGGCTCCCCACGTTGGCGTCTTCACCGACGTCGACGCGACGCGCACGATGGAGTTTGTGCGGCGGCTGAAGACCTCGACGGACTTCGCCGGCATCAAGGTGTCGCCGCTGCTCATCTTCGCGAAGGCGATGCTGTGGGCGATCCGCCGAAACCCCGAGATCAACTCGACGTTCACCGAGACCGAGATCATTCGCCACCACTTCGTCAACCTCGGCATCGCGGCAGCCACCCCGCGCGGGCTTATTGTGCCGAACATCAAGGAGGCGCAGGAGCTGAGCCTGCGCGAACTCGCGCAGGCGATCGAGCAACTCACAATCACCGCGCGCGAGGGGCGCACGAAGCCCGAAGAGATGCAGCAGGGCACGATCACGCTCACGAACATCGGTGTCTTCGGGATGGACTTCGGCACGCCGATCCTCAACCCTGGCGAGGTCGCGATCATGGCGATGGGCACGATCAAGGAGAAGCCCTGGGTCGTCGACGGCGAGGTGCGCCCACGGATGGTCACGACTGTCGGCGGCTCGTTCGACCACCGCGTCGTCGATGGTGACGTGATCTCGCGATTCGTCGCCGACGTCGCCTCGGTGCTTGAGGAGCCAGCGCTGCTGCTTGACTAGCTGAGCGGCGCCTGAGGGAACATCGAGCTTTCACGGGGACCTGATATCTGCGGCGTAAGCTGGTGGGACAGATCTGCTCGAAGTCTTCCCCGGCTGACGGCGTCGGGGTGCGGCTGTGAGCGTTGATGCCGCCGCGATCCGGCGGAGGAAGCAGGATGTTGTGAAGATTCAGGCAGCAGTCGCAACGGCGCCGAGCACCCCGCTCGACATTCGCGAGCTCGAGCTCGACGAACCGCGCGCTGACGAGGTGACGGTGCGGCTCGTCGCTAGTGGCGTGTGCCACACCGACGCGATCGTGCGCGACCAGTGGTACCCGGTGCCGCTGCCGGCCGTGCTCGGACACGAGGGCTCAGGCATCGTTACTGCGGTGGGTGCAGCTGTCACCGACCTGGCGGTCGGTGACAGCGTGGTGCTCGCCCCCGCATCGTGCGGGGTATGCGAGCAGTGCATCACGGGCCACCCGCAGTACTGCGTCGATTTCTATGCGCTGAACTTCGGCGGCAGCCGCACCGACGGCTCGAGCTCGCTGACGTCGGACGGCGAGCGGATCTCGTCGAACTTCTTCGGGCAGTCGTCGTTCGCCACCTTCACGAACGTGAGTGCGCGCAATGCCGTCAAGGTGGCGGGGGACGCGCCGCTCGAGCTGCTCGGGCCCCTCGGCTGCGGCATCATGACGGGCTCCGGTGCCGTGCTCAACGTGCTCCGCCCGGCCGCCGGAGAATCGATCGCCATCTTCGGCACGGGGGCCGTTGGGCTCGCCGGAATGCTCGCAGCCGTCGCCGCGGGCGCGACGACGATCATCATGGTCGATATCGTGCCCGAGCGGCTCGACTTCGCGCTGGAGCTGGGGGCGACGCACACCGTCAACTCGCGGGAGGTTGACCCCGTCGAGCGCATTCGGGAAATCACCGGCGGGCAGGGCGTGCAGTACGCGCTCGACACGACGGGTGTGCCGCCGGTGTTCGCGCAAATGACGAAGTCGCTCGCGATCCGGGGCCATGGAGCGCTCGTTGGGGCAGCGAAGCTTGGCACGGAGGCTCCGTTCGACATTGGCTCGCTCCTTACGAGCGGCATCACGGTGTCGATGGTCGTCGAGGGTGATTCGGTACCGCGGGAGTTTATCCCGCGGCTGATCGCGCTGTACGAGCGCGGGTTGTTCCCGTTCGACAAGCTCGTGAAGCGCTACGAGTTCGCCGATATCAATACGGCGTTCGAGGATTCGGAGTCAGGCGTGACGATCAAGCCCGTGCTCGTCTTCTAGCCCGCAGGCGTGGTCGCACGCTGGCGGATTCGTGCTGTGGGCGGGGCAGGAGATATGCAACGATGGCCTGGTAGCCGGAGCATCTCCCTGCCCGGCCCCACCACGAAAGGAACGCAGGATGCAGCTTGAAGGAACAACAGCCGTCGTAACCGGCGCAGCGTCGGGGCTCGGCGCCGCGACTGCCGCGCTGCTCGCGAGCCGAGGCGTGAACGTTGTCGGCCTTGACCTTGCGGCCTCGATCGAGAAGGCGGGGGAGCCGGGCTCCGGCATCCGATTCGTCGCCGCCGACGTGACGAGCGAGGACGAGGTGCAGGCTGCGCTGAAGCTGAACGCTGGCGAGCCGCCGATCCGGCTCGTCGTGAACTGCGCGGGAATCGCGCCCGCGAAGCGCGTGCTCTCGGGCAAGGGCGTGCACGACCTCGAGACGTTCCAGCGCACCCTGAACATCAACCTTGTCGGTACGTTCAACGTGCTGCGCCTCGCCGCCGAGATCATGGCGGAGCAGGAGCCTGTCGACGAGGCCGGCCAGCGCGGGCTCATCGTGAACACGGCGTCGGTCGCCGCATACGAGGGACAGATCGGCCAGATCGCGTATGCGGCGTCGAAGGGTGGCGTCGTCGGCATGGGCATCACCGCCGCGCGTGATCTGGCGCGCAACGGCATCCGGGTGAATACGATCGCCCCCGGCATCGTGGCGACCCCGCTGCTCGAGGCGCTCGGACCCGAGGTGAACGCCTCACTCTCGGCCTCGGTGCCCTTCCCGGCGCGACTCGCCCGGCCCGACGAGTTCGCTCAGCTGGTCACGATGATCGCCGAGCACGACTACTTGAACGGCGAAACCATCCGCATGGACGGCGCGCTGCGCATGGGCCCGAAGTAGCGTTTCCCCAAGTTTCAGCTCGGTTTGTCGGGGGCGGGTGCTAGGTTTGGGCACAGTTCCAACCGGGGTGCACCAGCACCCGACTGACCTTGGGGGTGGTAGCGGATGATTCGATTCGACGCTGTCACGAAGACCTACCCCGACGGCACGCGGGCGGTCGGGGAGTTCTCGCTCACCATTCCGTCGCGTCATACGACAGTGTTCGTCGGCTCCTCGGGCAGCGGCAAGACCACGCTGCTGCGCATGGTCAATCGCATGGTCGAACCGACGAGCGGCACCGTGTGGATCGACGACCAGGACATCTCGACAACCGACCCCGTCAAGCTGCGCCGCTCCATCGGGTACGTCCTCCAGCAGGGTGGGCTGCTTCCGCACCGCTCGGTCCTCGACAACGTTGCGACCGTCGCGATCCTGAACGGCACCCCGAAGGCGCGAGCCCGAGCGCTCGCGAGTGAGATGCTCGAGCGCGTCGGCCTGAGCGCTGACCTCGGGAAGCGCTTCCCCGCCCAGCTCTCGGGCGGACAGCAACAGCGCGTCGGCGTCGCGAGAGCGCTCGTGCCCGACCCGAACATTCTGCTGATGGACGAGCCGTTTGGCGCTGTCGACCCGATCGTGCGGCGCGAGTTGCAGGCGGAGCTCGGCAGACTGCAGCGCGAACTCGGCAAGACAATCCTGTTCGTCACCCACGACATCGACGAGGCGTTCAGGCTCGGCGACGAGGTCGTGGTGCTCCGAACCGGCGGCGAAATCGCCCAGTGCGGCACGCCCGCCGACATCCTTGCGAACCCCGCAGACGATTTCGTGCGCAACTTCATCGGGACCGACACCCCCGAGGGCGAACCCGAAGCCCGAAAGCTCACGACGCGCGAGGTTGACGGCAAGCGGATCGTGTTTGACACCGCGGGCAGGCCACTCGGAGTGATCGAGCCGTGAAATGGCTCGCGCAGAACTGGTCGCAGGTGATTGATCTCGCCTGGGCCCATCTGCAGCTGAGCCTCCCGGCGATCCTCCTCGCGACGCTCATCGCGATTCCGATCGGGCGGCTCGCATTCCGGTACGGCCGGCTCGGCGGGGCGCTCTCGAGCGCGGCCACGCTGCTCTACGCGATCCCGGCGCTGCCCCTGCTCATCATCATCCCTGCCGTCGCCGGCGTCCCGCTGCGCTCGGACGCCAACATGATCATCGCCCTCACGCTCTACGGCATCGCACTGCTCGTGCGCAGCGCCGCTGACGGCTTCGCCTCGGTCGACACGACCGTGCGGGACGCCTCGCTCGCGATCGGGTTTTCGCGCAGCTCGGTGTTCTGGCGCGTCGACCTGCCGCTCGCACTTCCCGTCATCCTCGCTGGAGTCAGGGTGGTCGCGGTGTCAACGATCAGCCTCGTTACCGTCGGAGCGCTCATCGGCGTCTCCAGTCTGGGGACGCTGCTGACCGACGGGTTCCAGCGCGGAATCTTCGGCGAGGTGCTGACGGGCATCATCGCGACGATCGTGCTCGCGCTCGTCCTTGACGGGCTGCTCCTGCTGCTCGGTCGCGTGCTCACGCCCTGGCGGAAGGCGGCGGCATGAACCTCTTCGCGGACGCGTTCGCCTGGCTCGCCGACGGTGCGAACTGGGTGGGCGCCAGCGGCATCCCGGC
Organism: Leucobacter aridicollis; assembly: GCF_013409595.1. Classification (NCBI taxonomy): domain Bacteria; kingdom Bacillati; phylum Actinomycetota; class Actinomycetes; order Micrococcales; family Microbacteriaceae; genus Leucobacter; species Leucobacter aridicollis. The sequence goes on along the minus strand of NZ_JACCBD010000001.1, from coordinate 3,455,282 downwards.
CCGCATCGGCGAGCACCTCTGGGTGTCCGTATTCGCCGTCGGTATCGCGGCCCTCGTCGCGCTTCCAGCCGGGGTGCTCATCGGCCACACACGACGCGGCGTCGGTGCGATCGGCGCGGTCACAGGGGCCGCGAGGGCGCTGCCGACGCTCGGCGTGCTCACGGTGTGCGCGCTCTGGTTTGGGATCGGGCTCTCGGCACCGCTCGTTGCGCTCGTTGTACTCGCGATCCCGTCGCTGCTTGCGGGAGCCTACTCTGGCGTGCAAGCGGTTCCCCGTGAGACATCGGGGGCCGCACGCGCGATCGGGATGCGCCCCGCGCAGGTGATCTGGCAGGTCGAGGTGCCGCTCGCGCTCCCGGTCATTATTGGCGGAGTGCGCGCGGCGGTGCTGCAGGTCGTCGCGACGGCGACCCTCGCCGCGTACACGGCTGACGTCGGCCTTGGCAGGTACCTCTTCACCGGACTGAAGACCCGCGACTACGGGCAGATGCTCGGCGCCGCGATCCTCGTCATCGCGCTCGCGCTCATCCTCGAGATCTTGCTCGCGACGGTGCAGCGCGCCGCAGCCGCCCGTCTCTCCGCGCGAGGGACCGCCCTGGAACGTGCGGCGGGGAGCTCGCCCGCTGGCACCGATGCGGCCGGTCCGCTCGCGCAGCACCGGGCAGGCCAACCCGCCACGAACTTCACCACCGCAACCGAAACAACCTGATTGGGAGACGAAGATGCACACACCATCACGCACACCACGACGGATCGGAGCGCTCGCCGCGCTCGCACTCGCGGGGGTGACGCTGCTCTCCGCGTGCGCGGCAGCGGATCCCCTTGACGAGGGGGAGGGGGCCGGGGGCTCCGGCGGCGACGGCGGCGCGAACCAGACGCTCGTCGTCGGCTCGCAGGACTACTACTCGAACGAGATCGTCGCTGAACTCTACGCGCAAGCGCTCGAAGACGGCGGGTTCACCGTAGATCGCCAGCTGCGAATCGGCCAGCGCGAGGTCTACATGCCCGAGATCGAGGCAGGATCCATCGACGTGTTCCCCGAATACACGGGCAACCTCTTGCAGTATCTCGACTCCGACGCGACCGCGACCTCGGCCGACGACGTGTACAGCGCCCTCGAGGCTGCGCTGCCGGAGGGGCTGCGGGTGCTCGCCCAGTCGGAAGCCTCCGACCAGGATTCGTATGTCGTGACGAGTGAGTTTGCGAAGCAGCATGACCTCGCTGAGATCGGCGACCTCGCCGGCGTAGAGAACCTCACCCTGGGCGGAAACTCGGAACTCGAGAAGCGCCCCTACGGTCCGACAGGGCTCAAGGACGTCTACGGCGTTGACGTGTCGTTCACCCCCATTGAGGACTCGGGCGGGCCGCTCACCGTGAAGGCGTTGCGCGACGGCCAGGTGCAGATCGTCGATCTCTACTCGGCGGACCCTGTCTTCGCTGACGGCGACCTCGTGGTGCTCGCCGACCCGGAGGGGCTGTTCCTCGCATCGCACGTGGTGCCAGTGGTCTCCGACAAGGTGGACGCGGACGCTGCGGCCATCATCGACAAGGTCTCCGCGAAGCTGACCGCAGAGGACCTGCAGCAGCTTGGGGCACAGTCCGCACAGGACCAGGCGCCGGCCGCGAAGATTGCTGCCGGCTGGCTGAAGGACAACGGCCTGGTCGGCTAACCCGGTCGAATACCCCATTCCCCGCCACTTTCTCTACGGATTGACGTAGTTCGGGCGCCTGAACTACGTCAATCCGTAGAGAAAGTTGCTGCGCGGGTGGTTGCCAATCAATGACGAGAACCGCAAGAATGTATGCATTCTTGGAATCAAAGGTGAATGAGGCTCGCATTTTCTCGCGTGAGTGTATACGCTAGCTGGTGGCGGCACTGAAGCGTCGAGACCGGAGGTGAGTCGTGCGAGCTAGCGATCGGGCGTATGCGACCCTCCTTGAGGAGATCCAGCGCGGGGCGCTCGCTCCCGGGACCGTCCTCGGCGAGGTTGAGCAGGCGGCCCGCCTCGGCGTGAGCCGCACGCCGGCCCGCGAGGCAATCGGCAGGCTTATCTCGAACGGGCTCGCAGCCCAGCTCTCGCCGCGCGTCACCGTCGTCTCCGACTTTGAAGCCGATGACATCCGGGCGCTGTTCGAGGTCAGGCGCGCGCTCGAGGAGAACACCGCGAGGCTGGCTGCCGCGAAGGGTGATCCTGCCGTCTTTGGCGAGCTCGCCGATGCGTTTGCGGCGGCCCACCCTGAGAGCGGGGAAGTGGCGGCTGACTCCTACTACGAGCTGATCGCCCGCTTCGATGCCGCGCTCGACGAGGCCGTCGACAACCAGTACTTCACGAGTGCGCTCCGCACGATCCGGACGCACCTCGCCCGCGCTCGCCGGCTCGCCCGTGACAACCGCGCGCGGCTGCACGCCTCGGTCGCCGAGCACACACTCATTGCCCGGGCGATCGCGGCTGGCGACGGCGAGCTCGCGGCCCACGCCACGCACGTGCACCTGCACAACGCGCTCGCCGCAATTCTTGCGTCGCTCGGCACCACCGGTGCCGGCGTCGACCACCACAGCACAGCATCACCGTCAGAAGGGACAACACCATGACTGTTATTCACAACGTTCGCGTGTACAAGAGCGAAGAGACGCTTCCGCGCGAGGAGCAGCTCGCGTGGAAGATCGCCGAGGTTGCGGTTGACCCGGTTGAGGTCGACGCTGACGTCGTCGACATGATCATTAACCGCATCATCGATAACGCCTCGGTTGCGGCAGCGTCGCTCACCCGCGGCCCGATCGTCGCGTCCCGCGCGCAGGCGCTGTCGCACCCCGTCTCGACGGGCGGCAAGGGAGCCTCCGTCTTTGGCCTCGACGCTGAGCGCACGAGCCCCGAGTGGGCGGCCTGGACCAACGGCGTCGCCGTTCGCGAGCTCGACTACCACGACACCTTCCTCGCGGCAGAGTACTCGCACCCCGGTGACAACATCCCGCCGATCCTCGCGGTCGCGCAGCACGTCGGGAAGGACGGCCGCGCCCTCGTGCGTGCGATCGCCACGGGCTACGAGATCCAGATGGATCTCGTGCGTGCGATCTGCCTCCACAAGCACAAGATCGACCACGTTGCGCACATCGGGCCGTCGGCCGCCGCCGGTATTGGCACGCTGCTCGACCTCGACACCGAAACGATCTACCAGGCCGTCGGCCAGGGGCTGCACACGACGACCGCTACCCGCCAGTCGCGCAAGGGCGAGATCTCGACCTGGAAGGCACACGCTCCCGCGTTCGCCGGCAAGATGGCGGTCGAAGCCGTCGACCGTGCGATGCGCGGACAGACCTCGCCGAGCCCGATCTACGAGGGCGAGGACGGCGTCATCGCGTGGATGCTCGACGGCCCGGACGCGAAGTACCAGGTCCCGCTGCCCGCGAAGGGTGAGGCGAAGCGTGCGATCCTCGACAGCTACACGAAGGAGCACTCGGCGGAGTACCAGGCGCAGGCCTGGATCGACCTCGCCCGCAAGCTGAACGGCGAGCACCCCGAGCTCGTTGATCCGGCGAACGTGAAGAGCATCGTGCTGCACACGAGCCATCACACGCACTACGTGATCGGCTCGGGCGCGAACGACCCGCAGAAGTACGATCCCAATGCTTCACGTGAAACACTCGACCACTCGATCCCGTACATCTTCGCGGTCGCGCTGCAGGACGGTGGCTGGCACCACGTCGACTCGTACACCCCCGAGCGTGCGGGCCGCGCTGACACGGTCGAGCTCTGGCACAAGATCTCGACCGCCGAGGACGCGGAGTGGACGCGCCGTTACCACTCGGAGGATCCCGACGAGAAGGCCTTCGGTGGCCGCGTGGAGATCGAACTCGCCGACGGCACGAAGATTGTCGACGAGATCGCCGTCGCAGACGCGCACCCGCTCGGCGCGCGGCCGTTCGCCCGCGACAACTACATCGCGAAGTTCCGGCTGCTCGCCGAGCCCGTGCTCGAGCCGGCGGAGATCGAGCGCTTCCTCGAGCTCGTGCAGCGCCTCCCTGAGCTCTCGGCGGACGAGGTGCGCGAGCTGAACATCGTCGCGAAGGCCGGCGTCATCGACCTTGCCGCTTCCCCGAAGGGACTCTTCTAATGCTGTACTCGAAGACCACTCCGGCCGACAAGCGCCGGCTGTTCCGGGAGCGGCTCCGGTCGGGGGAGCTGCTGCGCTTCCCCGGCGCCTTCAACCCGCTCTCCGCACGTCTCATCGAGCGGAAGGGCTTCGAGGGCGTCTACATTTCCGGGGCCGTGCTGGCCGCGGATCTCGGACTCCCCGACATCGGCCTCACCACGCTGACCGAGGTTGCCGGGCGCGGCGAGCAGATCGCACGCATGACTGAGCTGCCGGCCATCATCGACGCCGACACCGGCTTCGGCGAGCCGATGAACGTCGCGCGCACGATCCAGACGCTCGAGAACGCGGGCATCGCGGGCGCACACATTGAGGATCAGATCAATCCGAAGCGCTGCGGACACCTCGACGGTAAGGCCGTTGTTGACGAGTCCACCGCCACGAAGCGCATCCGCGCGGCACGCGACGCCAGGCGCGACGAGAACTTCCTCATCATGGCGCGCACGGACATTCGGGCGACCGCAGACGGCCCGCACGGACTCGACCTCGCGAAGGATCGGGCGAAGGCCCTCGTCGACGCGGGCGCCGATGCGATCTTCCCCGAGGCGATGCGCACGCTCGAGGAGTTCGAAGCGATCCGCTCGGCGGTCGACGTGCCCCTGCTGGCGAACATGACGGAGTTTGGCAAGAGCGAGCTGTTCACTACGCAGCAGCTCGCAGACGTCGGCATGAACATCGTCATCTGGCCCGTGTCGATGCTGCGCATCTCCATGGGAGCGACAGGCCGTGCGCTCGACACGATCAATGAGCACGGCACGCTCACCTCGAAGCTCGACGAGATGCAGCACAGGGCGGACCTGTACGATCTCGTGGACTACGAGGCATACAACCAGTTCGATACGAGCGTGTTCAATTTCGAGGTCGAGCGCTAAGACGCTCACCGCCCGCAGCACAAGCGAAGGAGCTTACCGTGACGGAGCATTCGACAGTCCAGATTCAGAAGGGCCTTGCCGGGGTCGTCGCCGATACGACGGCGATCTCGAAGGTCAACCCTGAGACCAACAGCCTGCTGTACCGGGGATATCCGGTGCAGGAGCTCGCGGCGACGCAGCCCTTCGAGGCCGTCGCGTACCTGCTCTGGAACGGTGAGCTGCCGAGCGATGAGCAGCTCGCCGAACTGCGGGCGGAGGAGCGCCGCCATCGCGCGCTCGCCGACAACGTGCGCGCCGCGATCGACCTGTTGCCGCTCAGTGCGCATCCGATGGACGAGGTGCGAACCGCGGTCAGCGTGATCGGCGCCTCCGATGTGTCGGGATCAGGATCGGTGCTCGACGCCGCAGGCAGCCCCGAGGAGAACCTGGCCCGGAGCGTCAGGCTGTACGCCGCGTTGCCCGCGATCGTCGCCTACGGCCAGCGACGCAGGCGCGGCGAGCAGCTCGTGGAGCCGCGCGACGACCTCGACTACGCGGCGAACTTCCTGTGGATGACCTTCGGTGAGGAGGCCGACGCGGTCGTCGTCGACGCATTCAACCGCTCGATGACGCTCTACGCTGAGCACTCCTTCAACGCCTCCACGTTCACGGCGCGGGTGATCACGTCGACGCTGTCGGACCTCTACTCGGCCGTCGTTGGCGCAATCGGCGCTCTCAAGGGGCCTCTGCACGGCGGCGCGAACGAAGCCGTGATGCACATCTTCGACGAGATCGGTGAGGCCGACAAGGTCGTGGCGTGGCTGGACGAGGCGCTCGCGGAGAAGCGGAAGATCATGGGCTTTGGCCACCGGGTCTACAAGCGGGGCGACTCGCGCGTCCCGACGATGAAGGCGGCGCTCGACACGCTCGTCGAGCATTACGACAGGCCCGATGTCGCGGCGCTGTACGACGCGCTCGAGAGCGAGTTCGTGTCGCGCAAGGGTATCTACCCGAACCTCGACTACCCGTCGGGACCGGCGTACAACCTCATCGGGTTTGACACCCTCACGTTCACGCCGCTGTTCATCGCCTCGCGCGTGACCGGGTGGACCGCGCACGTGATGGAACAGACAGCGTCGAACGCGCTGATCCGTCCGCTGTCGGCCTACAACGGAGTCGACGAGCGCCACATCGACGGGTATGTGCCCGATGCGGAGGCGCTCGCCGCCGCGGAGCGCCCGGAAGAGCGGGCCTAGCCAAACACCACAGCCCAACCGGCTGTGCGAGGGAGGAATCAGGTGGGTCGCGCAACAATTTCCACTTTGAGGCATTCCCTCACGTATGATGCGTTTACGAGGAAATCACGCGCTCTACCCGGGCGCTGGGCGGCACAGCGGCCCGAACGAGATCTCAGGCCGCGAGGCCGAGTTAAGGAGAATCGATGAAGATTGTCGTGCTGGTCAAGGAGGTTCCCGATACGTACGGGGATCGCAAACTGAACCTTGAGACCGGAATTGCAGACCGTGCGGCCTCCGACACCGTGCTCGACGAGATCGGCGAGCGCGCGCTCGAGGCGGCGCTCTCCTTCGCCGACGCGAACGATGGCACCGAGGTTGTCGTGGTCACGCTTGCGCCCGAAAGCGCGAGCGGTTCGATCCGAAAGGCGCTCGGCATGGGTGCGCACTCCGCTGTGCACGTCGTCGACGAGGCGCTCCTCGGCGCCGATCTCGGCCTGACCGCAGAGGTGCTCGCGAAGGCGATCACGCGTGCCGGCTTCGACCTCGTGATCGCAGGCAACGCCTCAACCGATGGGTCGGGCGGCGCGATCCCCGCAATGCTCGCCGAGCACCTGCGGGTGCCGGGCCTCACCGGCCTCAGCGAGGTAGCGATCTCGGCCGCCGGCGTCTCTGGCGTACGCCCGGTCGATGGCGGGCTGCAGAAGGTTTCGGCCGATCTGCCCGCCGTGATCTCGATCACCGAGGCGCTGCCCGAGGCGCGCTTCGCGAACTTCAAGGGCATCATGGCCGCGAAGAAGAAGCCGCTCGAGGTCGTCTCACTCGCGGACCTCGGCGTCGACGCTGAGGATCCGGCTGCGGCTCGGTCGATTATGACCGCGGTCGCAGAGAAGCCTGCCCGCGCCGCGGGCGTGAAGATTGTTGACGAGGGGGACGCGGGCACCCAGCTCGCCAACTACCTCATCGAGAACCGACTGGTATAGGGACGAGGGAACAGATCATGGCTGAATTTGCACAGGACTCGATCCTTGTCGTCCTCGAACCGCAGGCGTCCGGCGCCCTTGAAGACGCCGCCGCCGGCCTGCTCGGCGCTGCCTCGCAGGCAGGTACGCCCGTCGCGCTCGTGCTCGGGCCGGAAGCACTCGCCGCCGACGCGGCAGCGCTCGGAGCGACGCGCGTCCTCGTCGCGACACCGACGGATACCGCAGCGCTCGGAACATTCGCCGTCGACGCGCTCCAGGCCGCTGTCGCCAGCGTCGCACCGGATGCGGTGCTGGTGTCGAACTCGGTGAACGGACGCGACACCGCGGCCCGTTTTGCCGCGCGCACCAAGTCTGCACTCGCCGTCGACGCGATCGGCGTCGCCCGTGACGATCTCGGCGTCGTCGCGCAGCACTCCGTCTACGGTGGCGCATACAACGTCACGTCGGCGCCGACGTTCGGTGCCCCGGTCGTCACGATCCGGCAGGGCGCGGTCGACTCGCGGGCCGAGGCGCAGACCGCCCAGGCCGAGCCGCTCACCGTCACCGACTCCGGCGCGCCCGCGGCCCGCATCGACTCGTTCGAGGCCGTAACCGAGGTGTCCTCGCGCCCCGAGCTCCGCGGCGCGGCCCGCGTCGTCTCCGGCGGCCGCGGACTCGGCTCCAAGGAGCAGTTCGAACTCGTCGAGCAGCTCGCAGACGCCCTCGGCGCCGCGGTGGGTGCCTCGCGCGCCGCGGTCGACGCGGGCTTCGTACCGAGCTCGTACCAGGTCGGCCAGACCGGCGTCTCGGTCTCCCCGCAGCTGTACATCGCCCTCGGGATCTCCGGCGCGATCCAGCACCGCGCGGGCATGCAGACCGCGAAGAACATTGTCGCGATCAACAAGGACGGCGATGCGCCAATCTTCGACGTCGCCGACTTCGGTGTCGTCGGCGACGTGTTCACCGTCGTGCCGCAGCTGCTCGCAGCCCTCGAAGCTAGGCAGTAGCAGCGATGGCAAGCTACTCCCAGACGATACGGAGCGGGTTGCCCCGCGTCCCAGGCGGCGAGCCCTGGCCGCCAGCCGGGGCGCTGGCCGGCGCACCGGTAGTGGCGGTGGCCTCCGAGCCATCGGCCGCTCCGGCGGAGCCAGTCGCGGCCCAGCCCGCGCCGGCAGATGCCCCCGTGGAGGCACCCGCCGCCCAGGTTGCTGAACCGACGGCTCCCGACGTTGCTGACGTCGCCGCAGTAGCTGAGCCAGCTCAGCCCGCTGCGCCCGCTGGCACCGCTGTGGCTGCCTCGGAGCTGAGCTCCGTGCCGCTTCGGCGTGGCCTCCCACGCGTCGCCGGGGGAGACCCGTGGCCGCCCGAGGGCCTCGCGCCCGCAGGCACCGCAGCCTCCGCCGCGGCGCCGGGTGCTGCGGCATCGAGTGCTGCCGCGCCGGGTGCTGCTACGTCGGGTGTTGCTGAGGCGTCGCAGCCCGCTGCGGCGGTCCAGGCTGCCGGCGTTCCGGCTTCGGCCACCGCTGCTCCCGCGAGCGCCGATGCGTCTGCGGGCGCTCCGGCTTCGGCGCCGGCCGCCCCAGCTGCGCCAGTGGTGTTCGGCACGACCCCGCTTCGCCGAGGGCTGCCACGCGTGGCAGGCGGCGATCCGTGGCCGCCAGAGGGCCTCGCGCCCGAGCGCGCAGCGGCTCCCGCTGCCGCAGTTCCGGCGGCAGCACCTGATCCTGATCCTGCCGCCGCCCCTGCCGCCCCTGCCGCTCCCGCTGCTCCTGCAGCGCCGGCTCCCACGGCATCTGCCCCACAGGCTCCAGCACCGACACCGGCCGCGCAGGCTCCCGCCCCCGCGCAGACAGCCGCCGCGGCGGCCACGACGCCTGCGGCTCCGGCACGTCCCGCCGCAGCGACATCGCCCGCGGCTCCGGCGAAGCCTGCGCGAGAGCCGAAGATGATCGGCTCGCGGTCGCTCTCGCAGTGGGTGAAGCTCGGGTCGCTCGCCCTCGTCGGACTTGTCGCGTTCGCCGGGCTCATCGTGCTTGCCGCCCGCGGGGTGACCACCCTTCCCGGCGTGCCCGAGTTCCTCGAGCGCTACCCCGGCGAGTACCACCCGGCGTTCGAGCCCGAGGAGGGGTTCCCCGCCTGGGCGCGCTGGACGCACTACCTGAACCTGTTCTTCATGGTGCTCATCGTCCGCACGGGCCTGACGGTGCGCCACCAGCAGAAGCCCGACGCCTTCTTCACGCCAAAGAAGGGCGGGAAGAAGATCTCGCTCCACCTGTGGCTGCACACGAGCATCGACCTGCTGTGGCTTGCAAATGGCATCATCTTCGTGGTGCTGCTGTTCGTCACCGGGCACTGGGCGCGGATTGTGCCCACGAGCTGGGAAGTCTTCCCGAACGCGGCCTCGGCGATGCTCCAGTACCTCACGCTCGACTGGCCCGTCGAAAACGGCTGGGTGAACTACAACGCGCTGCAGCAGCTCATGTACTTCGTCATCGTCTTCATCGCGGCACCGGTGGCCGCGCTGACCGGACTGCGCATGAGCGAGTGGTGGCCGAAAAACAACGAGAAGCTCGACAAGGTGTTCCCGGCCCCGCTTGCGCGGGCGCTGCACTACCCGACGATGCTGTTCTTCGTGTTCTTCGTCATCGTCCACGTGTTCCTCGTGCTCACGACGGGCGCGCTGCGAAACCTCAACCATATGTACGCCGGCAACGACGGCGCCGGCTGGTTCGGGTTCTGGATGTTCACGGCCGGGCTTGGGCTGATCGCGATCGCCTGGTTCCTCACGCGACCACTGCTTGTCGCGCCAATCGCGAACCTGTTCGGCAAGGTCAGCAACCGCTAACCTGTCGAGCAACGCTCGCGCACAACGCAGCACGTATCAGGAGGTATGGCAGTGGATCCCGTTCGCACAACCAGCGATAGTCAGCGGAGCGCACTCGGCGCCGGGACGCTCCCGGTGGTCGAGGAGGTCCGTCCAGGGATCCACGCCATCGCCCTTGATATGCCCGGCATGCAGCCGCCGTATGCGTTCAGCTACGCGATTCTCGCTGGCGGCGACTCGCGCGCGGTGCATGTCGTCGACGCGGGGCTCGACACCGATGCGAACTGGGCCGCATTCGGCGAGGCGCTCGCGTCGCTCGGACGAGCGGTCGCCGACGTCGAGACCGTGACGCTCACGCACCTGCACTTCGACCACACAGGCCTCGCGAACCGGATTCGTGAGGCGTCGGGTGCCCGGGTGCGCATGCACGCTGACGAGGCCGCGGCGATCAGGGAGGGGCTCCAGTTCTCGGCTGGGCACGACGTTGGCGACATGCTTGGCGAGTGGGGCGTCCCCGAGCAATGGCGAGATCAGCTCCTCGCCATCGCGAACTCGCGCGCTGACTTCGGCGCGACAGTGATCATCGACGACGAGCTTGCCGACGGCGATGTGCTTGATCTCGGGGACTATCGTGCCGCCGTGATTCACACGCCAGGCCACACCACCGGCCACATTTGCCTCGCGCTCGAGGGCGCCAACGCGGTGTTCACCGGTGACCACGTGCTGCCGCTCATTAACCCCGGCGTCGCGCTCGGCGGGAAGCGCACCGCCGACCCGCTCGGTGAGTACTACGGGTCGCTCGAGAAGCTCGCACCGCACGCGGAAGCGGAGGCGCTGCCAGGGCACGGCTTTCGGTTTGCGCCGCTCGGATCGCGCTGCGCCGAGATCCGCGAGCACCACGAGGCTCGCACGCGGCAGGCAGCCGAGCGCCTGTCTGACGAGCCGGGGCTGACGGTGTGGCAGCTCGCAGGCAAGCTCTCGTGGACTGGCGGGTGGGAGAACCTCCCGATCGTCTCGCGCGTCTCTGCGCTCGCGCAGACCGACATGCACTACGCCCGCGTCGTCAGCACCGCCGCCGCTCGGCAGTAGCTCCGATCGCGCCCTAGTCGTGCGTTCGGAGCTTCGGGATGTCGTGGCTTTCGGGCTCGAGCTGGAGCGTCGAGTGCTCAAGGTTGAAGTGCTCGACAAGGCAGGCTTTGAGCTCGTCGAGCACCGCGTGGTAGCCGCGCTCACCCCAGGAATCGTCGGAAATGGTGACGTGGGCTGAGAACGCCGGCACGCCCGACGTGATCGTCCAGGCGTGCACGTCGTGCACCTCGACGACGCCGGGTACCGCGAGCATGTGGGTGCGAGCTGCGTCGACATCGAAGTCCTTCGGCGTGGCCTCGAGGAGCACCGAGACGACGTCGCGCAGCAGGCTGTAGGCGCGCGGCGCGATGAGCAGGGCGATCGCGATCGACGCGATCTGGTCGACCATCATCCACCCGGTGAACGCGATGATGATGCCCGCGACGATGACCGCCAACGACCCGAGCAGGTCGCCGAGCACCTCGAGGTAGGCGCCGCGAACGTTCAGGCTCTCTTTCTGCCCCGAGCGCAGAATGAGCAGGGAGACGAGGTTCGCTGCGGCGCCGATGACGGCGGCGATGAGCATCGGCGTCGACTGCACCTCGACCTCGGAGCCGAAGCGCGAGATTGCCTGCACGAAGATGACGACGGCGATGACGCCGAGAACGATACCGTTCGCGAGGGCAGCGAGCACCTCCACCCGAAGGTAGCCGTAGGTGCGCTTCGAGTTGGCCGGAAGTGTCGCAATGATGCTTGCAAGCAGGGCGATGGCGACGCCCGTCGCGTCGGTCAGCATGTGGCCTGAGTCGGCAAGGAGCGAGAGCGACTTCGAGATGAAGGCGCCGATCAACTGCACCAGGAACACGCTCAGTGTGATCGCAAGCACCAGGATCAGGCGCTTTCGATGTTTGCCCGTCGCGGTCGCGGCGCCCTCAAGTCCGTGCGAGTGGCCGGCGTGGCTTTCCCCGCCGCCCGCGGGAGCCGCCGGATGGCCGGGGCTAAACTCCGGGTCGCAGTTCGGCTCGTCCATGCTTCGCATGTTACCTGGCTTCATTGGTCGTGTCGCGGGTCGGGGCGGCGCGGAGCTAGACGGTCGTCGCCTCGTAGCCGGCCTCGTCGACCGCCGCGATCACGGCCGCGACATCGAGCTGGGCCTCGGACTCCACGCGCAGCAGGCCGGAGGCCGCGCTGACCTCGAGCACGCGCACGCCAGGCACCTCGCCAACTTCCTGGCGTACGTGATTCTCGCAGTTTCCGCAGGTCATCCCGGTGACAGTGAATTCGGTCGTGTGCATGCCATTCACGCTATACCCCAAGGGGGTACTTCAGCAACGCCGACCCTGGCGGGGCTATCGCAGCAGCAGGTATAGCGCGCCCAGGGAAGTGCCGGCGATCACCGCCCATTCGAACGCGCGCTGACGAATGCGCGCGGCGATCCACCGCCCGAGGACGGCACCCGCGACGACCCCGGGAACCAGGAGCAGGTCGAGCTCGAGCGTCGCGGGGGTGATGAGGCCGAGCCCGATCGAGATCGGGAGCTTCGCGAGGTTGATCGCCGCGAAGAACCAGGCCGCGGTGCCGAGGAAGGTCGCGACCGGGAGCTTTGCGGACAGGAAATACAGCGACATGACCGGTCCGCCGGCGTTCGCGACCATCGTCGTAAACCCGCCGAGCGTGCCGAACCCCGCGCGTGCGGCGACGCGTGCGGCGTTGGCGGGTGGAGTGGCGGCGGCGCGAGGTCGCCATCGCTGCCACAGCGTCACGCCAATGAGTAGGAGCAGGATCGCACCGATCACCCGACGCACCGAGCCGTCGTTCGTGACCGCCAGGAAGAGCGCCCCGAGACCAAGCCCGAGCGCCGCGAACGGGACGAGGCGGAGGAGGGACCGCCAGTCGGCCTCGCGGCGGTAACTCACGAGCGCGAACACGTCGCCGACGATGAGGAGCAGGAGCAGCGCGCCGGTCGATGCCTTCGCGGGGAGGACGGCGGCGAAGATCGCGATGGAGATCGTGTTGATCCCTGGCAGCGCGGTCTTTGAGATCCCGACGAGCAACGCCGCGACGAGCAGCAGGCCCCACGCCTGCGGGGCGAGCTCGAACGGCGTGGGGGTCATGCCGACACTCTACCGAGTGTCGCGGACCGCGTTCCGGGCTCGTCTGGAGTCCATGTTGACGGGGCCAGCCACGACCCCTATGCTAAACATCGACCGGTTGATGTTTCCGATGTCGAGGGTGAACTCTCGCGGAATATTGCCGGATATGAATCCGCAACGAAGCGAAAAGGAGGCGTGCGTGATCGTCGAAATGCGCACCTACGACATCAACCCGGGCATACCGATGGCAGAGTTCCTTGCGAACTACGAGCGTCTCGGCCTGCCGGCGCAGAAGCGCATCCTCGAAGGGTTCCTCGGCTACTTCACGACCGAGTTTGGCACGCAGAATCAGGTCCGCCACTTCTGGGCGTTCACCGACCTGAACGACCGGGCGGCGCGGCGGGCGGCGCTCGCCGCAGATCCCGAGTGGCAGGCGTGCATCGACGTCGTCCGGCCAATGATCGTCCGCTGGGACAACACGATCATGACGCCAACCTCGTTCTCGCCCATCCGCGAGCTCCCGGTCGCGCCGGTCGACGAGCTCACCGCCTTCAACTTCGGCCTTGCTGGCCAGGCAGGAGACCCCGCATGAACCTCTACGATCTGATGCAGCAGCGCCGCGAAGCGGCTGGCCCGATCCGCGTCGGCGTGATCGGCGCCGGGAAGTTCGCGTCGATGTTTCTCACCCAGGCCGCCGGACAGCCCGAATTCCACGTCGTCGGCGTGGCCGAGCTCGACCCTGCCCGTGCCGAGGCCTCGCTCGAACGCACAGGCTGGGCCGCGGACCGCTACGGCAGGATCTCCCTCGACGAGGCGCGCGAGAGCGGTCGCACGGCCGTCGTCACCGACTCGCTCGAACTCGTGTCGAGCGAGCACGTCGAGGTCATCCTCGAAGTGACTGGCAATCCCCTCGTCGGCACGAAGCACGCGCTTGCCGCCATCGAGCACGGCAAGCACATCATCATGGTGAACGTCGAGGCGGACTGCATGGTCGGCCCGATCCTCAAGGAGAAGGCCGATGCAGCGGGCGTCGTCTACTCGATGGCCTACGGAGACCAGCCCGCGCTCATCTCGGAGATGGTCGACTGGTGCCGCACCGTCGGCTACGAGGTCGTCGCTGCGGGCAAGGGCACCAAGTACCTGCCCGAGTACGAGGAGTCGACGCCCGAGACCGTGTGGGGCTACTACGGCCTCACGGAGGCACAGGCGCAGGCCGGCGGCATGAACCCGCAGATGTTCAACTCGTTCATCGACGGCACCAAATCCGCGATCGAGATGGCGGCCGTCGCCAACGCCACGGGGCTGGTCCCGGACGCCGACGGCCTGCTGTTTCCGCCGGTCAGCGTCGACGACCTCTCGCAGCAGCTCATTCCCGCCGAGAGCGGCGGGGTGCTGCGGCAAACCGGCACCGTCGAGGTCGTCTCGAGTCTCGAACGCGACGGCAGCGAGATCGAGCGCGACCTGCGCTGGGGCGTGTACGTCACCTTCAAGGCGCGGACCGAGTACGCGGCGGCGTGCTTCACGGAGTACGGCGTCATCACCGACGCGAGCGGCGAGTACGCCTCGCTCTACCGGCCGTACCACATGATCGGCATGGAGCTCGGGGTGAGCATCGCCTCCGCCGTGCTCCGCGGTGAGGCGACCGGCGCCCCCAAGGCGTTCATTGGCGACGTGATCAGCGTCGCCAAGCGCGACCTCGCTCCGGGCGACGTGCTCGACGGCGAGGGCGGCTACACCGTGCGCGGGGCGCTCACCAGCGCTGAGCGATCCCTCGACGGGCGCTGCCTCCCGATGGGGCTCGCGCACGGCGCGAAGGTCGTGCGCGCGGTCGCGAAGGGCCAGCCGGTGAGCTGGGACGACGTCGAGCTGCCCGCCGACACCATCGCGGTCGAGGTGCGCCGCGAACTCGAAGCCAGGGCCCGCGAGGCCCGATCCACCGCGGCCGCCTAGGCCGTTCCCCACATCTCACGAAGGAGTGAGTCTTGACCGAAACCACAACCGTCGGGCCGCTGAAGCGGCTCGGGAGGCTCGTCGGCAGCGTGCCAGGCGCGCTGATGATCTACCCGCTGTTTCTCGGCGCCATTATCAACACGTTCTTCCCGGAACTCCTCGACATCGGCAGCTTCACGACGGCGCTCTTCCGCGACGGCGTCGGAGCGCTGCTCGGGCTGTTCTTCTTCTGCATGGGCGCGCAGCTCGACTTCCGGCAGGGCGCGGTGACGCTTGAAAAGGGCGTCGTCGTGCTCACTGCCAAGGTCGGCGTCGGCATCGCGATCGGCCTCGGCGTCGCGTTCCTCGTCCCCGGCGGCGTCCTCTGGGGGCTCACCCCACTCGCGCTCATCGCGGCGATCACGAACTCGAACTCGACCCTGTACGTCGCGCTCACCAAGCAGTTCGGTAACCTCAGCGACCGGGGCGCCGTCTCGGTGCTGTCGATCAACGACGGCCCGTTCATCACGCTCATCGCGCTCGGCGCCGCTGGCCTCGCATCGTTCCCGGCGGAGATGCTCGTCGGGATCCTGCTCCCGCTCGTCATCGGCTTCATCGTCGGCAACGTGAGCCCCACCGCCCGCAACTTCCTGAAGCCTGGCGAGCTGCTGCTCATTCCGTTCCTCGGCTTCATCGTCGGGCGCGGCATCGACTTCGCGGCACTGCCGCAGTCGGGCCTCCAGGGCGTCCTCCTCGGGCTGTTCTCCCTCACCATCGTCGCCGCCGCAAGCATGGGGCTGCTGTACCTCGTGCACGTGCTGCGCGGCCGCCCGAAGCGCGCGCGCAACGTCATCGCGGGCGCTGCCGAGTCCACGACGGCCGGCAACGCGATCGCCACGCCAGCGGCCGTCGCGCTCGTCGACCCAAGCTACGAGTCGATCCAGGCGATCGCGACGTCGCAGATCGCGGCCGCGGTGATCACCACAGCGATCCTCGTCCCCTTCCTCGTCGCCTGGGTCTCCAGGTGGCAGCTGAAACGCGGCACCTCGCCGCAGGCCGAGGACGACTGGAACTTCCCTGACCACGCGGAAGACACCACCACATCGGACGCGAACGCTGCGACCGAAGAACGAAAGGTACTGAGTTGAACGAGAAGCTCCGCCAAAAGCTCGCAGCAGGAGAGACCGCATTTGGTCTCTGGGTGACCTCTGAGGCATCCGCGGTGACCGAGGTCGCCGGGATGCTCGGGATCGACTGGATCTGCATCGACATGGAGCACGGATACCTGAACTTCAAGGACATCCAGGGCCATCTGCAGGCTGCGCGCGGCACTGACATGACCGTGCTCGTTCGCCCGCCGTCGCAGGATCTTGAGCCGATCAAGCGGGCGCTCGACGTCGGTGCACACGGCATCGTGCTGCCCCTGGTCGACAGCGCAGACGAGGTGAAGGCCGCCTACGACCACTTCTACTACCCGCCGATCGGCCGTCGCGGCATCGGCGGCGAACGGTCCGTGAAGTGGGGCCTCGACCTCGAGAACTATGTGAAGTCTGCGAACGACGAACTGCTGTTCATTCCGATGATCGAGACGCAGAAGTCGTACGACAACCTCGACGAGATCCTCGGCGTCGACGGCATCGAAGCAATCTTCCTCGGACCCGGCGACATGTCGGCCAGCCGCGGCGCCGTGGGGGAGTGGGAGGGCCCCGGCGTCACCGAGATGAACCTCGACATTCTCCGCCGGGCGAAAGAGAAGGGCATCGGCTCGGGGATCGTCGCCCGCCATACCGACGAGGCGATCCAGCGACGCGACCAGGGCTTCGGCATGGTCTCGCTCGGCTCGGACATCGGCCTCATGATCCGGCAGATCAAGCAGATGGCGGGCGAACTCGGCAAGGACACCGTCGGGCACCGCTGGTTCTAGCCGCTCCCGCGCCGGTGCAGCGGTGGGGTCCGCTGCGCCGGCGGGATGATGCAGGCCGCGCCTCCGTGGGGCGCGGCCTGTATCATCGCTCCAAGAACGAAGTGGCGGCTCGGTGCGGGGCGTCACGCATGAGGAAGGGTGATTGCTCTGTCTGATCCGGTCTTTCCCGCGGTAGGTGATGCTCGCCGGACCTCGGTCGCCGACATCGTTCAGCACGTCGTGCAGAGCACTGTGAGCCTGGGCATGAAGCCCGGCGACAAGCTGCCGCCCGAACGCCGGCTCGTCGAGCTTCTCGGGGTTGGGCGGTCGCCGCTGCGCGAGGCGCTCAAGTGCCTCGACATCATCGGCTTTATCGACATTCGGCCAGGAGACGGCACCTACCTGTCGACCGCGCCAAACAGCATCCTGCCGCAGGTCGTGTCGTGGGGCGTGCTGCTCGGCACCCGCGAGGCCGACGAACTCATCGAGGCGCGGTACTACACCGAGGTTGCGCTCGCGAGCCTTGCCGCCGAACGCCGGAGCGAGGCCGACCTGGCTGAGCTCGAAGCGCTGCTGGTCAGCATGGAGGGAGCCGAGAGTCCGGAGGCGTTTGCAAGCGCCGACAACGCGTTTCACCTCGCCATCGCGCGGGCGGCGGCGAATTCTGCGCTCTCCGCGATCCTGCTGAACATTAAGTCGCTGCTTGCCGTGTGGGTGGTTCGAGTTGTCGAACGCGCTCAGGGAAACGAGGCGCTCATTGCGCAGCACCGGGCCGTGTTCGAGGCGATCCGTGCGGGTGACGCGCAGGCGGCGGGCACGACGATGGGCGCCCACATCCACGAGGTCACTGAGATGCTGCGGGCGACGCTCGACGACGCGGCCGCCTAAGGCTGGAGCCGCGCTCGTTTAGAACGCGATGAGTTGCTCGGCGAGGGCGAGAAGCTGCGCCTCGCTGCCCTGCCTCCCGATGAGCTGCACACCGACCGGAAGGCCGGCACCGTCGACGGTGATCGGAACCGCGATTGCCGGCAGTCCCGCCACGTTCACCATCGAGGTGAACGGCGTGAGCTGGCACTGCCGCGCGTAGTCCTCGGAGCCCGGGAGGGAGGAGAACTCGCCGATGCGGGGCGGCGCCATCGCGAGCCCGGGGGTGAGCACGATGTCGGTCTGGCCCCAGAGGTCGCGTGCTTCGCGCCCAAAACCGCGAAGGCGGGCGGCGCTCTCCTTGTGCTGCGGCAGCGAGCGGGACAGCGCGCGCTCACGCATCTCGCGCGTAATGGGTGCGAGCAGCTCCACCTGGTCGGGCGAGAGTTCGATGAGCGACAGGCTCGCGATCCAGCTCTCCGTAAAGAAATCGAAGTACTCCGGATCGTAGGCGAAGCCGGCCCGGTCGACCGAGTGCCCGACGGCCTCGAGTCTGGCGGCGGCGTCCTCGAACGCACGAAGCGCGTCGCCCGAGACTTCGATCTCAAGCGCGGATGCGAAGGGGGAGGACGTGCTCGCCGCGACCGTGAGCCCGCTGACCTCGGACGCGCGCAGTACCGCCAGTTCGTGGCTACCGCGGGCCGGCTCGGCGGCCATCGCGTCCATGAGGATCGCAGCGTCGAGCGGGGTGCGCGCGAGCGGGCCCGAAACCGTCAGGATCGGGGCGCCGAAGACGTCCTCGTACCCCTTCGTGACGTCTCCCGGCACAGCGCCGAGGCCGGGCTTCAGTCCGACGAGACCGCAGGCGAGCGCCGGGATCCGGATCGATCCACCGCCGTCGGTTCCTGGCGCGACGGGCAGCAGCCCAGCGGCGACCGCGGCAGCGCTGCCGCCGCTGGAGCCGCCCGGCGTGCGCTCGGGGTCGTGTGGATTGCGTGCCGGCGGCGCGATGAGGTTCTCGGAGTAGCAGTTCAGCCCGAACTCGGGCACCTGGGTCTTGCCGAGCGAGATCGTGCCCGCCGCGCGGAGCCCGGCGACCACAGGATGGTCTGCGGCGGCGAGCTGGGGTGGCATTGCGGCAGTGCCGAACGAGGTCTTCGTGCCGCCGACATCGACGATGTCCTTGTGCGCGATCGGCATCCCGAGGAGCGGCGGAAGCGTGTCACCGGCCGCGTTGGTGCCCGCGGCGCCGAGGCCGGCCGCTCGATGGGCGCTCAACCTGACGTCGGCCGCGCGTGCCTCGACGAGTGCCTCATCGGCCGTCACCGAGATGAATGCGCCCAGGTCCGCGCGCTTGTCGATCCGCTCGAGGTAGAACTCGGCAGTCTCGACCGCACTCACCTCGCCCCGTTGGAGGGCGTCGCGGAGGGCGACGGCGGAATCGAAGGGTCCGGGCGACGGCGCGAGGGGGTCCATGGTCCGATCGTACGCGGCCCGTCGCGTCACTGCACGATGAGCTCGTGCCCGTAGCCGGCGCCCGCGCGCCAGACGGTGAGGTCGTAGGCGCGCGAACCGTCTCCGGCGTCGAGTGGCGCGAAGATCGAGTTGCGCTGCATCCCGGGGCTCGAGGAAGAGGCGACCTCGCCGAAGGGCGACGCGAGCCCGATGACGAGCACGTCGTCGTTCGTTATCAGCGCGTAGGCTGCGACGCCCTCAGGCGTGACCTCGAGCACCTCGAATGAGTCCATGCGGGGCACGTCGTTCGCGAGCACACCGGCGAGGAGCCCGGGGGTGGCGAGCAGGCGCTCACGCACGCGCTCGGTCGCGGCGGCGTGTGCGGCGTCAGCGGCGCGAGCGTTGGCGTCGGCGCGGAGCTGGATCGTCGCGGCGCCGCTGAGCGTCACCGCCCCGAGGACGGCCATGGTCATGGCCACGGCTGGGGCGACGCGCCTGCGAGTGGGAGCCATGAGCGCTGGCTACTTCGCCGTGAAGGTGTGATCGAACGTGTCGCCATTCCCCACTCGGCGGACCGAGAGCGTGTAGTCGCTCGTCGACTCGTCGCCCGGAATCATTGCCTGCACCCAGATCGCCTGCTTCCCGGGGATGGAAAGCCCGATGCTGGCGCCCTTGCCAGGGAAGATGCCCGCGCCGATGGCGTCTTCATCGGTGAGAAAGGCGACGGCGAGGACGCCCTCGTCGGTGCGCTCGAGGATGGTGATCGTCTCGGGGCGGAGCTCGCCACTCGTCTCGTCGGTGGCGGTATTGAGCGTCGCCCCCTCAATGAGCGAGAACACTCGGGCGGGGACCTGGGCCGTTGTGCTCGGGCTCGCGGTGACGACCTGGAACACGAACGTTGCGAGGAGCGCCAGCGAGCCGAGGATCGCGAGGGTCATGGTGACTGCGGGCCCGATGCGGCGCCGCGAGCTTTGGGGTAGTGACACTTCCGCTCCTCTGCTTGGTCGTGGGTACCGCCATGCTAGCCCCGGCGATGGTGGGCGAGTCAAGGCAGTAGGAGGTTCGAGCAGGGCCGTGCGGGGATGAGGTGGTGAGAGTTGTCGATGCCGCAGGACCGACGATAGCGACCGTGATCTGCGCACGACACGCCTTGTTGCGAATCGTTCTCAATCGGGCGTAGACTGAGACTCGTTCTCATTTAGAAGGTGTTACATGTCCAAGCTCTCACGCTCCCGTCACGGAGCGATCGTTGTCCCGGCGCTCGCCGCAGTCCTCGCGCTCAGCGCATGCAGCCCCGCGGCCGAGGGCGCGGACAGCGACACCCTCGCCGTCGTCGCAACCACGACGCAGCTCGCGGACTTCGCCAGCCACATCGGCGGCGACGACATCGCGCTGACGAGCCTGCTCCAGCCGGGCGCCTCCGCCCATCACTTCGACCCGTCGCCAAAGGAGCTTGTCGCGCTCAGCCAGGCAGACGTGCTGATCGTGAACGGCGCGGAGCTCGAGGGGTTCATTGACTCTGCGATCGAGGCCTCCGGCTTCAACGGCGAGCTGGTGACCGCCGCCGACGGGATCGACCTCGCCGAGGCGAAGGAGATCACCGCCGAGGGCGAGCTCGAGGCGGAGACGGGGGAAGTCGCTGACCACTCCGGTCATGACCACGCGGATCATGGCGACGCAGATCATGACCATACTGCCGAGGCTGAGGACGCCGCTCACGAGAGCGACGACCACGCGGAACATGACCACGCCGAAGCATCGGACCATGCCGACCACGACCACGGCGGCGACGAAGCGGGCCACGAGGGCCACGACCACGGCGACCTCAACCCCCACATCTGGACCTCGCCACGATACGCGAGCGCAATGGCTGCCGAGGTTGCGCGTGGGCTGGCGGCGGCGGACCCAGCCCACGCCGCGGACTACGAGACGCGCGCCGCGGCCTACGAGGAACAGCTCGCCGCGCTTGACGCCTGGGTGGGCGAGCAATTCGCGGCCGTGCCCGCAGCGGATCGCGTGCTCGTCAGCGGTCACGACTCGCTCCGCTACTTCCTCCACGACTACGACATCGCCTACGCCGGTGCGATCATGCCGAGCTTCGAGGACAACGCCGAGCCCAGCGCCGCGGAGCTCGATGCCCTCAGCGCCAAGATCCGCGACCGGGGTGTGCGGGCGATCTTCGTGGAGTCGTCGATGAGCCCGAAGCTCGCGCAGACGATCGCACGCGAGACGGGCATCACCGTCGTCGACGGCGACGCGCTCTATGCAGACTCGCTCGGCGCCGCCGGCAGCGGCGCGGAGACCTACGTCGACGCAACCGTCCACAACACCCGCGTTATCCTCGAAGCCTGGGGCGCGACGCCTGGCCCCGTTCCGGAGGCCCTGGGGGAGCATTCATGACAGACACTGCTCGAGTAGCCCTTGCGCTCGACGGAGCGTCGTTCGGCTACGGCGGCGAGACCCGGGTACAGAACCTGACGCTCGACGTGCCCACTGGCGCCGCAGTCGCGCTTATCGGCCCCAACGGCTCGGGCAAGTCCACCCTGCTGCGCGGGATTCTCGGCCTCGCAGACCTCACCGGTGGCGCCGTGCGCGTGCTCGGGGAGGCGCCTGCTGCAGCCCGCCGGAACGTTGGCACCCTGCCGCAGTCCGACGCCCGCGACACCAGCCTGCCCGTCACGGTTCGAACCGTGGTGGGTATGGGCCTCTACCGCGAGGCCGGTGCGTTCGGGCGGATCGGCAAGTCGGGGCGCGACGCCATCGCGACTGCGATTCGACTCGTGGGCCTCGAGGCGTTCGCGAATCGCATTTTCGGTGAGCTGTCGGGCGGGCAGCAGCAGCGAGCGATCCTCGCGCGCGCCCTCGTCTCGAACCCGCGTCTGCTGCTGCTCGACGAGCCGTTCAACGGGCTCGACCGCGAAAACCGAGAGATGCTGCTTGACCTCGTGGCCCGCCAGCGCGACGAGGGTCGCACGGTTATCGTGTCCACCCACGACCTCGAGATCGCGAAGGCAGCCTGCACGCACGTGCTGCTGCTCGCGAGCGGACACGAGCCGGGAGAGCCCGGCCACCCTGCGGCGTTCGGCACGCTCGAGGACGCGCTGACGCTCGACGCGGTGCAGCACGCGTTCCACGACTCCACGGTCGAGCTCGACCAGCACACCGTCACGACCACGCGAGAGGTCGACGCGCCGTGACCGGCTGGCTTGCCCAGGCGGCGCCGGGGCTCGCGAGCATCTTCGCGCTGCCGTTCATGCAGCGCGCGCTCATCGCGATCGCCCTGCTGGCGGTCGCCGCTGCGGTGGTTGGAGTGTTCATCAACTTCCGGGAGCTCGAATTCGTGAGCGACGGGCTCGTGCACGCGGTCTTTCCCGGCCTGGTGATCGGATCGCTCGCGGGCGGCACCGCTGGGCTACTTCCCGGCGCCGTCGGCGCGGCCCTCGTCGCCGCGCTGCTGTTTACGTTCCTCGGCCGCGCTGGCGCCCGAAGCTCGGGGAGCGTTGCCGCGCGCGACGCCGGGATCGCGGTGGTGCTCACCGGGCTGTTCAGCCTCGGCATTGTGCTTGTGTCTCGGGGAGACGGCTACGTCTCGCAGTTGCAGGAGCTATTGTTCGGGCGGATCCTCACGGTCACCGAGGCCCAGCTCGCGCAGATCGCGATCGTGGCGGTCATCGCGATCGGCATCGTCGTGGTCACGCGACGCGCGCAGCTGTACCGCGCGTTCGACCCCGCAGGCTTCGAATCGGCAGGGTTCAGCGCGTTTCGCACGGATCTCGCGTTGAACGTCGCGGTGGCACTACTCGTCGTCGCGGGCGTGCAGGCGCTCGGGGTGCTCATGGTTGTCGCGATCCTCGTCGTCCCGGTCGCCGTCGCGCGACTGCTCACCCGTCGCCTCGCGTTGCTCGCGCCCGCTGCGGCGCTCGTGACACTCGTCGCCGGGATCGGCGGGCTCTGGGGCTCGTTTGAGTGGTCGCTGCGGGGTTCGGTTTCGGCGTCGCCCGGCGCCCTCATCGTGCTCGCGCTTGTCGCCCTCTACGGCGCGGCGGTCGCGGTGTCCCAGCTCGTGCACGTCGCGAAGCGCGGGCGCGCACGCCGAATGGCGGCGGCCCTGCCCGTCATGCCGAACGTGAACGCGGGGGTGTGCCCGTGAGTTACTTCGCTCTGGCGGCATTCGAACTCGTGCTGCTCGGCCTGCTCGCCGGTATCGCTGGGACCCTGATCGTGTTCCGTGGGCGCTCGTTCTTCGCGATCGCGCTGAGTCATGCGACATTTCCCGGGGGCGTGATTTTCGCTCTTGCCGGCTGGAACCTGCTCGTCGGGCAGGCGCTGTTCGCCGCGCTGCTCGTGCTTCTCATGGGCGCCCTGTCTCGGGTGCCGAGGCAGGGTGGCCAGGTGTCGAGCGGGATCGTGCTCGCGCTCGGGTTCGCGCTCGGTGCACTGCTGTCGAGCGCGAACCCCGGCCTGGGGGTGCCCGTCGATGCCCTGCTCGTTGGGTCGCCGCTCAGCGTGACCTTCGGCGACATTTCCGCGACCGCGGCGGTGCTGCTCGCCTCGATCGTCGCGCTCGCCGTGTTCGGCAGGCGGATCCTCTTCCACACGTTCGACCCCGCCGGGTTTACGGCCGCGGGCTTCCGCTCTGGCCCCGTGGAGTTTGTCGTCGTTGGCATCATCGCGGCATCGGTCGTCGTGTCGATGCCGGCGGTGGGCGCGATTCTTGGTGTCGCGATCCTGATCGCCCCCGCCGCGGCCGCGCGGCTGCTCGCCCCGACGATCGCGTGGGTGCCGCCCATCGCGGCTACGCTCGGCGTCGCGAGTGGGCTGCTCGGCCTGTGGGCGTCGCGCGAGTGGAATATCGCGGCCGGCGGCTCGATCGGCCTTGCGGCCACCGTGATCTACGTGCTCGCGCTCGGCGCGTCGGCGACGTTCAGGCGACGCCCGAAGCCGGTCTCCGATACCGTAGAGAGGAAGACTCCAGCTGCAGTGATCACGGGAGGTGAGTGATGCAGCCGAAGCGAAATACCTGGCAGCGCGAGGCGGTGCGCGTTGAACTCGTTGATGCGCCCGGATTCGTGAGCGCCCAAGAGCTCCACAGGCGGCTCAAGGAGGGCGGCTCGACGGTCGGCCTCGCGACCGTCTACCGCGCGCTCGCGCACCTCGCGGAGGTCGGCGACGCCGACTCGCTGCAGTCGCCCGAGGGCGAGACGCTGTTCAGATCCTGCGAGACCTCGACGCACCACCACCACCTCGTGTGCCGCCGGTGCGGCGAGACCCGGGAGCTCGCCGCGACCGTCGTCGAAGAGTGGGCGGGGCGCGTCGGCGCCGAGCACGGCTTCACCGAGATCGGCCACGTTGTCGATCTGTTCGGGCTGTGCCCGGAGTGTTCCGCCGCCGAGCGGTAAGACGTGGCGCTCACACCTCAGTAAAGTTTTTTGTACAAATATCAAAGCTGTGTTAGATTCGCAGCATGTCAATGAATGACCCTGTGGAACTCGCTGCCGAGCCACGCACCGAGGCGCCCGGAGGCTCCACCGTCGGAGCACGCCTGAAGCGGCGTCGCCGCGCGCTCGGCCTCACCCTCAAGGACGTTGCCGAGGGGAGCGGCCTCACCCAGGGATTCATCTCGCAGATCGAGCGGGGCCACTCCAACGGGAGTGTGCGTGCGCTCCAGAGCATCTGCGGGGTGCTGAAGCTCAGCGTTGGCGACCTGTTCGATGCGCCGGAGGCCGAAGCGAGCAGCCGGGTGCAACGTTTCCGCGACGCGCAGGGTTTCGCGTTTGGCAACGGAGCGACCAAGCTCAAGCTCACCCCGTCTCACTTTGATCACCTTGAGGTGCTGATCGGGCTGTTCGAGCCCGGCGGGTCGACTGGCGACGGGCAGTACACGCACGGCGCCTCCGAGGAGGTCCTTGTCGTGATCTCAGGTCAGGTCATCGTCACCGTCGGGGATGACACCTACGAGCTTGGCGAACTCGACTCACTCCACTACAACAGCAGCGAGCCGCATCGCGTGGTCGAGGCGAGCGGCACGGCGCAAGCGCGGGTGCTGTGGACAATGGCGCCGCCGACCTACTGACGCCGCCGCTTGCGATAACTGAATGATCCGCCGACGAGCGTCGGCGCTGTTCGCCGCGCCGTCGCGCTGCTTTGCCATGCACATTTCGCACTCACACCACTATTGGGAAGGACACCACGAAGGTGACTCACTACACGAACGGCGAGATCTCGCATTGGATGCGCGCTCCCGAATCGGCCGGCCTGGCGCGCGCCGCGGCGCCGTCACGCCGCGGCGCGCTTCCTGACGAAGAGCAGGACCTTGTCATCGTTGGCGGCGGCATGACGGGGCTCTGGACCGCCTACTACGCGGCGCAGGCGCACCCGGAGTGGCGCATCACCGTGCTCGACTCCCACGAGGTCGGCTACGGCGGATCCGGCCGCAACGGGGGATGGGTATCGACGCTCATTCCCGGCAATCGCGCGGTCTACGCCAAGGCAGCGAACAAGCGCGGCCTCGACGGGAAGGGGGCGGTTCGCGCATTCCAGCACGAGATGAGTGCGGCGATCACCGAGACGCTACGCGTCCTCGACAGCGAGGGGATCAGCGCGGACCAGCACCGGGGCGGGCAACTGCAGGCTGCCACGACCCCGGCTGCGTTGAAGCGGCTGCAGGCCACGTACCGCGCGAACCTCGAGAACGGCTACGAGCCGGAGTCGATCGAGCTGCTCGACGCCGCCGCGTTCAAGGAGCGCATCGGCATTGTTCCGGCGCTGGGCGGGATGTACTACCGGGATACCGCGCGCGTGGACCCGGCGAAGCTCACCCGCGGCCTCGCTGACGTTGTCGAGGCCAAGGGCGTCACCATTCGTGAGCACGCTGAGGTGGTGCGGATCGATCCGCACGCGGCCACGACAACGCGCGGAGTAGTTCGCGGGCGGATCATCCTCAGCTGCCTTGAGGCGTTCACCGGAACTGTCGAGAGCGACGGACCCGGCTTCGGACGCCGAGAGGTGATTCCCGTGAACTCCTCCATGATCGTCACCAAGCCCCTCCGCGACGCAGACTGGACGCGGATCGGGTGGGATGGACGCGAATGCCTGAACGACGGCGCGCACACCTTCGTCTATGCTCAGCGAACGGCGGACAATCGAATTGCGATCGGTGGCCGTGGCACTCCCTACGCGTACGCCTCGGGCCTCCCCGGCGAGGGAGTCGTCGACGCGAGGACGATCAAGACGCTCAGGGATCGCCTCGAGTTCTTCTTCCCCAGCGCGGACATCGAGATCGACCACGCGTGGCGCGGGGCTATCGGCGTGACGCGCGATTGGTGTGCGGGCATCTATTTCGACCCGGCGACGGGCATCGGAAACGCGCGCGGCTACGCGGGGCACGGCGTCACCGCAACGAACCTCGCTGCCCGCACGCTGCTGGACAGGGTCGAGGGGAAGACCACGCAGCTCACGCAGCTGCCCTGGAACGACCACAACTCAGGCACCTGGGAACCCGAACCGATCCGATGGGTCGGCGTCCACGCGATGTACAGCCTCTTCGGCGTGGCTGACTCGTGGGAGGAGTCGCGAAACTCCGAAAATACCTCACTCATTGCACGATTTGGATCACGATTGGCAGGGCTGCACGAATGACCCACTCGATTACGACACCCCGGGCGGACAGCGTGCCGCCCCCACGCAAGGCGAAGCTGCCACGCGGCGTCTGGAGCATGGCCTTCACCGAGCTGTGGGAGCGCTATTCCTTCTACGGGCTACAGGGAATTCTGTCCTTCTACCTGCTCTATTCCCTCGCAGACGGCGGGCTCGAGGTCGCCCCGGCGGCAGCGGCTGGCATCGTCGGGGCCTACGGCGGCGCCGTCTACCTTGCGCAGGTGATTGGAGCCTGGTTTGGTGACCGCCTCGTTGCGCCCAAGCTCATGGTGCTCTTCGGCGCCATCGTCATCATGGCCGGCCACATCGTGCTCGCCTTCGCCCAGGGCCTCGGCGGACTCGGGATCGGGCTCGTGCTCATCGTCATCGGCACCGGCGCGCTCAAGACCAACATCACCTCGATCGTTGGGTTCCTCGTCGAGGGGCGCCCGCAGCAGGAGCGTGACGTCAGCTTCTCCTACTTCTACATGGCGATCAACATCGGTGCCGTTGTCGGCCCGCTGACGACCGGCTGGGTGCAGAACGAGTACGGCTTCCACTGGGGCTTTGGGCTCGCCGCCGTGGGCATGGCTGGCGCCCTCGTGCAGTATCTCGTGTCGTGGAAGAAGCTCCCGGAGCGAGCCTCCGTCGTGAACAACCCCCTGCCGCGCAACAAGTACCCGGTGTTTGCTGGCGCGGCCGTGGTCGGCCTGTTGGTGCTTGGCGGGGCAATCTGGTCGGGGATGCTGCGAGCCGAAAACCTCGCGAGCACAACGACGATCCTCGCATTGCTCGCCGCGGCCGCCTACTTCATTACCATGTGCACGTCACGCAGCGTGACGCGAGATGAGCGCAGCCGTGTGCTCGCCTACTTGCCACTGTTCCTGTTCTCGGGAATCTACTTCGGGTTGCTCTTCCAGAAGTTCACCGCGATCTCGATTCTCATCACCGAGCGGATCAACCTGCAGATTGGCGACTGGACGTTCCCCGTTGCGTGGATCACGACGGTGAGTCCGCTCGCGGCCGTGCTCATCACGCCGCTCATCGCGAAGCTCTGGAACAGCATGGGGTCGCGCCAGCCGTCGCCGGTCACCAAGTTCGGCATCGGACTGGTGCAGATTGGCTGCGCCTACCTGTTCCTGCTCATCATCTCGCAGGCAACCGGCGACGCCTTTATCCCGCTCGCGCTCATTCTGCTGTTCATGGCGATGGCAGGATCGTCCGAGGTGTTTGTTGGCCCGATCGGACTGTCGGTCGCCACCCAGATCGGTCCGAAGTCGTTCAAGTCCC
Organism: Leucobacter aridicollis; assembly: GCF_013409595.1. Classification (NCBI taxonomy): domain Bacteria; kingdom Bacillati; phylum Actinomycetota; class Actinomycetes; order Micrococcales; family Microbacteriaceae; genus Leucobacter; species Leucobacter aridicollis. The sequence goes on along the minus strand of NZ_JACCBD010000001.1, from coordinate 3,427,021 downwards.
AGATGGTTGGCCTGAACTTCCTGACCCTCGCGCTCGGCTCGTCGCTCTCGGGTCTGCTTGGCCAGCTGTTCGCCGCGATCGAGTCGCCGGCGTACTTCTCGATCGTGTCCGCGACCGGCCTGGTCCTTGGGGCGGTGCTCATCATCGCCCGTAAGCCCCTCGGACGTTGGCTGTCTTCCGGCCAGTAGCACCAATCGGTGACGGGTGCCCCGGGTTGCGCGCTGCGCGGGTCCGGGGCACCGCTGTCACCGCGGAGTGATCGTCACGAATTCGGGATACTTCGCCGTCCGACCGTCGCCACTCGACCGTCCGGTCAGCCGGCGCCCGATCCACGGCAGCACGTGCTCGCGGGTGTAGCGCAGCTGATCTCGCGCGGTGGGTGCCGCCCTCGGTGGGGCGGTGGTGACCCAGTCGGCGGGGGCCGCGTGGCCGAGGGCGCTGAGCACATTCGCGGCGACGCGGTGGTGGCCGACTGGCGCGAGGTGGAGGCGGTCAATGGACCAGTACTGGCTGCCGGCGAGCTCTGCGTCGTCCCAGTTGTTGGAGAACCGGACGCCGAGCCGGTGTGCAACGTCACCGGCCGCGCGGGTCAGCTCGCTGCCCTTCCTGCTCACGCTGCCGCCCGAGGGGAGCCCGCCGGTCGGGTTCGCGCCCGCGAGCAGCAGCGGCTCGATGCCGGCCTGCTGGATGCGGGTGAGGGCGCCCTCGGTCGCCGCGATGATCGACGCCATGTCAGTGCCTGGGCGGAGCATGTCGTTGCCGCCGCCGTTGAAGCTCAGGATCGTCGGGCCGAGCGCGATCGCCGGTTCGAGCTGTTCGGCGAGGATGGGGGCTAGGAGCCTGCCGCGGATCGCGAGGTTGGCGTACTCGATGGGCTCGCCGGTCGCGTCGGCGAGTCCCTGCGCGACGAGGTCGGCCCAGCCGCGCACGCTGCCGTCGGGCTGCTCGTCGCCGACTCCCTCGGTAAAGCTGTCTCCAATAGCGACGAAACGGATGGCTGCCATTGTCTTAGCCTACGCCTGGTCGGGCGGCGCGCTGCCCGCGCGCGAGAACGAGTTCTGGCATATCGCTTGACCTTGACGTAGCGTCAAGTTCTACCGTGAGATGCGGGCGCACGGAGTGTGCGCCTTGAGCGAAGAAGTGGAGACGGCAGTGGAGTACTCGATCCAGGAGATTGCCCGCGCGGCGGGTACCACCTCGCGGACGCTCCGGCACTACGACGCGATCGGCCTGGTCCGGCCGGCGCGCGTCGGGCGGAACGGATACCGGTACTACAGCGACCGTTCGCTTGTCCGGCTGCAGCGCGTGCTGTTGCTGCGCGATCTCGGGCTTGGGCTCGACCGGGTCGCCGAGGTGCTCGCCGCGCAGGACGCGGGGAGCGGCGCCGGCGAGTCGGCCGATGCTGTCGCCTTGGCCGAGGCCCGAGTCCTCGGCGTGCATCTCGACCTGCTCGAACAGGAGCGTGCCCGGGTCGATCGCCAGATCGGCGCCGTTCGGCGCACGATCGCTGCGCTCACCACACCACACGAAGGGAATGGGCTGATGGCAGCCAACATGTTTGACGGATTTGACCACACGAAACACAAGGACGAGGTCATTGAGCGCTGGGGCGAGAACGCCTACGCGGCGAGCGACAGCTGGTGGCGCAGCATGAGCGCGGAGCAGCAGCAGGGGTGGCAGGACCAGGTCGCGGCGCTGAACGCCGATTGGGTCGCAGCAGCGACCGACGGCGAGGATCCCGCGTCGGAGCGCGCGCAGGCGCTCGCGCGGCGTCACGTCGAGTGGCTCCGCGGGGTGCCAGGCGCGCCTGCTGGCGACGCGTTTGCGGCGTACGTGCGAGGTCTCGGCGAGATGTATGTCGCCGACGAACGCTTCGCGGCACACTACGGCGGGGTCTCCGGCGCCACGCTCGTCCGAGACGCGCTGCACGCGCTCCTCGACGGCGACGCGTAACCGCACGGGTGCGCGCAGGATGGGCCGCACCCGGCCCGCCGCCGCGTGCTATGCGGAGCGGGAGAGCGAGCGCTGGAGCGGCGCGTAGTGGTCGACGACGGCGGCGCGATACGCGTCGACGTCGCCGGCCACTGCTGCGCGCAGCATCGCACCGTGCGCTGCCGCCGTCTGGTGGATGTCTTCGGCTGGGGCGATGTTGAGCTGCGGGAGGACCGCGGTGTGCACGTCCCAGAACGCGCCGACGAGCTGCTTCGCGAGCCCGTTACCGACGAGCTCGAAGAGCCGCGTGTGGAATTCGCGGTCGGCTTCGAGGAACATGTCGCCCTGCGCGGCCTTCTCGTCCATCTCGACGACGAGTTCTTCGAGGCGCGGGTGATGCGCGCCGCGCGCCACCTCGACGACGCGTTCGGCCATCGAGAGATCGAGCGCGAGCCTGACCTCGACGACCTCGCGGAGGGCGTCGAGCGACCCCTCCGGCGAGAGCACGCCACGAAACACGAGGGTCTGCACCATCGGGTCGAGCGACATTTGGCCGACGTAGGTGCCGTGGCCGTGACGGACGTCGACGATGTCGAGGGTGGAGAGGGTGCGGATCGCCTCGCGCACCGACGAGCGTGACACGCCGAGCGCATCGATGAGCTCAGCCTCCGTGGGAAGCGGCGAGCCGGGCTCGAGCCCGCGGGCGAGGATGAGCCGTTTGATCTCGTCGGCGGTTGTGGTGCGTCGCATGCGCAGGTCGCGCGGTTGCGCATCAATCAACCGAGGTGACGTCATCGTCCCGCTCCCTTCGAAGTTCTTGGTTTGATCATTCCACGCTTGTGCGCGGGCCGGGGATGTGTTTATAGTACATCGGACGTCAGATCTCCTCAAGACGTTCCTTCCTCCAAGACTCAGGAGTCCTCAATGAACCGAACTACCCAACGACGGGCAGGACGATTTGCCGCGACCGCCGCGGGCACCCTGGCCGCAGCGCTAGCCCTCACCGCTTGTGGCGGGGCCGGCGCTCAGCCCGAATCCAACGCAGGCGCCGAAGCCAGCGTGGATCCGGACGGCATCATCGAAGCCGGCATCTCGTACGCGCTCAGCGGGAGCTTCGACCCGATGGTCGCTTCCGGCGCCGTCACCGTCGCAGCGAACTGGCACATCTTCGAAGGCCTGGTGGATCTCAACCCGGTGACGAAGGAGCCCGAGGCCACCCTGGCCGCGGACCTGCCGAAGCAGATCGACGACACGCACTACGAGATCGATCTCCGGGAGGGCGCGACCTTCCACGACGGCACCCCCGTGACCGCCGAAGACGTCGTGTTCAGCTACGAGCGCGTGCTGGATCCCGCATCCGGCAGCCTCTTCACCCCATTCGTCGACTTCATCGACACTGTCACCGCCGTCGATGAAGACACCGTCGAGATCGCCACCGACTTCCCGTTCTCGCTCCTCAACGAGCGCCTCGGCGTCGTGAAGATCGTGCCGAGGGCGCTCGTCGAGCAGGACGCTGAAGCGTTCGGCGCGCAGCCCGTCGGCTCCGGCCCCTACAAGCTCGTCTCGGCGACGCCGGACGACGCGATCGTGTTCGAGCGCCACGAGGAGTACGACGGCCCCCACCCGGCGCTCGCCGCTGGCATGAACTGGAACCTGCTCTCCGACGCGGCCGCGCGCACCACCGCACTCACGAGCGGCACCATCCAGGCGATGGAGGACGTGCCGTACATCGACGTGAACGCGCTCGGCGAGTCCGCAACCGTAGAGAGCGTGCAGTCGTTCGGCCTGCTCTTCATGATGTTCAACACCAAGGTGAAGCCGTTCGACGACGTGCGCGTGCGGCAGGCGCTGTTCTACGCGCTTGACATGGACAAGATCATCGAGACCGGTCTGCTCGGCAACGCCGAGGCGGCGACGTCGTTCCTGCCGAAGACGCACCCGAACTACCACGAGGCGTCAACGGTCTACACCTACGACCCCGAGAAGGCGAAGGCGCTGCTCGCGGAGGCCGGCGTCACCGACCTCGACCTCACGATCCTCATGACCGACACCGGCTGGGTGAAGGAGCTCGCCCCGCTCGTGAAGGAGTCCCTTGACGGAGTCGGCATCAAGACGACCCTGGACATTGCTCAGAGTGCAGCGCAGTACGGCAAGACCGACGCCGGCGACTACCAGGTGATGATCGCCCCGGGAGACCCCTCGGTGTTCGGCAACGACGCAGACCTGCTCATGCAGTGGTGGTACGGCGATAACGTCTGGCCGCAGACCCGCTACTACTGGGACGACAGCGCCGAGTTCGCCACCCTCCAGGGCCTTCTCAAGGAGGCCGTGCAGCAAACCGGAGACGAGCAGCAGCAGACCTGGAACGAGAGCTTCGACCTGCTCTCCGAGGAGGTCCCGCTCTACCCGCTGTTCCACCGCAAGCTGCCGACCGCGTGGGATGCCGATGGCCTGGTTGGCTTCGAGCCGGTCTCAACGACCGGCCTGTCGTTCCTCGACGTGGGCGTCGCGGCCAAGTAGCCCGCCCCGCGGCCCGGGGTGGTGAGGCGCGATCGCGCATCACCACCCCGGCCTCCCCGGAAGGAATTCCCCGTGTCACACCTGTTTCAGCTCATCGGCAGGCGACTGCTGCAGCTGCCGCTGATGCTTCTTGGCATCACGTTCCTCGTCTTCTTCGTGATGTCGTTCTCGCCCGTCGACCCCGCGATCACCGCGCTCGGCGAAGGCGCCTCGCCGGCCGACCGCGAGGCCTATCGCGAGGCGAAGGGGCTGAACGATCCCCTCCTCGTGCGCTACGTGAGCTTCCTCGCCGGCCTCTTCCGCGGCGACCTCGGCACGTACTCGGCGCGCCAGCTCCCCGTCGTCGACGAACTCGCCCGCGCGTTCCCGATCACGCTGCAGCTCACGTTCCTCGGCCTGCTCATCGCGGTCATCGGCGCGACGCTGCTCGGCGTGATCGCCGCGATCCGGCGCGACCAGTGGCCCGACCAGGTGATTCGAGTGTTCTCGATCGCCGCGCTGTCGACCCCGTCATTCTGGCTCGCGATCCTGCTCATCCAGGTGGTGACCCTGCAGTTCAACCTGCTCCCCAGCTCCGGCAAACTCCCGCCGCTCACCGAGGATCCTGCGGGCTGGCTCGCGCGCATGGCGCTGCCGGCGCTCGCGCTTGCCGTCCCGGTCATCGGTCAGCTTTCACGCGTCGTCCGCACCGCGATGGTCGAGGAGCTCGACCGCGACTACGTGCGCACCGCGCTCGGCTTCGGTATCCCGCGCGCGGTCGTCGTCGGCCGCAACGTGCTCCGCAACGCCCTCATCACTCCGGTGACGGTGCTGGGGCTCCGCGTCGGCTACCTCCTCGGCGGCGCCGTCGTCATCGAAATCATCTTCGCGCTCCCCGGCATGGGCATGCTCATCCTCAACGGCGTCACGAATAACGAGCCCAATCTCGTCCAGGCCGTGACGCTCGCCGTCGCCGTCGCCTTCGTCGTCGTGAACATCATCGTGGACGTGCTCTACGTCCTCATCAATCCGCGAATCAGGTCGGTGTGACATGCGACGCAAGCTGACAGAACGACTCTCCCGACCCGGGCTCCGGCTCGGCGAACTCCTCATCGGCGCACGCATCAGCCTCGTCGTGCTGCTCGCGGTGGCAGTGTGCGCGGTGTTCGCGCCGCTCATCGCGCCGTACGATCCGCTCGCATCCGGCACCCCGGTGCAGCCGCCGAGCGCGGAGCACTGGTTCGGCACTGACCGCCAGGGCCGCGATCTGCTGTCGCGCCTGCTGTACGGCGCGCGCTACTCGCTGATCATCGGCCTCGGCGCGACGCTCGTCGCGCTCGCGGCTGCGGCGGTGCTTGGCACGATCGCGGCCACCGCCCCCAAGGCGATCTCGGAGACCCTCATGCGACTCCTCGACGTCATCATGTCGTTCCCCGGCATCGCGCTCGCGATCGTGTTCGTTGCCGTGCTCGGCCAGTCGCTCCCCGTGCTCGTGCTCACGATCGCTTTCCTGTACACGCCGCAGCTCACCCGCGTGGTGCGCGCGAACATTCTCGACCAGTACGGCGAGGACTACGTCTCGGCGGTGCGGGTGATGGGATCGTCAACCCCGCGAATCATCGTGAAGCACGTGCTGCGCAACTGCATCGCGCCCGTGCTCGTGTTCTCGACGGTGCTCGTCGCCGACGCGATCGTGTTCGAGGCCTCGCTCTCGTTCATCCAGGCCGGCGTTCCCGCCCCCGAGCCGTCCTGGGGCAACGTCATCGCCGAGGGCCGCAACCTCGTCATGAGCGGGGCCTGGTGGGCGACGTTCTTCGCCGGGGCGGTGATCCTCATCACCGTGCTCGCGCTGAACATCCTGTCCGAGGGGATGACCGACGCCATGGTGTCGCCGCGCGCCCGCCGCGTGACGACCGACGCGGCGAGCACCGAGGAAGCGACCTCCGCGCTCGAAACGGCGAACGAGCAGCCGGCGACCGGCCACATCGTGACCGTCGATACCGGAGTGAACGTCGCGATCCCGGGCGGCATCTCCGAGCCGCGCGCGCCGAAGGTGCCCGTCACCCCGCTCGCAGATCGCCTCCAGGCGCTGCGCGCCGCCGAGCTCGCGCGCACGGATCGGGTTGCCCCGGTCCCCGCCGTCGTCGCGCCGCTGCTCGAAGTCACCGACTTGAGCATCCGGTTCCCGCGCTACGGCGAGGTCAACGTCGTAGACCGCGTCAGCTTCGCCGTGCGCCCGGGAGAGACCATGGCGCTCGTCGGCGAGTCCGGCTGCGGCAAGTCGATCACCTCGCTCGCGATCATGGGGCTGCTCGACCCGAAGGCGCAGGTGTCGGGGACGGTCGCGTTCGACGGCGCCGACCTCCTCACGCTCGGCGACAAGGAACGCAACGCGATGCGCGGCCACGACATCGCGATGGTGTACCAGGACGCGCTGAGCTCCCTGAACCCCGCGATGCTGATCCACTCGCAGATGAAGCAGCTCACCCGCCGCGGCGGAACGCGCACTGCCGAGGACCTCCTCGAGCTCGTCGGTCTCGACCCGAAGCGGACGCTCGCGTCGTATCCGCACGAGCTGTCGGGCGGCCAGCGGCAGCGCGTGCTCATCGCGATGGCCCTCACCCGCGATCCGCGCCTGGTGATCGCGGACGAGCCCACCACGGCGCTCGACGTGACTGTGCAGGCGCAGGTCGTTGAGCTGCTCAAGCGACTCCAGCGCGAGCTCGGCTTCGCGATGGTGTTCGTGTCGCATGACCTGGCGCTCGTCGCCGAGATCGCGCAGCGCATCACCGTCATGTACGCGGGTCAGGTCGTCGAGCAGGGCTCAACCCGGGAGCTGCTCACGCAGCCGATGCACGAGTACACCCGCGGCCTGCTCGGCTCGGTGCTCTCGATCGAGGCCGGCTCCGACAGGCTGCACCAGGTGAGCGGCATCGTGCCGTCGCCGTACGAGTTCCCCGCCGGCGACAGGTTCGCGCCGCGCTCGTCCGACCCTGCGCGCTACCGCGACGTGACCCCGGTGCTGCGGGAGATCCCCGGCACCACCCAACGCTACCTGGCGCATCCAGCCGACGCGCCCGTCACCGTGAGCGAGGCACCCGCATGATCCCCACCGACATCGGCCCAGGGGCGGGTGCGCGCACCGACACCCCGGTGATCGAGCTGCGCGACGTGCGGATGCACTATCGCTCGCGAAACTCGACGATGTTCCGTCGCGAGATCGTCCGCGCACTCGACGGCATCTCGTTCTCGGTGCACGCGGGCCGCACGCTCGGCATCGTCGGCGAATCGGGATCGGGCAAGTCAACCGCCGCGAAAGTGCTCCTCGGCCTCGAAACGCCGACGTCGGGCGAGGTCGCCTTCGAGGGCGAGGTCGTGCCCGGCTTCAGCACGGCGGTGCGCCGCCGCATCGGCCGGGTGATCTCGGCGGTGTTCCAGGATCCGGCGACGGCGCTGAACGCCCGCATGACGGTGCGCGAAGCGCTGCTCGATCCGATGCAGGTGCACGGGATCAGCGAGCCAGCGGCACGCGAGGCACGCGTGAGCGAGCTGCTGTCGCTCGTTGGGCTCCCGCAGTCGGCGCTCGAGGTGCTCCCCGGGCAGCTGTCCGGCGGGCAGCGGCAGCGCGTCGCGATCGCCCGCGCGCTCGCGCTCGATCCGCGCGTCATCATCGCCGACGAGCCAACGAGCGCGCTGGACGTCTCGGTGCGCGCGCAGATCCTCAACTTGCTCACCGACCTCAAACACGAGCTCGGCCTCGGCATGGTGTTCATCTCGCACGACATCCAGACGGTGCGCTACCTCTCCGACGAGATCGCCGTCATGAACGGCGGTCGCATCGTCGAGTCGGGCCCGGCAGCCGACGTGTTCGACCACCCGAGTGACCCGTACACGCGGTCGCTCCTCGGGGCTGCGCCGACGCTGCTCGGCCGCTAGTCACGCGCGCGGGCTCGCTGCGGCCCGCGCGCCCCAGCTGTTCACCCACCCACACTCAGAAGAGAAACCATGACTCAGTCGCATACCTCCCCCCGTTTTACCGGCGTTGTTCCCCCGGTCGTCACGCCGTTCACCCCCGAGGGTGAGGTCGATCACGAGTCGCTCGCCGGCGTCGTCGAGATGCTCATCACCGGCGGCGTCGCCGGGCTCTTCGCGCTCGGTTCGACGGGCGAGACTGCCTACCTCACCGAGGCGCAGCGCGTCGCCGTACTCGAGACGATCGTGCGCGCCAACGCCGGCAGGGTGCCCGTCATCGCCGGCGCCATCGAGCTCACCGCGCCCCGCATCATCGAGACCGCCCAGAAGCTCGTCGCCGCGGGCGCTGACGCGATCGTCACGACGGCGCCGCTGTACACGCTGAACTCGCAGGCCGAGATCGGCCGCCACTTCCGGCTGATCGCCGCAGCCATCGACGCCCCGCTGTGGGCGTACGACGTGCCTGTGCGCGTGCACACGAAGCTCAGCATCGAGCTGCTGCTCGACCTCGCGGCCGACGGCGTGATCCACGGCCTGAAGGACTCCTCGGGCGACGACGTGGCGTTCCGTCGCCTCGTCGCTGCGAACCGCGCGGCTGGCTCACCCCTGCAGCTGCTCACCGGCCACGAGCTCGTCGTTGATGCGATGCTTCTTGCCGGGGCTGACGGCGTCGTACCCGGCTTCGCAAACGTCGACGTCGAGGGATACGTGCGACTGTTTGAGGCCGCGGCGCGGGGCGACTTTGACGCCGCTCGCGACGCGCAGGAGCGCCTGAACGAGCGCTTCGAGCTCGTGTTCGCGCCCCGCGGCTACTCGGGCGACGCAATGGGGGTCGGCGCGTTCAAGGTCGCTATGCAGGCGCGCGGATTCATCGCGCACGCCGGCATGGCAGTGACTGTCGAGCCGCTCGCCGCAGACGCCATCGCGGAGGTGCGAGCGATCGCCGAGCGCACCGGCCTCGCCGCGGCTCCCGCCCGGGCATGAGCGCGCCGGTGCCGGGCGGCGCCGGAGACCCCTCTGGCGTCGTCGTCGCCGTCGACATCGGCGGGACAAAGATCGCCGCTGGCATCGTAGGCCGGGACCTCGCTATCCGCGGCCACGCGCGCGTGGCCACACCGGCGCGCGACGGGTCCGCCGCGATCGTGGCGGCCGTTGCCGAGCTCGTCACGACAGTGCTCGCGGGCGAGCCGGGGCTGCGGCCCCTCGCGGTCGGGATCGGCACCGCCGGCACCGTCGATGTGCGCGCCGGGCGGATCGTTGCCGCGACCGACACCCTCCGTGGCTGGGCGGGAACGGACCTCGCGGCCGAGGTCAGCCTGGCGCTCGCACGCGTCGGCGGCCCACCCGTCGTCGTGCAGAACGATGTCGACGCGCACGCGTGGGGCGAGGCCGCGCGCGGCGCGGCGGCGGGATATCCGAGCGCGCTCGTCGTGGCGGTAGGGACGGGGATCGGCGCGGGGATCCTGATCGACACCGCCACCGGCCAGACGCCGCTCCGCGGTGCGCATCACGGCGGCGGCGACCTCGCGCATGTGCCAGCATCGGGCGCCGAGCACCTGCGGTGCACGTGTGGTCGGGCCGGGCACCTCGAAGCCATCGGATCGGGCATCGGACTGCACCAGCACTACGTGTCCCTCAGCGGCGACCGGAACGCCGCCGACGCACGCGAGGTCGCCGCGCGCGCAACCGCCGGGAACGCGCACGCGGCGCGCGCGATCGCCGAGTCTGCGGCGGCCGTTGGCCGAGGCATCGCGGCGGCGGTGGCGATCCTCGACCCGGCTGCGGTCGTCGTGAGCGGCAGCGTGCCGAGCATCGGCGCCGCGTGGTGGGAGCCGATGGTTGCCGCATTGCGGGCCGAGCTCACCGACGACCGCCGCGACCTGCCGGTGCTCCACGGCGCCCTCGGCGGTGACGCCCCCCTCGTCGGGGCGGCCGCGCACGCGTGGGCCTTCCTCGACCACGCGGCCGGCCCCGCCGGGCCACCGGCCTCGACCGCCCCACCCGGCGCACCGGCCTCGACCGCCCCACCCGGTCCGAGCGACACGAACGGAGTCCCCGCATGACCGACCGCGCGACACCAGACACGGCCCGCCGCATGGACCCCGCCCGGGCGGCCACGCTCGCCCGGCTGCATGGCGGACTCATCGTTTCGTGCCAGGCCTACCCCGGTGAGGCCATGCGCGATCCCCGCACCATGGCGCAGGTCGCTGCGGCGGCCGTCGTCGGCGGTGCCGCGGCCGTGCGCGTGCAGGGACTCGCCGACATCGCATCCGTCGCGGGCCTCGGCGTTCCCATCGTCGGGCTCTGGAAAGACGGCGACGCCGACGTGTTCATCACCCCGACGCTCAAGCACGCCCTCGCGGTCGCCGCCGCCGGGGCCGACATCATCGCCATCGACGGGACGAGGCGCCGCCGGCCGGACGGGCTCACGCTCGCGGACACCATCGCCGGCATCCGCGAGCGCAGCGACGCGCTCATCATGGCCGACTGCGGTTCGCTGGCCGACGCCGTCGCCGCGGAACAGGCGGGCGCCGATCTCCTCGGCACCACCCTCGCCGGGTACACGGGCGAACGCGCGAAGACGACCGGGCCCGACCTCGAACTCATCGCCGAGGTCGCCGCACGCTGCGAGGCGCCCATCGTGGCCGAGGGGCGGATCCACACCCCGGAGCAGGCGGCCGCCGCGCTCGCCGCCGGAGCACACTCGGTATGCGTCGGCACGGCGATCACGCATCCGGCGACGATCACGTCGTGGTTCGTGGCAGCGCTCGCGTGACCGCCGACCCCGCCCGCCCCGCGGTGGCAGCGGAGCTGCGTGCCGGGCTGGCTGAGCTCGCTCGTCGTGAGATGCCCGGCATCGCTGACGCCTCCGACATCGAGCGGTACCGGGCGGCCTCGGCCGCGCGCGCGGAGCCGCCGGAGACGTTGCGTGCCCGCTGGCGCCTGCACGCGGCCGAGCGCGGTGAGGCCGTGACGGTGCTCACGGCCTCACGGGCGCCCCGCCCCGCGGCACTGAGGGTCGTGTTTCTGCACGGTGGCGGGCTCATCGCCGGCACGCGCTACGCCGGCGCAGACCTCGCCGGCAGATTCGCGGAGGAGCTCGAACTTGAGGTGTGGACGATCGAGTACCCGCTCGCTCCGGCCGCGAACTTCGACGCCATGATCGCGGCGGTGCTCGACGTGCTGCGGGACGCCACCGCCGACGGCGCCCCGGTCGTGCTCGCGGGCCAGAGCGCCGGCGGGGGCCTCGCCGCCGCGGCCGGCCTGGCGTGCCGGGACGCCGGTGTCAAGCTTGCGGGACTGCTGCTCGCGTGCCCCATGCTCGACGCCCGAGACACCGTCTCAGCAGCGCAGTTCGCCGATGATGCCTCGTGGGATCGGCGGTCGAACGCCGTCGCGTGGGAGGCCGCGCTCTCTGGCTCAGCCGCTCAGCCGCCCGGAGAGCGCGCCGACCTCGCTGGGCTGCCGCCAGTGTTTCTCGACAGCGGATCGGCCGAGGTGTTTCGCGACTCGATCGTCGACTTCGCGGGGCGGCTGTGGGCCGCGGGGGTGAGCGCGGAGCTCCACGTCTGGGACGGGGCGTACCACTCCTCCGACTTCGTTACGGAGGACGCCGAGGTGTCGCGCGCGGCTCACGCCGCCCGGCGCAGCTGGCTGCTGCGGATGAGTGCGTCCGCCGTGTCGTGAACGCGGCCCCGGGCTACGAGACGATCGCGGGGCGGCCGTCGCGCACGTCGTCGATCCGCTGCTGCTGCTCGGGGGTGCGAGCGAGCGGCGGGACGACCTCCTGCTGATCGTTCACGATGACAACGTCGTGGTCAACATGATCGACCATCGCGTGCACCGCGTCGATGAAGTCGCGCTTGCGGATCGCCTCGAGTACGCGCTGGTGGTCGCGCTCCATTTCGGCGCCTGTCGCGACGTTCGCGAGACGGCCGCGGTGCTGCGGGGTGCGCAGCTGGTCGTTGATGCCGGCGTAGAGCGCGGCGAGCAGCCGGTTCTTCGCCGCGTCGAAGATCAGGCGGTGAAACCGGCTGTCGAACGCGCCCTCACCCGAGTCGGTCAGACTCAGCACGGGGCAGCGAGAACAGCCGACCTCTTCGATCGTCGCCTGCTCGAGCGCCGCGAGGTCTTCGTCGGAGCGGTGCAGCGCCGCCTGCTGTGCAGCCTCAACCTCGAGCGCGCGGCGGTAGCTCAGGATCTCCTCAAGCGAGAAGTCCGCGAGGAACTCGTCGAGCAGCGAACTCGTCGGCGACGCCGAGCGAACGAAGGTGCCGCGGCCGGGCGCGGTCTCGAGCATGCCCATGCTCGCGAGGGAGCGGACGGCCTCGCGGACAGTCGAACGGCCGACACCCATCTGATCGGCGAGCTCGGGCTCGATCGGGATGCGCTCGCCAACCGCCCACTCTCCGGTCGAGATCTTGCGGCGAAGATACGAGAGCGCGCCACGGGCACGCTCCGAACCGGTTGTGACCGCCATGCTGCACTCCAATCCACATCGCTGCTGCGTCGCTGATATTCAGGCCAGTCTATCGGGTCGCGGCTATCCAGAACGTGTGTTCCCAGGTAGCGTAGCGACCATGACAAGTCACCCGAGTCGCGGCGCGCTGAACCCGTACGCCGGGATGCCGGAAAAGCCAGGGTTCACCCTCGTAAGCACCGATATTCAGGACGGCGAGCCGCTGCCCGCCGAGCTCTACGGCGAGGGCGCCGGCGGGTCGAACCGCTCGCCCCAGTTGAGCTGGTCGGACTTCCCGGCAGAGACGAAGAGCTTTGCCGTGACCTGCTTCGACCCTGACGCCCCAACAGGCTCCGGCTTCTGGCACTGGGCGGTCGCCAACATCCCCGCGAGCGTGACCGACCTTCCCGCAGGTGCGGGCGCCCTCGGCGGCGACCTCCTGCCAGAGGGCGCGATCATGATGCCGAACGAGCAGCGCGAGCCCGCGTTCGTCGGGGCCGGGCCGCCCGAGGGCACCGGCGTGCACCACTACTGGTTCGTCGTGCACGCGCTTGACGTCGAGCACATCGACATCGATCCGCAGGCGACGCCCGCCGTGCTCGGCTTCATGATGCGTGAGGCGGTGCTCGCCCGAGCGATCATCGTCGCCACCGGCGAGTTCGGCGGCGCAGCCTAGGGGCTCACCGAGGCGCGCTTCGGCTTCGCTTCAGCCACACGACGCTTCAGTCACCGACGCTTCAGTCACTAGATCTGTGATCTGCAGGAGATATGCCCACCCAGCCGGCGGGCGACATTCGAACTGCAGATCACAGATCTTCGGTGCGGGTGTGTGGCGTGGGTGCGGGTGTGGGCGTGGGGTGTGGGTGTGAGCGAGGCTGTGGGTGTGGGGCATCGCGCGGGTGCGTAGGATTGACGCAGCCTCTTTGAAAGCGAGTTCCCTATGTCAGTGTCGATCCGTTCAGGGTTCGAGAGCATCCCCTCCTACCGCGCAGGAAAGCCCGCGCAGCTCGGCCCAGACGGCCTGAGCGCGAAGCTCTCCTCGAACGAGAACCCGTACGATCCGCTGCCCTCGGTGCTCGACGCGCTCGCCGCAGCGCTCCCGGCGTCGGTCAACCGCTACCCGAGCATCGCGGCCCCCGAGCTCACAGCCGCTCTCGCGGCGCGACTCGACGTGGCACCCGAGAACATCGCGTTCGGCGCGGGCTCGGTCGAGGTGGCTTCCCAGCTCATCCACGCCCTCGCGGGGGCAGGCGACGAGGTGATGTATGCGTGGCGCTCGTTCGAGGCATACCCGATCCTCGTCCAGCTCGCGGGCGCGACGCCCGTGCAGGTGCCGCTCACGGCCGACGGCGCCCACGACCTGCCCGCGATGGCCGACGCGATCACCGAACGCACGAAGCTCATCTTCGTCTGCAACCCGAACAACCCGACGGGCACGACGGTGTCGCAGGCGGACGTTGAGGCGTTCATGCAGCGGGTCCCGGGCAACGTGCTCGTGGTGCTCGACGAGGCGTACGTGCACTTCAACGTCGACGCGGATTCGGCGGTTGGGCTCGACTTCTTCAAGCGTTACCCGAACGTCGCCGTGCTGCACACGTTCTCGAAGGCGTACGGGCTCGCCGGGCTCCGCGTCGGGTACGCCGTCGCCCAGCCCGAGGTCGCCGACGCGCTGCGCAAGGCGGCAGTGCCGTTCGCGCTGAGCGCCCTCGCCCAGGCGGGCGGCGTCGCCTCGCTTGCTGCCGAGGACGAGCTCCAGGAGCGTATCGACGTGCTCGTCGCCGAGCGCGAGCGCGTCACGACCGCGCTTCGTGCGGCGGGCCTGCCCGTCCTCGAGTCGCAGGCGAACTTTGTGTGGATTCCGGCGGGCGCGGCGAGCGACGCGATCACCGAAGTCTTCGCGGAGCGCGGAGTTTCGGTACGCTGCTTCTCAGGTGATGGGATTCGCATCTCCATCGGTGCGCGTCATGAGAATGACGCAGTGATCGAGGTCTCTCCAGCGGCGGCAGCGCTGCTCTAGGGGCTACTCTCGGCTTTCACGCCGGAGCAGACGAGCATGAACACTACACAGCAGGAGGCGCGAATTGATTGGCGCAATTGAAGTCGGACTTCTCTACGGCATTTTCGCCCTGGGGGTCTATCTCACGTTTCGCGTGCTGAACTTCCCGGATCTCACGGTCGACGGCAGCCTCACGACGGGCGCCGCGACCGCAGCCGCCCTCATCCACGCGGGCCAGAGTCCGCTGCTGGCGACGCTCGCGGGCGGCGTCACGGGCATGATCGCGGGCGCGATCACCGGCATCCTGCACACGAAGGGCAAGATCGACGGGCTGCTGGCCGGCATCCTCACGATGATCGCGCTCTGGTCGATCAACCTGCGCATCATGGGGAAATCAAATCTCCCGTTCCTCCGCGAGGAGACGCTCATCAGCCCGCTGCGTGAGGCCGGCTGGATGGGCAAGACCTGGTATGTCGTGCTGATCTTCCTCGTGGTGGTGTTCGCGATCAAGCTGCTCGTGGACTGGTTCCTGTCGACCGATCTCGGCCTCGCGATCCAGGCGACGGGCAACAACGAGCAGATGATCCGCTCGTTCGGCGTGAACACCGACGGCATGAAGATCCTCACCCTGTCGCTCTCGAACGGCCTCGTCGGCCTCGCGGGCGCGCTCATTGCGCAGTACAACGGCGTCGCCGACATCAGCATGGGCATCGGCGTGATCCTCGTCGGGCTCGCCTCCGTGATCCTCGGCCAGGCGCTCCTCGGGCAGCGCTGGATCTGGCTCGCCACCCTCGCGGTGGTCGTCGGCGCGGTGCTGTACCGCATCATCATCTTCGGCGCGCTGCGCATCGGCTTCAACCAGGACGACATGAAGCTCATGACCGCCCTGCTCGTGATCGCGGCGCTGCTGCTGCCGCGCTGGGGCTTCCTGAAGCGCATCCCGTCGTTCAAGAACCGCGGGAACAAGCGCTCCGACACCTTGACCCAGCCGGCGCCGGCCGCGACGACGGGAGCGTAATCATGCTGAGTATCGCGAACATTTCGAAGACGTTCTTCGCCGGCACCGTCAACGAGCGCCGCGCGTTGGTCGACCTCAATCTGGAGCTCGCCGAGGGCGATTTCGTCACGGTGATCGGCTCCAACGGCGCGGGGAAGTCCACGCTGTTGAATACGATCTCGGGCCGCTATCCGATCGACGCGGGCGAGATCAGGATCGACGGCGCATCCGTCTCGAAGCTGAAGGAATTCAAGCGTGCCCGCTACGTCGGCCGCGTCTTCCAGGATCCGATGGCTGGCACGGCGCCCGACCTCACCATCGAGCAGAACCTCGCCCTCGCCCTGCAGCGCGGCAAGCGCCGCGGGCTGCACCGCGGCATCACGAAGGCCCGCCGCGAGGCGTTCGCCACTGAGCTCGAGTCGCTCGAACTCGGGCTCGAGAACCGCCTCACCGCGAAGGTTGGTCTGCTCTCCGGCGGTCAACGCCAGGCGCTGTCGCTGCTCATGGCTGGGTTCACCCAGCCGCGGATCCTGCTGCTCGACGAGCACACGGCAGCGCTCGACCCTCAGCGCGCCGCGCTCGTGACGACGCTCACCGAGCGCATCGTCTCGGAGGGCAACCTCACGACGCTCATGGTGACCCACAACATGGAGCAGGCGATCACACTCGGCAACCGGCTCGTCATGATGCACGAGGGCCGGATCGTGTTCGAGGCGAACGCCGAGGAGAAGTCGAAGCTCACCGTGCCGATGCTGCTCGCGGAGTTCGCGAAGATCAAGGGCGCGAGCTTCGACGACCGCGCGCTGTTGGCGTAGCGCCCGCGCTCTGCCACGCCCCGTCTCGTTTCCGTAACTGTTGCACCGCAGTGCGAGTGAGCGGGTGGGGCTCCCGGGGTACGATGCTGGAAACAGCAAAGCCCTTGCCGTTTTCCCCTGCCGTTGCGGTGTTGCAGCGGCACATTCACGAAGGACCGTTTTACTATGCGACTGACCTCGTTCCGCCGCTCAGGCATCGCGCTCGCCGGCCTCGCCGCCGCTGCGCTCACGCTGAGCGCCTGCTCCAGCCCCGCCGCAACCGACTCGGGTGATGAGGCGAAGGCCTCGTACAAGATCGGTGTGAGCCAGTTCGTGCAGCACCCCGCGCTCGACGCAGCCACCGCCGGCTTCAAGCAGGCGTTTGACGACGCGGGCGTCGACGTCGAGTGGGACGATCAGAACGCGAACGGCGATCAGGCGACCGCCGTCACCATCGCGCAGGGCTTTGCCTCCTCAGACCTCGACCTCGTGCTCGCGGTGGCGACGCCCGCTGCGCAGACCGCGGCACAGGCAATCACCGACAAGCCGATCCTCTTCACCGCCGTCACCGACGCGGTCGAGGGCCAGCTCGTCGAGTCGAACGAGGCGCCCGGCGGCAACGTCACCGGCACCAGCGACCTCGCGCCCTTCGATGCGCAGCTCGCGCTGCTCAAGGAGGTCGCCCCCGGCGCGAAGAAGGTCGGCATCGTGTACGCATCGGGCGAGGTCAACTCGCAGGTGCAGGTCGATGCCGTGACCGAGGCAGCTGGCCCGCTGGGGCTCGAGGTCGTCACGAAGACCGTCACCACGGCGAACGACATCGCCGCGGCAACCGAGGCGCTCGGAGACGTCGACGCGATCTACGTGCCGACCGACAACATGGTCGTCGCCGGCATCGCATCGCTCGTGCAGGTCGCTGAAGACAAGCAGATCCCCGTCATCGGCGCAGAGGCCGGCACCGTCGAGAGCGGCGCGGTCATCACGCTCGGCATCGACTACACGAAGCTCGGCTACCAGACCGGCGAGATGGCGCTGAAGGTGCTCGAGGGCGCTGACCCTGCGACCATGCCAGTCGAGGTGTCGAACGAGTTCGCGTACGTCGTGAACGAGGGGGCCGCGGAGCGGATGGGCGCAACCATCCCCGAGGCGATCCTCGCCGAGGCCGAAAAGGTCGAATAACTCCGGAGTCTCCGGTTCGAACGCCCCGCCCGCCGAAAGGTGCGCGGGGCGTTCGCGTGTTCACGGGGTTTCGCGAGGAGCCAGCCCTAGAGTGGGGTCATGAGAGACGAGCAGGTGAACGTCGTGTCGGTGTGGGAGTCTGTCGCAGAGGCCGCGCACGAGCGCGTCAGCGCCTGGGAGAGCGTGTCCACGGCCGGCGGTGACGGCCAGCACACGCCACGCGGCGGCCTGCTCGGTGAGCTCGCGACGAGCCCCGAAAGTCTCGACTTCACCCGCCGTCTCGTCGATTCGCTGTTCGGGACCTCCGACGCGTTTACCGCGGCCGTCGGGCTGCGCGGCGTCTCGCGGGGCGAACTGCCCGAGAGCATGCCAACGCGCGACAGGCTGCTGCTTCGCGCCGGCGGCGTCGCCTCGCTCGGGCTGCCGTGGGTTGTGCGGCCCGCGGCGCGCAAGAACCTCCTCGGCAGGCTTCCCGACGTGCTGCTCCAGCTCAAGCTCGCCGGGCGCATGACCGCGCTCACCGAGGCGATCCGGGCCCACCGGGAGCGGGGCAACTCGGTGCTCGTCGCGCTCCATGGCGCCCAGGTGTTCGGCGAGTCCGGCGGCAAGCGTGAGGTCGAACGCCTGCTCACCCTCGCGGCACACCCTGCCGTTCGGGAGCTCGCGTTTGATCCTGCGCGTCTCGCCCCTGGCGCCGACGAGTGGAGCATCGAGGCGGACCTCACGCTCGCGATCGAGCGGGCGCGCCCGATTCTCGAAGCGGCGCTCGAACACGGCGTGCGGCTCGTCATCGAGCCACGCGACACGATCTGGGCGAAGCGGCTGACTGAGTTTCTCACCCGCGCCTTCGGCTGCTCCGAACTCGACAGGCTCGAGGTCGGGGTGCGCCTCTTCGCTGAGCTCCCCGACTCGTGGGAAACCTATGCCGCGATCCACCGCTTCGCGCGCCGGCGGGTCGCCGACGGTGGCGCGCCCGTCGACGTCGTGATCGGACTCGGTGATGTCGCGGCGGCCGAGCGGGTCGCCTCGATCCAGAGCGGGTTGCCCGTCGCCGTCATCGAGGACACGACCGAGCGCACGGCCCAGCTTCTGCGGCTCATCGAGGTCGCGCTGCAGCCGAGCCGTGCGTCGGTGCTGCGACCGGTTATCGCCACAGAGGATCCGCTCGTCGCTGCGGCGACCGTCGCCGCTGCGACCGAGCTCGGCTCGGACAGGCTGTTCGGGCTCCAACTCAGGTGCGGTCTCGCGCCGGGGCTCGCCGCCGCGCTCGTGAACGACGAGCACGGCGTGCCGGATGTGCGACTGCGGTTGCCAGTCACCCCGAAGGGGGAGTACGCGGAGGTCCTTGGGTACCTCGTCGGGCTCCTCGCTGAGGCGGCCGATCCTGAACCGACCCACGTGTCCGCCGAGGTCTTCCGCGACGCCATCGCACTCGCCGCCGAACCGCCCGCGGCGAGCCACCGAACGCAGCAGCGCGCCCGCGAGTGGGATCCGACGGAGCGCGACAGCGCGCTCTTCTACCGCGCCCCCGACGAGCCGGCGACCCACGACACCGGCGGCCTGACCGCCGCCGTGCTCGGCCTGGCGCGCAACGCCACCGGCGAGGTCGTGCTCGAGGCCGTCGCGCCGCAGCACGCGATCCCGGTCGTCTCGCGCACCGGATTCGCGAACGAGCCGCCGACCGACGGCAGCCTTGCCGCGAACCGGGAGTGGGCCCGCGGGCTGCTCCGACAGGCCGGCGAGATCGCGCTGCGCGGCGAACGGCTCGACGAGACCATCGCGTTGACGCAGGCAGACCTCGATCCTGATGCCGCCGTGACCGCCGCGCGCGAGGCAGCGCAGCGCTGGTCGGACCTCCGGCACGAGGGCCGCGCCGTCAGGCTCCGCCGCGTCGCGCTCGCTACCGCGGCGGCCCGCGACCGCCTCATCACGGACCTCGCCGCGAGCACCGGCGCGCCGATGCGAGAGCTCGACGCCGCGGTCAACCACATCATCGACTCCGCTCGGTACGCCGCCCAGCTCGCTGACGGGCTCCGCGTGGTGCGCGGCGCGACGTTTGTGCCCGACAGGCTCGTACTCGTGGTCGGCGACCTCACGGCGCCGCTCGCGACCCAGGCCGCTGCGGTCCTTGCAGTGCTCGGCAGCGGCGCGGGCGCGCTCTGGGCCGTCTCGCCCGGCATGCTCGACGCGGCAACGTCCTGCGTCGAGGAGTGGGAGGTCGGCGGGCTCACCCCCGGCGCGGTCGAAACGGTGAGCGTCGCGGGCGACGAGGCGTTCGCCGAGCTCGGCGCGAGCCCGCACGTCGACCGCGCAGTCGTGCTCGGTGAGCGCGAGCTCGGTCGGGCGCTCGCCCGGCACCGCCCAGACCTCCGCGTCGAGGGCCACTTCACGGCGCGAGGTTCGGTGCTCGTCACCCCATCCGCCGAGCGGGAGCGGGCGATCCCCGACATTATCGACTCCGCCTTCCGCGGCGCGCAGACGTCGCTCGGCAGCACAAACATGGTCGTCCTGCTCGCGAGCGTCGCCCGTTCTCGGGGCTTCCGGAGCGCGCTCGCCGACGCCGTGCGGCGCCTCCGCGTCGGCGATTCGGCGCGACCGCTCGGCGACGACCCGCTCGCCTTCGATATCGGTCCGCTCCCCGCAGCCCCGAGTGCGGCAGGCCTCGCCGCGCTCACGGAACTCGCGCCGGGCGAGGAATGGCTCGTGGCCCCCGAGCAGCTCGACGACGAGGGGCTGCTGTGGCGGCCCGGAGTGCGACTCGGCGTGGCACCAGGGTCACCGTTCTGGGACGACGCCCGCGGGCTCCCCGTCATCGGGATCAGCACCGCCCAGCTGCTCGGCGAGGCAGTATCGCAGCAGAACGCCGCGGGCAGCGGTGCCGTCGCCGCCATCCAGTCGTGGGATGACGGCGAAGTCCGATCCTGGCTCGCGGGCATCGAGGCGGCCTCGGTGTCGGTGAACCGGGCGAGCAGCGCAGCACGGGTCGAGCGGCAGCCGTTCGGCGGCTGGAACGACGCGGTCATGGGGCTGCCAGCGCTCGGCGGCGGCCCGCACTGGCTCGTCGCGCAGGGATCCTGGGAGCGGCGCTCGGGGCAGCGCAGCGACACCCTGCACCTCAGGGGTCTCGCGCCTGAGGTCGCGCTGCTCATCGAGGCCGCGCAGCCCGCGCTCGACTACGAAGACTTCGATGAGCTCCGCAGGGCGGCGCTCGCCGACCAGCTCACCTGGCAGACGGACCTTGGCGCGATCGCCGATGGCATCGGGCTCGGGATTGAGCGCAACGCCCTCCGCACGGCCCCGGTCGTGGTGCAGGTGCGGCTGGCAGAGGACGGGGCGCTCGCCGGGCTCGTCAGGGTGCTCGCTGCCGCGCTGCTCGTGCGCGCACCCGTTGCGGTCTCGACTGGCGTCGTGCTGCCGCAGGCCGTCAGCGACCTTCTCGCCTCGCAGGGCATCGACGTCTCCCTCGAACGCGACGAGCACTGGCTTGAGCGGCTCGCAGCCGAGGGGCCGCGCGGCCCTGGTGGTTCTGACGCGGCGCGGGTGCGGCTCATCGGTGGCGAACGCGTTCGCGTTGCGGAATGGATGGGCGGGCTCGACCGGGCCGCCCTCTGGGCCGAGCCCGTGACGATGGCGGGCCCCGTCGAACTCCTGACGCTGCTGCGCGAGCAGTCGATTTCGGTGCGGGCGGAGCGGCACGGCCTCGCCGAGCGTGCGCCAGGCCTCGACGCGCTGCTCGATTAGGGCGGGGCGCCCCGCCGGGCGTACCGCGCCGCGCCCGTTGCTGATGGGCGTACCGCGCCGCGCCCGTTGCTGATGAGCGCGGCGACGAGCCTCGCTAGACTCGCCCCTGTGCACACGTCGCGACCAACACCAGGCACCCTGATGATCTTCCAGTGGCGAAAGTGGGATGGCTCACCGCACTGGCGACACGAGTGCGTCTACCTCGGGTCCGACAAGTGGGGCGACTGGGTCGGACAACCGACGGGCTGGGGGAGCGCCCGGCCGGGACGGGCCTACGCGGTCGGTGGTGCGAGCGTCACCCTCGTGCCGGCGGCCGGCCCGGGGTCTGCGTTCGAGGGCGCGGGGATCCCGCATCCTGACTTCGCGCTGACGGTGAACCGCAATCACCGGAAGGGCATGCGCATCTACATCGACCTCGGGTGGGATGTCGAATGGACGGACACCCCTGAGCTTGTCACCGGCATCGACATGGACCTCGACGTGGTGCGGGTCGAGGGGGAGCGCGGCACCTGGGTGGACGACCGAGACGAGTGGGCGGAGCACGCCGCACTATTCGGCTATCCGCGCGACGTCATGGACCGGTTGGAACACCTCGCTCTCGACCTCGAGGCGCGCGTCAGGGCGCAGGTCGCGCCGTTTGACGACGCGACGGCCGATGCCTGGCTCGACAGGCTCGAGGGGTACGGGCTCGAAAGGTAGCTTCCGCCGGGTGCGGGGGTTGGTGCCGCTGTCGCCCTGTGGCCTCTGTTGCCCTGTTGCCCTGTTGCCCTGTTGCCCTGTCGCCTCTGCGCCCCTGCTTCGCTAGCCGCGCCGCATCGGGGTGTGCGGAATGCCGTCCTCGAGGTATTCGTCGCCAGCGACTTCGAACCCGAACCTGCCGTACCAGCCGGTGAGGTGGGACTGCGCCTCGAGCACGAGCGGTTCGGCGCCGTGCGTCGCGAGCACCGCCTCCATGAGCGCGGCCGCGAGCGCTTTGCCTCGGTGCTGCGGGCACGTCACGACGCGGCCGATTGCCCGCATCCCCGGCTCGCGCCCACCCTCATCGAGCACGCGCAGCGTTGCCGCGACGGTCGGTTCGCGGCGCTCGGCTGGTGACTCGGTGGGATGATCGACCTCGACCACGGGATCGTAGGTCACCCAGAACTGCTCGGTTGTTGGCTCGAGATCACGGCCGTCGAGATCGAGGTAGACGCAGTCCTGCTCGACGACAAAGACCTCCTGCCGCAGCTTCGCGATGTCGTGGAACGTGCGCACCGGCAGCTCATCGAGACCGCGGGCCCAGTGGACGGTGTACTCGGGTGAAAGAGTGGGCATGCATTGATCTTTGCACGAGAATTGGGCGCGTTTCGATTTCCGTTCGGACCGATCTGCCGGTAGTGTTATTCCTTGGTTGTGGTAACGCAACCGAGGCGGGTTGCCCGAGCGGCCAAAGGGATCTGACTGTAAATCAGACGCGTAAGCTTCGCGTGTTCGAATCACGCACCCGCCACCACCTGAAAATGCCCGGCCAGACGAAAGTCTGGCCGGGCATTTTGCGTTTGGGGCCTGGAGTCGATTCTGGGGCTGGACTGCCTGGGCATCGCGGCACGCAGCGGCTCCAGCTCGCGCCGCGCCGCGCGTGGGCCTGCCTGCCCCGGTTCTTCCCGCCTTGCTCCCGAGGCCTGCCTTGCCCCCGCGGCCTGCCTTGCCCGATCTCAGCCTTGCCCGGGTCATCAGCATCCGCCGGCGTACACGTTTCCCGCAAGAACACACCTTAATAACGCGAAATTACGTGTGCAGTTGCAGGATTCGTGTGCAGTGGCGGGGGTGGCGGGGGCCTGACAGTGGGGCGGAGGGGGCCCGACAGTGGGGCGGAGGGGGCACGGGAGCGGGGCGGGTGCCCGGGAGCGGAGGCGAGGCGTCCGGGGAGCGGGGGCCCGGGGAGGAGGCATTAGGCATGGCGGCCCGCGGCTTCGAGCCCTAGCGAGCCAGTGCCCCAGTGCCCCAGTGCCCCTGGCGCAGTGGGCCCAGTGCCCCAGCGGCCTTGGCGCCGGGCGGCCCGGTGCCGTGCGACCCAGTGGCGTGACGGCCGGTCATGGGTCCAGATTCCACAACTTATCCCCAAGAATGTGGATAACTCATAGCTTAATTTCGAGGAATCTCCACAACTTGTCCACACCCGCCTGTGGAGAACCCGGTTGTGAACAGGAGGTTTACAAACCGCTAGAACACGGGTTCGTAAATTACATTTTTGTAATTCGAAACAGGTGTTCGTCTCGCTTTCACTTTCCATAGGCAGCTCCAAGCAACTCAAAGCGGCTGCGCAGGCGGCGTCCCGTGCACTGACGCGGGGCGCTGAAGTGAGCAGCGACGCGAGGCGAGCCGCTGCGACAACGCGGTAAAGTCGCTGCATGGCAAAACTGCATTTCCGCTACGCGGCGATGAACGCTGGGAAGAGCGTCGCCCTCCTGCAAGTGGGGCACAACTACGAGTCGCTCGGCAAGCAGATTCTGATCGTGAAGCCCGCCGTTGACTCCAAGGGGGGAGACCGCGTGATCTCGCGGCTCGGCGTCGAGCGCCCCGTCGACTTCCTCTGGGTTGATGGCGAATCCCTTCCCGCAGAGAAGGCGCGGCACGACGTGATCCTCGTTGACGAGGCACAGTTCCTGTCGAGCCGTCAGGTCAATGAGCTGCTCGATGTGGCGGTTCGCGTTGGCATCACGGTCATTGCCTACGGGCTGCGCACAGACTTCCGTGGCGACAACTTCCCCGGGGCCGCGCGCCTCTTGAGTGTGGCGCACGAGATCGAGGAGATCCGTACGCTGTGCCGGTGCGGCTCGAAGGCGACGATGAACCTGCGCAAGGTTTCGGGCATGCCCGTGTTCGATGGCGACCAGGTCGCGATCGACGATGGCTCGGTCGAATACGAGTCGGTCTGTGCAGCCTGCCACCAGCGCGAGCGCACCGCGGCCGGCGCACGCTGGGACTAGCGCCAGCGCGCGCCGAGCCGCTCCGTAAACCCTGTGGAATGCGCACCTGCGCTCTCGGGGCTCCTGCTAAGGCACCGACCCGACTCTGGTGCTACTTACCGCCCTCGTAGCCTTGGACGGTCCGTCTGAGATCGTCCGCAAAGCGGTAGATCTCGTCGAGTGACTCGATGGGTTGCCGTGTCTCATTCTTCTCGGCATCGAAGACGCCCAGGTATTTCTGGGAAGTGTTGAACCAAAGACGCGCAATGGGTTTTCGGTTGTTGTCATCGAGCAGGATCCCGAAGTAAGACTTGTTGTCGCGCTGGAAGATTCGCGAGGGAGCGACTTCACTGCAGACAATCGCGCGAACGATTTGATATCCCTCAATCTCTTCAAGTGTGGTTTCGATGCCTTCGCGAGCGTCGCTCGCGGCTTCTGCCGAAGCCTCCGCGACGTGTGCGCTCGCTTCGGGGGAGGACACCGATGCGTCGTCGAGCTGGAGAGGTTGGTTGCCCAGCGCGGCTTTGAGGCGGTCGTTGACGCGGTCATTGAGGAACTGCTTCATTGCCTTTTGTACTAGACCGGTGAACTGTTCGCGGACCTTTTGCGTGAACGAGCCTTCGTACACTCGAGCGGTGAGGAATTTGACCCAATCTGTGTCGGGGTCGGCGAACTGGGAGGAAAGGACGCGCTTAAACTCGCCAACATACTTCAGCTCCTCGGCCGCATTGATGATCGAGTCCAGATCAAATGCGTCCTTAGCGAGTTTGTTGATCTCTGGAAGCAGTGCGGAGTCGAAATCGGATACTTTAACGACGAGAAAGGGCTTCTCGTCCATCTTGTTGGGAGCGTCAAGGTCGGTGAAGAACTGGTACTCGTCGCCGTTCGTAAGCAAAGCAATGCGGGCAGTGGTGACGGCGAAGTAGCGGAACAATTGCGACGCGTGTTTGATGTTTAAGGGTGCGCCGACATGTTTGCACTCGATGAGGATCTGCACCTCACCATCTTTCACAATTGCGTAGTCGACCTTTTCTCCCTTCTTGGTACCCACATCGGCCGTGAACTCCGGAATGACCTCGTTCGGGTTGAAAACGTCGTAGCCAAGCACGAGAGAAATAAATGGCATTACGAATGCGTTCTTCGTAGCTTCCTCAGTCTCGATGCTTCCTCGCTGCTGCTCGAGCTTGGATGCAAGGCTGTTAAGGCGCTCTCGAATTTCGGTGGACATGCATACTCCTTTGTTGCACACTGAGATTGCCCCGATCCTACTGTGGTCAGCAGTGCTCTGGCGGATTCCTTGGAATCCGCGTGCAACCAGTCCCACGATCGATGCACTTCAGGGTGCGCACACCGCACGGAGCCCCAACGTCTCCACACGACGCCGGCAGGTGTCCTCTGCCGCTAGGCCGGCTTCACCGCGCGCAGCGTGTAGCTCAGCGGCACCACCCCGGCGCGGTCCGTCAGTCGCCACTCGCCGTCGTCTCCGAGCGTCATTTGGCCCGGCAGCGCCTCCCACGGCACGCTCTGGTGCTCGACGAGCGCCTCGACCCGCAGCCCGGTCTCGAGTAGCGCTGTGACGATCTCGCCGAGCGAGTGGTTCCACTCGTAGGTTTTCGTTGCGGTCAGTGCCGTCGGGGTGTCCACGTAGGTCTCGGCGTCGTCCCACTCGAGCGGTTCGACGTGCTCGAAGTAGGGGTAGCGCAGGGCGAGGTCGGTGGTGACTGACTCGTCCATCGCCCAGAGGATCGGGTGTGCCTCGCGGAGATGCAGCGTGCCGCCGGGCGCAAGCAGTCCGGCTACGACCTTGGCCCAGTCCTGGACGCGCGGCAGCCAGCAGAGCGCCCCGATTCCGGTGTAGACGAGGTCGAACGCCTCGGGAGGCAGCGCGTCGAGCGCGAGGTGGACGTCGGACTCCACGAACTCGACGGCGTCGCCAGCCTCGGAGGCGAGCTTGCGGGCCTCGGCGATTGACTCGCGCGAGAAGTCGAGGCCGGTGACGGTGGCGCCGAGGCGGGCGAGCGAGATCGTGTCGGTGCCGATGTGGCACTGCAGGTGCACGGCGGTGAGCCCCGCAATGTCGCCGAGGAGCGGGAGGTCGAAGGTGACGACGTCCGACAGTGCCGCGGGGTCGTTGAGGTACCTGGCGACGCCGTACCCCGAGCCGTCGCGGGCGGCGTGCAGGGGCGCGCGGTCGTCCCAGTTCGCTTGGTTCGCGGCGAGGTAGTCCGATGTGCTCATGCGCCTAGGTTCTCAGGAGCTGGGTCTGCGGCGCAGCTGGGCTCGCCGGTGGGCTCGGAAGCGGAGCCAGGGGCCGGGTCTGCGGCACACTCCTGTGTGGCTGTCGCGCCCGCCGCGCGCGGGTGGTCAGGATCGAGGCTCGTCAGCACGGCGAGCGTCAGGTCGGTGAGCTGCGCGACGCCGTCGCCAGGGAGCTGCGCGAGCCCGGCAAAGACGAGTTCGCGGACCGCGTCGTCGTAGAGCTCTCGCGAGCGCTGTTGGGTTGCGACCCCGGCTGCGGTGAGCACCGCGTTTGTCGCCCGCCCGTCTTCGGGGCACGGGGCGCGCTCGATGAGCCCGCGCTTTTCAAGGGAGGTCGCCACCCGCGAGATACGGGGGAGCGTGGCGTTGGTGGTTCGGGCGAGCTCGCTGAGCCGCATGCGCCGCGCTTCGCGTTCGACGAGCGCGGTGAGCAGGGTGTGCTCGAATGCGGTGACGCCCGCATCGCCCAGCCGTTTGTCGAGTGCCGTCGGGAGCAGCTCGAGCATCGCGTGCAGGCGCGCGACCGCAACGCGTTCGGGGTGCGAGAGGGAAGAGCTCATTTGTCCATTCTAGCAATTTAGTTGCACTTGCAAGTAAAACGGGCGTACCCTATGGTTGTAGCTACAACCAAATGGGAGCGGTTCAACCCCCGCCACCCCAAAGACACCTCACGATCAAGGAGCGCAGCATGACCACTTTCACAATCTTCGGCACGGGCAACATGGCAACCGCAATCGCGGGCGTGCTTACCTCGGGCGGCGCCACCGTCGCACACATCGGCTCCGCGGACACGGGGGCCAAGGTCCAGGGCGACGTCGTGATCCTCGCCGTCCCGTACCCGGCAATCGCCGACATCGTCGCGAGCCACGGCGACCAGCTCGCGGGCAAGGTCGTCGTGGACATCACCAACCCGTTGAACTTCGAGACCTTTGACGAGCTCGTCGTGCCAGCGGGCAGCTCGGCGGCGGCGGAATTGCAGCGCGCACTCCCTGCGGCGAAGGTGCTCAAGGCATTCAACACGAATTTCGCCGCCACCCTCGCGTCAGGCACGGTCGGCGAGACCCAGACCACGGTGCTTGTCGCGGGCGACGACGCGGAGGCGAAGGCCGCGCTTGCCGCAGCGGTCACCGCGGGAGGCCTCGCGGCCATTGACGCGGGCTCGCTGAAGCGCGCCCACGAACTCGAGGCGATCGGCTTCCTGCAGCTCACGCTCGCCGCTGGCGAGAAGATCTCGTGGGCCGGCGGCTTCGCCGTCAACAACTAACGTCGCACTCACCAACCCGCACTCACCAACCCGCACTCACCCACCCGCACAGTCACCCCGCGGCAACCGGGTGGGGAGGCGCGCCAAGTGCCGCCCCACCCAACGAAAGGCAATCATGGAACAGCACATCGCCCAGGTGCCCGAGCGCACCCTCTCGGCGGGACTCGCAATGGACGCGGTGAGCCTGCGCGTCGGCAATCTCGAGCTCATGAGCGACTACTACGAGCAGGCGCTCGCCCTCGTGCCGATCGAGGAGCGGGTGCTCGCCGGGCAGGTGCATCGCGTGCTCGGGCGCGGCGGCGCCCCGCTCGTCCGCCTGATCCACACGCCCGATCTGCCCGAGCTCAACCCGCGCGACGCTGGCCTGTTCCACACTGCCTTCCTGTTCGCGGACGCCGCGAGCCTCGCCGCGACGGTCTATCGGGCGGCCCAGGACCCGCGCAGCAGGTTCGCCGGATCAAGCGACCACCTTGTGAGCGAGGCGTTCTACTTCACCGACCCGGAGGGTAACGGCATCGAGCTCTACGTCGACAGGCCGCGCGAGGCGTGGCAGTACGACGGCGACGAGATCCGCATGGACACCTTGTTTCTCGACCCCAACGCCTACCTGCGCGAGCACCTCGACGAGGGCGTGCTTGCGGACGCGGCGCTCCAGGTGGGCAGCGTCGGTCACGTGCACCTGCAGGTCGGCAACGTCGCGCGGGCGCGGGAGTTCTACGTCGACGCGCTCGGATTCGAGGCTACGGCGACGGGCATCCCGACGGCGCTGTTTGCCTCAGCGGGCGGCTATCACCACCATGTCGCGATGAACGTCTGGAACAGCCAGGGGGCCGGGCTGCGCGCCGCGCGTCTCGGGCTCGCCGACGTCGCGATCACGCTGCCTGGCAGGGAGGACCTTGACGCGCTCACCGCTCGCCTGCGCGACCGCGGGCTCGCGTTCCAGGACACCGGCCGCGCTGTCGTGGTGGCGGACCCGTGGGGCACGCAGGTGACCCTCGCGCTGCCTGGGGCGAGCGCCGAGGATCTCCTCACCGCCAGCTAGGGTGCAGGATCGCCTGGCGGGCAGAGCTCGAACGCGTAGCCGTCGTCGCCGGGCGAGCCGAGCGGCTTGTCTCGCAGCACCATCGACGCCGGCGCCGCGGGGTCGGCGCACATCTCGGCAAACGGCCGGGGCAGCGCGTCGGTGTATTCGATAGCGATCACGCGGTCATCGTAGACGTCGGTGTAGGCGTCGCACTCGTTGAATACGCTGCACTCTTCCGTGATGGCGAAGTCGAAGCCGGCGCGCTCGCGCAGAGCGGCGGCATCGTCGGGGGCGTTCTTCTGTCCAGCGGCGAGTCCGTGCTCGTGGGCGGTCTCGACGAGCGCGGACGCGAGCGCGAGGTTGTCTTCGAAGGTGAGCGCGCCGCCTGAGCGTGTGTACGAGTCGAGGTTGTCGAATTCGACGGCGTCGAAGCCGGCGCTCGCGCAGCCCGCGATCCAGTCGCTGACGCGCGCGAGAATCTCCTCGCGCGCCCCGTGTGTGGACGTGTCGAGCAGCACCTCGTCGGGCCAGTCAGGATCGATGAACACCCCGCCCGCGGCATCCCGCAACAGGGTGCTGGCCGGCCAGAGCTCAAGCTCTCCCGGCTGCGTCTGAAACCCATTGACGTAACAAATCGAGTACGTGCCGGCCGCGGGCTCCGCGCCCCGGTCGCGCGCGACGATTCCGACCCCGGGCGCAGGATCGTACGCCCCGCCGAGTTGGTAGTCCGGGGAGGCGCCCGCGGGTGGGAGCGTGATCGCCGCCTCGCTGGATAGGGAGGGGCTGGGCGTGGAGCCCCGCGGATCCTGATCGGGTGCCGCGCACCCCGCGAGGCTCGCCGTCGCCGCGATGACGCCGACGGCCACGGGGAGTGCGAGACGGCCGGTTCGCCGGGAGGCCGCGAGTGCACCGCGGTCGTGAAGAGCGGTCGGGTGGCCCGCCGGTGTTCCCGTGCGCGCGAACCTCATGTCATTCCTCCCCCGGGCGCGCGTTGCGCTCGCCGCAGCTCCAAGTATTTCGGATGCGGCTGCGTGTGCGGGTACGTGCTGCCGGGTGGCGCCGGTCCGGTGAGGCCGTCCCCTCATCGGAGGGGCGGCGGCGGAGGTTTAGCGGGACTAGACTCGCTCCATGAACGACGACGAAGCCTTGCCTCGCTGGGGCGAGCTGGCAGCGGCGTCACAGGCGGGGGATACACGGAATGCACGAGCACGGGGCGATAACTGAGCCCGCGATCCAGGCGCCGGTGGCGCTCGTCGCGCCGGACGGCACACTCAACCGCGCAGCCGTCGGTTGGGCGACCCAGCCCATCATCGACACGAGTGGTCTCGGCGCTGGCCGCGGCCGAAACAAGCGCTGGGAATACTGGAATATCGTCACCCCAACGCACATTCTTGCGGCGACGGTATCGGCAATCGACTACGCCTGCGTCCCCGAGGTGTGGGTGCTCGACCGCGAGACGGGCGAGGAGTGGGGCAAAGCCGGGGCGGTGATCCCGCCGCGCGGCGCCGTACTCGCTCCGAGCCTCGAGCGGGGATCGTCGAGCATGCGCTCCGATGGCCTGTCGATCGACATCGACGAGGTTCCCGGCGGGACGCGCATCCGGGCCGAGATTGCCGGGGCCTCGTTTGACGTCGTCGCCGTGCTGCCAGAGGGGCACGAGCGGCTCGCCCTCGTTGTCCCGTGGAGCGACACGCGCTTTCAGTACACCGTGAAGGACGTCGCCAGGCCCGCGACGGGCACGCTGCGGATCGGTTCGGACGAGTTCCAGCTCCCCGCAGGGGACAGCTGGGCGGTGCTCGACCACGGGCGCGGCCGCTGGCCGTATAGCATCGCCTGGAACTGGGGCGCCGGCTCGGGCCGGGCGTGCGGCAGGGTCATCGGGGTGCAGGTTGGCGCGCGCTGGACCGCCGGCACCGGAGTGTCGGAGAACGCGTTCTTCGTCGACGGCGTGATGCACAAGATCCACGGCGAGACGTCCTGGGACTACGACTCACACAACTGGCGGCGCCCCTGGCGCGTGCGCGGCGGCGGGTTCGACGCGGTCTTCACACCTTTTCACGTGAAACACAGCCAGACGAACTTCGGGGTGCTTGCCGGCCGGACGGACCAGTGCTTCGGCGAGTGGGCCGGCACCTTCCGCACCGCGACCGGCGAAGAGATCTGCTTCGAGGGGATCACCGGCTGGGCCGAGGACGTTCGCAACCGCTGGTAGCGCCGCCGAGCCCGCACCACACTTTCGCGGGATCCGCAGCGTCCACTTTGCCCAGCCGCCGCGTCGAGCACCGGGCGAAGTTGCGGCAGCGCCCCCGCTGCCGGGGGTCTACGCTGCTCTCAGGGCTCGGAGAGCTCGGATCAACGAAGATCAGAAAGGCAAGGCATCGCTATGTCTGCAACCCCACCGGAGGCGCGGCTCGCCGACGACGAGCACCTCTCAGTGCTCGGCTACGAGGGCAAATTTGACCGCTCCATGAGCCTCTGGGCGAACTTCGCCCTCGGCTTCACGTACCTCTCGCCGCTCGTCGGCGTCTACTCGCTGCTCGCGCTGGCGCTCTCGACGGGCGGACCGCCCTCGATCTGGTGGATCGTCATCGTCGCCTGCGGCCAGCTGCTCGTCTCCCTCGTGTTCGGCGAGGTCGTCTCGCAGTACCCGATCCACGGCGGCGTCTACCCGTGGGCGCGCCGGCTGTGGGGTCGGCGCTACGCGTGGATGGCTGCCTGGGTGTACATCTGGGCGATGATCGTGACGATCACCTCGGTCGCCGAGTTCGGGGCCGGGTTCATCACGAGTTTGTTCGGCATCGAGCTCACCCCCGAGACGACCCTCTTCACTGGCCTCGGCCTCCTGCTGTTCGCGCTCGCCATCAACTTCTCGGGCACAAAGTGGCTCGCGCGCATCGCGCGGATCGGCCTCGCCGCCGAGCTCGTCGGCGTGATCGGCCTGGGCCTCTACCTGCTCCTGTTCCAGCGCAAGCACGAGTTCTCGGTGTTCTTCGACACCATGGGCACCGAGGGCGACGGCTCGTACCTGCCGGTCTTCCTCGCGTCGGCGCTCGCCGGCCTGTTCCTGTTCTACGGGTTCGAAGCCTGCGGCGACGTTGCCGAGGAAGTCGAGGATCCCGCGCGGCGCATTCCCCGGGCGATGATGATGACGATCCTCGTCGGCGCGGTCTCCGCGCTGTTCTCGTTCGCCGGATACGTCCTCGCCGCCCCCGACCTCGAGGGCATCGTGTCCGGCGAAATCGCAGACCCAATCCCCGCGATCCTCGAGTCGACGCTCGGCACCGTCGGCGCGAAGGTCTTCCTGGTCGTGACTGTGCTCGCCTTCGTCTCGTGCGTGCTCAGCCTGCAGGCCGCGGCATCGCGGCTGCTGTACTCGTTCGCCCGCGACGGCATGCTCCCCGGCCACACCTGGCTGTCGAAGGTGTCCGAGCGCAGCAAGGTGCCGACGAACGCGCTCATCGTCGCGTGCACTGTCCCCGCGCTCATCTGCGTGCTCATCTACTTCAATGACGGCCTGCTCGTGCCGGTCACCTCGTTCGCGATTCTCGGCATCTACGTCGCGTTCCAGATGGTCGTGCTCGCGGCCCTGCGACAGCGCTTCAAAGGCTGGAAACCCGCCGGGCCGTTCAGCCTCGGCGGCCTCGGCGTCGTCGTGAACGTGGCCGCGCTCGCGTACGGCGTGTTCGCGATCATCCTGCTCGCGAAGCCCGACTCGGGCGGCACGTTCTTCCAGAACTACGTCGTGCTCATCGGCCTCGCCGTGGTGCTCGTGTCTGGCCTGCTCTACCTGTTCATTGCACGCCCGGATCGCAAGTCGACCGCCCCCGAGGGAGACGCTCGCGAGGTCGCGGCGGAGATCCGCCGCCGCACGGGCCGCGTCGAGGTGCAGGCTCCGCGCCGTTAGTCGCAGCAGTCCGGGAGCGCTCGAGCTCGCCCGCCGAAGCTACTGGCGGGCGAGCTCGAGCTCGTAGAGCCCCACGACGATTGGCGTCACGATCGTGAGGTACAGGATCCCGATGAAGAGGGCGTAGGTGAGCGTGAAGCCGAAGCAGGCGAGCGCGTTGCCGCGTTGCTTGAAGTGAGTGACGACCTTCTCGAGGAGCGCTGTCGGGTGCCGCACGTCCCAGCTGTTCAGGCGGAGGTAGCGCCCGAGGTACATGCCGAGGCCGACGAGCAGCAGCACGACCGCGAGCGCGATCATCGCACGCGGCCGAAAGAACGACACGGCCCGATCGTCGAACATCACCACCGAGTAGAGCAGCTGCGCGACGAAGACGTTGACGATCGTGTTGATCACCCCACTCATCGCGAGTGAGATCACGAGAATGATGTCGTACCAGAGCGGAACCGGGTCGTCGTCGGAGCGGTGCGACTGGTTGAGCTCGGTGATGAGGTAGCTCGCGTTGGGCAGCATGAGCAGCCAGGCCACGCCGAGCACCGTGACGATCGCGAACGCGAGCACCCGGTTGACGGGCAGCAGCCCCACGAGCGCCACAAACGCGAGCGCGAGCAGCAGGATCGGCAGCACCGAGAGCATGATGTTCCAGAGCATCGGCCGGTATAGCCGGGTGCGGTAGACGGCGGCGCGCAGGATCACGAGGGTCGCGGCGTAGACGTTCAGGATCGCGGCGCCGATGAAAAGGAACAGCATGCCCTCAGCTTAGGTGCGGGCAGTCAGGTCTGCCCGCGTAGGCTAGGGGGGTGCCCCGTTTCATTCGCGTGATTGCCCCTGCCGTGCTCCTGGCGGCGACGTTCGCCGCCCTCTTCTGGGGGCTGTCGATTGGCGGGGCTGCGAACGAGCGCGACCTCGCAGACCCGGGAGCGCTCGTGCGCTACGGCGTGCCGATCCTGCGCACCCTCGTGAACGTCTCGGTCGCGGGCCTCGTCGGTTCGCTGGTGATGGCGGTCTGGGCGTTCGCGGTCGACAAGCCCGAGTACCGGATCGCGATGGACGTCGCGGCTGGCGCCGCAGCGGTGCTCACGGTCGCCTCGGGCGCGACCCTCATCCTCACCTACTCCGACATCACGACGATGCCGTTCTCGGGCTCCGCCGCGTTCGGCGCGGGCCTCGCCCAGTTCGTCACCGAGGTCGAGATCGGCCAGCTCTGGCTCTGGGAGCTACTCATCGCGGCGCTCGTGACGGTGTTCGCCTTCGCGGTGCGCGGCCGGCGAATGACCCTGCTCGTGCTCGTGCTCGGCCTGCTCACCACGCTGCCGCTCGCGCAGCAGGGCCACGCCGCCGGCGCCTCCGGGCACAGTCAGGCCGTGAACTCGCTGCTCGTCCACCTCGTCGGCGCCGCCGTGTGGCTCGGCGGACTGCTCGTGCTCATCTTCGTCGCGAAGTCCGTGAATCGCGAACGCCTCGCGATCCTCGTCTCGCGCTACTCGTCGATCGCGCTGCTCGCCTTCATCGCAGTGAGCGCGTCCGGCGTGGTGAGCGCGTGGCTGCGCATCGGCGACCTCGACGCGCTCTTCGGCACCGGCTACGGCCAGCTCATCATCCTGAAGACAGTCTCGCTCGTCGCGCTTGGCGCGTTCGGCGCCCTCCACCGGCAACGACTCATCCCGCGCATCGAGC
Source organism: Leucobacter aridicollis (assembly GCF_013409595.1). Taxonomy (NCBI): domain Bacteria; kingdom Bacillati; phylum Actinomycetota; class Actinomycetes; order Micrococcales; family Microbacteriaceae; genus Leucobacter; species Leucobacter aridicollis. The sequence continues at coordinate 3,392,379 of NZ_JACCBD010000001.1, read as the reverse complement.
AGAGCGACCGCGGCATGCGGGTGTTCGCCTGGTTCGTCGTCGCCGAGCTGGCGGTCATGGGCCTCGCGAGCGGCATCGCCGGCGCGCTCGGCCGTACCGCGACCCCCGTGCCGCTCGAGCCTGCCGGCGAGGCCGTGGGGGCGTCTCCTGCCGAGATCCTGACGGGCGACCCGCTGCCGCCCGAGCTCACCCCGATGAGCTACCTCACCGAGTGGAAGTTCGACCTCGCCTGGGGCCTCGTCGCCTTCTTCGGCATCGCGTTCTACATCGCCGGCGTGCTTCGCCTGCGCCGCCGCGGCGACAGCTGGCCGATCGGCCGCACGATCGCGTGGACGGCAGGGATGCTGTTCCTGTTCTACGCGACGAACGGCGCCTTCAACGCGTACGAGCAGTACCTCTTCAGCGTCCACATGCTCGGGCACATGATGTTCACGATGCTCATTCCGCTCGTGCTCGTGCTCGGCGCGCCCGTCACGCTCGCGCTGCGCGCAACCGACAAGCGCACGGACGGCTCGTGGGGCACCCGCGAGTGGATCATGTGGGGGCTGCAGACGCCGTGGTCGAAGATCGTCACGAACCCTGTCGTCGCCGCCGCGATCTTCGTCGGGTCGCTGTGGGTGTTCTACTTCTCGCCGATTCTCAGGTGGGCAATGGCCGAGCACCTCGGCCACCAGTGGATGATCATTCACTTCCTCATCTCCGGCTACCTCTTCAGCCTGACGATGATCGGGGTCGACCCGATCCCGAACCGCGCACCGTACCCGATCCGGCTCGTAATCCTGTTCGCGACGATGGCGTCGCACGCATTCTTCGGCGTCACCATGATGACTGGCGACTCGCTGTTCGTCGCCGACTGGTTCGGCTCGATGGGCCGCACCTGGGGCGCGACCCCACTCGAGGACCAGGCGACAGGCGGCGGCATCGCGTGGGGCATCGGCGAGCTGCCGACGCTCGCGCTCGCGCTCGTCGTCGCCGTGCAGTGGTCGCGCAGCGACACGAAGGAACAGAAGCGCAAGGACCGCGCCGAGGAGCGCTCCGGTGACTCCGAACTCGAGGCCTACAACGCGATGCTCGCGGCCCAGGCCGAGCGCGACACGGCCCGCGCGGCGCGCAGCGAATCGCGGCGATAACCACCAACGAACGGGGCAGGGCAAGCAATGAGGCAGGCGCAGGATCCACGGCGCGACCACGGTCGCGCGCCATACGCAGAGGCGCTGGAGCGCCACGCCGATCAGGATCCGCTGATGTTCATGGTGCCCGGCCACGCGGCGACAGCGGCCGGAATGTCCGGCGATCTCGCCGAGTTTGCCGGTGAGCTGGCGCTGCGCCACGACATCCCGCAGCTTGTCGACGGGATCGACGCGGGCGACGACAGCCCGCTGGACCAGGCGCTCGCCCTCGCGGCCGACGCGTGGGGCGCCAGGCGGGCCTGGTTCCTCGCGAACGGCTCCTCGCAGGGCAACCGGATGGCGGTCATCGGCGTCGGCGCCGCCGGCAGTGAGGCCGGAGCGGACGTGGGCGTCATCGTCGCCCAGCGCAGCGCCCACTCGAGCTTCCTCGACGGGCTCGTCGTCACCGGGCTCGGACCGGAGTGGGTGTTCCCCGAGTTCGACGCGACGCACGGCATCAATCATGGGCTCACCCCCGCGCTCCTCGACGAGGCGTTCGGTCGCGCGGCCGGGCGCGGGGACCGCCCGCGGGCCGCGTATGTGATCTCACCAAGCTACTTCGGTGCGGTCTCGGACATTGCGGGGCTCGCAGGCGTCGCGCACGCGCACGGGGTGCCGCTCATCGTCGACGCGGCCTGGGGCGCCCACTTCGGATTCCATCCCGAACTCCCAGACTTCCCGACGGCGCTTGGGGCGGACATCGTTGTCACGAGCACGCACAAGATGGGTGGCAGCCTCGGCCAATCGGCGATGCTGCTACTCGCCGACGGACCCTTCGCCGACGCGCTCGAACCCGCGCTCGAGCGGGCCTTCACCCTCACGCAGACGACGAGCGCGAGCTCCCTGCTGCTCGGCTCCCTCGACATCGCCAGGCGCAGCCTTGTGCGCGAAACCGACCGCATCGGCGACAGTGTCGTGCTCGCGGAGCGGCTGCGGATGCTCCTGCGCACCGATGACCGCTTCACGCTCGTGAGCGACGAGTTCGGCGACTACTCAAGCGTGCGGCGCGCGGACCCGCTTCGGGTCTCGATCGGGCTGTCGCGCACGGAGGTCACCGGCTACGAGATGCGCGCCGAGCTCGCGCGGGACCACGGGATCCTGCTCGAGATCGCGACGTCGGCGGCCGTCGTGGCGTTCCTTGGGCCGGGGAAGGAACTCGACGTCGACAGGCTCTTCCGCGCGATGGTTGCCGTGCTCGACCGTGCGGCAGCCGGCGAGGACCGGGACGCCGGGACCCCAGCCGGCGCACCGCCGGCGGTGCCCACGCTCCCGGCCCCGGGCACGCGGGTGATGACGCCCCGCGCCGCCTACTTTGCGGGCACCGAGGTCGTGGACTGGTCGGCGGCGATTGGTCGCGTGTCCGCGGACGCGCTCGCGGCGTACCCGCCCGGTGTCCCGAACATTGTGCCAGGCGAACAGATCACGCGGGAGGCGCTCGACTTTCTCCGAGCTGTGGCGGCGTCGCCGATCGGATACGTGCGGGGCGCCGTTGACTCCCGCGTGACGAAGCTGAGGGTGGTTGCCGGGCCCGGCCCACAGTAGTGTCGTAACCCAGGGGCGCAAGCCTGACTTCTCGGAGAGGGGCCACCATGACCGGAGTTACCCAGACTGGCATCGTCATCGATCGCGCGACGACCGCGTCGCCCGAGGCCGTGTTTGCCGCGCTGAGCGAGGCCGAGTCGTTCGCGAGCTGGTTCGGCGGCACCGACGTTGACGTGCCGGCAGACAGGCTCGAGTTCAGCGCGATCGAGGGCGGCAGGTGGCGTGCGACGATGGTGCTGCCCGACGGCAACACGATCGACTGGCAGGGCGGGTTCGCCAGGGTCGAGCCGCCGATGCACTTCGATTTCACGCTCACGGACGTGCCTGGTGAGGACGCGCCGGAGGTGCTCGTCACCGTGGCGGTCGTCCCCGCCGATGGCGGTGCCGCCCTGCGGATGACGCAGGACACGCCTGACTTCCCGCACGAGCAGAAGGCGGCGACGCTCGAGGGGTGGCAGGTCTTCCTCGACGAGGTGCTCCGGATCGCCGAGGCTCGCAGCGGCGAGCGGGCCGACGGCGCCGAGTAGGCCTCACTGCGGCGCCCCGGCGGTCTTCGGCGCTATCGTCTGGGATCGACTGTTTGTATGCCTCAGGCCGTAGGGTGAGGCATACAAACTGCGGATCCCAGGGGGATTGAACGAGCCCCGGCTTGGCGTCTTGAGCGAGCCCCGAAGCGAGCCCCGGAGCGAGCCCCGAAGCTATGCCCCGCGGGCACCCTCGTCTGTGCCGGTGACGTCTGCGCGGTGGAAGTTCATGTGCGAGCGTGACGCCGTGGGGCCGCGCTGACCGAGGTACCGCGAGAACGTCGCGCCCGCGCCGTAGGGGCGTTCTGCGGGAGACGACAGCCTGAAAAAGCAGAGCTGGCCGATCTTCATGCCGGGCCAGAGGCGGATCGGCAGCGTCGAGACGTTCGAGAGCTCAAGCGTGATGTGCCCCTCGAACCCGGGGTCGATGAAGCCCGCGGTCGAGTGGGTGAGTAGGCCGAGCCTGCCGAGGGAGCTCTTGCCTTCAAGGCGCGCGGCGATGTCGTCGGGGAGTCCGACGAGCTCATACGTCGAGCCGAGCACGAACTCGCCGGGGTGCAGGATGAAGCCCTCCTCGGGGTCCACCTCGACCATTCGGGTGAGCTCAGGCTGATCTTCTGCTGGGTCGATGAGCGCGTATTTGTGGTTGTCGAAGAGGCGCACGAAGCGGTCGAACCTTACGTCGACGCTCGACGGCTGGACCATCGAGGGCTCGCTCGGTGAGAGCTTGATGCGGCCTGCGCCGAGTTCGGCATTGATATCGCGGTCTGAAAGCAGCACGAATTCATCCTACCCGCAGGTGCAGGCGAGAGCCCCAACACATGTACTTCGCACAAGCACATCCTTTTCAGCCCAAACAAGATGTGGGCGGAAGAGAAAGGGGTGTTGGGTCGGGGCCACCGCAAGGAAGGCCCGAGCCGGGGCCAGGGCAAGGAAGGCCCGAGGCGGAACCAGGGAAGGCGCCAGGGCCAGGGCAGCGGACCAGGAAGATCCGGCGCCTACACCGGCTCGGTGATCGTGAACAACAGTTCCGCGAACCTGTCGCCGAGCTCGTTCACGCCCTCGGGGGCGTCGAACCCGCTGAGCGCGCTCACGCGCACCGCCCGCTCGTAGCCGCCCGCGAGGATCGTGAGCGCCCGGTCGACGGGGATGATGAAGCGGCGGCCCGCGGCGTGCACGATGCTCTCGACGACGTTGCTGAGCTCCGAGCGGAACTGGAGGTTGAAGTCGACGTGCTGCACCTCGCCCTCGGGGTGGCGCAGCGCGAGCAGCAGGAACTCGGTTTCGAGCGTGAACCAGCTCGTCTCGTTGCCGCTCGGGGAGAGAAACGTGGTCACATAGCCGGCCGCGTCCTCGCGGGTCGGGGGCTCGGGGCTCTGGCGCAGGCATTCAGTGAGCTCGGCTGCGCGGACGCGGATCTGGTCTGCCCGCTGCTCGTATTCGCGCTCGAGCAGCGCGAGGAACAGTTCTTCCTTCGAGGAGAAGTTCGAGTAGAACGCGCCACGCGTAAAGTCGGCGCGTGCGCAGATGCGCTCGACGGAGGCGCCCTGAATGCCGAACTCGGCAAATACCTCGGCCGCGGCGTCGAGGAGTCTCGTGCGGGTCTCGCGGCGGCGCGCGCTCACGTAGTCGGCATCCACCGCGGGGTGCGGGTCGGACATATCGCCTCCTCACAGTTTTCGGACAGGCTCAACGAATACAGTACTGTATCGAACTGGATACACTCCTGTATCCATCGCTGCACCGAGGGGATCTCATGTCTTCCGCACTCTATGCCCTCGGGCGCTGGGCCGCTCAGGCGAAGTGGTTCGTGCTGACGATATGGCTCGTGCTGCTCGCGCTGCTCGCGACCGGCGCGCTCACGCTCGGCAAGGGAGCAAACGCGCCGATCTCGATCCCCGGCACCGAGGCGCAGGACGCGATCACCTCGCTCTCGCACACGTTCCCAGAGGTGAGCGGTACGAGCGCGACGATCATCGTCGTCGCCCCGACGAGCGGCGACCTCGAGACCGACCGCTACCGCGACGCCGTCCTCGACGTGGCGGGCGACCTCGAGCCGCTGCCGGGAGTCTCAGGCGTGCTCACGCCGTTCGGCACGGGAGAGGCTGCCGCCGCGAACACCGAGATCTCGCCCGACGGCCGCGCCCTCCTCATGCGCGTGCAGGTCGAGGGCGAGATGACCGGGGTCGCAGACGCGACCGTCGACGGGATTGCCGCCGCGACCGACAACCTCAGAGAGCAGCTCCCCGCCGACGCAGAGGTGGCGTACGGCGGCGAGATGTTCTCTGCCGCCGTGCCTGGGCTGAGCCCCACCGAGGCCATCGGCGTGGTGATCGCGTTTGTCGTGCTGATCCTCACCCTGGGGTCGCTCATCGCGGCCGGCATGCCGCTCCTCATCGCGATGATCGGCGTCGGCGTCTCAATCGCGGGGCTGTTCTTCGTGACGGCGTTCGTCGACCTCACCTCCACGACGCCGATGCTCGCGCTCATGCTCGGGCTCGCCGTCGGCATCGACTACACCCTGTTCATCGTGAGCCGGCATCAGGAGCAGCTCCGGGCCGGCCTGGGCGTGCGCGAGTCGATCGCGCGGGCCACGGCGACGTCGGGGTCGGCGGTCGTGTTCGCTGGCCTCACTGTCATCATCGCGCTCGTCGGCCTCGCCGTTGCGCGCATCCCGTTCCTGACCGCGCTCGGCGTCGCGGCCGCGGCGGCGGTCGCGGTCGCGGTGCTCATCGCGATCACGCTCACGCCCGCGGTGCTGTCGATGGCGGGGATCAGGATCCTCCCCCGCAAACACCGCCCGACGGCAGCGGCGGGTGACGACGGCGAGGGATCCGGATCCGAGCCGATCGTCCCCGAGCAGACCCGCGCCGACAGGTTCTTCGCGCGCTGGGTGCGCGGCGCGACGAAGCGACCGGTCGTCACGATTCTCGCCGTGCTCATCGCGCTCGGCGTCGCGTCGATCCCGGCGCTTCAGTTGCGTCTCGCGCTGCCCGACGCGACCTCGCTCGAGGTCGACGATCCTGCGCGCGTCACCCACGAGCTCACGGGTGAGCACTTCGGCGAGGGCTTCAACGCGCCCCTGCTGCTCACCGGCTCGATCATTTCGAGCACGGATCCGCTTGGGCTCATGGACGACCTGAAGCGTGAGGTCGAGCGGGTCCCCGGCGTCGCCGATGTGCCACTCGCGACGCCGAACCCCGGCGCCGACACGGGCATCATCCAGGTCATCCCGGAGGAGGGCGCGCACGCCGCGAGCACGACCGAACTCGTGAAGGAGCTGCGCAGCCACCACGACGAATGGGAAGACACGTACGGCGTGAGCCTCGCGGTGACGGGCTTCACAGCGGTGGGTATCGACGTCTCCGCGCAGCTCATGACCGCGTTGCTGCCATTCGGCATCTTCGTCGTCGGGCTCTCGCTCGTGCTGCTCGCGATGGTGTTCCGCTCGGTGTGGGTGCCCATCAAAGCGACGCTCGGGTACCTGCTGTCCGTTGGCGTCGCGTTCGGCGCGGTCGTTGCCGTGTTCCAGTGGGGCTGGCTCTCCGACATCCTGAACGTCAGCTCGACCGGGCCGGTGCTGAGCTTCATGCCCATCATCCTCATGGGAGTGCTCTTCGGCCTCGCGATGGACTACGAGGTGTTCCTCGTCGCCCGCATGCGCGAGGAATACGTGCACGGCGGAGACGCCCAGCGCGCCATTCAGCGCGGCTTCGTCGGCTCGGCGAAGGTCGTGACCGCGGCGGCGCTCATCATGATCGCCGTGTTTGCCGCGTTCGTGCCCGCGGGGGATCCGAGCATCAAGGTGATCGCGCTCGGCCTCGCGGTCGGCGTGTTCGTCGACGCGTTCATCGTGCGCATGACACTCGTGCCCGCGGTGCTCGCGCTGCTCGGCGAGCGCGCCTGGAAGATGCCGCGCTGGCTCGCGAAGGTGCTCCCATCCTTCGACGTTGAGGGCGAGGGGCTCGCCCGTGAGATCGCGCACGCCGACTGGCCCGCCGACCGGCCCGATGCGCGCGTCGCCTCGGAGCGGCTCACCCTGCGAAGCCGCGGCGGAAACGTTCCCGCGCGCGACCTGCGCGTCGGCGAAGGCGAGACGCTCGTGCTTGACCCGCGAGACCCGGCGAGCTTCCCGCTCGCGCAGGCGCTGAGCGGCCGGGGGAGGATCGTCGCCGGCACGCTGAAGGTCGACGGTCTGCTGCTGCCCGAGCGCGCGAGCTCGCTGCGCGCACGCTCGGCCTGGGCCGACGCTGCCACGCTCAGGCAGGCCCTGCGAGACTCCCCGACACTCGTCGTGCTCGACCTCCGCGACGCCGAGCTGGCGCCACTGTCGCCGGCTGCCGTCGCGGACGCGCGCTCGGCGCTCGCCGCCTGGCACGTCGACCGGGGTCGCGTCAGTGCGCCGCCGATCCTCGTCGTGTTGGGCAGTCAGGCCGTCGCCGAGCTCCTCCTCCCCGACGGGAACACGGCCGTCTCCTTCACCGCACCGCACCACGAACGCCTCGACCGCACCGAACTGGAGGGCGCACGATGACCCCCGCACTCACCCCGCTGCGCGGCAAGCGCATCAGCATGACGACGCTGCTCGGGCTGCTGCTGGTGCCGCTCACCGTCGCTGGGCTGTTCCTCTGGGGACTGTGGAACCCGAGCGAGCGCCTCGAGACCGTGACGGCCGCCGTCGTGAATGCCGACGAGCCCGTCGAGGTCGAGGGGCAGCTCGTGCCGCTCGGGCGCGTGCTCGCAGCCGAGCTCATCGCGGGCGGCGACGCGGCCGACGACGATGCCGATGCCTCGAACGCCGCCGACGAGCCGCGCCAGAACTTCACCTGGGTGCTCACCGACGCGGAGGACGCTGCGGCCGGCCTGAAAGACGGTCGGTTCGCGACGAGCATCACGATTCCGAAGGACTTCTCGGCAGCGGCCACGTCGCTCTCGGACGGCCCCGACGGCGCGCGCACGGCGACGATCGAGATCGCCGAGAGCACGCAGGGCCGGCTGCTCGACACTGCGCTGTCTGGGATCGTGACGCAGACCGCGACGCGGGTGCTCAACCAGCAGCTCGGCGAACAGTTCGTCGGCAACGTGTTCGTCGGCATGAGTTCCCTCCACGACGGGGTCAGCGAGGCGGCCGATGGCGCGACCAAGCTCGCCGATGGTGGAAAGCAGCTTGCCGACGGTACGACCGAGCTCGCCGAGGGCACCACCGGGCTCGCCGCCGGCGCGCAGGAGCTCTCGGGCGGTGCCGAGCAGCTCGCCGGCGGCGCCTCACAGCTCGCCGCTGGAACCCAGGAGCTCGCCGCGGGCGCAACCGGGCTTGAGGGCGCCGCGACCGGCCTCGCAGGTGGGGCGGCAGAGCTCGCCCAGGGGACACGCGACTCGGCGACCGGCGGCGCCCAGCTCGCCTCAGGGGTTGAGCAGTACACGGGGCTCGTGAACAGCGTGCTCGAGCCCATCATCGCCGGCGCAGGCCAGGCGCTCGAGCCCCTGCAGCAGCTCCGGGCCACGATTGAGGCGCTCCCCGACGAGCTCTTCCCGCCCGAGTACCCGAAGGCGGACCTGCTCGCGACGGTCGACCAGGCCATCGCCGAGGTGACGGCCGCGGCAAGCGGCAGCACCGAGTCGCAGCTCGTGCAGCTGCGCAACGCGGGTGCCGACCTCGCGACCGGCGCCCGGGCTTCGGCGAACGGGCAGGCGGAGCTCGCGACCGGCGCCGAGAACTTCGCTGCTGGCGTCGGCGAGTTCGCCGGCGGAATGTCGGCATTCTCCGGCGGCGTCTCTCAGCTCGCCGGTCAGGCCCCCGCACTCGCGGACGGCGCGAACCAGCTCGCCGGCGGCGTCTCGCAGGTCGCGGCGGGCGCCGGCGAACTCGCCGACGGCGCGGGCAAGCTCGCCGAGGGTGCCGGCGAGGCTGCGACGGGCTCGGAGACGCTCGCGTCGGGCTTGGACGAGGCCGCGTCGCAGATCCCGAACTACACCGAGGACGAGCGCAAGGTGATGGCCGAGACCGCCGTCGAGTCGGTGAAGTCCGAGGGCGGCAGCGACGAGCTGTTCAACTCCTCAGGCGTGCCGCTCTTCGCCGGGATCGCGCTCTGGGCGGGCGCGCTCGCCGCGTTCCTCGTGCTGTCACCGCTCTGGTCGCGCACCCGCGAGGCCGCCAAGGGCGTCTTCGCGATCACGATGCGCAGCGCCCTGCCTGCGGTGCTCCTCGGCGCCGCACAGGGCGCGATTGCCGGCGTCGTGTTGCCGCTCGCACTGCGCTACAGCTTCGGCCAGGGGCTCGGCTTCTTCGGCCTCGCCGTCCTCGCCGGGATCGCGTTCTCGCTCATCGTGCAGGGCCTCTCCGCCAGGTTCGGCGGATTTGGCAGGTTCGTCGCGTTCGCGCTCCTCGTCGTCGCGTTCACCGTCGGGATCGTCTCGACCGTGCCGGGGCTGCTCTCCGCCGTCGGTGACGCGAGCCCGATCGGCGCGGCCTTCACCGGCTTCCAGGCGCTCGCCGCAGGGGTGAGCGGGGTCGGGGGAGCCGCGGCGCTGCTGGCGCTGTGGGGCGCGGCAGGCGTCGCACTCACGGCCTGGGCGGTGGCTCGGGAGCGGCGGGCGTAGCGGGGAGCGTCAGCGCTGGCGTGCGTGCGGTTCCTCGCCCGCGCGCGCTTCGCGCGCTTCGTGCACGAGCGGGTGCGGCACCATGCCGTCCTCGCCGTATGCCGCGTCGAGCAGCTCGTCCTCTTCCGGCCGAGGATCCTTGCCGTTGGCGATCGCAATGCCAAGCGTGAAGAACGCGAGTGCGAATGCGATGATGCCGAGCGGGTTGCATAGCGCGATCGACATCTCCGCCGAGAACTGCGAACCGGCGGCGTGACTGACGATCGAGACGAGTTCGCCGCCAACGTTGTCGGGCACAGTAAACCCGAAGCCGATCGCACAAACCCATGACAGGACCAGCGTCACCCACACGGAGCGGCCCAGGCGCCGCCCGCGCCGCTCGGTGACGGCCATGCGGTGCGCGACCCAGGCCAGCAGCACGGCGTAGGTGAGGCCGATCGCGGGGACGTACCACCAGGTGAGGCTGCCGCCGATGCCGAAGAACCAGCGACCCGCGGACATCCATACCGCGAGCACCAAGCCAATGACGGCGACGAACACACTCTTCACGCTGACTCCCATCGAAACACGTGCGCTGTGCGGGCCCGCGAATGCGACCGCAGTTCGCCGTAACTGTACCAAGCCGGGCGCCGCGAAACCGTGGAGATCGCCCCTGCTGTGACCCTGCTCGCGCGGCACGCCCGGGCGATGCTCGACGAATTCGCATTCACCCCCGCGAGGTGGTACGCTCTAACGGTTGTCACGTTCGCGTGGCTACGCCCTGATAGCTCAGCGGTAGAGCACTTCCATGGTAAGGAAGGGGTCCCGGGTTCAAGTCCCGGTCGGGGCTCTGACTCTCTGGCTCGCATTCGTGCGGGCCAGTTTGGCTGAGTAGCTCAGCTGGTTAGAGCGCACGACTCATAATCGTGAGGTCGCGGGATCGAGCCCCGCCTCAGCTACAGAGAGTCACGACAAAACCCCCGGTTCTGCCGGGGGTTTTGTTGTTCTCGGGCGGCAAGGGTGGCGCCGAAGAAGCTTCTGATCTGTCGGTGCGTGGAATGACTCCAGCGTACCTATCCGGGTGTGATGAAGGTGGGGCGCCGCTGCCCCGCACCGCGACCCTGATGGCGCAAGGGAGCATGTGAGGCCACGGCCTCCGGTGGGTGTCATGTCATCTCCACCTCCGGCGAGTCGCTTCCGGCCGTACTGAAGTAGGCCAACACGGCCAGGGCCGCCCCAACGGTCAATCGGACCCTCTAGACGCCGTCGCACCTCACGCATCAGGCGCGCTCGTACGCCGGAGCGACTCAATCTGCGGTGGTTGGCAGATGACGCCGGTGATTCCAGCAGGCCGCGTAAAGCAATGAAGCGAGTGCCGAGACACGCAAGTGTCCTGTTCGCGTATATGACGGATGTCAACCCTGCGATTCAGGCCGTGCGTCAGTGAAATTTCGAAGCGGCACTACGCAAATGCGGTAGGTGTGAGGTGTAGGCCCCTAGTCGCCAACTGATCGCTCGCGCATACTAAAGCCACAGGGTATGAACCTCGACTGGGCCTAAAACTGACGCATTTCGAACGCTCCAGGGAAAAGGTGAGGGGACTTTCTAACCAGAGGGATGGAGAACAACAGTATGAACCGGTGGGCGAAACACGGGCTGGGCTTGATAGCAGCGGGCCTCGGATTGGCGTTGGGGGCGGGGCCTGCAGTAGCGGCACCACTCGTAGCGCCGGACAACGGGCCGATGGCGGGAGGCACCACTGTGAGCCTTCCTGCGCTTCCAGAGATTCCGGTGACGTTCACGTCGAGCGCTACTGGGACGAATCACTCCTTGGCGTTAGGCTCCAGCGGCCACACATACGCCTGGGGGTTCAACGGCGCTGGGCAGTTGGGCATCGACTCCACGAGCAACGCGCTGATTCCGAGCCTGGTGAAGGCGCCCGACGGCGTGAGGTTCGTCTCTGTCGCTGCCGGAGATAGCCACTCATTGGCGCTTGGGACCGATGACAACGCATACGCCTGGGGATACAACGGCGTTGGGCAGTTGGGTATTGATTCCACAACTGATGCGCTCGTTCCGACCTTGGTCCCCGCGCCCGATGGGGTGAAGTTTGGCTCGATGGCTGCCGGCGCATTCCATTCGCTAGCTATAGGTAGCGATGGCAACACGTATGCCTGGGGGTACAACATCTACGGGCAGCTCGGTGTTGGGTCCACAACCGATGCGCATGTTCCGAACGTGGTACGTGCGCCAGCGGGGGTGGAGTTCACCTCGGTCGCGGCTGGACTTAACCATTCGTTGGCGATCGGTTCAGACGGTAACACTTACGCCTGGGGCAACAACGTCCAGGGCCAGCTGGGGAACAGCACGACTTCAAACTCCAATGTGCCAACAGTTGTGAGCATGCCGGCAGGGGTGTCGTTCACGTCGGTGGCGGCCGGCCAATACCATTCGTTGGCGATCGGTTCTGATGGCAACACGTACGCCTGGGGGCGCAACTCCGACGGGCAGCTCGGCAACAGCTCTACGCGGAATTCGAGTGTGCCGGTCTTGGTACGTGTGCCTGCTGGTGTGAGTTTCACATCGGTGGTCGGCGGGGATAATCATTCGTTGGCCGTGGCGTCTGATGGAAGCGCCTATGGGTGGGGCAATAACGGCTATGGGCAGTTAGGCAATGACTCCATGAGAAACGCGTTCGTCCCCACGATGGTGAAGGCGCCGAGCGATGTGACGTTTGAAGCTGTGGCAGCTGGGCGCTTTCGTTCGGTGGCAGCTGGAGCCGATGGCAACGCTCTTGCCTGGGGGCACAACGAGGCGGGTCAGCTGGGTAATGGTTCCATCGAGCACAAGCTCGTTCCCACGCCTGTGACCATGCCAAAGGCAGAGACGGAGCTGGCGCGGGTTCTGTTCGGAGGTATCCCTGCGCCGGAGGCTGAGGTGCGCAAGGACGGGACGATTCGCGCTGTGACCCCTGAGAGCGGTGTGTGCGGACCGGTCGACGTGACGGTTGAGTGGATCGCGAACGGACGTGATCAAGACCCCGTCGTCTACCAAGACGGATTCACTTTTACGGGCGAGTACAAGTTGAGTGCGCCGGAAGATCAGACCGTGAAGGTGGGCACCAATGCGGTGTTCACAACTGGGTGGACCGCGTGTGACGGTGGCGAAATCGTCTGGGAGATTTCTCTTGACGGAGGTAAGACCTGGCAGGACGCGTCCACCCATTCCGGAGTGACGGTCTCGGATAAGGGACTGACAGCCACCGTGACGGCGACCGCCGAGTATCACGGCGCGCTAGTTCGCGCGACGGGAAAGACGAACGAAGACGCTGACGTCGTGAGCGACGCTGCGGAGTTAACCCTCGCGCCCGTGACCGTCAGTTTTGAGCCGAACGGCGGTAGCGCTGTTGACGGGGCAACGGTGCCATTTGGTGAGGCTGTGGCGGCTCCGGTGGATCCGGTGCGTGATGGGTTCACGTTTGCTGGCTGGTTTGTGGATGCTGCTGGGACGGTTCGGTATGACTTTGCTGCTCCGGTGGTTGAGGATGTGATGTTGTATGCGGGGTGGACGGAGATCGTTGTTGAGCCGCATACGGTGACGTTTGATTCTGCTGGTGGTAGTGCTGTTGATCCGGTGACGGTTCCTGATGGTGAGGCTGTGGCGGCTCCGGTGGATCCGGTGCGTGATGGGTTCACGTTTGCTGGCTGGTTTGTGGATGCTGCTGGGACGGTTCGGTATGACTTTGCTGCTCCGGTGGTTGAGGATGTGATGTTGTATGCGGGGTGGACGGAGATCGTTGTTGAGCCGCATACGGTGACGTTTGATTCTGCTGGTGGTAGTGCTGTTGATCCGGTGACGGTTCCTGATGGTGAGGCTGTGGCGGCTCCGGTGGATCCGGTGCGTGATGGGTTCACGTTTGCTGGCTGGTTTGTGGATGCTGCTGGGACGGTTCGGTATGACTTTGCTGCTCCGGTGGTTGAGGATGTGACGTTGTATGCGGGGTGGACGGAGATTGCGACCGGAATGCCCCCGACTGTTCCGCCGGCGTCGTCACCTGGTACGAAGCCGGGTGGTGGCAGTGGACTTCCTGATACCGGTGGTTCTGATGCGTGGGGAGCTACGGCGCTGGGTCTGGCGGCGCTAGGGGCAGGCGCCTTCGTGCTTGCGCTGCGGCGACGCCGCCTGGGGGCGCGTGACTAGTCGGTTCGTCAACGCTGAAGTCGCGTGAGGTGCCCCGGGGCCACGGCCCCGGGGCACCTTGGTGTCCGTTTACGGTGCGACAGGCTCCGGAGGCGCAATCGTCGTGTCGAGAAGGCTGAACAGCAATTTCAGGACTGTGAGCGAACTGGGCCACCTCGAAGCCTGTCAAATGGTCTGCAGGAGCAGCCCTCAACCGCGATCGGGCGGCCCAGAAGGGGTCTGTCCGAATGTGATGGCGGGCACTGGTCTACATTCCTGTCGGACTGCCTGAACGCTCTCTCGCTGAGTCGAGAAGAGATTGGCGCACTCGAAACACCGCTCCATTAACAATGAATTGAAGCACCTCGAGTGTGTTCTGCGGTTCATCCTTCGGCGCGATAGAGGTGGCAGCCTTCGCCCACAGACAGAACCTTTGCTGCCAGAAGACCCGAAAGTGCCACAGCAACGCCGCGAACACCGCGGACGCAGGGCTCGTGACAACCGGGGCCATAGCGAGTCGTCGCCGCGCGCGAACCCTTACCCCAGTGTCCCGGAGGCGACAAAGAGCGCGGCGAGAAAGCCACTCCAAGCCATCGAAGCGACCGGCAGGTATCGCCGTCCGGGCCGGCGCTTCAAAAGGATGGTGTCGACGGTCGGCGCAATGAGTGGCAGATACATGAACGCCCAGATCATCGGTACGGCCGGAAACCACGACAGTGGAACCGCATCGCCGCCAGGGAGGCCGGGGAAGATGCGCTGCTGCGCAAGCAAGGCCCACACCCAAGCGACAGCTCCGAGCACGCAGCCGAAGGAAAGTGCCGCTCGCATGAGAATGAGCGCGACTGCTGACTGTTTGGTGGGGTCGCCGAACACTCGAGCGAACACCCAGGTAAGAAGCGCGGTGCCGCAGGCCGCGAGGACGATTGTGCTCCCGAGCGTTGGCATGAGCACGGAATAGTACTGTCCGCCTCCCGCGATGCCTGAGAGCTCAAGGAGTGTCGTGACCGGGGAGCAGGCGATGAGCGCCACCCCGAGAACCCCGGCAACCTGGAGCAGGCGCGTCGACGGCCTCGGCATGACGCGCCCCCTCTCGTTAAGAAGAGACCCTACCCGCGCGCAGCCAAGAACGCCGCGAGCTCCTCGGGCGTGGGGTACGACGCCTGGGCGCCGGCCCGGGTCGCCGCGAAGCTGCCGACGGTCGCCGCGTAGCCCGCCGCGACCGCGAGGTGGTCGCCCGCCGCGAGGCGGAGCGCGAGCGAGCCCATGAACGCGTCGCCGCAGCCCGTCGTATCGACGGCGGTGACCTTCGGCGATGCCACGGCAACCGCGTCGGCGCCGTCGCGCGTCGCGCCATCGAACACGATGCTGCCCGCGGCGCCCGCGGTCACGACGGCGCGAGGGATACCGCGCTCGGTGAGCGCAGCGCGCGTGTACTTGCCGCCCTCGGCGAGCACCTGCTCGGGCGTGAGGCCCAGCAGGTCGGCCGCCTCGTGCTCGTTGATGAGCAGGATGTTCGTGAGGCTGAGCAGCTCGTCTGGCACGGGGCCGTAGGGGGAGAGGTTCAGGAGCACGCGGGCGCCGGCGGCGCGGGCCCGACGGGCGGCCTCGAGCACCACGTCGAGCTCGACCTCGAGGCTCAGGCAGAGGATCGCGGCGCGCTCGAACAGCTCTGCCGCGGCATCGAGTTCGGCGATCCCGAGCTTGCCGTTCGCACCAGGCGAGACGATGATCGTGTTCTCGCCCGCCCCGTCGACGGTGATCACGGCGGTGCCCGTGGCGACGCCGTCGAGCGAGGCGACGTGCGCGGTGTCGACGCCTGAGGCCTCGACCGAGTCGCGCAGCAGCGCGCCGTTCGCGTCGGCGCCAAGCGCGCCCACCATCGCGACGTTGCCCCCGAGGCGGCCGGCGGCGACGGCCTGGTTCGCGCCCTTACCGCCGGGGATGACGAGCAGCTCCGAGCCGCTGAGCGTCTCGCCGGGCTGCGGGAAGCGCGTCGTCTGCACCACCAGGTCGGCATTCAACGAACCAACTACAAGAATGAGGCCGTCGGTCATGGTGAGGTCCTTTCTCGACCCGTGCCGTCGCGCTCGCGCGGGCGGGTGATGCAGCGGGCGGGTCCCCGGCCGGCCGAGGCCGGCGGGAACCCGCTCCTAGAATACGGTGGTTGGCGCTACTTGCTGGGTGCCGGGGCTGCGACCTCGGCGTCCGTCGGCGCCGGGATGAGGAAGCTCATCGCGAACCCGAGGATCGAGATCGCGGCGCCAGCGAGCATGCCCGCGCTGTACCCGGTCGTCGACGTCGGGTCGTCGGCCGAGGTGAACAGCAGCTGCACGGCGGGCAGGATCGCGAAGCTCACACCGGCGCCCAGGTTGAACGCGCCTGCGTTCAGGCCGGGGAGGAAGCCGGGGTTGTCCTTCGGCGACAGCACGATGCCGAGGCCGTTGAGCATGATGTTTCCGATGCCCGCGTAGGTGATGCCGAGCAGGATCGTGGTGACGATGAGCACCGGCAGCGAGTGCACGCCAACGAACGCCATCACGATGGTGCCAACGATGGTGCCGAGCATGCCGACGCGCATCACGTTGAGGTATCCGAACGTCGGAGCGAGCCGGCCGGCGAACGGTCCGACGATCCAGCCGGCGACCGCGTACGGCATGAGGAACCAGAGCGAGGTGAGGTCGGCGCCCAGGCCGAACCCGGCCTCCGCGTTCTGCGCGATTGACGCGACGAGCCCGTTCACGACCGCGAAGACGCCGGTCATGGTGAGCAGCGTCGTAACGAGCAGCGCCCAGCTCGACCGCTGCTTGAGGTAGCGCGGCGGGATGAGCGGTGCGGCAATTTTGGACTCGAGCGCCCAGAACGCCCAGAACGATGCGAGGCCGATGACGGGCAGCGCCCAGATGATGAACCAGTTGCCGTCGTTCACCGCCCCGAGGAAGTTCAGGAAGGTGAGGAACGAGCCGATCGATACGACGAGGGGCACGACACCGAGCCAGTCCATCTTCGTGTCCTTCGACGGGCGGCTCTCGGGGGCCCACACGAGCACGAAGACGATCGCGATCACGGCGACGACGGTCATCGTCCAGAACACCGACCGGAAGCCGTGGTTCGCGACGAGCCAGCCGCCTGCGAGCGCGTCGATGCCGGCGATGCCGCCGTTGACGGCGGTGATGACGCCCATCATTGTGCCGTAGCGCTTCGGGTCCTGGATCTCGTTGCGCAGCATGAGCAGCGTCACGGGAACCACGGGGCCGGTGACGCCCTGGATGATGCGGCCGACGAAGAGCATCTCGACGTTCACGGCGAGCGCGGCGATGACGGTGCCGACAGCCATGATCGCGAGCATGCCGACGAGCACGCGCTTGCGGCCGATGATGTCGGACAGGCGGGGGAGGAACAGCGAGAAGAGCGCCGCAGCCGTGAAGAACATGGTCTGCGAGAGGCCGATCGTCGCGTCATCGGTGTTCAGCTCTTTCGCCATGGTGACGAGCGCCGGGCTCAGCATCGAGGCGTTGAGCTGGAAGGCGACGCACGCTGCGAGCAGCGCGACCATGAGGGAGCCCACGCGCACGGCGGGCTTTTGCGCGATGGCGTTCATTTAGAAGTCGACCTCGCCGATGTTCTCGAGAGCCTCGGTGACGAGGTTCCAGAAGCGGGGGGCGTCGAGCTCGGTCGCGGCCCAGGTCGTGCAGTCGTCGGGGGCCTCGGCGCGGAAGTCCGCGACGGTCATCCCGAGCGTGAGCGTGCCCGTGAGCTCGATGTCGATCGGCACCTTCACGGTCTTCACGATCGTCGGGTCGATGACGTAGGCGACCGCGCAGGGGTCGTGGACCGGGGGAGCGTCGAAGCCCTGGGCGTCCTTGTACGCGAGCGCGAAGAAATCGAGCAGCTCGCCGACGAACTTCGCGGGCTTCGTGCCGACCGCCGCGATCTGGGCGGCGACCTCGTCGGTCGCGAGCGCCTGATGCGTGAGGTCGAGACCGACCATCACCACGGGCCACGTCTCGTTGAAGACGATGTGCGCGGCCTCGGGGTCGATCTTGATGTTGAACTCTGCGACCGCCGACCAGTTGCCGACGTGGTAGCCGCCGCCCATGAGGACGACCTCCTTTACGCGCTCCACGATGCGGGGCTCCTTGCGGGCCGCCATCGCGATGTTCGTGAGGCCGCCGGTCGGCACGAGGGTCACGGTGCCGGGCTCGTGGGCCATGATCGTGTCGATAATGAGGTCGATCGCGTGGCGCGAGTCGAGCTCGATCTCGGGCTCGGGCAGCACGGGGCCGTCGAGCCCCGATTCGCCGTGGATGTCGGGGGCGACCTCGATGTTGCGCACGAGCGGCCGCGCGGCGCCTGCCGCGAACGGGACGCCAGTGATGCCGGCGACGCGGGCGACGGAGAGCGCGTTGCGCGTCACTTTCGGGAGCGTCTGGTTGCCGACAACGGTGGTCACCGCGAGCAGCTCGATCTCCGGGTTGCCGTGCGCGAGCAGCAGGGCTACGGCGTCATCGTGTCCGGGGTCACAGTCGAGAATGATCTTCTTAGTCAATTCCACATCCTTGGGGCCGTTACTCGCGCGTGCGCGGGCGGGCGAATCGGGTACGTCAAGCGCTTTACGATAACACGCAAAGCGCTTGACGTCGCAACCCTATGAGTCGCCCGCCCGCGGCTAGAATAAAAGGATGTCTCGACCCGAAGCTATCTCGCCACGGCCGGCCCGCGTGACCGCCGCCGAGGTGGCCGAGCTGGC
The DNA here is from genome assembly GCF_013409595.1 of Leucobacter aridicollis. Taxonomy (NCBI): domain Bacteria; kingdom Bacillati; phylum Actinomycetota; class Actinomycetes; order Micrococcales; family Microbacteriaceae; genus Leucobacter; species Leucobacter aridicollis. The sequence goes on along the minus strand of NZ_JACCBD010000001.1, from coordinate 3,373,639 downwards.
CGGCACGTCGACGGCCACCGTCTCACTCGTGGTGAACGGGAAGACCGCGGGTCGCGTATCGCAGGCAAACATCGAACGAGTGCTCTCGGCGGTGCGGGAGCTCGGGTACGTTGTCGACCACACCGCGTCCTCGCTCGCACGGGGCACCTCGAACATCGTGATCCTCGTCGCCCCCGACCTCTCGAACCCGTTCTACGGTCGAGTCATCTCGGGAATCAAAGCCGAGCTCGGCAACGAGTACCAGTTGCTGCTCTCGGTCACCGGGGAAGGGCGTAACCCCAGCGCGGCGGACGTCCATCGGCTCGTCGCGCTCAGGCCCGCTGGCCTGCTCGTCGAGGCGCCCGACGACGAGTTTCTCCGCGACCTGCCTGCCGGCGCCCCGCTCGTGCTGCTCGACGCTCCCGGGCGCGAGACTCAGGCGCCGACGGTGAACTTCGACCTCACGGCCGGCATTGGCGCGCTGCTCGCGCATCTCGCGGAGCGCGGGCACACACGCATCGGCTACCTCGACAGCCTCACGCGCACTGAGACCTTCGAACTGCGCCGCGCGCTTGTCGAGCGCGGGGCCGCGGAACGCGGCATGGACTACGTCGCGATCCCCGAGGCGGCGAGCCTCATTGATCCTGACGGGGCCGCCGCCGTGTTCGCGGAGTATTGGCCGCGGTGGCGGGACGCGGGTGTGACCGCGCTCGTGTGCGCAACCGACTCGCATGCGTACGGTGTGCTCGGAGCTGCGCGCGAACTCGGGATCAGCGTGCCTGGCGCCCTCGCCGTCACCGGGTTCGACAACCTCCCGGCCTCAGCGATCGTCTCGCCAGCACTCACCACGGTGGAGCTGCCCGGCGAGGCTCTCGGCCGCGGTGCGGTGCGGGCGCTGATGGCGCAGCGCGTCGATGGCGACGATCAGGATCGCGCCCCCGCACCCGACGCGGCGGTCCTCGCGGCGGCCCCGCTCATCGGCGCCCGCCTCATCGTGCGCGAATCGGCGTAGGACCGAGTACTATCCGGCGCCCAGCGCCGGCGCCCGCTAACCGCACACGTTAGCCCGCGGGAAGTGCGGCAAGGAACGCGGTCGTCTCTGCCGCGATCGCAGACGACTGCGTGTGGTGCAGGTAGTGTCCGCCGGTGAACAGTCGTGTCTCGCCGTGGTCGACGGTCTCCGCCTGTCGGTCGTGCAGTTCGATCCAGCCCGGCACGTCGGTGTCGTCCGTCGCGACGAAGAGCAGCACGGGAAGTGCGGCGGGGAACGCCGCATTCCGAAGCGCAGTGAAGTTCTCAGGCGCGCGCTTCATTTCATCGAGGATCGTCGGCGCCGTCGCGTTCCGCGTGGAGAGCAGGCTCATCTGCTGCTTCGTCTCGTCGTCGAAGGGCGTGCCCGTGTACAGGTCTCCCGACAGTGCCGACAGCACGCGGAGAATACCGAGCCTGTTGAGCGTCGCGAGGCCGTCAGTTGGTACCTCATCGGCGGAGCCTGGCTGCCCCGGCACACTGCTATCGATGCCGACGAACGCGACGAGCTCGGCGGGGTAGCGCGCGCTGTACTCGAGCGCGTAGATCCCGGCGATCGAGTGCCCCATGAGCACGTAGCGGTCGACGTCGAGCTGCTGCAGCGCCTCGTGCACCTCCTCCGCGATGTTCGCTGCGGTGCGCGGGGTGTCCGTCTGATCGCTCAGCCCGGTGCCGAAGGGCTCGACCGCGATCACCCGATGTGTGGCCCGCAGCTCGGTGATCAGCGGCTGGAAGTCCAATGCGGGGGCGGCGGTACCGAGGCCGGGGAGCAGTACGACAGTCTCGTCGCCCGAGCCGGTATCGACGACGTTCATGTGCCTCCCCGCGACGGGTACGAGCTCGCCGTACGGTTCGATCGCCTGAAGCTCGGATTTCGTCGCGACGGCGTTGACGATTGCGGTCGTCCCGAGCGCCAGCGCCGGAATGGCCACGATGGCGCCGATGAGTGTCAGGGTGATCTTGAGTGGCTTTCGCATGGGTCCTCATCTCGAGACGCGGGCCGGATGGCGCGCGATGGTGTCATCCAAGTCCACCGGATGCGCCGGGCCCGAGGAAGTGTCGGAATGTCACGTGGATTCGTGACCGATGTCATGCCGCGACCGGCCTCCGAGAATCCGCCACGCCCGGCAACGGCGGTACTTCGTTACGGTCATTGGGATCGCGGGAATTGAACGAGCGCCGATTTGTGTGGTGTTGTGTTTCCGCGTAATGTATTCATCTGTTGGCCGGCGCGGAAAACGCGACTGGCAGCGAGAATCTCTCACACAACACCCCCACTTGAACCGCAGTTTGGTTTGTAAAGCGGGTAGGGAAAATGGGATTCATCTTCACCCCAGCGGTGCATGGTTCTTCGGGACTGTGTGGGTCTGGTCCGGGTGGTGGCAGGAATGCTGCAAGCCTGGAGTTGCGCGGAAGCGTGAGGGTGGTCTAAGATAGAAAAGTTGCTCTTCGGAAAGCCTCAGGGTGAGTACGGTGGGTGTCTGGATCTTGAGAACTCAATAGTGTGCACTTAAATTGTCAAATGCCAATTTATTATCCCCGGCATTGAACCTGTTGGTTTGGTGTTGGAGATTCCTTTTTTATGGATAACGAAATCGTCAGATGATGGTTTCTGTCCAGGTTGAACTCGCAGTCTGGCCTACCTTATTCCGGTGGCTGGCTGCTATTCGTTTTTTACGGAGAGTTTGATCCTGGCTCAGGACGAACGCTGGCGGCGTGCTTAACACATGCAAGTCGAACGATGAAGCCCAGCTTGCTGGGTGGAAGAGTGGCGAACGGGTGAGTAACACGTGAGTAACCTGCCCTGAACTCTGGGATAAGCACTGGAAACGGTGTCTAATACTGGATACGACCTATCACCGCATGGTGTGTGGGTGGAAAGATTTATCGGTTTTGGATGGACTCGCGGCCTATCAGCTAGATGGTGAGGTAATGGCTCACCATGGCGACGACGGGTAGCCGGCCTGAGAGGGTGACCGGCCACACTGGGACTGAGACACGGCCCAGACTCCTACGGGAGGCAGCAGTGGGGAATATTGCACAATGGGCGCAAGCCTGATGCAGCAACGCCGCGTGAGGGATGACGGCCTTCGGGTTGTAAACCTCTTTTAGTAGGGAAGAAGCGAAAGTGACGGTACCTGCAGAAAAAGCACCGGCTAACTACGTGCCAGCAGCCGCGGTAATACGTAGGGTGCAAGCGTTGTCCGGAATTATTGGGCGTAAAGAGCTCGTAGGCGGCTTGTCGCGTCTGCTGTGAAATCCCGGGGCTCAACCCCGGGCCTGCAGTGGGTACGGGCAAGCTAGAGTGCGGTAGGGGAGATTGGAATTCCTGGTGTAGCGGTGGAATGCGCAGATATCAGGAGGAACACCGATGGCGAAGGCAGATCTCTGGGCCGCTACTGACGCTGAGGAGCGAAAGCATGGGGAGCGAACAGGATTAGATACCCTGGTAGTCCATGCCGTAAACGTTGGGAACTAGATGTAGGGCCTGTTCCACGGGTTCTGTGTCGTAGCTAACGCATTAAGTTCCCCGCCTGGGGAGTACGGCCGCAAGGCTAAAACTCAAAGGAATTGACGGGGGCCCGCACAAGCGGCGGAGCATGCGGATTAATTCGATGCAACGCGAAGAACCTTACCAAGGCTTGACATAGCCGAGAACGCTGTAGAGATACAGAACTCTTTGGACACTCGGTTACAGGTGGTGCATGGTTGTCGTCAGCTCGTGTCGTGAGATGTTCGGTTAAGTCCGGCAACGAGCGCAACCCTCGTCCTATGTTGCCAGCACGTTATGGTGGGAACTCATGGGATACTGCCGTGGTCAACACGGAGGAAGGTGGGGATGACGTCAAATCATCATGCCCCTTATGTCTTGGGCTTCACGCATGCTACAATGGCCGATACAAAGGGCTGCGATACCGCGAGGTGGAGCGAATCCCAAAAAGTCGGTCTCAGTTCGGATTGGGGTCTGCAACTCGACCCCATGAAGTCGGAGTCGCTAGTAATCGCAGATCAGCAACGCTGCGGTGAATACGTTCCCGGGCCTTGTACACACCGCCCGTCAAGTCATGAAAGTCGGTAACACCCGAAGCCGGTGGCCTAACCCTTGTGGAGGGAGCCGTCGAAGGTGGGACTGGTGATTAGGACTAAGTCGTAACAAGGTAGCCGTACCGGAAGGTGCGGCTGGATCACCTCCTTTCTAAGGAGCACTCACCAAACTTTGTTTGGTGCAGATTGGGGCGTTCATCACCGATCGTGTGATGCGTACCCGCTCATGGGTGGAACATTTGACAACGTGGATCAGGGTGCTGTTGTTTGGGGTGAGTACGCCGGCTTTGGCTGGTTGGAAAGTCTTGGATGGTGGTGTTCTGGTTTTTTTGAGTGCATACTGTTGGGTCCTGGAGACCCAGACCACGGTTGCTTCCTGTATGGGGGGTGATGGTGTCTTGGTTTCTTCAGCCCTGGTGTCTAGAACGTGTTGTCTAGCTGTCCAGGGATTGACCGTACGTTGAGAACTACACAGTGGACGCGAGCATCTTCGATACACGCACGATCACCTTTCGGGGTGTGGAGGCGTGTCTCATTGGTCACGCATGAGTCTTCGGGCTTGTGTGTGTTTCTAAATAATTTACTTATGTGATTTCAAGTTTCGAAGAGCAAACGGTGGATGCCTTGGCATCTGGAGCCGAAGAAGGACGTAGTAATCTGCGATAAGCCTCGGGGAGCCGATAAACGGGCTTTGATCCGAGGATTTCCGAATGGGGAAACCCCGCCAGCGCGCATGCGTAGCTGGTGACTCCCGCCTGAATATATAGGGCGGGTAGAGGGAACGTGGGGAAGTGAAACATCTCAGTACCCACAGGAAGAGAAAACAACATGTGATTCCGGTAGTAGTGGCGAGCGAACCCGGAAGAGGCTAAACCGGTGGTGTGTGATACCTGGCAGGGGTTGCATCATCGGGGTTGTGGGACGCTGCTGAAGGCGCTGCTGAGCCTTCGACGTGAATGTTCAGGTTATAGGGGAACCGCTTGGAACGGCGGACCGGAGTGGGTGAGAGTCCCGTACCCGAAATGACCTGGCTGCGTGTGGCGTATCCCAAGTAGCACGGGGCCCGAGAAATCCCGTGTGAATCTGTCAGGACCACCTGATAAGCCTAAATACTCCCAGATGACCGATAGCGGACTAGTACCGTGAGGGAAAGGTGAAAAGTACCCCGGGAGGGGAGTGAAATAGTACCTGAAACCGTTTGCTTACAATCCGTTGGAGCAGCCTTGTTGCTGTGACAGCGTGCCTTTTGAAGAATGAGCCTGCGAGTTAGCGATATGTGGCGAGGTTAACCCGTGTGGGGAAGCCGTAGCGAAAGCGAGTCTGAATAGGGCGATTCAGTCGCATGTCCTAGACCCGAAGCGAAGTGATCTATCCATGGCCAGGCTGAAGCGCGTGTAAGAGCGCGTGGAGGGCCGAACCCACTTAGGTTGAAAACTGAGGGGATGAGCTGTGGATAGGGGTGAAAGGCCAATCAAACTTCGTGATAGCTGGTTCTCTCCGAAATGCATTTAGGTGCAGCGTTGCGTGTTTCTTGCCGGAGGTAGAGCTACTGGATGGCCGATGGGCCCTACAAGGTTACTGACGTCAGCTAAACTCCGAATGCCGGTAAGTGAGAGCGCAGCAGTGAGACTGTGGGGGATAAGCTTCATAGTCGAGAGGGAAACAACCCAGATCACCATCTAAGGTCCCAAAGCGCGTGCTAAGTGGAAAAGGATGTGGAGTTGCTGTGACAACCAGGAGGTTGGCTTAGAAGCAGCCACCCTTGAAAGAGTGCGTAATAGCTCACTGGTCAAGTGATTCCGCGCCGACAATGTAACGGGGCTCAAGCACGCCACCGAAGTTGTGGCATTCATATAACAGGTAGGCCTTCGTGGTCCAGCCGTATGGATGGGTAGGAGAGCGTCGTGTGGCGAGTGAAGCGGCGGTGTGAACCAGTCGTGGATGCCACACGAGTGAGAATGCAGGCATGAGTAGCGAAAGACGGGTGAGAAACCCGTCCTCCGGAAGACCAAGGGTTCCAGGGTCAAGCTAATCTTCCCTGGGTAAGTCGGGACCTAAGGCGAGGCCGACAGGCGTAGTCGATGGACAACGGGTTGATATTCCCGTACCGGCTGGTAACCGTTCAAGACCTAACCAGTAGTGCTAAGCAAACCAAAGCTTCATGGATCCTTCGGGTGATGTGGGGTGGCGGCTGCGAACCCGAACTGGGGTGGTGAGCGTGAGGTGTGACGCAGGAAGGTAGGTGATCCCGGGCGATGGTTGTCCCGGGCTAAGCATGTAGTCTGCGGGATAGGCAAATCCGTCCCGCGTGAAGGGTGAGATGCGATGGGGACCCGTATGGGGAAGTCATTGATCCTATGCTGCCGAGAAAAGCATCGACGTGAGGTTGCTAGTTGCCCGTACCCCAAACCGACACAGGTGGTCAGGTAGAGAATACTAAGGAGCTCGAGATAATTATGGTGAAGGAACTCGGCAAAATGCCCCCGTAACTTCGGGAGAAGGGGGGCCATCCGCCTATTAGGATTTACTCCGAAAGGGTGTGGTGGCCGCAGAGACCAGTGGGGAACGACTGTTTACTAAAAACACAGGTCCGTGCTAACACGCAAGTGGACGTATACGGACTGACGCCTGCCCGGTGCTGGAAGGTTAAGAGGAGCGGTTAGCGGTTTTCGGACTGCGAAGCTGTGAATTTAAGCCCCAGTAAACGGCGGTGGTAACTATAACCATCCTAAGGTAGCGAAATTCCTTGTCGGGTAAGTTCCGACCTGCACGAATGGCGTAACGATTCCCCAGCTGTCTCCACCGTAAACTCGGCGAAATTGCAGTACGAGTAAAGATGCTCGTTACGCGCAGAAGGACGGAAAGACCCCGTGACCTTTACTACAGCTTGGTATTGGTGTTCGGTGTGGCTTGTGTAGGATAGGTGGGAGACTGTGAAGCGGGCACGCTAGTGTTCGTGGAGTCATTGTTGAAATACCACTCTGGTCATATTGGATATCTAACGACGAACCCTGATCGGGTTTTCGGACAGTGCCTGGTGGGTAGTTTAACTGGGGCGGTTGCCTCCCAAAAAGTAACGGAGGCGCCCAAAGGTTCCCTCAACCTGGTTGGCAATCAGGTGGCGAGTGTAAGTGCACAAGGGAGCTTGACTGTGAGACTGACAGGTCGAGCAGGGACGAAAGTCGGGACTAGTGATCCGGCAGTGGCTTGTGGAAGCGCTGTCGCTCAACGGATAAAAGGTACCTCGGGGATAACAGGCTGATCTTGCCCAAGAGTCCATATCGACGGCATGGTTTGGCACCTCGATGTCGGCTCGTCGCATCCTGGGGCTGGAGTCGGTCCCAAGGGTTGGGCTGTTCGCCCATTAAAGCGGTACGCGAGCTGGGTTTAGAACGTCGTGAGACAGTTCGGTCCCTATCCTCTGCGCGCGTTGGAAATTTGAGAGGATCTGACCCTAGTACGAGAGGACCGGGTTGGACGAACCTCTGGTGTGCCAGTTGTTCTGCCAAGGGCATGGCTGGTTGGCTACGTTCGGGATGGATAACCGCTGAAAGCATCTAAGCGGGAAGCCGGCCTCAAGATGAGATTTCCGTAGGAGTTTACTCCTGTGAGGCTCCCAGTAGATGACTGGGTTGATAGGCCAGATGTGGAAGCGCGGTAACGTGTGGAGCTGACTGGTACTAATAAGCCGATGACTTGACTTCATCCCAAATAGTGTTTTGGGGCGTAAGTATGTTGTTGTAACGATGTTCGCGTCTACTTTGTGGTTCTTGACGTACGGCCACGACCCCTTGCATCCTGTGTGGTGCCTGGTGTGGGGTTTGTGTGTTATGTCAATAGAGTTTCGGTGGTTATAGCGTCAGGGAAACGCCCGGTCACATTCCGAACCCGGAAGCTAAGGCTGACAGCGCCGATGGTACTGCGAGGGGGACCTCGTGGGAGAGTAGGACACCGCCGAACATTTTGTTGAGAAAGCCCCGGAGCAATTGCGCTCCGGGGCTTTCGTCATTTCAGGGGCTCCTCGCCCCACCCGCCGCGTCGGTGGGGCTACGATAGCCGGTGGGGGACATCCGGATCCGCACCACTCAACCGTTGGGGGCTGCATGAGGAGCATGGACGGGCTGCGCAAGGCGTACTGGTGGGCGCTCGACTATGCCTACGCTGGAGTCTGGCAGTTGCGGTCCTTCATCCCTGGCCCCTCGCCCGCACGCTTCCGCGGAGGTGAGGGCACGCCGGTGGTCATCCTGCCCGGCGTGTATGAGTCATGGAAGTTCATGCTGCCGCTCGTGCGTGAGCTCCACGCGGAAGGCCACCCGGTGCACGTCGTTCCGGGCCTACGACGCAACCGCGCCTCGGTCATGGAGGGCGCGAGGATGCTCGGATCATATCTCGATGAGCACGAACTCACGGGCGTTGCGCTCGTCGCGCACAGCAAAGGCGGTCTCATCGCAAAGCACCTGCTGGTCTTCGGCGACGCCGCCCCGCGGGTGGCGACGGTCGTCGCGCTCTCGACCCCCTTCGCCGGCTCGCGGTACGCGTCCTACATGCTGAATCGGACGCTGCGTGCGCTCGCCCCGGCGAACGCGACGATGGTGTCCCTCGCCCGGGCTGTGGAGGCGAACGCCAAGATCGTCTCCATCTTCCCGCGCTTCGACCCCCACATCCCCGAGGGGAGCCTTCTCGCGGGGGCGAAGAACGTCGAGGTCCCCACGGCTGGTCACTTTCGGGTGCTCGGCGATGCGCTGGCGCGCGCGGAGGTACTCAGGTCCACGGCGTAGGATTCCAGGATGGATCGACGACCATCACCCTTGGGTGGGCGCAAGCCTCGGACCGCGGATTTGGCCCAGTTCGCCGGCATCGATGCGAACGCGCTCGACGACGTGCTTCCCCCGGCCGGAGCGGAGCCTCTGCGGCTGCTCATCGTTGGCGTGAACCCAGGCCTGTGGACGGCGGCCGTGAACGCGCCCTTCGCGAGGCCGGGAAACCGGTTCTGGCCCGCGCTCCATCGCGCCGGCCTCACCGACACCCTCGTTGACGCCTCGCGGGGGCTGAGCGAGGCCGATGAGCGCGCTCTACTCGACGCGGGCATCGGCATCACGAACCTCGTTGGGCGCGCGACGGCGCGCGCCGACGAGCTGACGCGAGCGGAGCTCGTGGCCGGAGCGCACCGGCTCCTCGGCGTCGTCGCTGAGCTGCGACCGGAGCGGGTAGCCGTCGCGGGCATCACCGCGTTCAGGATCGCATTTGGTCAGCCCAAGGCCGTCCTCGGGAAGCAGGATTGCTCCCGGATCGACGGGTGGCCAGCTGACGTGGAGCTCTGGGTGGTGCCGCAGCCGAGTGGCCTCAACGCGCACGAGAACATCGACACGCTTGCCGAGAAATGGCGTGCGGTGGTGGGTGGCTAGTGCTCGCGGAGCATTCGAATGAGCTCGGCCTTGCGCTTGCGAGAGTAGCCGGTGAGTCCCAGTTCCTTCGCACGGTCGCGTAGCTCGGGCACCGTGCGATCCTCGTAGTCCTCGGCTTCACCACCCCGGCGGCCGACCGTCGATCTTCCCTCGCGCGCCGCGGCGTTCGAGATCCGCGCCGCCTTCTCCTCGGAGTTTCCCTCCTCACGGAGACGATCGTAGAGTTCTGGATCTTTCAGTTGTGGGGTCTTCTGCGTTGGCATGAGTGCTTCCTTCCTGACGGTGCTGGCACGGCGATCGCGTCTTAGTCCGGAGTGTCGAGTGTGATGATTTCCTCGTCCTGCCGCTCGCCTGAGCCCTTGCGTGGCTCCTCCTGGGCGGATTCACTGGTCTCGAACGCGTCGGCGCCTTCGTGATCATCGAGCTCGGGATTGTCGTCGGGACCCGTCGTATTGCCCTGCTGGTGTTGCCGTGGTTCTCGCATCGGTGCCTCCATCCTCCGGAACTGGGGGTGCACTTGCGTCGACGCCCCCAGAACGGTGCGTTGCGTGTCTCCGGTGTCTACGACCGTAACAGCGGCACCCTCCACGCTGCGTGGGCAGTTCTGGTGAGTTCCCTGTGAGAAGCAACCCGCGCCCATAAGAAGAGCCGGCGTGCGGCCTGAGGGATCAGGACAGCACGCCGGCTCGGTTTCTCGCGGGGAGGCTTATTCGGCTGCGCCCTGCGACCGTCGAGCCCGCGTGACGACGAGGACTGTCACGCCGAGGACCAGCAGCGCGGCTGCGCCGATCCCGATTGCGGTGAGGCTCACCGCTCCCGAGACTGCCAGGCCTGTGGTGGCCGCCGGAGCGTCGTGCGGCACCGGAACCGGGGCCGGCGTTGGGGTCGGACCCGGCTTTGGGGTCGGACCCGGCTTTGGGGTCGGACCCGGCTTTGGGGTCGGCTCCGGGCCGGGCTTTGGGGTCGGTTCGGGGCCGGGCTTCGGTCCCGGCTGTTCGGGATTCGTGGTGCAGCTGACCGCTTCAAAGACCACGACGAGCTGAGCGCCAGTGGCGGTTGCCTCCCAGCCCGTGGCGGGGGCGAGCACAAAACCGGGCTTGGCGGTTGCGGTCACGACTGCGGTCGACCCGGCCAGCAGGTCGCCGGAGACGGCGTAGTCGATCCCCTCGGTTACTGCCACCTCAAGGGTGGGGAGCGAAGCCGCACCATCCTCCGTGCACACCGCCTGCGTGACCGTCGGCGCGGCCGGCGTGACGGTGGTGTCCGGCGTCACGGGTTCCTCGCAGGTACGGTCCGCGAGCGTGATCGTCAGCGTCGCCGAGAGCGAATCCGCGGCGAGGGTCCATCCGGCGAGCGGAGCGATCTTGGTGGCGCTCAGCGACGTCGCGGTCACGGTGACGGTCTCGCCGGCGGCGACCCTGCCCGTGAGCACGTAGCTGAGCTCGTCGCTCGTGGGCAGCGTGACCGTCGGAATCGACGGCTTGCCGTCTGCGGCGCAGACGGCGTGCTCGACGCTCGGCTGTGCGAGCTGCGCGAGCGGTGCCTCCGGCTCGGTCGGGCCGCAGCCAAACACGTCGCCGTCAAGGAACGGGAATGCGTGAATCTCGCTGCCGTTGCCGAGATCGTGGGTGAGATTACCGGCGACCCACATGCGGCCGTTGGTGCCGGGAACCTTCACGGAGGTCGTCGAATCGGGGTTCGCCACGAGCACGGAGCCAGGGAACTGTGCGGATCCGCCGATGACGACGTCCGAAGCGGTCGGGAAGTTCCAGAGCAGTCGCTGCGTCAGCGCACCGAAGGCGCCCTTGTCGACGTTCATCGGGTCCATCACCGTGCCGTTCTCGTGCAGCATCGAGCTCATGGCGAACCGGGCGGTGTCGCCCACGACGTTGATCACGACGATCGACTCCGGGTCGATGTTCTTGTGCTGCAGCGAGCCTGCCTTGGCGGCGGTGGCGCCATCGAGCGTAAAGACCTGGCGGTTCGCCGTGCCGTCGCCGGTGAGCGTCAGCGTTCCATACTCCACGGCCGCGGTGCCGGTTGTCGGCATCGCCGCGTACGACGCGGACTGACTCGTGATGGCGTCGCTGACGGCGGCCCGGTCGCCGAGAGCCGACGCCTTGCCGACACCCTCGACACGTTCAGCGCCGTTGGTCTCGATCGCCTGGGGGCCCGCGTTGATCACGCCGCCAACGCGGACGCCGCCGCCAATAATGTGCCCGACGTCCAGTCGGCGCTCTTCTGCCACGGACATGTCGCCGCCCACGAGGATCATGTCACTCATCGGCGGTGGGGTAAGGAGGGAGCCGACCCCGACGACGCCGGTGTTGTAGAGGCCAGCGCCGCCGAAGGTCGCGTCGCCCTCGACGACGAGCAGGCCCTCGAGCTCGGCCCCGGAGACGAGAGTGAAGTCGCCACCGACATAGACATTGACCTGGCCGTCGACGGCGTTTGGCGTGCCGGTTCCGATGCCGCCGCCAGCTGGAATGCATGATTCCGCGCTGCTTGCGGCTGGCGCTATCGGTGCGGCGACCGCGATCGCCGGCACGGCCACAAGCGTGGCGCCGGCGAGGGCAGCGGCACTTGCCACCGTCGACAGAGTTCTAGTCAGAGACACGTTGCTACCCCCAAAACAGCCGCGGCAGCGCCGCAGCGTGTGAATCCCCCCACGAGGCGTCGCCGCGTGGCCGCGCGCACCGGTTTCCCCTCCGGAGAGCGCTAACGGTAAACCTATCCGGAATTCGTAAACTTTCCTAACAAAAAGAAAAGCTTGTGCGATGGGCGCAGTTCCGGCCAGCGAGAATTTGGATCTTTGTCTGCCGTAACGCTTGACGCGCGCCAAAAAGCTGGTAGGTGGGAAGTGAACCGCGATTCTCGTCTGGGCAACGATGCTGGCGGCACTCGAACGACGCCGCGCGCTTGGTTAGGCTGGGGTCCCGTCGGCTGACGGAGCTCCCGTGCTCTTCGGCGCGTTCGACATTGCGGCGCTCAGGGCGCTGCGCGACGAAATCCCGAGTTTCTTCATCGAGCGGGCGATGTGGTTCTCGACGGTGCGCACGCTGAGCGTGAGGCGGTCGGCGATCTCCCGGTTGCTGAGCGTCGCCGTCAGCGGCGCGATCTCACGCTCGCGCGGCGTGAGCGTGTCGACCTGGCTCACCTGCTCGCGCACGACGATGTGGCTCAACGGCTCACGGTAAATCTGGAACGACTGGTGGGCCTCGGACACGGCGCGCACAAAGTCCGGTTCGAGCTCCAACCCAGCCTCCCGCTGCGCAAACTCGACGTCCTCCAGGAAGTCCGCGGCGGTCGTGAGCTCGGACTGCGTGACGAGCTCTCCAAGGTAGACCATGAGCTTGGGGTCCTGGTGCAGCGCGGCCCGCGCGAAGTCGATGAGCGGACCGGTCCAGCCAAACGTCTCCTTCTGACTGATCTTCACAAGCATCTGCAGCGTGTCCTCGGACGGTGCGAGCTGGAACGCGAATCGCGCGGTCGACCAGGCGGCGTCGAAGAAGGAGCGCTCATAGCACTCGCGCGACTCCTTGAAGAAGAGCTTGCCGGCGGCCTGACGGTCGCCGGTCAGCAGCACCTCAAGGGCGTCGCCGAACTCCGGCCGCATGGCCGGCATCGGGCCGCGCAGCGAGGCGTATCCGTGGCTCTCGACGAGCAGCGCCTGCGCGATGTCTGCCCGTCCGTCGCGGTGGTGCAGGAAGGCCGACCAGCGGAGCATGGCCGCGTAGAGCGCGCCGTACCGCAGGTCAAGGTCACCGATGGAGAGCGCCTGGCTGAGCACCTGACGCGCCTGCGTGACTCGACCGATGCCGAGGAGCAGCTGGGCGCGAACATACGAGTTTACGAGGAACGGAACAGGATCGTCGCCCGGACCCAGACTGAGGGGGTCGACGAGGAGCTCCTCGACGGCGTCGAGCGCAACCGCACGCCTGGCAAGTGTTACGAGCCTGCTCTGCTCGGAGATGACGCGCTGGATGGGCAGCGAAAGCTCCGACTCGGCGATCTCTTCTTCGGACAGCATCTCGCCCGAAGCCGTCCGGATGTAGGCGGTGATCGTGCGGCTGAAACCTACGGGGTCGACGCCAGGGTCGCCAAGCCACTGCTTGACCTCGTCGCCGAGGCCCTCGGTCCCAAACTTCAGGTACATGTCGTAGGCGTCGAGCGCGGGCGCGAAGCTCGGGTGGAGCCGTCTGAGCGCGTCCGAGTGGCGCGGCGGCAACGGGATGCCCTGTTGCCTGAGGATCTGCTCGTGGAGGGCGAGCTGGAGCAGTTCGGAGTCCGTCGCCGCCTCGGGCGACGTGCGCTCGAGCACCTCGAGAGCCGTCGCGACGTAGCTGCCCGACTGCAGCAGCGTGTCCAGGTACGCAAGCGCCCGGGCGGGGTCCTGGTTGCGTCGCCACTCCCTGCCAGACAGGATCAACTTGTGCTCGGTCTGCTCGCGGAGGAAGCGTGCGAGCCCAGCGTTGTGGGTCTCCTCGGTGTCCGAGTGCATGGAATGGAAGTCGGCGCGCAGCGCGAGAAGGTCAAACGGCGATCCGCCGTTCTCGCCGCTAGTCGCGGCGAAGCGTTCGAGGAGCTCGCGCGCCGCAATGTGGAGGAGGTCGACCGGGCGCTGCCTGAAGTAATCGGCGACGAGCGCGGGGCGCGGGGAGACGCGAGAGCGCCCCTGAGGGTCGCGGAACACGGTCACGAGCCCGCTGCGTGAGAGCTTGTCCGCCGAGACGGGGTCGAAGTTCTGGAACTCGTCGGCGGCGAGATCGCCGACGAGCGAGAGCGCGTGCAGCAGGCGGATCGCGGTGTCGTCGAGCGGCGCGAGCAGTCGTTCGATAATCTCCTCGAGCCCCTCGTTCCAGAGTCTGCGCTCTGCGGAGACCCAGCGGTCGGGGTGCTGGACGAGCTGCCCCGCGGCTTGGGCGGTGCGCAGGATGTCGGCTGCGACTCCGGTGATGCCCGACGACATCGAGAAGATCTCAGACGTGATCTCGGGGCTGACGTTTCCCTGCAGGGTGCGCTGGGAGAGGACGCCGACCTGCTCGAAGCTCAGCGCACTGAGCTCGACACGCGCTTCGGCCCTGAGCATGTGCGAGATCACGCGCTGTTCGGCCGTGAGGTTCTGGAACGGCGGTGTGACGAACACCCCGGAGACCGTGTCCCGCTCGAAGAGCGGGGCGAGCGCCTCTGCGGAGTGCAGGTCGAGCCATTCCGCATCATCGATCAGGATCACAGGGTTTGGCGAACGGCTGAGCTCGATCGCGACGATGTCGCGCGCTTCGCTCGGCGTGGTCTGCGGACCGAGCCGGTCCGACGCGGACAGCGCCTGGCGGAGCACGCCGTAGCGGGTGTTGGACAGCGTCGGCTCACCGGCGATGCGGATGACGGTGAAGCCCTGCGCATGCAGCGCCTCGTCGAGCTCGTCGAGGAGCGTCGTGCGGCCGAACTCTTTGCTCGAAACGAGCCGGACGCTCTCGTGGCGGCGCGCGTGGTGGAGAAGCCTGCTCAGTTCTTTTGCGCGCATTCCATCGCTTCTTTCTTGGCCCCCACCTCAGTGTGAGTACGCCGAGGTCTCAACGCGGCCACCCTGGCCGCACCGTGTTGTTGAATTTTATACGTTTCTCGCGCCGTGTGTCCCGTGCATGTTCGCTCATGCGCGAGGCGGTGGGGGACTCGGGTTCTGCGCCGAGGCGAAGAGCCCGGCCCGCGCGCCCGCTGAGTGTGCCACTCAATGCGCCTCTTGTGGATACGCAATGGGTCGCGCGAGCCGCCCGTGCGACTACTCATCCTGGAGCAGGACCGAGGCGGCGGCTCGCGGGGCAACCACCTGAAAACCCCGGAATTTCAATGATGTCAGCAGTGTGCTTCAGTGAGATTGCCCGTAGGCAGGACTGAAAACGCTGTGTATATTTGCAGATAATTAACGAATTATGTGAATCGATTTTCATTCAGAGAAGTCCTTGAATCGCAGTCGCGCTACAAGGACACTCAACGTGGTGAGGCTGGCGACGGCCTTGGGGGTGGGGGAAAGATGTCTTGGAAGAGTAGTCGCACGCAGACGAAGCGACGGTCGCGGCTCGGAGCAGCGCTCTCGATGCTGCTCGGAGCCACCGTTGTCGTTGGCAGCCTCGTGACCGCGCCACTCGCCGCGCAGGCCCAGTTCGCTGAGGGCGGCGAAGGCCGCCACCGCGCGTCCATCGACTGGTTCTCCTTCGGGGAGGAGGCGCAGCCGATCGCCGACGGCACCCCGTACACGAACGAACGCCAAATCGGCGACGACAAGATCGTTTCAACGTGCTCCATTACCGATGTCGAGGGGCAGATCAGCACCTATCGTTCCGGTGACTTCTCGGGCGATGCGCTGCCCTACCTGTACTACGCGGGTGGCCCCGGTACCGCCAACACGATGGTGACGGGCATCACCAACACGGTTGCTAGGACTGCCCCCACGTTCACGATTTCCTGCACGGCCGACTACGTGACGGCCGACGGTTCCAGCTTCGAGATCCCGCTCCAGGGCCTCGTGGTTGCCGACGCCGAGTCGAGCAACACCCAGGGTGACGAGTACCTGCAGGCCGACCCCCGGCCGGTCGGCACGGATGTCACCTGGCGAATTATCGACCGCATGAAGAGCCCCGAGTGCGCGCCCGAGGACACGACGCTCGCGACCCCAACCGCTGAGGGTGGGCTCCGGTTCGCGCCGAACCGCTTTGAGTGCGTCGCTTGGGGAAGTGGCTACGGCCCGATGGCCATCGCCTTCATGGAGGGCGCGACCTCGGCGCATATCACCGTGAAGGGCGGCGCGCACAGCGCCGTCGCCCTCGGCATGGTGATGAGCACCGACTTCGGTGACGCCCCCAAGTCCTACGGCGCTGCCGGCGCCGTGTTCCAGCCCCAGTGGGAGGGCGGCGTCATCGACCCCGCCGGTGGGCCGAAGGATGTCTTCGCGTCGGACTTCGAGCTCGGCTACCCCGGCGAGTCGCCGCTGACGCTCGGCAAGCACATCGACGCCGAGACGCACCACCTCTACAGCTGGGATGCGCTGCTCGACGACGAGAGCGGCCGCAACGCGAGCTCCACGAGCGCCGGCGAGGACTGGTCTGGCAGCGACGAGGACGCACTCCCGCTCATCGACCTCCCGAAGACGGAGAAGGGGACACTTTTCAACGACGGCGCACCGCTCAGCGTGGAATGCCGCGGCGACGGCTACGTCGCCGGCTGGCTTGACTGGAACCTCGATGGCACCTTCGACCCGACCGGCGAGCGTTCAGAGATCGCAAAGTGTGAGGGCAACGCGGCGGTGCTGACCTGGCCGTCGCTGGCCGAGCTTGATCTGCCGGCGGGCGTCGACCCCACCGTGTACCTGCGGCTGCGCATCGCATCGACGAGTGACGACCTCGAGCCTACCGGCGTGCTCGTTCCCACCGGCGTCGGATCTGCCGGCGAGGTCGAGGACTACGCGCTCGGTGTTCCGCTCATCGAGGCGGCGAAGGAGTCGACACCGCTCTCGGGCACACCGGTGCTTGTGGACGACGAGATTACCTACACGCTGACATTCCAGAACGTCGGCAACGTGCCCGGCGAGATCGTCTACGACGACTTCCTCGCCGGCGTGCTCGACAAGGCCGACTTCGTGCCTGACTCGATCGTTGTAGAGTCGCCGAACGGGTCTACGGCTGACATCAAGGCAGAAGAACCAACGGGCGACCCCGCGCGTATCGACATCGCCGGAACCCTGGAGCCCGGCCAGATCGTCAACATCAGTTACAAGGTCAAGGTGACCAGCAAGACCGCGGGCGACCTGCTCGAGAACTATCTTTTGCACGTCGACGATGCGGGCGAACCGCCCGAGAAATTCGACGAGTGCGTCGAGAGCAACCCCCGCTGCACCTCCCACACCGTGCTCGCGCCTGACCTGCAGGTACGCAAGAGCTCGCTCCCGGCCGACGGGCAGACTGTCAAGCCCGGCCAGCTCGTGACCTATCACCTCGACTTTGAGAACCGTGGCGACGCTGACGCGGAGAATGTGAACTTCACCGACGACCTCTCCGAGGTGCTGAAGTACGCTGATGTACTCCCCGACTCCATCCGAGTGATTGGTGCGGCCGTGCCGGGCTCGCCCCCGCCGCCCGCGCCGGAGCAGTACTCGCTCGAGGCCAACTTCGACAAAGACGCGCAGTCACTGAACGTGACAGGCAAGCTGTACGCCGAGCACTCGGGCCGCGTCGAGTATGTCGTGCGCGTCCACGACCCCATCACCCCGCCTGAGGGCGGCGGAACTCCGGCGCTGACGAACTTCCTGCACCCGGACGGGACTGAGCCCCCAGCGACCTGTGAGCCCGGCGACGAGCTCTGCACGACGCACCCGGTCGACCTCCCGAAGCTTGTTGTCTCGAAGAAGGCCAACCCCGCCTCGGGCGAATCCGTCGTGGCCGGCCAGGACCTCACCTACACGCTGACATTCGACAACTCCGCGGGCACTGCTCCAGCCACGGTCAAGTACACGGACGACCTCACGGACGTGCTTGACGACGCCGTTGTGAAGACCGACCCGACCGCCTCGGCAGCGGGACTGACCCCGGAACTTGACGGCAACACGCTTGCGATCAACGGAACTGTCCCGGCCGGTCAGACCACCACCGTGAGCTACGTCGTGACAGTGAATCCCGACGGCGAGCGAGGCAACGAGCAACTCGGCAACTTCCTGTTCGAAACCGGAGTCGACCCGCCGACGACGTGCGAGCCTGGCGATGACACGTGCACGACCCACCCCGTTGACGAGCCCGACCTCACGGTCTCGAAGTCCGCGGCTCCCGCGACGGGCGAGGCGGTTGTTGCCGGCGACACCGTCACGTACACACTCACCTTCGATAACACCGATGGAACCGCGCCCGCCGCGGTGAACCACGTCGACGACCTCGCAGACGTCCTCGACGACGCCGACGTGGTGACCGAGCCGACCGCCTCGGCATCGGATTTGGTCGCCGCTCGCACGGGCGCCAGCCTCAGCGTCACCGGCGCCGTGCCCGCCGGAAAGGTCATCACCGTGACCTACTCGGTGCAGGTGAAGGCCGACGAGGCCCGCGGCAACGAGCAGCTCGCGAACTTCCTGTTCCCCGAGGGCACCGAGCCCCCGACGACGTGTGAGCCTGGCGACGACAGCTGCACGACCCACCCCGTCCAGAAGCCCGAGCTCAAGGTCTCGAAGTCCGCGGATCCCGCGGCGGGCGAGTCCGTGGTCGCGGGCAACGAGGTCACCTACACGCTCACGTTCGACAACACGGCTGGCACGGCCCCCGCGACCGTCAACCACGTCGACAACCTGAGCGACGTGCTCGACGACGCCGAGCTCGTCGACGGCCCAACGGTGGTTCCCGCCAGTGCGCTGACGGGCACGATCAACGAGGCGACGGGCGAGTTCCCGATAGCGGGCACGCTCGCGGCCGGCGCAACGGCGACCGTGACCTACACCGTGAAGGTGAAGGCTGACGGCGACCGCGGCAACGAGCAGCTTGCGAACTTCCTGTTCGAGGAGGGCGCGGAGCCCCCGACGACGTGTGAGCCCGGCGACGAGACGTGCACGACGCACCCCGTCCAGAAGCCCGAGCTCAAGGTCTCGAAGTCCGCGGATCCGGCGACCGGCGAAGCCGTGGTCGCGGGCGACGAGGTCACCTACACGCTCACGTTCGACAACACGGCTGGTACCGCCGCATCGGCAATCGGCCACGTTGACAACCTGAGTGACGTGCTCGACGACGCCGAACTCGTCGACGGCCCGACCGTCGACCCCGCCGGTTCGCTGACGGGCACGATCAACGAGGAGACGGGCGAGTTCCCGATCACCGGGACGCTCGCGGCCGGTGCGAAGGCGACCGTGAGCTACACCGTGAAGGTGAAGGCCGACGGCGACCGAGGGAACGAGCAGCTCGCGAACTTCCTGTTTGAAGAGGGCGCGGAGCCCCCGACGACGTGTGAGCCCGGCGACGACAGCTGCACGACGCACCCGGTGCAGAAGCCCGAGCTCAAGGTCTCCAAGGGCGCCGCCTCCGAGTCGGGGAACGACTTCGTGACGGCGGGCGAGAAGCTCACCTACACGCTGACGTTCGATAACTCGGCGGGCACCGCCCCGGCGGCAGTGCAGCACGTCGACCACCTCGCCGGAGTACTCGACGACGCCGACCTCACTGATGGACCAACCTCATCGGATCCTGACGCGCTCGCCGCAGCGCTCAGCGACGACGGCACGCAGATTGGCGTGACGGGCGCCGTTCCCGCTGGTGCGGTCGTCACCGTGACCTACGTCGTGACGGTGAAGGCCGATGGCGAGCGCGGCGACAACAGCCTCGCGAACTTCCTCGCCGAGGAGGGCGTCGACCCGCCGACGACGTGTGAGCCAGGCGACGAGACCTGCACGGTCACGCCCGCCCCCGAGCTGACGTACACGAAGGCCGCCGTCTCCGAGTCGGGCAACGACTTCGTGACTGCGGGTGAGAAGCTCACCTACACGCTGACGTTCGACAACTCGAAGGGCACGGCCCCGGCTGCGCTGAACCACGTCGATGATCTCTCGAAGGTCCTGGACGATGCGGACGTGACCGACGGCCCGACCTCGTCCGACCCCGCGAACGTGACCGCGGCGCTCGACGGTGGTGCGGAGCGCATCTCCGTCACTGGCTCGGTTCCCGCGGGCCAGGTCGTGACGGTGACCTACGTGGTCACGGTGAAGGCCGACGGCGAACGCGGCGACAACACCCTCGCGAACTTCCTGCTCGAAGAGGGCGCCGAGCCACCGGTCACCTGCCTGCCCGGCGACGAGACCTGCACGGAGACCCACGTCCCCGAGCTTGTGCTCTCGAAGTCGTCCGACCCCGCTTCGGGGGAACCCGTGATTGCAGACCAGGAGATCACGTACACGCTGACGTTCGACAACTCGGTGGGCAAAGCTCCGGCAGCGGTGAACCACGTTGACGACCTCAGCGACGTGCTCGACGACGCCGAGCTCGTGGACGGCCCGACGGTCGTGCCTGCTGGCGCGCTGGCGGGTGAGGTCACCGACGGTGTCTTCGTGATCACCGGCGAGCTCGCCGCTGGCGCGACGGCGACCGTGAGCTACACCGTGCAGGTGAAGGCTGACGGCGACCGCGGCAACGAGCAGCTCGCGAACTTCCTGTTCGAGGAGGGCGCCGAGCCGCCGACGACCTGTGAGCCGGGCGACGACACCTGCACCACGCATCCCGCGCAGTCGGCGGACGTTTCGGTGAAGAAGTCGGTCGACCCCGCCTCCGGGACTGAGGTTGTCGCCGGTCAGGCCGTCACGTACACGCTGACCTTCGAGAACTCCGGCGAGGCCCCCGGAAACGTCGACTACACCGACGACCTCAGCGACGTCCTTGACGACGCCGGGATCACCGTGGAGCCGACTTCGTCGGATGCGTCACTGACGCCGAACCGCACTGGCGACGAGCTGCGCGTCACGGGCCGGCTGGCTGCCGGCGCGACGGTCACAGTGACCTACGAGGTCACCGTGAACGCGGACGGCGAGCGTGGCAATGACCACCTCGGCAACGTCGTCGTGGAGACCGGCGAGGAGCCGGTCTGCGACCCCGAGGCTGAGAACTGCACCGAGAACCCCGTGGTGTTCCCCGTCATCGATGCGCAGAAGGGATCGGATCCCGAGTCCGGCACCGTGCTGCACGCCGGCGACGACGTGACCTACACGCTGACGTTTACGAACTCCGGCACCGGCGCGGGCGAGCTCGCGTTCCGGGACCGCCTCGAAGAGGTGCTCGACACCGCCGACATCGTCAGCGGGCCGACGGTCGCGCAGGGCGAGGGCTCGAGCGCAACTGCCGTGGTCAACGGCGAGGGCATCGACATCGCCGGGACGATCGCGCCGGGCGGCACCGTCACCGTGAGCTACACGGCCCGCCTGCACTCGGAGGTCGCCCACGGCGCCCGGCTGACGAACTACCTGCTCGCCCCCGGCGAGTCGGTGCCGGGCCTCTGCCTGCCGGAGAACCCGCGGTGCACCGACCACCCCGCTGTGGCCCCCGAGCTCGACGTCGACAAGAGCTCCGACCCCGCCTCGGGCGAGGCTGTCGAAGCCGGCCAGGTCGTGACCTACACGCTCTGGTTCCACAACTGGAGCCCCGCTGAGAAGCGCGTCGACTACGTCGATACGCTGACCGACGTGCTCGACGACGCGACGTTTGTCGAGGGGTCGCTCACGGTCGACTCGACGGCCCTGAAGGCTGTTCGGTCGGGCGACAAGATTCGCATCACGGGAACGCTCGGGTCCGACACGGAGGCCACGGTGACGTACCAGGTCACGGTGAAGCCCGATGCTGAGCGCGTGCCCGAGGGGGAGGCCCCCGCGGGCACCACCCCGAACCAGCTCGGCAATGTCGTTGTCGAGAGCGGTCAGGAGCCGCCGGCGGTCTGCGAGCCCGGCGACTGGCACTGCACGGTGAACCCGATGCCGAACGTCATCGCGAAGAAGTCCGCTGACCCCGCCTCAGGTGAGACAGTCATGGAGGGTCAGGAGCTCACGTACACGCTCCACTTTGAGAACGTCGGGACCGCGGCTGGACAGGTCGCGTTCCGCGACACGCTCCGCGACGTCTTGGACGACGCCGACTTCGTCGATGGGTCGCTCGTTGCGAGCGAGGGCCTGGAGGCCTCCGGCCCGACGGCGAACGAGATTCTCGTGACTGGCTCGCTCGAGGCTGGCGCGACGGGCACCGTCGAGTACTCGGTCACGGTGAAGCCCGACACCGAACGGGAGAGCGACGGAAACAACCAGCTCGCGAACTTCGTGTTCGGCGAGGGGACCGAGCCCCCGACGACGTGTGAGCCTGGCGACGACAGCTGCACGACGCACCCGGCACCCGACCTGGTTGTGTCGAAGGGCGTCGATCCCGAATCGGGGACGACGGTCGCCGCAGGGCAGGAGCTGACGTACACGCTGACGTTCTCGAACGCTGGCAACGCGGCCGGCGAGGTCGCCTACGAGGATCACCTCGCTGGCGTGCTCGACGACGCCACGCTCGTGTCTGGCCCCGAGAGCGACAGCGCGCTGCTCTCGGCGAAACTCGACGGCGACAGGATCCTGATCGCTGGCGAACTGCACCCGGGCGAGACGGTGCGCGTGACCTACACGGTCCGGGTGCTTGGCGACGCGGAGCGCGGCGACAGCGTCCTCGGCAACTTCGTCGTGAAGCCCGGCGTCACCCCGCCGGCGGTGTGCGAGCCCGGCTCGACCCTGTGCACGGAGAACCCGGTGTCGCCGACGCCGGTGAAGCCGGTGCCGCCGCTCGAGGAGACCGGTGGCGCGAGCACGCTGCCGTGGCTGCTCGGCGGTGGGGCAGTGATCCTGCTCGGCGCCGCGCTGCTCCTCGTGCGGCGCAAGCGCGGCGGTGACAGTGCGGAGTCGCCGGCCGGTTCGGCCGAGTCGACGGACGGAAACTAGCCCGGCGAAGCGACGCGGCGGGGGTGGACGGCGGAGACGCCGACCGCCCCCGCCGCGTCGTGTGCGTTGGTCGCCCGCTATGCGGCTTCGCGGGCCCGCGGGATGCACGCCGCGAGCGCCGTTGCGGCCGCGGAGATTGCCGCGCCGAGCAGCAGCGCGACAGTGAACCCTGTCTGCGAGGGCACGACTGCGTCACCGAAGCTCGTCGTGAGCTGCGCCAGCACGAGGCCGATCACTGCGGCTCCGACGGTCGTGCCGAGGGAACGCATGAGGGTGTTGAAGCCGTTTGCGGCCGCGGTCTCGCTCTTCGGCACCGCGCCCATGATGATCGCGGGCATCGCCCCGTATGCGAGGGCGACGCCGCTGTTGATCACCAGGCTCGTGGCGAGCAGGCCCCAGGTGCTGCCCATCGCCAGGAGGCCGACGCCATAGCCGAGAGCGAGGATCGCGCCGCCGAGCACGAGCGTGAACTTTGGGCCGCGAGCGTCAGTGAGGCGGCCACCGACCGGTGACAGCACGAGCATCATGAGGCCCGCGGGCGCCATCCACAGCCCTGCCGCAAGGATGGACTGGCCGAGGCCGTAGCCCGTCGCGGTCGGCAGCTGCAGCAGCTGAGGCATGACGAGCATGCTTGCGTACATGCCGAAGCCGATGAAGAGCGATGCGATGTTCGTGAGGAGTACGCGGGGCACCGCGGCCGTGCGGAGGTCAACGAGCGGGTCGGTGGTGCGGAGCTCCCACACGCCCCAGAGTCCGAGCGCGGCGACCGCGGTCGCGAACATGCTGAGTGTGAGCGGAGCGCCCCACCCCCAGGTGGCGCCCTTGGAGGCGCCGAGGATGAGGGAGATCAACCCGATTGCGAGCCCGATCGCGCCCAGCCAGTCGAATCGCTGCCCGGCCGCCCCCGGCGGGAGCGCGGGAATGAGCCACCAAATCGCGAGCGCGACGAGCAGGGTGATGACGGCGCTCGCGAAGAACAGTGCGCGCCAGTTCGCGAAGTCGATCACGGCCGCCGACACCGGGAGCCCGATCGCGCCGCCGACGCCAAGCGTCGCACTCACTGTCGCGATCGCGGACGAGAGGCGCTGGGGCGGCACGAGGTCTCGCAGCATGGCGATGCCGAGCGGGACCATGCCCGAGCCGAAGCCCTGGAGGGCGCGGCCGGCGATCATGACCTGAACAGTTGGCGCGACCGCGCAGATGAGCGCGCCAACAATGAGCGGCACGGAGAGGACGAGCAACATGCGCCGCTTGCCGAAGAGATCACCGAGCCTGCCGGAGATCGGCACGGCGACCGCGGCCGCGAGGAGCGTCGCGGTGATGACCCACGCGGTGCTGGATGCCGGGGCGTCGAAGATGACGGGCAGCTGCGGGATGAGCGGGGTGACCATCGTCTGGGTGATCGAGGAGGCGATGCCCGCCGCCGCGAGGACCGCGACGGCAAGGCCCGACCGGTCAGGATCGGACGCCCCGGCGCCGCTGGATCTAGAATGTGTATTATGCATATGATGTTCATCATACATTTCCGGTTAGGATGGTGAGTGCGAGCAGAGGAGTGCACCATGACGGAACGGAACGTCGCTGGCATCGAGTACGAGCAGATGCTGCTCAGCCGGTACACGATAGCCCAGCACCCGTCCCGCGCCCGGCTCGACCGAAGCGTCTACCTACTGCTCAGCCGAATTGACGGCGAGGGGCCGATGTCCATCGGGGAACTGAGCGCGGCGTTCCAGCTCGACGCCTCGACGTTGCAGCGCCAGACGACCGGTGCGGTGCAGGCTGGGCTGCTTGAACGCGTCCTCGACCCCGCAGGCGGGCTCGCACGAAAGCTCGCGCTCACGCCGCTGGGACGGGAACGCCTCGCCGAGTCGAAAGACCAGTCGGTCGACGCGCTCACGCGTATCCTCGCGGACTGGTCGACAACCGACGTGAACACGCTCGCCGAGCTCCTGCGCCGTTTCAACGTGTCGATCGAGGAGTACCGGGACGCGCACGCCGGCGCCTAGGGTCGAGCGCCGCCCCGCGGTGCCCCAGCAACCTCGCGACGTGGGCCGGTAGCCTGGAAGCTCACCGAACCAACCCGCAAGGAAGTGATCGTGATGTCGGCAATCGTTGCCGCGTACGGACCGTTTGACGAAACTCTCGGGCAGCGAATGCTCGACCGAATACAGCACCGGGGGCCAGACGGCCGCGGTGTGAAGCGGGTGGGGGCGGCCTGGATCGGGAGCCACCACCTTGCAGTGATGGACCCGGGGGCGACCCCGCCGCCCCTCGCCGCGCCCGACGCGGGGCTGTGGCTCGTTGGCGACGGCGTGATCTACAACCACCGCCGCATTCGCGCAGCGCTCGACGGCACGGCGTTCATGACGGGCTCCGACCTCGAAGCCGCCCTGCGCCTCTTCGCGCGCGACGGAGTTGCCGCCTTCGCCCGCCTCTGGGGAACATTCGCGCTCGCCGTCGCAGGCGAAGCCGGTGAGTTCGCGGTCGCCCGAGACGTCCTCGGGATCGCGCCGCTGTACTGGGCACGGCGCGGCGACACGACGCTGTTCGCGTCCGAAATGAAGGCCTTCGATGAGGACTGGCGCGAATTCGTCGAGCCCTTCCCTCCCGGACACGCGTGGACGCCAAGCGGGGGCCTCGTCGCCGACCCGGCAGCGATCTCGACCGCGCCCGTCCTGCTCCAGAGCCGCGCCGCCGACGAGGAGCCCCCGGCGTGGGTCTTCGACGCGGTGCGCGAGACGCTCATTCGCGCCGTCGAAGAGACGCTCGACGCAAGCAAGCCCGTCGGGATCCTGCTCTCGGGCGGCGTGGACTCGAGCATCATCGCGGCCATAGCCGCGCGGCTCGCGGCGAAACGCGGGCTCACCCTCCCGAGCTTCTCGGTGGGGCTCGCCGGCAGCCGCGACCTCGCCGCGGCGAAGCTTGTCGCGGAGCACGTCGGCACGACGCACCACGAGCTGACCTACACCGCGGAGGAGGCGGTCGACCTGCTCCCCACCATCATCGGCGAGCTCGAGTCCTTCGACCCGAAGCTTGTGCACTCTGCGGTGCCGCACCACCTTGTCGCCGCGCTCGCCGCAGAACAGGTCACGGTCGTGCTCGCGGGAGAGGGCGCCGATGAACTCTACGCCGGGTATTCCCACTTCGGCCGCCACACTGACGGCGCCGCGCTGCACGGCGAGCTGCTCGACACGCTCGACGGCATGCACGCCGGCGGCCTGCAGCGAGTTGACCGCGTCGCCGGCGCGCACGGTCTCGAACCGCGGCTCCCGTTCCTCGACCTCGACGTGGTCGAGCTCGCGATGGCGCTTCCGCCGGAGTGGAAGCTCATCAGCGAACAGCGCCCCGCGAAATGGCTACTCCGCCGTGCGTTCGACGGCTGGCTGCCCGACGAGGTGCTCTGGCGCCGAAAGGAGCAGTTCGGCGAGGGAACCGGCATGAACGACGTGCTCGGGGAACACTTCTCGGCGGTGCCGAAGGCGGACGAGGCAACGCCGGACGAGCTGCGTGCGGCAGCCCCCGAGCTCGATCCGCCGCTGCGAACTGCGGAGGAGCTTGCCTACTACCGGATCTTCTCAGACGCGCTCCCCGGGATCAACGCACAGCGCACGGTCGGGCGCTTCGTCGAAGCGTAGCCGCGGCGGGCAGAAACGACGCGGCGGCCGGGGGAGGAACCTTCCTCCCCCGGCCGCCGCGCTGGTGTCACTGCGGGGTTACGCGATGAACCCCTCGGCGGTGAGCCACTCCTCGGCGACGTCGCGGGGATCCTCACCGTCGTTGTCAACCTTGCCGTTGAGCTCGGTGATCGCCTCGTTCGTGAGCGCCTCCGAGATCGGGGCGAGGATCGTCGCGATCGCCGGGTACTCGTCGAGGGTCTCCTGGCGAAGCGTGACGGCGCCGGCATACTCAACGAAGAACCCGTCGTTGTCGTCGATCACCGTGAGGTCGTTCGAGATCACGCGCGCATCGGTCGAGAAGACCTCGCCGAACGAGCAGGACTCGCCGATCTGCGTGTAGATGAGGTTCAGGTCGAGCTCGACGATCTCCGAGAACTTGAACCCGTAGGCGTCCTGCAGGCCGGGGAGCCCGTCGTCGCGGTTGATGAACTCGCTCGCCGCGCAGATGGCCGCGTCCTTCGGGTTCGCGTTCACGTAGTCTGCGACGTCAGTCATCGTGGCGATGCCGTTCGCCTTCGCAAAGTCGCTCTTCACGGCGATGCGGTAGGTGTTCTCGAAGTTCGCTGGCTCGAGCCAGGCGATCCCGTTCGCCGCATCGGCCTCGGCGACCGCCGCATGCAGGTCCGCGGGAAGGTTCTCGGTCGTGTTGCCGAGCACGTTCACCCAGCCGGTGCCCGTGTAGTCCCAGTAGATGTCGATCTCCTTCGAGACCAACGCCTCGCGGACCGTCGCGCTTCCGGAGATGCCCGTCTGGTCAGTGATCTTCGCCCCGGCGTTCTCGAGCGCGAGTGCGGTGATCTGGGCGAGTACGTGCGACTCGGTGAACTCCTTCGAGCCGACGGTGATGCTGGCGCCCGACAGCTCGCCGTCTCCGGCTGGCGCCTTGGAATCGCCGGTGCTGCAACCGGTGAGCGCGAGCGCGATGCCCGCACCGGCTGCGAGAACCGCGAGCGCCTTACGTGAGGTCTTCATTGGTATCTCCTCTGAGTTGGTGGATGGTGAGACTACAGTCCGCGCGGCCGCAGAATGTCTTCGGCGAGGCCCGCGAGATAATCGATCGTGAGCGCGAGCACCGCGGTCAGCGTTGCGCCGACGAGCTGCACGATGAAGCGATTCGTGGTGAGGCCGGCAACGATGACGTCGCCGAGCCCGCCCGCGTTGATGTACGTCACGAGCGTCGCGGTGCCGACGTTGATGACGAGGGCGGTGCGGATGCCCGCAAGGATCACGGGCACCGCGAGCGGCAGCTCGATCTTGCGCAGGACGGTGAACCGGGACATTCCCATTCCGCGGCCCGCCTCGAGCACCGACCGGTCGACCTGTTCGAGGCCGACGATCGTGTTCAGCAGCACCGGCACGATCGCGTAGGCGGTGAGGCCAACGATCGCCGCGTTGAAGCCGAGGAACAGGAACGCGACGGCGAGGATCACGAGGATCGCGATCGTAGGGACGGCCTGGCCGAGGGTCAGCAGGGTGACGAGGTAGGGGCGGAACCAGCGCGCGAAGCGGCGGCTGAGGATCACCCCGAGGGGCACCGCGATGACGAGGGTGCACAGCGTCGACACGGCGGTGAGCTGGACGTGCTGCCAGATTGCGGCAGTCAGCCGCTCGGGGCTGAGCGCGCGAGCCTCGATGGTGTCGAGCGTCTGGCTCGAGACGTACGCGTACAGCGCGAGGCAGACCGCGGCGAGCACCAGCGGCATCGTGAGGTAGCGCCCGGCTGACTTGCGCCAGCCGGCGCCGCTCACCGGCGATCCTGCTCGCGCGCCCGTCGGCATCGTCGCAACGTCGGCGGCGCTCATAGGCCAGCCTCGTTCTGGAGGCCCGCGCGGGCCTCCCCGACCGCCTGGCTCCGCATCTCGCGAATCGCGTCGTGGATCTGCTCGAAGTCGGCGACGCCGACGTACACGCCGGCGTCGTCGACGACCGCCGTGACGCTGTGGCGCGACGTGATGAGAGCATTCAGCACATCCGACAGTGTCGCCCGCGGCTCCATGTGGTTGACCGACGTGCCGAGCTCGACGAGCGTGCGGCCCGCGGCATCCCGGAGCTCGTCCGCCGCAACCCAGCGCACTGGGCGACCCGCGGCATCGAGGACGAGCAGGGCACTCTCCGTGGCCGCGCGCAGCTGCGCGAGGGCTGCCTCGACAGGCGTGTCTGCGCTGACAGTCGGCCACTCGCGGAGCGAGATGTCCGACACTCGCGTGAGCCCGAGCCGCTTCAGGGAGGCGCCGCGGCCGATGAAGTTCTTCACGAAGTCGTTCGCGGGCGCGGTCAGGATCTGTTCGGGGGTGTCGTACTGGGCGATGCGCGAGCCCTCCTGCAGGATCGCGATGCGGTCGCCAAGCTTGATCGCCTCGTCGATGTCGTGTGTAACGAACACGATCGTCTTGCGCATCTCGGCCTGCATCCGCAGGAGCTCGTTCTGCAGCCGGTCGCGGGTGATCGGATCGATCGCGCCGAACGGCTCGTCCATGAGCAGCACGTCAGGGTCCGCGCCAAGCGCGCGGGCGACGCCGATGCGCTGCTGCTGACCCCCCGACAGCTGCTTGGGGTAGCGGTCGCGGTACTCGGCGGGGTCGAGACTCACCATCGCGAGCAGCTCGTCCACGCGCTGCGCGATGCGCGCCTTGTCCCAGCCCAGCAGCTTCGGCACTGTCGCGATGTTCTCGCCGATCGTCATGTGCGGGAACAGCCCGATCTGCTGGATCACGTACCCAATGCGGCGGCGAAGCTGGTCCGGGTTCACCTTCGTCACGTCTTCACCGTCGAGCAGAATTCGCCCGCCCGAGGGCTCGATGATCCGGTTGATCATCTTCATCGTCGTGGTCTTGCCGCACCCGGACGGCCCAACGAGGACGACGATCTCGCCCGCGCGGATCTCGAGATCGAGACTCGCGACCGCGTCGCGGTCCTGCCCCGGGTAACGCTTCGTGAGCCCCTGGAGGCTGATCATGACCGTCTCTGTGGTGGTCTGCTGTTCAGTCATCGGATCCCCTTGGAGGTCGTGAGTCGACGCACAATGTGGAAGAGCACGTCGGACAGGATGGCCAGGATTACGACGCCGAGCGCCCCTGCGAGTACAAAGTTGATGGCGACGGGCGTGCCAACGCGCGCGAGGCCGGTGAAGATGAAGTTGCCGAATCCCGGGCCATTCACGATCGAGCCGATCGCCGCGATCCCGAGCAGGGACAGCGTGGTCACGCGAACGCCCGTGATGATGACGGGCCAGGCGAGCGGCAGCTCGACGCGCAGCAGCCGCTGCATTCGGGTGAGACCCATCCCGCGCGCCGACTCGGTGACCGCGGGGTCGACGCCGTTCAGGCCTGCGACAGTGTTGCGGATGATCGGCATGAGGCCGTACATCGTGAGGGCGACGATGACGGGCTTCGCGCCGAGGCCGAGCGGGCCGAGCAGCAGGATGAAGAGTGCAAACGAGGGGATCGTCAGCATGGCTCCCGACACCGCCAGGGTGAAGTCGCGCGCCCGTTCGTTACGGTGCGTGAGGACGCCGAGCGCCACGCCAAGGACCGTGGCGAGGAGGACAGATATCCCGACAACTGCGGCATGGCCGATGCCCATTTCGAGCATGTCGTCTGCGCGCTTGATTAAAAATTCGAGAAAACTCACAGTCCCTTTCGCTGTCCGCCCGCATCGTTCTCGCGCATCGTCGTGCTCGAAGGTGGTGGCGCCACTCAGAAAGCCAGAGTGTCAGCGACGGGGAGGAGGATCAATTTCCACAAGAACTCATTGTACAGTACGGCTTTTTCCCAGCTCAGCGACGTACCCAGCAGCTGTTGATCAGTCTCGGATACGGGCGGCGTTGGCGCGGCTGAGGCGGTCGACGCGCATGTACGCGTCGCGGGAGAGCGCGCGCCACAGCTGCACGGCCAGGGCCGGGTCGCGCTCCTCAAGCGCCTCGATCTCGTCGGCGGTGAGCACCATGACCTCAACCGGCCCCTCGGCCTTCGCCGTGGTCTCTTGCCTGTCATCCTCGCCAAGCGCGAGCTCGCCGAAGGTCATCCCGGCGCCGAGGGTGCGCAGCCTGAACCTCGTGCCGTCGGTGTGCGAGGCGACGATGCTGATCGTCCCTGACAGGATGAAGAACACCCCGCCGAATCGCTGCCCAACGCGCCGAATCACGTCGCCATCATCGTAGTGGCGGGGATTCATGTGCGAGGCGAGCGCCTCCGCGTCGGCGCGGTCAAGTGGCGCGAGGACTGGGGAGTCGACGACGGGGACCGCGCGCGGCATGGCCTCGGGGCCGCCGTAGCGCTCGAGCAGGCGGTGCTCGCACTCGGCGATCGCGCGGTCGCGCGAGTCGAAGACCGTGATGCCTCGCGTATCGACGCCGCCGAGCACGTCGTCGGGATCGACGAGCAGGATCTCGCGGCCGTTCTCGCGGAAGTCCTGGAACACCGCGTTGATCATGCGGATGCCGGCGTCGCCCACCTCATCGACATCGCGCACGTCGATGACGACGACATCGATCTCGGGCGCGCGCGAGGTGAGCTCTCGGACGACGGTCTCCGTGCCGGCGAAGAACAGGTCGCCAGCGAGCTCAAGGACAAGCGCCCGCTCGCTCTGCTCCTGGAGCACGTCGGCGGCCGCCTCGGTGCGCCGGATGTTCGACGGCTCCTGGTCGATCGTGCGGATCGAGCGGATCGCGGAGCGTCCCTGCCTGGCCGAGCGCACGAAGTGCATCTGGAGATCAGACGAGATGCGGCGGCAGGCCGCCGCGCCGCGCACGCTGTTGCCGTGCTTGTCGAGGGGCGGCGAATAGACAGCGAGCCCCACCTGGCCCGGCAGCACGGCAATGATCCCGCCGCCCACCCCGGATTTTGCGGGGAGCCCGACGCTCGTCGCCCAGTCGCCAGCGTCGTCGTACATGCCGGAGGTCATCATGACCGACAGCACCCGTTCGACGGCCTCGTAGGGGAGCACCTCCGTGCCAGTGACGGGATTCGTGCCGCCCGACGCGAGCGTCGCCGCAATCATCGCCAGGTCGCGGCAGTCGACCTGCACGGCGCACTGTCGCAGGTAAGTTTCGAGCGCGCGAGTCGGGTCGCCCTCGACGACGCCCGCGGCGCTGAGCAAGTAGGCGAGTCCGTGGTTCCTGTCGCTCCGCGCGCGTTCAGCCCGATACTCGCGGCCGTCGCTACGGAGCCTCCGGGCGGCGAACTCGGAGTACGTGTGCTCGATGCGTTGAATCGGCGTCCGGCCGCCCGAACCCTTGATGAGCGAGGCGACGGCGATCGCCCCGGCATTGATCATCGCGTTGGCCGGCCTGCCGGTCTCCGGGTTAGAGGAGATCTCGTTGAACGGGTCGCCCGATGGCTCGACGTCGACGTGCGCGTCAACCGCGTCCATGCCAAGCTCGGCGATTGCGAACCCGTAGCTCAACGGCTTCGAGATTGACTGCAGCGAGAACTGCTTGCGCGTCGTGCCGACCTCGTAGACGTGGCCGTCAACCGTCGCGAGGGCAATGCCGAAGTCCGCGGGGTTCAGATCCGCGCTCGACGGGCCGACGCTGTACGGGGTGCCGTCCCGCAGCTCCGCCAGCTCCGCGTGGACCTTGCGTAGATAGCTGAGTACCGGTGATTCCATACTTCGGAGTGTAACCGGGAGGGGGCACCCCGCGGGTCGGCAGGCTAGCGGGCGGCGCCCTTCAGGCTGCCGGTGATCTTTCCTGCGGGATCGACGATGACGCAGTTCACGGTGCGATCGTTGAACTCATTCCAGCCGTCCTCGGTGGGGGTGAGCGTGTAGAAGTCGAGCTCGGAGTCGAAGTAGTCCATGCCGACGAACTCATTGAACATGGCCACGCACTTCTCGTTGCTCTCGTCCTCAAGCGCGGTGGCATCGGGGAAGCTGTCGCCGGAGAGCTCGAACTCGCCGAAGATCTCCTCGTCGTGCTCCTCCGAGCAGGGGACCACGGGAACGTCATACACGACGGAATCGTCGGTGGAGTCCATGCAATCGCCCACCGCGATCTGGTCCACTGACGCCTGGGACTGCTCCGTGACGGCGCCCTCGTCATCGCGTTCGATGGCAGTTACCGGAAAGATGCTGCAGCCCGCAAGGACGGGGAGCAGGAGGAGCGTCGCGAGCGTTGCCGCGGTTGTCGATCGGGTTCGGGTGCGTGACAGAGTAATCGGAGTGTCCTTTCGTTCCCTGCGCTGCCGCGAAGGCTTTTCTATGTATTTTCATAGCCTACCCGCCGGGCACCAACGGCAAACGCCCCGCACACTTGGCGAGACCAAGCGTGCGGGGCGAAGCGGGAGAGCGGCGTCTGGCGTGACGCGACGGCTCGTTGGAAGCTACCGAGTGGCCGGTTCTGGCGCGCCAGTCTCGGTCTGAGCGAGCTCGGCCTCGGCAAGCTCGTCGTCCGTGTCCGAGTTGTCGAACGCGAGGCCCTGGCGGGGCGCGTTGTAGAGATCCTCGTCCAGGATCCCCTCGCGCTTTGCGACGATGGTCGGCACGAGCGCCTGGCCCGCGACGTTCACCGCGGTGCGGCCCATGTCGATGATCGGGTCGACGGCGAGCAGCAGGCCGACGCCCTCAAGCGGCAGGCCGAGCGTGGACAGCGTAAGCGTGAGCATGACGGTTGCGCCCGTCGTGCCCGCGGTCGCGGCCGAACCGACGACCGAGACGAGGGCAATGAGCAGGTACTGCACGAGCGACAGCTCGATGCCGAAGAACTGGGCGATGAAGATCGCGGCGACGGCCGGGTAGATCGCGGCGCAGCCGTCCATCTTCGTCGTTGCGCCGAGCGGCACCGCGAACGACGCGTAGCCGCGGGGCACGCCGAGGTTGCGCTCAGTCACGCGCTGGGTCAGCGGTAGCGTGCCGATCGACGAGCGGCTCACGAAGCCGAGCTGCACCGCGGGCCACACGCCAGAGAAGTACTGGCGGATCGAGAGGCCGTGCGCCTTCACGAGGACCGGGTAGACGACGAACAGCACAATGGCGAGGCCGAGGTAGAGCACGGCGACGAACAGCGTGAGGGTCCCCATCTTGCCCCAGCCGTACTCGACGATCGCGTTGCCGATGAGGCCGAGCGTGCCGAGCGGTGCGATCCGAATGATCCACCACAGCACCTTCTGGATGATGGTGAGCGCCGACTCGGTGAGCGCGATGAACGGCTCGGCCTTCTGGCCGATCTTCAGCGCCGCGATGCCGACGGCTGCCGACACGACGATGACCTGCAGCACGTTGAAGCTTGCACCAGCGGTCAGGGCGCCGGTCTCGAGGTCGACACCGCCCGAGACGCCGAGGCCGAGGAAGTTCTGGGGCACGAGGCCGGTGAGGAAGTTCCACCAGGTGCCGACGGTGTACGGATCGGACGGGGTGAGCTCCGAGCCAGACGCGGCAGCGCCGGGGCGCAGCGTCACGCCGAGGGTGATGCCGATTGCGACGGCGATGAGCGCGGTGATCGCGAACCAGAGCAGCGTCTGGCCGGCGAGCCGGGCAGCGTTCGTGACCTTACGCAGCCCGACGATGCTCGACACGATCGCCGTGAAGATGAGCGGCACGACCGCGGCGCGCAGCAGTGTGACGTAGCTCGAGCCGATGACCTTCAGTGTCGCGTGCAGCCCGTTCGGGTTGCCCTCGGCGTCGGGCCCGAGGTTGAGCGCGACGGTGCCGAGCACGAGGCCGAGCACGAGCGCGGCGAGGATCTGCCAGCCAAAGGACGTCATCCATTTCGGCAGCCGACCTTTCCCGTGTTCCGCTGGGGGCGCAGCTGGCTGCGCTGAGGGGACGGGCGGTGCTGTCGAAGACGACATGGTGATCCTTTCGAGGCGAGTCGCGCCGGGTGCGGGCGACAAACACCCATCGTACCAATAGTTTCGTTCCCGTTATGTCAGACATTACGTTTCGTGACGCCTGTTGAGGATCGCTGCGCAATGCGGGGGCTTTCGTCTACGCTTAGGGCATGGCTGATTCCTCATTTGACGTTGTGAGCAAGATCGACTCTATGGAGGTCGAGAATGCAGTGAACCAGGCCCGCAAGGAGGTCGAGCAGCGCTACGACTTCAAGGGCGTTGGCGCCGACGTTTCGTACTCCGGCGACACGATCCTCATCAAGGCGAACACTGAGGAGCGCGCGAACGCAGTACTCGACGTGCTCCAGTCGAAGATCATCAAGCGCGGCATGTCGCTCAAGGTGCTCGACTCGGGGGAGCCCTACGCCAGCGGCAAGGAGTACCGCATCGAGTCGAAGCTCAAGGAGGGCATCGATCAGGCGACCGCGAAGAAGCTGAACAAGCTCATCCGCGACGAAGGCCCGAAGAGCGTCAAGAGCCAGATCCAGGGTGACGAGCTCCGTGTCAGCTCGAAGAGTCGTGACGACCTGCAGGCGACCATGGCGCTGCTGAAGGGTGCAGACATCGACGTCGCGCTCCAGTTTGTGAACTACCGCTAGACCCGCACGCGCATCGGCCCCGGCCGCACTCTAAGCTATGGCTATGAGAGCAGCCGGGGCTTTGTCGCGTGCTCAGCGGCACGCGCCAATCCGCACCGTGGTGGCAGGAGTCGCCGCGATCCTCGTCGCCAGCGCCGCGCTCGTCGGGTGCTCGGTGCAACCGGAGCCGGTTGACCCACCTGCTCCGACAGCGACGACACCACCGACGGCGGCCCCCGAGCCGACCCAGGAGCCGAGCGAGCCCTCGTGGGAGCGGTTCGAAGATCCCCGCCTGCCGCATTCGTTCGAGATCCCCCCAGGTTGGACCGTCGTCGATCTCGGAGGAGACGCGGAGATCCGTGCGTTCCAGTTTGGGGTGGTGAACGCCGCGGGAGAGCAACTCCTCACGTTCGCGAGCCGGGTGCAGGGGCTCGGCGGCGCGTGCCGCGACCTTCCCGAATTGTCCATCGAGGAGGCCGACACCCGCAGCGTCGAGTTGCCCGGCTACGTCGCGGCAACGGACAGCCCGGCGCCACTTGTCGCGCCACGGGTCGTCTATCGGGTATCCGAGGTCAACGGCGGCGCCCTCGCGAGCCTGTCACTGTCTGACGACACCCCGCCTGAGGCGTGCATGTATTACAACCTGCTGCACACGGAGGGTGGGCTCGCGATGTTCGCGACTCAGCTCCAGGTCGACTCGTTTGATCCCGCCGCGTCTCCCTGGTTGTTCGGCTCAGTCGAGGAAGCCAGGGAATACGCGAACACGGCGGAGTACGAACAGCTCGTCCGGGTCCTCTCCTCTCTGTCGTTTGCCGAGTAGCCGGGCTGGAGCCACCGACCGAGGCAGCCCCAGCCAGCCCCTAACCGCTGAGCGCCACCGTCGGGGGTACGCGAGCGGCCCGCCAGGCCGGCGAGATCCCAGCTATCGCGCCCACCACGAGGGTCGCCGCGATAGCGGCGGCTGGCACGTAGAGGGGGAGGGTGAACGGGAGGCCGCCCGACCGCGCAAAACCCGCCGTCACGAGCGCACCGATCCCCGCACCGCCAAGCCCGCCGAGCGCCGAGAGCACAAGCGCCTCTCCGAGAAACTGCCGCCTGATGTGCGAGCGGCGCGCGCCGATCGCGCGGCGCAGGCCGATCTCGCGACGTCGCTCGATGACCGAGATGATCATCGTGTTTGCGACGCCGATGCCCCCAACGAGTAGCCCGAGCGAGCCGAGCCCGAGCAGGAGGCCCGTGAACGTTTCGTCGGTCGCCGCCTTCGCCGCGAGCGCGTCGGAGGGGCGGGATACCGTGATCGTCTCGGGCTGTTCTGGCGACAGCGTCTGCGGGAGCAGGGCGCGCGTCTCTGCGAGTGTCTCTTCGTTCGCGCGCATGTACATCCGGGTCGGAGCGCCGTCGTAGTCGAGCCGGTCGAGCGCGACCTGCTTTCCGACAAGGGCAGAGGTGTCGAGCTCGGGCGCGAGCTCGACAGGGGCGAGGATGCCGACCACCGCGAACTGCTGGCCGCCGAGCCACACGAGGGATCCAGCCCGCTCGATGCCGAGCTGCCGGGCGGTGCGGTCGCCGAGCACGACCGACGGGTATGCCCCCATCGCCTCGTTGAGCCAGGCTCCCGAGCGCACCGACAGGTCGAGGACGTCGGCGAGGCTCGTGTCCGCCGCACGCACGGCGAGCCCGCCGCTCTGCGCCTCCGGGATGAGCTCGCTTCGATAGATCCGGATCTTCGGCAGTGCGCCGACCCCGGCCGCTCCCTGGGCGCCGGCGACCCGCCCGATCCGGCCCTCGCTGTCTTTCGGAAGTGAGGCCTCAGCGCCGAAGAGATCCTGACCGGCCTCGACGGTGAGCAGGTTCGTGCCGAGCGCGTCGAGCTGCTGTGCGAGTTTCGCCTGACTCGACGCCGAGATGCCGAGCACGGCGACCATCGCCGCAATGCCGATCGCGATGCCGAGCGCCGAGAGCACGGCGCGGAGCGGCCGTGCGCGCAACCCTGACGTGCTGAGCGCGACGAGGTCGATGGCGCGCAGCCGCGATCGTTCGACAGCTGGCCTCGGAGTGGCCCGGCTCACGCGACTGCCCCCGCTCGGATCGGCGCCGGCCCGTCGTGGATGACGCCGTCGGTCACGCGGACGCTGCGTGGCAGGCCGGCCGCGAGCTCACGGTCGTGGGTGATCATGACGATCGTTGTTCCCTCACGATTGAGCTCGCCGAGCAGCTCCATCACGCTCGCGCCTGACGCGCTGTCGAGGTTTCCGGTCGGTTCGTCCGCGAGCAGGATCGCCGGGCGCCCGACCGTCGCCCGCGCGATGGCGACGCGCTGACGCTCGCCACCCGAGAGCTGGTTCGGTTGGTGATGCAGCCGGTGGCCGAGGCCGACGCGCTCGAGCGCCGAGGCCGCGTCGCGCCGCCGGGTCTGGCGCGAACGCCCCCGGTAGAGCAGCCCGTCGCCGACGTTGTCGAGCGCGGACCTGCCGTCGGTGAGGTGGAACTGCTGGAACACGAAGCCGACCCTGTGGCACCGCACGTCAGAGAGGGCGTTGTCGCTAAGCTGCGACACGTCGTCGCCCGCGAGCACGACGCGCCCGCTCGTTGGCCTGTCGAGCGTGCCGAGGATGTTGAGCAGGGTTGACTTCCCGGAGCCCGAGGGTCCGACGACGCCGACGAACTCGCCGGCCTCGACTGTGAGGTTCACGCCGCGCAACACCTCCACCGGTGGGGTGCCGAAGCTGCGGGTGATGTCCGTGAGCTCGATCATGAGGCCGCCGTCACCACCTCGGTGCCGGCTTTGATTCCCTCGCCAGACACCTCAACCATGCCGCCAGCGAACATGCCCGTTTCGACGGGCACCTGCTGCGGTTCTGCGCCGTCGGGCCCGACGACTTCGAGGCCGTACCCGCCACCGGGCAGCGCCAGGAGCGCGCCGACGGGAACGGAAAGCACGTTCTCGCGGGTCTCGCTCGTGAACGCGATGCGCACCGACGCTCGGTCGATGTCCGCGGCATCCTCGGGGGTGTCGAGGGTGACGGTCACGGGCACAATAGCGGGCGACTCGGGCGCGCCATCGCCCTGCTTCTCCGGCGTGCGCGGCGGCTCCACCGCAGTGACGGTGCCGGGGGTCTTCACGCCGCCCGGCAGCTCGACCTCAACCTTGGCGCCGACGACGCCGAGGCGCTGCTGAGCGAGCTTGAGCTCAACGGACACGCTCTTTCCGAGCTCCGAGACGCGCAGGATCGGGGTGCCCGGCGCCGTCGCGGCCCCCGGCTCGAGCTCGGCCGAGGCGACACGCAGCGAGCCGGGTGCGAAGAAGATCTCGCCGAGGCCGATCTCGCCTGTCACGGGCCTGCCGGTAGCTTCCTGCCAGAGCCGGATCCCGATCCGTGTGTTGTCGTCGAAGATTTCATCGGCGCCGCCCCAGAAGTACCCGAGCTCGCCGAGCGAGGCCTCGAGCTGCTGCACGTCGGGCCCGTTTGTCATGCCGAGCTCGAACGAGCGCCACTGCGGCAACGGGCCGCGGAACAGGGCGACGGGGGAATTGTCGATGGCGAAGAGCTCGCCTCCGAGATCCACCATCGATCCGGGCTTCGCCCGTGACGTGAGCGTGCCTGCGCCGCCCGAGATTGCGCGCTCGCCCGCGTAACCTAGCGACCCCTGTACGAGCGTGCGCTCGACGAGATCACCCTGCTCGACTTTCGCCGTCGCGCCCGGCGCCCGCTCCTCGACAGGAGCCGCGGGGGCGGGGCGCAACAGTACGAGCCCAGTGGCAGCGAGACCCGCG
The DNA here is from genome assembly GCF_013409595.1 of Leucobacter aridicollis. Lineage (NCBI taxonomy): Bacteria > Bacillati > Actinomycetota > Actinomycetes > Micrococcales > Microbacteriaceae > Leucobacter > Leucobacter aridicollis. Next base: position 3,334,857 of record NZ_JACCBD010000001.1, on the reverse strand, counting down.
ACCGCGACAGTGGCGGCGACAGCTATCCATAGCTTCCGCATCGGCTAGCCCGCGTTCGCAGGGACGCCGGAAATGCCGCACGCTTCGAGCGCCTCGGAGGGCATGTCCATGGGAATGGCGAGGCCCGTGCCCGGCGCGGGATCCTCGATGTCGACTCCCTGCTCGCGGAGGCACTGGGTGAGCTTCAGCGTCTCCTCGCGCATCGACTCTTCGGTCATCGGCTTCCCATCTGGTCCCGTCGGCGCCGGCGGCTGCCCGACCTTCGCCTCGCAGGCCGTGTTTGCGGCTTCGAACACGTCCATCCCCCCGAGCTCGTCGATGTTGATCGCTTCAGACACGGCGTTCGGGTCCGCGCTCGGCGTCGGGTAGTCGATGCCCTCGCCCTGCATGCACTCGGCGTACTTCACGTGCCAGGACTGGAAATCGTCGGCGCCACCGCTCGCCGATGTGCCCGACCCCTCCGCGCTGGAGTCTGCCCCACCGGCCCCCGGCGTGGCGCTCGAACACCCCGCGAGCAACAGGGCAGCCGCGGGAAGCGCGATGAGCGCGAGTCGGCGAAGTGAGGTGTGACGGTTCATGGTGACTCCTTGAGAGGTGTTCTCAGTCGTTGATACGGCCGCGGATGCGAGCCACAGCCAGTTCACGCCAGACGGGGTAAACAGGGCGTCTGCGAAATCGCAGATCTTTTCTTAACGTCCCCCGTGCTTGACTTGGCGGTGAACCTGCAGGGAGGAGGGCTATGCGCGTACTGATCGTCGAAGACGAGGCGTACCTCGCCGAGGCCACCCAGACGGTGCTGCGACGCTCGTCGATTGCCGCCGATATCGTGCACGATGGGCACGCCGCGATCGAGCAGCTCGGGCACACCGAGTACGACGTTGTGCTGCTCGACCGCGACCTCCCTGGCCTGCACGGAGATGACGTGTGCGCCTGGATCGTAGCGAACGTGCCCGGTACCCGGGTGCTGATGCTGACCGCCGCAGGACTGCTCGACGAGAAGGTCGAGGGGTTCGCGCTCGGCGCCGACGACTACCTCGTGAAGCCGTTCGACTTCCCCGAGCTGCTTGTCAGGCTTCACGCACTCCACCGGCGAAATGCGCCGCCTCTGCCGCCCGTGCTCGAAGCCCACGGGGTGCGACTCGACCCGTTCCGCCGCGAGGTCTTTCGCGACGGCAGGTACGTGCACCTCAGCCGCAAGGAGTTCGCGCTGCTGCGGGCGCTGCTCGAGGCCGGCGGCGGGGTGCTCAGCGCTGAGCAGTTGCTCGAACGCGCCTGGGACGAGAATGCTGACCCGTTCACGAACGCGATCCGCGTGACGATGTCGACGCTGCGCAAGCGGCTCGGCGAGCCCCGCATCATTCAGACGGTGTCGGGGGCCGGCTACCGGATCGTCGGGCCAGAGCCCGTTCCCGGAGGCGGCGGTGCGTAGCGCGGACGGTGGGCGGGCGCGCGGTCAGGATCGTGGCCGGTTCCGCCTCACTATCCGGGCGCGCATTACATTGAGCGTCGCGCTGCTCATCGCGTTGGGCGGGGGCGTGCTCGTCGTCGGCCTGAACCTGTTTATGCGCTACGGGCCGGTGTGGGCGATCCAGTCCTCTCCGGCGATGCCGGCTGACACCCTCGACCTTGGCGTTGACTCGGTCTCGCCCACGTACCCGTATGGAGACGCGGCGGACCTCGCGGAGCTGCCCGAGAACGCCAACGAGTTGTCGCTTGCCGTCCCGGTCCTCGAGATCCGGGACGTCACCGATGTCTTCCAGACACTGCTCTGGTCGTCGATCATCGCGCTCATCGTGATCGTTGCGCTCGGCGCCGTCGCCGCATGGGTGCTCGCTGGGCGGGTGCTCGCACCGCTGCACGACATCAACGCCGCGGCGCGCGCCGCCACCCCCGGCCAGCTTGACCGCCGCGTGGCGCTCCGCGGCCCACGCGACGAGCTCACCGACCTGTCAGACACGCTCGACGACATGCTGGAGCGACTGGAACACGCCTTTCGAGCGCAGCAATTGTTCGCGGCGAACGCCTCGCACGAGCTGCGCACCCCACTCGCCACACAAAAGGCGATGCTCGACGTGCTGCTCGATGGGCCCGAGCCGACACCAGCCGAGTACCGGCTCGCCGCCGAACGGCTCCGGGAGGTCAACGCGCGGAGCATCGAAATGGGCGAGGCGCTGCTCGACCTCACGCGCGCGCAACTCGGGCTTGCCGAGTCGGCGGCTCCCAGGGGAGCGGCGGCGGTGCTGAGCGATCCTGAATTTCTGGTAGTCGAGTCGTGCGAGGCAGGTGAGTTGGCGGCCGTCGCCCTCGACCACGCCGCTGAGCGTCTCTCGGAGCGAGAACTCGCCGTCGAGACAGCCGTGGAGTCCCACACCGTGCGGGTGAACCGTGCGATGTTCACAAGACTCATCGACAACCTTGTCGGAAACGCCGCGCGATATGCGACGGCAGGCGGAGCCGTTGTCCTCTCCTGGCGGGCGGAAGCGGAGGACTCCGTGCTTCGCATCGCAAATACCGCCGAGCGCCTGCCAGCTGCGACGGTCGACAAACTCCACCAACCGTTTGTGCGTGGCGGCGGCAGAGTGCGAGCCGACTCTGGGAGCGGGCTCGGCCTCGCAATCGCGACAGCTATTGCAGAGGCACACGGTGGATCTCTCAAGGTGTCCTCGAGTGCCAGCGAGCACGCGCCAGAAGGTGACACCGCCGAGTTCAGCGTCCACGTGCGGATACCGCTCGCCGGCGCGGTCGCTACACTGGCGACATGATCGGTGAGAACCTCCTCGGCCCAGAACCCACGCTGCTCGCTCCGGACGCGGAGGTGACCGCGGCGCTCGCCGCAGGCAAGGATCCTGAACAGATTGTGCGCGCACACCCGGAGTCGCCACTCGCGTGGGCCGTGCTCGCGGACCGCGCGGCAGCGGCCGACGACGAGATCGGTGCCTACGCGTTCGCTCGCGTCGGGTACCACCGCGGCCTCGACTCGCTCCGCAAGGCAGGCTGGCGGGGTGCCGGTCCCGTGCCGTGGTCGCACGAGCCGAATCGTGGCGTGCTCCGCGCGCTGTACGCGCTGCGTCGTGGCGCAGCAGCGATCGGTGAAACGCACGAGGTCGAGCGCCTCACCGAGTTCCTCAACGGCGCGGACGCGACCGCGATCGCGGCGATCGAGGCCGAGTAGCTCGATCCGCTGGGTCTGGAGCCCTCGAGATTCCGTGTCGGGCCTCGTGTTTCACTTGGGCTCAACCTAGGATCGGGCTATGAGGCCTGCACCCGGAACTTCTCGACGAACCGCCCTCGGGAGGGCCGGCGCGATCGGCGCGCTCGCCGCAGCCCTGCTGCTCAGCGCGTGTGCGCCGAGCCCCGAGCCGACGCCGGAGCCGACGACCTCGAAGCCGGAGCCGAAGCCCTCGCCCGAGCCGACGACAGAACCTGCCCCGGAGCCCGAGGCGCAGTGGGAGCGCTTCTCGGACTCGCGCACTGTCGGCAGCTTTGAGGTAGCGCCTGGATGGCGCGTCGTCGAGAGCGAGGAATCTGAGCCCGAGCACGAACTCTTCCGGTTCGACATCGTCGACGAGGACGGCGACCTGCAGCTCACCTACGCGCGTAAAGTCATGGGGCTTGGGGGCGGGTGCGGGGGCGATGGCAGCGGGCCTGACGAGACGAGCTATCTGACCGTGACTGACCTCGAGACAGTACCCGTCGAGATTCCCGGCTACGTGCGACATGGCGACCCCGTGCCCGGCACGACACCGACACAGTTCACGTACCGCGCGATCGAGAACTCACACGCCGAGGGCGTGTTCGCGACGATGGCGGTGAGTGACACGTCGCTGGGAGCACCGTACTGCTTCTATTACAACCTCGTGCAGACCGAATCCGCGCTGGTGCAGTTTGCCGACACGCTCCAGGTGAGCATCAGCGATGCAACGAAGCACTTCGACACCATGGACGAGGCGCGCGCGTTCATGCAGACCGAGGACTACGAGAATGCCAAGCGAATGCTGCTGTCGCTGAGGCTTGACGGCTAGCTGGCGGTCTCCGCGGCGGGGTGGTCGTCGCCTGCGGCTGGCTCCGGCGCGGTCGTAGTTTCCGCTGCAGTTTCTTCTGCGACGGGGAGCAGCTGCTGGAGGATTGTCGCGTGGCGCAGCAGGAACGCGCGCTCGTCGAGCTTCTTCCGCCGCAGCCAGCTGGTGACCTCGGAGTTGTGCTTGCTCGCGTTACATGAGGCGCAGGCCGGCACGACGTTGCCGAGCGTATACCTGCCGCCCCGCGAGACGGGCTGCACGCAGTCCCGCTGCAGGGCAGCGCCGTCGCCCTGGCAATAGGCGCAGCATCCCCACGTCTCGAGCAGGGTTTGCCACTGGTCGTCGGTGAGGTCGTTGTCGACGCGGGCGAGCCGGTTCTTGCGCCGTTTAGCGTAGCGGGCGCTCGTCGCGGCCGACCGCGTTTTGGGGTACTTGCGACGGGACTGCACCCCTCCACCGTACCCGCAGATCCAGCCCGCCCCGCCAAACCGCCTGTTCCCGGCAGGAGAGGCCATTACCTAAGGTCGGGATCGGGTGTTCTTGCGAGAAACGTGCTCTCCGGCGGGCCGCGCACATGGTTTTTGCGAGATCACATCATTAATCACCTCAGAAAGGTGTGCTGGTACGAATATGGTGTGGCGGAGGCCAGTGGGGGCAGAACGGCGCAGCCCAAGCCCGGCCGCCCGGCCGCCAGGCCGCCGGGGCGCCAGGGCGGGTCAGGGCGGGCCAGGGCCGCCAAGCCCGGCCAACCCCAGGCCCGCGCCGCAGGCGCTAGCCCCGCCGGCCCGCCCACACGTTGCGCAGCGCCGGCTCTATCTCCGGCCACGCGAACTCGTAGCCCGCCTCGAGGAGCTTCTCCGGCACCACCCAGCGGCTCTTGAGCACCATCTCGGACTCGGTGCGCAGCACCCAGGTCGCGGGCTCGAGCATCCAGCGGAACGCGGGAAGCCCGATCCATGCCCCCACGGTGCGGCGCAGCGCTCGCATGACCGTGCGGTTGTCGCTCGGGCCGGGCGACGCCACGTTCACCGGGCCGCTCAGGGTCTCGGTGTCCAGCGCGAAGCGCACCGCGCCCACGATGTCGTCAATGTGTACCCAGCTGAACCGCTGCCGGCCGCGGGTGCGGTGCCAGCTCGCGCTCGGCTCGGTCGGGTCCGGCCCGATCCCGCGGTAGCGCCGGTGCGGGAACCACGGGCCGTCGTACTGCGGCCCGCCGACGCCGAGCCGGGCGAGCCGGAACAGCGTGTTCGTGGCGGGGCCGTCGCCGAGGGCGATCGCGATCCTCAGCGCGACGCGGCGCGTACCGGGAAGGTCGGCCGCGAAGAACTCCCGCTCCCAGTTTCGCGCGACGTCGACGGAGAATCCGGCGCCGAGTTCGCCGTGCGCCTCGGTCTGCGGGCGATCCATCGCGTGCCTGTAGATCGTGGCCGTGCTTGAGTTCAGCCACACTTTCGGCGGTGCGGCGCTCGCCGCGATCGCAGCCGAAAGCTCGCGCGTGGTGTCGACGCGTGAGCGCAGGATCTCGTCTCGGTTCGCATCGTTGTAGCGGCAGTCGACGCTCTTGCCGGCGAGCCCGATCACCGCGTCGGCGCCGTCAACGAGGCGAAGGATCGCGGCCGGGTCGCCCCACGACGCGTCGGCCCCGCTGCGGCCGATCGTCGCGACGTCCCAGCCTTCTCCGGCGAACTCCTCGCGAAGCCGTGACCCGAGAAACCCCGATGCGCCTCCGATGACAATGCGTCTGGTTGCGGTCTCGCTATTCATGTCCGCCCCTCCGGCCGAGCCTATGGATACAGAGTAGCCCGGCGTCGCCCAAACGGCATGAGGAGCGCCGCCACGCCTCCTGCTGCACACACCAGCGCTCCACAGACGAAGGCAACTGTCGAGCCGGCGGCATCGATGACCAGGCCGGCAGAAGCTGCGCCGACTGCCTGGCCCGCGGCGATGGCGGTGAACGTAATGGCAGTTCCGGCTCCGAGCGACTCCGGCCAGGCGAGCGCAGCGCCGGTGATCTGCAGGCCGCACAAGACGACATAGCTCGCCCCAAAAAGCAGGCCGAGGGTGACGAACGTGGTGCCCGTAGGCGGCAGCAGAGGGGGGCTCGCGGCTACGCCGCCAATCGAGAGCGCGAGCACAACGGAGGCGAGTCCCCATGCGCGTTGAAACCCAAGTCGTTGGCTCAGGTCTCCTGAGAGTGCGCCGGCGACCCCGGCTGCGCCGACCGCGCACCACAACAATAGCGACGCGGTGTTGGAGAGGCCCGCGGTGGATTCTGCGTGGCTGCGCCCAAAGGTCCAAAACACCGCCGATCCGGCGCCCATGCACAGGGCGAGGACAACCGTCGGCAGGATAGCCAGGAATGTGCGGTGGCGTTTGGCGCCTGAATCGCTCGCGGATTCACTCGAGGCCTGCTTGGGTGCCATCGCGCGTGCCCGACGTTCGGTGACCAACGCCGCGATCGCCGAGACAGCCGCAAGGCCGCCGTAAATGCTCCATGAGAGTCGCCAAGGGAGCCACAACGCAGCAACACCCGCGCCAAAGACTCCGAAACCGGTGCCAGCGTTCGCAATTGCCTGCCAGCGCGGTTCGCGCGCGACCGCTGCACCATCCGAGCGCCGAGCAAGCTCCGCAATCGCCTGTGCGACGGAGGGCGACACAAATCCAGGGGCTGCGCCAGCGAGAGTCACCCCGCAGAGAAGCTGAGCGTTTCCTCCAGCGGTTGCGATGAGGGCGGCGCCAGCCGCTCCGCTCAAGCCGGCGAGCACCGTTGCTGCCGTTCCCCTGCTTCGGCTTACGAGCACACCTGCAATGAGGGCGGCTCCACAGTAGCTTGCAAACGACAACGAGGAAGCCCCGCCCGCGAGTGAAGCAGTCACCGGGAGGCTCTCGGAGATTCGAGGCAGCGTTAGGCCGAACCCAAACCTGCACATGCCGTAGCTCACCGCGACGAGCGCCGTCGCCGCAACGAGGTACCGAGATACTCCGGGGAGCCGGGACTGCTGGGCGCCGTGCGATTGCACTCCCGCTACCTCACGCGACGCTTGCCGCGCCGAGAACGGTTTAGCGAAAACTCTGAGAATCGTCCATCCATGGTGACCCTTTCTGTGCGTGTCGACCTTTTCACTCACGCTATGTGCGATTTGACCCCTGAGCCGTGGCCAAAATGCCGACCTCCGGTAAAATTAGGACATGACAATGGTTGTTCTGCCTGTGTGCGATGGGATGACGCTGTTTGAGTACGGAACGGTTGTCGAGGCGCTTTCGTTCTCATGGGGCGACATTGATGACCTGGGATACGAAGTCCGCACGTGTGGCCCCAGCACCGGAGTGAGGACGCTTGGCGGTGCGGCGCTATACCCCGACGACGGCCTCGAAGCGATCGAAGCGGCGGACATGGTTATTCTGACCGGGGTGAGCGACCCTCACCATGATTCAAACCCCGAGTGGACCGAACCGCTGCAACGGGCTGCGAGCCGGGGCGCTCGGATAGCGTCGATTTGTGCGGGCGCCTTTGCTCTCGCCGAAGCAGGGCTGCTCGATGGACGCCGGGCAACGACGCATTGGCGCCACGCGGCGCTGCTGCAGGCGCGTTACCCGAATGTGTTGGTGACGCCGTCGGAACTCGTCGTTCGAGATGGGAGCATCGTCACCAGTGCTGGCTCATCGGCTGGACTTGACCTCTGTCTCGAACTCATCCGCGAGGACCACGGCACTGCGGTGGCAAACGAGGTTGCGAGGCGGCTCGTGGCCGTGCCGCACCGTGAGGGTGGCCAAGCCCAATTCGTGAACACGTACCCGTTGCCAGACACTGCACCCCGTGCGTTCGGCGCAATGCTCGACGAGATCTCGAGCGACCTCGTTGGCAATCACTCGGTAGCGTCGCTCGCTCTGAAGGCTCGAGTGTCCCGACGGACCTTGACTCGCTGGTTTCACGAGTTCACCGGCGTTGCTCCGATGACCTGGGTCTCGAGGCAACGCGTGCTGCGAGCGATGAGCCTGCTCGAGCATTCGGCGGCTGGCATCGCTACGATCGCGGCAGAGGTGGGCTTCGGTGCGGTGGAGTCCTTTCGCTACCAGTTTCGGGTGCATGTCGGGCTCGCCCCCGGTGAATACCGGCGCCGGTTTAGGTACCCAGCTCGCCTCGGCGGACAGCGGGAGCAGCGGCATTGAATATTCGTGAGATACTCAGGCTCACCGCGTAGCCTGGACCTACCGAGTGCCCGGCACGTACGGGCGCTCCCGAGAGAAGGGAAGCCAGTATGACAATGCAAGAAGCCCGCATCCCGGCCGCGCAGGGCGATATGAATCGTCCGAGTGGGGTCGCCCAGTACCTGAGCCCGGTTGTTCAGGATCTCGTCGCCCTCCACGTCAACGCCAAGCAGGCGCACTGGCACGTGCGCGGAGCGAACTTCATCGGTGTTCACGAGTTCCTCGACACCGTCGTTGCGAACGCTCAGGCCGGCGCGGACGAGGTCGCCGAGCGAATCGTCGCCCTCGGCCTTCCCGTCGACTCGCGCATCGCGACGGTCGCGTCGCGCACGACCACGCCTGAGCTGTCGCCAGGCTTCCAGCAGTCCGACGTCACCGTGCGCGAGATGGTCGCGCAGCTCGACGCCACGCTCGCGACGATCTATCGCGCGATCGAGGGGCTCGAGGAGATCGATCCGGTCAGCCAGGACATCGCGATCGCGATCGCTCAGCAGCTCGATAAGGATCGCTGGTTCCTGCACTCCCACATCGCTGAGGCATAGCACGCTCGCTGCAGCGGCAGCGTTTCACGGCAGCCCCGCGGCGCTCCCGGACGACTCGTCTGGACGCGCCGCGGGGCTGCCGTGTTACGCCTCCCCGGGCACGGAAAGCCGGGCTCCGCTAGACTGGCTCGGTATCTGCCTAGTGCGAAGGAAGGGGCTGAGATGCCCGCTGTACTGATCACCGGTGCCCAATGGGGCGATGAGGGAAAGGGTCGCGCAACCGACCTGCTCGGGAGCCGCGTTGACTACGTCGTAAAGTTCAACGGCGGTAACAACGCCGGTCACACGGTCGTCATCGGCGACCAGAAATACGCGTTGCACCTGCTCCCCTCGGGCATTCTGACCCCGGGCGTTGTGCCGGTCATCGCCAACGGCGTCGTCGTCGATCTCGCGGTGCTGAAGCTCGAGCTCGACGCGCTCAAGGAGCGCGGCGTCGACGTCTCCAAGCTGAAGGTGAGCGCGAACGCGCACGTCATCACCGAGTACCACCGCACGCTCGACAAGGTCACTGAGCGCTTCCTCGGCAAGCGCCAGATCGGCACGACCGGTCGTGGCATCGGCCCCGCCTACGCAGACAAGATCAACCGCGTCGGCATCCGTATTCAGGACATCTTCGACGAGGGCATTCTCCGTCAGAAGGTCGAGGCAGCGCTCGACTTCAAGAACCAGGTGCTCGTCAAGATCTACAACCGTCGCGCGATCGACGCCGACGAGGTCGTGAACGACCTGCTCGCCTACCGTGAGCTCCTCGAGCCCATGGTGTGCGACACCGGCCTGCTGCTGCACAACGCGCTCGCCGACGACAAGACCGTGCTCTACGAAGCGGGCCAGGCGACGATGCTCGACATCGACCACGGCACGTACCCGTTCGTGACGAGCTCGAACGCGACCTCCGGCGGCGCTGCCACCGGTTCGGGTGTCCCGCCGCACAAGATCGATCGCATCATCGCGGTTATCAAGGCGTACACGACCCGCGTCGGTTCGGGCCCGTTCCCGACCGAGCTGTTCGACGAGATGGGCGAGTTCCTGCAGACCAAGGGCGGCGAGTTCGGCGTGACCACTGGCCGCGCGCGCCGCTGCGGCTGGTACGACGCCCCGATGGCGCGTTACGCCGCCCGGATCAACGGCGTCACCGACTTTGTGCTCACGAAGCTCGACGTGCTCTCGGGCATCAAGTCGATTCCCGTGTGCGTCGCCTACGACGTGAACGGCGTCCGCCACGACGACATGCCGGTGAACCAGTCCGACTTCCACCACGCGAAGCCGATCTACCAGGAGTTCCCGGGCTGGGACGAGGACATCTCGGACTGCCGCACCTTCGAGGAGCTTCCGAAGAACGCGCAGGACTACATCCGCGCGCTCGAGGCCATGAGCGGCGCCCGGTTCTCGGCCGTCGGCGTTGGCCCGGAGCGCGAGCAGGTTGTCGAGCTGCACGACCTGCTGAGCTAAGAAGGAGAGCGATGACGAGCCCCACTCCTGAGGAGCGCCTTGGGCGACTCCGTTCGAGCATCGACAACATCGACGCCGCCCTCGTGCATATGCTCGCGGAGCGCTTTCGGTGCACGCAGGAGGTCGGCCAGCTGAAGGCCGAGCACGCGATGCCCCCGGCCGATCCCGCCCGCGAGGCGCGGCAGATCGCCAGGCTGCGGAGCCTCGCGACGGACGCGAATCTCGACCCAGAGTTCGCCGAGAAGTGGTTCAACTTTGTTGTCGCCGAGGTGATTCAGCACCACACCGCCATCGCCGCGGACTCGCGCGACGAGGCGTAGCCCGCCCGCCGGCGCGGCCCCGCCCGCCCGGGCCATCTATTCCTATCCAAATATTCTTATGCCCCCCATTCTCCGCGGAAAAATGGGGGGCATAAGAATATCTGGGTCGGTCAGGATCGGCGTTCCGCGGGGGCGCATCGCGCTGCCCGCACGCCGCGAGAGATTTGACGAGCACGCTCAAAAGAACTGTGTGAAGATTATGCGCATGTCTTCACAGCCTGAGCATCAGTGGTTCGACGAGGCGCGCCTCGGCATGTTCGTGCACTTCGGCGCGTACAGCGTCGCCGCCCGTCACGAGTGGGTGCAGAACTACGAGCGACTCACCGACGCCGAGTACCTGCCGTACGTCGAGAACTTCGATCCTGATCGCTTCGACGCCGGCGAGATCGCGCGAACCGCGAAGCGGCTCGGTGCCGGCTACGTCGTGCTGACGACGAAGCACCACGAGGGCTTCGCGCTGTGGAACTCGCGCCAGTCCGACTTCACTGCGCACGCCGTCTGCGGGCGGGACCTCGTGCGCGAGCACGTCGGCGCGCTTCGCGCCGAGGGGCTCCGCGTTGGCCTGTATTTCTCGCTCATCGACTGGCATCATCCCGACTTTCTCATCGACTGGGTGCACCCGCGCCGCGACGACGAGAACGCGCACGAGCTCAACGCCGGCCGCGATATGGAGCGCTACCGCGCCTTCATGCACGCGCAACTGCGCGAGCTCCTCACCGAGTACGGCCAGATTGATTACATGTTCTTCGATTTCAGCTACCCGGAGCACAAGGACGGCTGGGACGGCAAGGGGCCGACCGACTGGGGTTCTGAGGCGATGCTCGCGATGTGCCGCGAGCTCCAGCCAAACATGCTCGTCAACGATCGCCTCGGCATCCCGGGAGACTTCTACACCCCGGAGCAGTACCAGCCGACCGAGCCGGTGCGGCGAGGCGGCGAGCTCGTGCGCTGGGAGGCGTGCCAGACGATCAACGGCTCGTGGGGGTACCACCGAGACAACCTCGATCAGAAGTCGGCGCCGCTGCTCGCGCAGATGCTCACCGACTCCGTCTCGATGGGCGGCAACATGCTGCTGAACATCGGGCCGGACGGGCGCGGGGCGATCTCACCCCGCGACCGCGCCGTGCTCGAGACGCTCGGTGAGTGGACCGAGCTCCATCGCGGCGCGATTGTGGGGGCAGGCCATGCGGAGTTCGAGCCGCCGCGCGAGGGCGCGTACACCCGTCGCGGTAATCGCCTCTACCTGCACCTGGCGACCTGGCCGCTCGGCTACGTGCACCTGCCAGGTCTCGCCGGGAAGGTGACGTTCACGCGGCTGCTGCACGACGGCTCCTGGCTGCGCACCTCGGAGAGCGATCCGAACTCTGAGGGGTCGCAGATGGAGGCCGCCGGTCAGCCCGCTGGCACGCTCACGGTGCACCTGCCCGTGCAGCGCCCCGACGTGCTCATGCCCGTCATCGAGCTGCGCCTGGCCGACGGCGTCTAGCTAGGCGGTGAGATCGACGGCGTCGAGCGCGATCCGCGCCGCGCCGTAGAGCGCGGCGTCCTGCCCGGACGCGGCCGCCTCGATGAGCAGCGTCTGCGTCGCGAGCGGGTGGCAGGCCTCGTAGACGCGGCTGCGCACGGCGGCGATGAATGGTTCGCTCGCGCTCAGGCTGCCCGTGAGAAACACGGCGTGGGGGTTGAAGAAGTTCACGACCCCGGAGAGCGCCTGCCCGAGATGGGTTCCCGCGGTGCGGATGAGGGTTGTCGCGGTCGGGTCGCCGTCCCGTGCGAGCGCGAGGACCGCGGCGGCGTCGGGCACGCTCTGTCCGAGCTCGCCCATCTGGCGCACGAGGCTCGCGCCGCTCGCGACGGTCTCGAGGCAGCCGCGGTTTCCGCAGGAGCAGGGCTCATTGAGCGTCGGATCGATCTGCGTGTGCGTGATGTCGCCGGCCGCGGCGGTCGCCCCGCGATGGATCGCGCCCTGCACGATGATCCCGCTGCCGATCGCGGTGCCCGCCTTGACGGTGATGCTGTCCTCGGCGGGGGAGAGTCGCCGGTGGTGCTCTCCGAGCGCCATGAGGTTGGCGTCGTTGTCGACGACGGCGGGGACGCCGAGGAGCTCGGTGAGGCGTTCGCGGACCCGATAGCCCTGCCAGCCAGGCATGCGCGATGGCTGGTCGACGCTGCCGGTTTGCAGCCGGACCGGGCCCGGCAGCGCCATTCCGATCGCCCGGATCTCCGTGTCTCCGGCGAGCGCGCGGCAGCCGGCGGCGACCTTCTTGAGTGTCTCTTCCGGGCCGGCGGCGATGTTGATGGGGATGGTCTCGGACGCGTGCAGTTTGCCCGTGAGATCGAGGAGGCCGATGCGGGCGTGGCCGCCGCCGAGCTCGGCGGCGAGGATCCGGGCCTCGGCGACATTCACGCGCAGCCGGCGTGGCCGCCTGCCCCCGCTCGAATTGCCGTGGCCGTCTTCGCGCAGCACATCGGCATCGATGAGTGCCTGCACGCGCAGGGAGACTGTCGAGACGGCGACGTCGAGGATCTTGGCAAGCTCGCTGCGCGAAGCCGCCTGCCCGCCGGCGACAAGCTCGACGATCCGACGATTCTGGTCGTCGAGGGGGTTCGGTGAGAGTGGCACGTTCCAACTTTCTTCGATCTTGGTAGAAGTCTAACCCGTACTATCCACGGAAAGAAAGGCCGCCTACGCGCGAATGTTTCGATTCGGCACCGCCAAAAAACTGGTATTTGTCGAGACGGGAATCTTCTGGCAATATGACATCTGTCGAAGCCGAACAAACTTTGTTCGACTCTCGAACAAACTTATCCGATGCCTGAGGAGGCGTTCAATGAAGAAGATTAACCTGGTGCCACTCGTGGCCATGACCGTTGGCGCGGCCGCGGTGCTCACCGGCTGCAGCGGCAGCGGATCTGCACCCAAGGACGACAACACGATCGTGATCGACATGTGGGCGGGCTCGGAGGACGATACGACCGCGCTCAACGAGCAGCTCAAGATCGCTCAGGAGCAGAACCCTGACCTGAAGATCGAGCTCCGCACCGCGCCGTGGGGTGACTTCTTCACGAAGCTCACCACCAACATGGCATCCGGCAACATGGCCTGCGTGACCGGCATGAACAGCGGCATGCTCTCCAGCTACACCGACGGCTTCGTGAAGCTCACCGACGAGGACCTGAAGACCGCCGGCCTGAGCAAGGACGACTTCGCGCCGGGCGCGACCGAGATCCTCGAGAACAAGGGCGACATGTACGGCCTGCCGTTCGACGTCTCGACCATGGTCACGTACTACAACGAGGATCAGCTGACGGCCGCGGGCGCGGACCTGCCGAAGGCCGGCTGGAGCTTCGAGGACTTTGAGGCCACCGCCAAGAAGGCAACGACCGGCGGCAAGTACGGCTTCGGCATCGGCATGGGCGACTTCCAGTGGCAGGCGCTCCCGATCGCGAAGTCGGGCACCCAGCCCGTCACCGAAGACGGCGAGCTGCAGATCGGCGACTCGGCGTTCACTGACGCTGCCGAGTGGTACGCGTCGCTCGTCACCGAGCAGAAGGTCGCGGCGCCCGTCGCGTCTGCATCCGACGGCGGCTGGGGCGAGAACCAGTTCACCAGCGAGAACGCGGCGATGGCCGTCGACGGCACCTGGAATGCGGTCGGCTACCTCACCAACGACGCCGGCTTCAAGGCGGGCCTTGCGCCGCTGCCGACCGGCGCGAACGGCAACCTCAGCCTCGTGCTCGGCTCGGGCTTCGGCATCGCCGAGACCTGCGAGAACAAGGACGCCGCGCTCAAGGTCATGGGCTCGCTGCTCAGCAAGGACGCGCAGGACTACGTCGCGTCGTCCGGCCGCAGCTACCCGGCGCGCGCCGAGAGCCAGCCGCTCTACTTCGAGTCGCTTGACGAGGCGTACCGCGATCAGGTGAAGGCAGTCTTCGACGAGGCCTTCAAGGACGTCGAGGGCCAGCGCGTCTCGGACAACTGGGCAAAGGTCGGCACCTTCGTGCAGCCCGAGCTCGTGAGCGTCTACAACGGCCAGGCCGACATGCGTACCGTGCTCGAGACTGCTCAGAAGCAGTTCAGCAACTGATTCACCACACAACTAGGTAAGTAGAACAGAATGACCACACTGCAGGCGCGTCAGCGCAGCCGTCGGTCGTTCGCCAAGATGGAGGCGCGCCAGGCGCTGGGCTTTGCAAGCCCGGCCCTGGTGGGCCTCGCTCTGTTTACGATCGTTCCGGTTGTCTTGTCCGTCGTGATGAGCTTCTTCAACTGGCCGACGTTTGGCGAACGCACCTTCATCGGGATTGGGAACTACGCCCGCCTCTTCGAGGATCCGGCATTCATGCCAGCGCTTCGAAACACCCTCGTGTACACGGTGCTGTACGTGCCTGCAAGCGTGATCCTCTCGCTGCTGCTCGCCGTCGCGCTCGGCCCGCGCATTCGCGGCCGCGGCGCGCTGCGGGTGCTCTTCTTCATTCCGGTCGTCACCCCGATGGTCGCGAACGTGCTCGTCTGGAAGATGCTGCTGCAGCCGCAGGGCCTCTTCAACGGGCTCGCGCAGACCTGGTTCGGCCTCGAACTGCCGAACTTCCTCGCCGACAAGAACTGGGCGATGATCATGGTCGTCGTCATGAGCGTCTGGCAGGGCCTCGGCTACAACATGCTCATCTTCTCGGCGGCGCTCGAGCAGCTCCCAGAGAGCGTGATGGAGGCCGCCCGCATCGACGGCGCGAAGGGCTTCCGCCTGCTCTGGAGCGTGACGATCCCCATGATCTCCCCGTCGATCTTCTTCGCAACCATCATGACGATGATCACCTCGCTGCAAGTCTTCGTGCAACCGCAAATGCTCACGGGCGGCGGGCCGGGCAACGCCACCGCCCCGCTCGTCATGTGGATCTACAACCAGGGCTTCAAGTACCAGGAGCTCGGCCTCGCCGCGGCCGGTGCATGGATCCTGTTTGCGCTGATCATCATCATCACCGCGGTCCAGTTCCGACTGCAGAAGAAGTGGGTGCACTATGAGCACTGATCTCAACGCCACACGGGTGATGGCCGTCGCCGCTGCCGGCGGCGAGGCCGCGGTGCGGGGCGCCAAGAAGCGGTCGCGCGAGCCGATGACCCCGGGCGAGCGCATCCGGCTCGTCATCGCGCACATCAGCATTTACGTCGCCGCCGCGCTGTTCATGCTCCCCCTCATCTACGCATTCTTCTCGGCGCTCAAGCCGAACGGCGAGATGTTCGCGATGCCGCCGAGCCTGTTCGGCTCGGAGATCCGGTGGTCGAACTTCGCCGAGGTCTTCGAGTTCGGCCCGTTCTGGACGTACATCGGCAACTCACTGTTCGTCGCAGTGGCTGGCACCCTCGTCGTGCTCGTCGTGTCGACGACTGCAGGCTACGCGTTCGGCCGGCTGCGTTGGAAGGGCCGCGACGCGGTCTTCGTGATCTTCCTCGCGACGATGATGGTTCCCGCCGAGGTCCTCGTCATCCCGATGTTCCAGGTCATGCAATGGTTCAACTGGGTCGACACCTACCCGGCGCTGATCTTCCCGTTCGCGTTCACCGCGTTCGGCACGTTCCTCATGCGGCAGTTCTTCCGCGGCATCCCGTACGAGCTAGAGGAGGCTGCGCGCATCGACGGCGCCGGCCCGATCCGCACGTTCCTGCGCATCATCCTGCCGCTCTCGAAGTCCGCGGTCGCCGTGCTCTCGGTCTTCACGTTCATGAGCTTCTGGAACAGCTACCTGTGGCCCCTCATCGTCACCGTCGACCTGTCGGCGCGCGGCACGCTGCCGATCGGCCTCGCGAGCTTCTCGGGCCTGACCGGCACGCGGTGGGACCTGCAGATGGCGGCCGCGATCATCTCGATGATCCCGACGACGATCCTCGTGATCGCGCTGCAGAAGCACCTCGTGAAGGGCATCGCGATGGCAGGTCTCGGCGGACGATGACGCACACAGCAGACACTCACACGGGCGTCTTCGCGGGAATCGACATCGGCGGCACCAAGATCGCCGTCGTCCTCGTCGACGCCGCGGGCGAGATCCTCGCCCGCGGCTCGGCGGTCGCGCCGGCAAAGGAGGGCGGCGAGGCGATGGCGACGACCGCCGCCCGCCTCACCGCCGACCTGCTCGGCGAGAGCGGCGGAACGCTCGGCGCTGCCGGTGTCGGCGCGGCCGGGGTCTTCGACTACGATACCGGGGTGGTCACCGCGGCGTCATCGACCTTCGTGGACTGGGTCGGGTTCCCGCTGCGCACGCGCCTCGAGGAGCTCCTCGGAGTTCCGATCGCGATCGAGAACGACGTTAACGCGTTCCTGCTCGGCGAGGTCGCGTTCGACGCGCACGCTGAGCCCGACGCGTTCGGCGTCATGCTCGGCACTGGCGTCGGCGGCGCGCTCATCCTCGACGGCACGCTCCGCCGCGGTGCCCGCGGCGGCGCCGGCGAGATCGGCCACACCCCGGGCTACAGCGATCTCGTCTGCACATGCAAGCAGACCGGCCACCTTGAGACGCTCGCGTCGGGGACCTCTATCGGGCTGCGGTACGCGGAGCGCACGGGAGCGTCCGGGCTGACGGCGAAGGAG
Source organism: Leucobacter aridicollis (assembly GCF_013409595.1). NCBI lineage: Bacteria > Bacillati > Actinomycetota > Actinomycetes > Micrococcales > Microbacteriaceae > Leucobacter > Leucobacter aridicollis. The sequence goes on along the minus strand of NZ_JACCBD010000001.1, from coordinate 3,317,734 downwards.
ATTGCGGATCTGGCGCGCGCGGGCGACGCCGACGCTCGCGCCGTGTTCGCGAACGCGGGGCGGGCAGTCGCGCTCGCCTGCGCGTCGATGTCGACCCTCCTCGACGTCGCCGAGGTGATTGTCGGCGGCGGGGTCTCGCACGCGTGGGACCTGCTCTCGCCGGCGATGGATGAGACGCTGCGGACCGCGGCGCCCATCACCGGAACCCCGCTCAGGATCCAGCGCGCGAAGCGCGGCGGCGACGCCGTCGCGCTCGGCGCTGCAGCCTCAGCGCAGAAACTTCTCAGGGCGACACTCGCCCAGACACAGTCGAACACGCAGACACGCGAAGGAGCCGCACGGTGACGAACGAGCTGGAAGCACACGAGATCTGGATGGGCCCGCTGCCGGAACTCGCTCCGGGCGGGCTCGCCCGTCCCCGGATCGGGATCGCGGGCATCTCGATCGAATCGAGCACCTTCTCCCCGCACGTCTCGGGCGACGAGGCGTTCACGATCCGGACCGGCGCAGACCTGCGCGGCTACTACCCGTTCCTCGACGAGGGCCGCGAGCTCGGCGACGCCGCCGAGTGGGTGCCGCTCTACCACGGCCGCTCGCTGCCGGGCGGCGCCGTTACCCCCGCGACATACGCGCGCATGAAGCAGGCGATCCTCGACGCGATCCGCGCCGAAGGGCCGTTCGACGGCTTCTTCTTCGACATCCACGGCGCGATGAGCGTGCAGGGCATGGCCGACGCCGAGGGCGACCTCGCGACCGCGGTGCGCGAGGCGCTCGGCCCCGACACCCTCGTGACGACGTCGATGGACCTGCACGGCAACGTCTCTGAGACGCTCCGCGACGCCGTCGACCTGCTCACCTGCTACCGCATGGCCCCGCACGAGGACTGGCTGAACACGAAGGAGCGCGCCGTGCACGCCCTGCTGTCGCGCCTCCGCGGCGAACACGGCACCGACCCGCTCGCGCGGCGCCCCCTGAAGGCGTGGGTGCCGGTGCCCGTGCTGCTTCCGGGCGAGAAGACGAGCACCCGCCTCGAGCCCGCGCGCAGCATCTATGCCGAACTGCCGAAGATCGAGGCGCTGGCAGGTGTCGTCGACGCCGCCGTCTGGGTGGGCTACGCGTGGGCCGATGAGCCGCGCTGCCAGGCGTACGTCGTGGTGACAGGCGACGACCGCGAGCTCATCGCCCGCGAGGCGGAGCGGGTCGCGCGGATGTACTGGGACGCGCGCGAGGACTTCGTCTTCGTCGCGGAGACCGCATCGCTCGACGGCGCACTCGAGAACGCCCTCGCCCCCGACGCGGCACGCCCGTTTCTCATCTCCGACTCGGGCGACAACCCGACGGCTGGCGGCGCGGGCGACGTGACCTGGACGCTCACCGAGCTCCTGCAGCGCGACGAGCTCACCCGCGGGGACCTCACGACGCTCGTCGCATCGATCTTCGACGCCGACGCGGTCGCCGCGGCGGTGGCGGCAGGGGTGGGCGCCGAGGTGCGCCTGACCGCTGGCGCGCGCGTCGACGCGGGCCCAAGCGGCCCGGTCGAACTCGCCGGCACCGTGTTCTCGCTCACCGAGGGCGACCCCGACGCTGGCACGCAGGCGGTCATCGCCGTCGGCGGGATCCACGCGATCGTCACCGAACGGCGCAAGCCCTTCCACCACCTCGACGACTTCCGAATGCTCGGGCTCGACCCGGAGACCGCGGACATCGTCGTCGTGAAGATCGGGTACCTCGAGCCAGAACTCTACGAACTGCAGCGCGGCTGGACGCTCGCGCTCACCCCGGGCGGCGTCGATCAGGATCTGCTGCGGCTCGGCCACCACCGGCTTGCGCCGGGGGTCTACCCGTTCGATTCCAGCGGCACGCCCGCGCTCACGGCGGTCGTCGGCCGCCGTGGTGAAGACGACTAAGGAGCACTCCTCTCATGATGAATTTTGAGTCGCGGGTTGGCCCGGACTTCGGTGACAACGCGCCCGTCTATCCGACGAACGGGGTGCCCGAGTGGTACCGCGACGCGAAGCTGGGTTTCTTCATTCACTGGGGCCTGTACTCTGTGCCCGCCTGGGCCGTCGAACACGGCGAACGGTTTGTGCCGACGGAGGACGCCTACGCCTGGCACCAGTACGCGGAGTGGTACGGCAACACCGTGCGCATCGCGGGGAGCCCGACGTGGGAGCGCCACCAGGAGGTCTACGGGCCCGGCGTGAGCTACGAGGACCTCGCGGACAGGTGGGACGCGGGCGCGTTCGATGCCGAGAAGTTCGTGGGCGAGCTGCTCGGCGCCGGCGCCAAGTACATCGTCCCCGTCACGAAGCACCACGAGGGGTTCTGCCTCTGGGACACCGAGACGACCGGGTTCAACTCGGTCGCCCGCGGCCCGAAGCGCAACCTCATCGGCGAGCTGCACGACGCCACCCGGCGGGCGAACGCGCGCTTCGGGGTGTACTTCTCGGGTGCCCTCGACTGGCACGTCAGCGATTTCCCGCCGATCGAGTCCGACACCGACCTGTTCCGGTTCCGCCGCAACGATCCAGCGTTCTCGCGCTACTCGGCCGAGCAGGTCGACGAGCTCATCGAGCGGTTCTCGCCCGACGTGCTCTGGAACGACATTGACTGGCCCGACGGCGGCAAAGGGCACGAAGACTACGGCGTGGCGTCGCTGCTCGGCAGGTACTTCGACGCCGTTCCCGACGGGGTCGTCAACGACCGCTGGGGCGTGCCGTACAACGGCTATCTGACGCGCGAGTACACGAACGTCGAAGAGATTCAGCAGCAGCCGTGGGAGTCGACCCGCGGCCTTGGGTTCTCGTTCGGGTTCAACCAGGACGAGAGTGAGAAGCACTCGCTTTCCGGCACGCAGCTCGTTCGCCACCTCGTCGACGTCGTCTCGAAGAACGGCAACCTGCTCATCAACGTCGGACCGACCGCGGCCGGCGAGATCCCGGCGCTGCAGCTGCAGGCGATGCGCGAGATGGGGGCCTGGCTGCAGGTCAACGGCGAGGGCATCTACGGCACGCGGCCGTGGATTCGCGCTGAGGAGCGCGTCGGCGTCTCGCGCCGCTACACGGCGTCGGCTGGTGCGGTGCACGTGCACGTCATGGAGCCCGCCGCAGGCGAGGCCGAGCTGCCAGCCGAGCTGGCGGGCCGCGCCGCCGCCTGGGCGGACGGCAGCGCCGCGGAGCAGACGACCGGAAGCGACGGCGTCGTGCGGGTGTCGATCCCTGCCGGCCTGCGCGCCGAACCCGTCGCGATGCTCACCGTCAGCGTGTAAGGATCACTGTATGACTCTCCTCGAAATCGCCGTCCAGGACGTTGCCGGCGCGCGCACCGCGATCGGCGCCGGCGCGGACCGGCTGGAACTCTGCCAGGCGCTCGGCGTCGGCGGACTCACCCCGTCGATCGGCACGATCGAGCAGGTTGCCGACGCCGTCGGGGGCGAGCGGATCGCCGTACTCGTGCGCCCCCGCCCCGGCGGGTTTGTCTACGACGCTGACGAAGTCGAGCTCGTGAGCCGCGACATCGCGGCTGCGGCGGCGCGCGGAGCGGGCGGCGTGGTCGTCGGCGCGCTCACCGAGACGGGACTCGTCGACACCGAGGCGCTGCGGCGCTGGCGCGAGGCCGCGGGCGACGCCGATCTCGTCTTCCACCGGGCGATCGATACGCTCGAACAGCCGGAGACCGTGCTCGAGTCGCTCGTCGAGGCGGGCGTTACACGGATCCTCACCTCCGGCGGCGCGGTGCGCAGCCTCGACGGCGCCGAGACCCTCGCGCGCCTCGTCGAGGCCGCGGCGGGCAGGCTTGACATCATGGCCGGCGGCGGGGTGACAGTCGAGGCGATCCCGACGCTCGTGGCCGCGGGGGTCGCCGCGATCCACCTCTCGGCCAAGCGGCCGTCGACGAGCACGGCCCCGAGCGGCCCAGGCGGCGGGGCGCCCGAATACGACGTCACCGACGCAGGCATTGTCGCCGCCGCCGCAGCGGCGCTTGCCGGGGCCGCCCGATGAAGCGCGTCGCGCAGGTCATCGGGTTGCCCGCGGAGCACCGCGAGGCGTACGAGCGTTATCACGCGGACGTCTGGCCGACGGTGCTCGAGCGAATCACCGCGAGCAACATTCAGAACTACTCGATTTTCCGCCACGGCGAGCTGCTGTTCTCATACTTCGAGTACGTCGGCGACGACTACGAGGCCGACATGGCGAGGATGGCGGCCGACCCCGAGACGCAGCGGTGGTGGGCTGTCCAGCAGCCGCTACAGCGGCCCCTGCCCGAGCGCGCCGAGGGCGACTGGTGGACCGACCTGCCCGAGGTCTTCCACCACGAATAGCGAGTTCGCCCCGTCAGAGGGAGAGCGAGGTTGTCGCCGCGGGCCGATCCTCGTGGGTTCCGGGAAGGTACGGTGCCCCCGAGTTCACCCCGTGGGCGACCTCGAACCTCAGGTATGCGGCGGTGAGGTGGTCGCGCATCGCCTGCTCCGCGGCCTCCGGCTCATGACCGCGGATGGCCGCATGGATGACGCGGTGCTCCGCGACGGTGAACTCGCCGGTGCGCTCGCCCGGGTGCAGCCGGAACGCGTGGAGATGGCAGTGGGTCTGCGCGTACGCGGTGCGCACGACCTCGTTTGACGTGCTGCGCAGGATCGCGTCGTGGAATCGGATGTCGTGGTCCATGAGCTCGTAGCGAATGTCGGACTGGCGGCCGATGAGCTCGGTGATGTCCGCGATCTCACGCTCGAGGATGTACCCCGGGTTCTGCAGCCGATCCATCGCCGCGATCTTCGCGGCCCACGGCTCGACGAGCAGCCTGAACTCGAATAGCTCGCGCAGCTGTGCGGCGTTGAGGATCGGCGTCGTGCGGTAGCCGCGGCCCGGCTCCTGCACGACGAGGTTGTCGCCCTGCAGTTGCCGGAGCGCCTCGCGCACCGGGGTCGATGAGACCTCGAGCTCGCGGGCGAGCGCATCGATGTTGATCCGCGCGTTGGGCGGGATCTCCTCCCGCAGCACGCGCGACCGGATCAGCTCGTACACCGACGCGGACGCGTGCGGGTCGGCCTGTGAGTGATCCGGGTTCGAAGCCATGGATGATCCCCTCGGGAGTCGGCGGGCCTCTCGTGCTGGTGCCCGTGCACTCAAGCGTAACGGGGTTTCGCGGTGTGCGGCCTCCTCTAGGATCGGAGCATGGCAGTCACTGACGATGTGATTTCTCGCATCAAGGAAATGATCCGGACCGGGGATCTCGCGCCGGGCGATAGGTTGCCCCCGGAGAAGGAACTCGGCGAGCTGCTTGGCGCCTCCCGGAACTCGCTCCGCGAGGCGGTGAAGGCCCTCGAGGTGATCCGAGTGCTCGACGTGCGCCGTGGCGACGGGACGTACGTGACGAGCCTTGAACCGAGCATGCTGCTCGAGGTGATGAACTTCGCGGCAGACCTCCACAGCGATGATTCCGTGCTGGAGATGTTCGCCGTGCGGCGCATGCTCGAACCGCAGGCCGCCGCGCAGGCGGCTCGCGCCATGGATGCCGACGCGCTCGCGGCGCTCGAGCGCGAGGTCGCGGGCGTGAGCGAAGAGACCGACGCCGACGCCCTCGTGCAGCACGACTCGGACTTTCACCGCGCGATCGTCGCCGCCGTCGGCAACGGCTACCTATCGAGCCTCGTGGAGTCGCTCGCGGCCCACACCGTGCGCGCCAGGGTCTGGCGTGCGCTCACGCAGGACGGCGCGACGGGCCGGACAATCTCGGAGCACCGTGAGATCGCGCGCGCCATCGCCTCGGGCGACTCGGAGCTCGCCGCGGCCCTCATGACCGCGCACATCGCGGGGATCGAGAGCTGGCTGCGGGAGGCCGGGACGCAGCCGGGGTAGCCGCAGGTACATCCGGCGGCTGGCTTTAGCCCGTCAAGCGTGCTCGGTGCGCCGGTCGATCAGGGTGAAGCCCTGGAAGCCGAGGTGGACCGTCCGTCGACTTGTGGCCGCGTTCGAACCGGAGATATGCCGCCGTGAGGTGGTCCCGCATGGCTTGCTCTGCGGCTTCCTGATCGTGGGCTTTGATCGCGTTGAGCACGGCACGATGCTCGGCGACAGTGTAACTGCCGTTGTAGTCGTTGGGGAACATTCGGAACGCGTGCAGGTGACAGTGGCGCTGTGAGTAGGCAGCGTGGAGAACCTCGTTGTCAGCGGCGGCAAAGATCGCATCATGAAACCGGATGTCGTGATCCATCAGGTCATATCTGACATCCGCCTTTGCTGCGATGAGTTCGGTAAGTTCGTCGAGCTCACGTTCAAGTGTGAGCGTCGGGTTGCTCAGGCGATCCTGTGCGGCGGCTTTTGTCGCCCATGGTTCAACGAGCAAACGGAACTCGAACAGCTCCCGGAGCTCACGTTGATTCAGCAGGGGAGTCGAACGATACCCGCGACCCGGTTCTTGCACGACGAGGTTGTCCCCTTGAAGGTGGCGAAGCGCTTCACGGATCGGCGTGGGTGAGGTGCCAACCTCCCTGGCCAGGCCATCGATACTGAGCCTGGTGTCGGGGGGAATCTCGTTGCGCAAGATCTTCGATCGAATCCGCTCGTACACTGTCGCAGCCCCGGCCGCTTCTTCGGGCGATGTGCTCGCTTGTTCCAGCACGGCCCCTCCTTTGGTTCCAGAACTCAGTCGTCGTGAATGCAGACTATCGACCCGTTGCGCGAAAGGACACGCCGTGGATCGGAGTAGGTAGGTTTGCCGAATTCGCGAAAAGAATATAGCATTTCGCTCAATCCTATATTTCTTCAACGGTGAGGTAGAGATGTTCCGCTTCAATGGCGATGCAATGATCGAGTTTGGTGCCAGCGCACTCCGCTCCGTGGGAATCGCTCACGCCGACGCGGTGCTAACTGCCCGGAGCCTGGTGGAAGCTGATTGCCGAGGAACGCACTCGCATGGCCTGCTCCGGTTGCCCCTCTACGTTTCAGCAGTTGAGCGGGGCGGAATCAACACCCGGCCGGCAATACGTTGGGTCTCCGAGCAGGGTGCGACGGCGCTTCTTGAAGCTGACGCTGCTCTCGGACAAGTCGCCATGCAGCAGGCGACGGAACGCGTAATCGACCTGGCTGCGGCTCACGGTGTTGCGGCCGTTGCTGTACAGGGCGGCAGTCACTACGGAGCCGGATCGTTCTGGGCTGATCAGGTCGTGGATGCAGGGATGCTCGCCATCGTCACCTCCACCACCGGCCCGGTAGTCGCGCCGTTTGGAGGGGGAGACAAAGTCTTTGGCACGAACCCGATCACCCTTGCGGCACCAGGCGAAGCGGAAGACAGACTTGTCGCTGACCTCGCGACAAGCACCGGTGCCTACGGGAAAGTCATCGCGGCGCGCAACGCAGGCGAGTCGATCCCCGCGGGTTGGGCGGTGGATCCGAATGGTTCGCCCACAACCGATCCTGTGGCTGCGATGGCCGGCGCGCTGACGCCGTTCGGCGGGCACAAGGGGTCTGCTATCTCCGCAGCAGTCGAAGCGTTCTCGGCAATCCTGGGGGCCGGAACCTTTGCGTTCGAAACTGAGGACATTTGGTCGAACCCAGCCTCCCGAATGAACATCGGCCAGCTCATCTTGGCGATCGACCCCAGCTTCTTCTCGGGCCGTGAGCACGCTCGGAATCGAACCTCTGAATTGCTGGGAGCCATCAGGCGATCGGCTCCGGGAGGCGACGTGCTCGCCCCCGGAGATCCTGAGCGGGAACGTGCTCGCGAGAACGGGATGACCGTCCCGCTGTCCGAAAGCGTGGTCGACGATCTCCGAGAGCTCGGAAAGAGACTCGACATCGAACTGCCCAACCCCCTGTAAATCACTCACGTTGTCATCCGCGCGCACGGTGCGCGCACGTTCGAAGGAGAACCGGAATGAATACCCAGAAGACTCGCCTCGTTGGGATCGCTGCGCTCGGCGCCGCGGCCGCGCTCGCACTTGCTGGTTGCAGTGGCGCCCCCGCGTCAAACGGTGCTGGAGGCGACGGCGACGTCACGCTCCGGCTAGCCCATGTGTACGAGGCAGCCCACCCTGTCGAAACCTGTGGCGTGAAGACCCTGCAGGACGAACTGGACGGCAGCGGGATCACGGTGAAGAGTTTCCCCGCAGCACAGCTTGGTAGCGAAGCCGAAGCCCTCGAGCAAGTTGCGACGGGGGCGCTCGATATCGCTGTTGCCGGCTCTTCGTTCCTGGGCACCTGGTACGAGCCAGCTGCGGTATTCGACGCTGCCTACCTTTTTGACGACGTCGAGCACTTCAACAGCACGTTGAACAGCGACCTGATGGCAGGCGTATTCGACGAACTTGCGTCCCAGAGTGGACTACGCGTGCAGTCTGGCTGGTACTACGGCACGCGCCACGTGACCGCGAACAAGGAGATCTCCTCGCCGGCCGACATGAAGGGCTTGAAAATTCGTACTCCGGATGCACCGATGTACTTGAAGAACACCGAAGTCATGGGCGGAACGGCGACGCCTATGGCACTGAGCGAGGTGTATCTCGGGCTACAGCAAGGGGTGATTGAGGCGCAGGAGAATCCGTTGCCGACAATCGCTACCGCGAAGCTCAACGAAGTCCAGAAGGTCGTCAATCTCACCGGGCACATGGTTCAGGGCGTGTTCCTCACGACTCAGGAATCACTCGGGAACCGGTTGAGCGCAGAGCAGAATGCAAGTTTCACGGCTGCGCTTGAGTCTGCAGCTGCGGCAGTCCAGGAGTGTGTCGAGACCCAGGAATCTGAGATCATCGCGACGTGGTCGTCGGACGGGTCGATTGCCATCAACGACGCCGTGAAGCGAGATGAGTTTGCAAAGGCCGCAGTTTCCGAGTTTTCGAAGAACCCGGTTTGGGGCGAGCTGTACTCTGACATTCGGGCCGGCAAGTGAGTGAGGCACTTGTTACGGTCCCGCCGGACGAGCTAGACGAACTCGAACGTTCAAGCCGGGTAGTTCGGTGGCTTGTTGGTGCCGAACGCGCCCTCTCGAGCCTTGCGCTCGTCGCTACATTCTCGTTGGTTCTGCTGCAGGTCGTGAGCCGTTACGTATTCCATAGCCCCTTGACCTGGACAGAAGAGCTCGCACGATTCTCCCTGGTGTGGCTTGCGTTCCTAGGGGCAGGTTTTGTTATGGCACGTCGCCAGCACATCGCGGTGGATATCCTCGCGAAGGCACTCGGCAAGGTCGGAGAACGGATTGTGAACGGCATTGCCATCGTGGTCGTACTGATCGTCTCAGGAGTTCTCGCGGTGGCGGGCGCACAGTTCGCTGTGCTTGCGAGCGCGATCAAAGCGCCCGCCACACAGCTTCCCATGAGCGTGGTCTACGGTGCAGCCGCAGTCGGGTTTGCGTTGATTTTTATTCACGGTGTGCTCAATTCCGGATTTGACATGGCGCAAGCCCGCAAACGGAGCACAGTGGCTGCAGGGCCGGAAGGAGTGAGCGAGTGACCCTCGTAATCATGTTGGGCGGCCTGCTCGTGCTGCTAGCGTTCCGGGTACCTGTGGCAATCTCGCTGCTGGCGCCGGCACTGATATATGTTTGGCTTGAACCCACTGCAAACTTCTCCATTGCAGTCCAGCAGATCACCTCAGGTGTGAACGACTTCGCCCTGCTCGCGGTGCCACTGTTCATTCTGCTTGGAAATCTTGCAAACGAGTCAGGTATTTCCGATCGCCTTTACAACGCGGGTGTAGCGTTCCTCGGGCATATTCGCGGGAGCTTGGGCTATGTGAATGTGGCCACGAGTTTCGGCTTCTCCTGGATGAGCGGCGCGGCGATCGCCGATGCGGCCGCAATGGGCAAGGTTCAGGTGCCGGCAATGATCAAGCGCGGTTACAGTCAAGAATTCAGTCTTGGAGTTACAGCGGCCTCGTCATTGATCGCCCCGATGATTCCGCCGAGTATTCCAGCGATTATTTACGCAGTCACGGCTGGCGTTTCCGTCGGTGCGCTTTTCATGGCTGGCCTTGTACCCGCATTGGTGCTGATTGCCGCTCTATGTGGTCTCGTCTGGTTCCTTACCCGAAAGGATGAATCCCTCCGGCTGCCGAAAGCGAGCTGGAAGGAGCGCGGCCGAACCGCCCTTGGCGCGCTGCCGGCGGCCGGCGCAGGAGTCATCATTCTCGGTGGAATCCTGTCGGGGATCTTCACACCAACCGAGGCCTCGGGCATTGGTGTGCTGTATATCTTCGTTCTCTCGCTCTGCTACCGCGCACTAAGCCCCCGAAAGATCTGGCGGATGTTGCTCTCGTCTGTTGAGACGGCGGGGTCAGTCCTGTTGATTGTCGCCGCCGCGGCTCTGTTTGGCTGGGTACTTGCGAGGGAGCAGGCGCCTCAGATCGCAGCAGACTTCATTCTGAACTTCACGGATAGCCCGTGGGTCTTCCTGTTGCTCGTCAATGTATTGCTGCTCATCGTCGGATGTGTTCTCGAACCGACAGCAGCGATTCTCATTCTCGTGCCGGTTCTCGGTCCTGTCGCTGAGGCCTTTGGGATAAGTCCCGTGCAGTTTGGGGTCATGGTGATCTTCAACCTGGTTATTGGCCTGATCACGCCTCCGGTGGGGCTCGTCTTGTTCGTGCTCTCGAGCGTGACAGGTGCACCGGTAGCAACAGTCATCCGTGGGGTCTTGCCATTCTTCATTCCGATGCTCATCACCCTGGTCCTCATTACCTTGGTCCCCGCGTTAAGCCTCTGGTTGCCAGGGCTCTTGGGTTTTGTCTAGTTATTCCTCACTAGAGAGCCGGGCCCCCGGCCCGGCTCTCTATCCCTTCTGCAGAGAGGTCTCTAATGCCTGTTATTACTTCGGTGCGTAGCTACGACGTGCGCTTTCCTACTTCGCTTGAGCTTGATGGCTCCGACGCGGTCAATGTTGATCCTGATTATTCGGCCGCGTATGCGGTGCTTGAGGCAGACAATGGTGAGCGCGGGTACGGTCTCGTGTTTACTGCCGGTCGTGGCAACGAGATTGTTGCGAAAGCGATTGAGAGTTACGGGGCCCGGCTTGTGGGGCTTGAGCTTGATGAGTTGGTGAGTGATTTGGGGGCCGCGGCGAAGCGGCTCGTGCATGACTCGCAGTTGCGGTGGCTTGGCCCGGAGAAGGGCGTCTCGCAGATGGCTGCTGGCGCGGTGATCAACACGTTGTGGGATGTGCGGGCGAGGCGTGAGGGGAAGCCGTTGTGGCGGCTGCTTGCGGAGATGAGTCCCGAGGAGATTGTTTCGGCGATCGATTTCACGCACATTCAGAACGCGTTGACGCCCGAGGAGGCGCTCGAGATTCTGCGTGCGGGTGAGGTCGGGAAGGCTGAGCGGTTGGCGGAGCTTGCCGCGAATGGGCATCCCGCGTACACGACGACGCCTGGCTGGCTCGGGTATTCCGACGAGAAGCTTGTGCGGTTGTCGAAGGAGGCCGTTGCTGCCGGGTACGACATGATCAAGTTGAAGGTTGGGACGAGCCTGGAGGACGACGTGCGGCGGATGCGGCTCGCGCGTGAGGCCGTGGGGCCAGAGATTCGGATCTCGATTGATGCGAATCAGCGGTGGGAGGTCGATGAGGCGATCGCGTGGACGAACGCGCTTGCCGAGTTTGATCCGTTCTGGATTGAGGAGCCCACGAGCACTGATGACGTGTTGGGGCATGCTGATATTCGTCGGGGTGTGGCGCCGATCAAGGTGGCGACGGGTGAGGCGGTGATGAACCGGATCATCTTTAAGCAGATGTTGCAGGCTGGGTCGCTTGACGTGTTGCAGTTGGATTCGACGCGGGTTGCTGGCGTGAATGAGAATCTCGCGATTCTGGTGATGGCGAAGAAGTTTGGTGTGCCGGTGTGTCCGCATGCTGGTGGTGTGGGGCTGTGTGAGTTGGTGCAGCATTATTCGTTCTTTGACTATGCGGCGCTCACGGGGGAGATTGGGTGGAAGCGGGTTGAGTTTGTGGATCATCTGCATGAGCATTTTGTTGAGCCGGCGCGGGTGGTGAACGGGAGTTATGTTGCTCCGGTGTTGCCGGGGACGGGTGCTGAGATGGTTGCGCAGTCGCGTGATCGGTGGGTGTTCCCTGATGGTGCTGGGTGGGTGGAGTTGCGGGCTGCCGGCCGCATCTAACCCCAACGGGAACAACGCCGTCCGGACGAAAGCTTCTTGCTAGTTCGTTCGAATCAGTAGCACCCCGGCTCCCAGGGCGCTCACAAAGATCCCACCTTGACTTGAGGCGAGGCGGCTAACCTGGCGACAAATCGGAGACTCCGCCACAAAAAGGCGCTAGTGTGTAACCAAACATCCCACCTTTGCGAGAAACGAGTGTTCAATGAAGTTCGCCCAGCTTGGTCCCATTGGGGCTGAAATACCCGCCCTCGTGACCGACTCGGCCACGTACGATCTGCGCGCAGTCACCGCGAAGATCGACGGCGCATTCCTCGAATCGGGGATCGCCGAAGCGCAGCGTCTGCTCGACGCCGGCGAGCTGCCCGTGCTCGATGGCGCCGCCGAGATGCGCATCGGTTCCCCGATCGCACGTCCGTCGGCGCTCGTGTGCGTCGGCATGAACTACGCCGCGCACGCGGCCGAGTCGGGTTCGGCGCCGCCCGAGAACATGGTCATCTTCAACAAGCTGCCGAACACCGTGGTTGGGCCGAACGATGTCGTCGTCATTCCGAAGGGGAGCGTTAAGACCGACTGGGAGGTCGAGCTCGGCATCGTCATCGGGAAGCGCGCGAGCTACATCGAGTCGCTCGAAGCGGCAGAGGACTACATCGCGGGCTACGTCGTCGTGAACGACCTGTCCGAGCGCACTTGGCAGATCGAGCTGTCGGGCGGCCAGTGGGGCAAGGGCAAGTCCGCCCCCGGGTTCTCGCCGACCGGCCCGTGGCTCGTTACCCGCGACGAGATCGACGCGCAGAACGTGCGACTGCGCAGCAGCGTGAACGGTGAGACGCGGCAGGACTCGACCACCGCCGACATGATCTTCAGCATCGCGCACATCGTGCACGAGCTCAGCCAGTACATGGTGCTCGAGCCCGGCGATCTCGTGCTCACCGGTACACCCGAGGGCGTCGCGCTCTCGGGCCGCTTCCCCTACCTCGCGGCGGGTGACGTGGTCGAGGTGTCGATCGACGGCCTCGGTGGCCAGCGCCAGGAGTACGTCGCGTACGAGGAGGCGAACTGATGAGCGGAGAGTTTGACGGACTTGTCGCGATCGTCACGGGTGGGGCTTCCGGGATCGGCGCGGCGATCGTCGACAGGTTTCGCGCCGGCGGCGCCGAGGCGGTCGTGTTTGACCTGAACACCGAGAACGTACCCGACGGCGTGTTCGCCGTGCGTGTCGACATCGCCGACACCGACAGCGTGAACGCCGGCATTCAGGCTGTGGCGGAGCGCTTTGGCCGCATCGATATCGTCGTCAACAACGCCGGCGTCGGTGCACAGGGCACCATCGAGACGAACGACGACGCCGAGTGGCAGCGGGTGCTCAACATCAACGTGCTCGGGCTCGTGCGAGTGTCACGCGCCGCGCTGCCGTGGCTCCGCAAGTCGCCGGCAGCCGCGATCGTGAACACTGCGTCGATCGCCGTAACCGCCGGGCTTCCCGAGCGCGCGCTGTACGGTGCATCCAAGGGGGCCGTGTACTCGCTCACGCTGCAGATGGCGGCCGACCATCTCCGGGAGGGCATCCGGGTGAACTGCGTGAATCCAGGCACGGCAAACACGCCGTGGGTGCAGCGCCTGCTCGACTCGGCGCCGGATCCCGTGGCGGAGCGCGCGGCGCTCGAGGCGCGCCAGCCGCACCTGCGGCTCGTCCAGCCGGAGGAGGTCGCAGCAGCGGTCGCATACCTGGCGAGCCCGCTTGCCGGGTCAACGACGGGTACCGCACTCGCTGTCGATGGCGGTATGGACGGACTCCGGCTGCGGCCCACGGCGTAGCAGCTGACTTCTACGAATGGGCCGTCGCCCTCCTGCAGCGCGCGGGGGAGCGGCGGCCCTATTGCAAGATTTGAAAGGACAAAGATGTTGAAGCCGATTGATGTTCTCCCCGCCGATGCGTCGGAGGCGACACTCATCGCTCGAGTGTGGGACCCGGCCGTTCGTGCTGGACGAGTTGCGGTGGTTCGAGGAGACGAACTCGTTGACCTGAGTCGCAGCATCGCCACAGTATCTGACCTTCTTGACGAGGCCGATCCGGTCGCTCGGGTGAGAAGCGCCGAAGCGACACGCACGTGGCCGCTCGACGAAGTGCTCGAGGCAAGCTTTGCCGGCGATGTGGACCGCCCCTACCTGCTGGCGCCGCTGGACCTGCAGGTCGTAAAAGCGTGTGGCGTCACCTTCGTTGACTCGATGGTGGAGCGTGTGATCGAAGAGCGGTGTGGCGGGGATCCATCCGCAGCTGCGGCCGTGCGCGCAGAGGTCTCCGCCGCAATTGGCGGTGATCTCGCCTCGCTCCAGCCAGGCTCACCGGCGGCTCAGGAAGCGAAGCGGGTGCTGCAGGAGCGTGGCTTCTGGTCGCAGTATCTTGAGGTGGGAATCGGCCCAGACCCGGAGGTGTTCTCGAAGGCGCCTGTGCTCGCATCCGTCGGCGTTGGTGCAGGCATTGGTGTGCCTGACTTCTCTGCCTGGAACAACCCAGAGCCAGAGCTTGTGCTGTCGGTGAATTCGCGCGGCGAAATTCGTGGCGTGACGCTCGGCAATGACGTGAACCTGCGCGACGTCGAAGGGCGGAGCGCGCTGCTGCTCGGCAAAGCAAAAGACAACAATGCCTCAAGCGCGGTTGGGCCGTTTCTTCGGCTATTTGACGAGCGGTTCACTCTGGACTCTGTGCGCGGCGAGGACATCGAACTCAGAGTCGACGGGGCAGATGGCTATGTGATGATGGGGGTGAATTCGGTCTCGCGAATCAGCCGACCATTCGAAGATCTCGTCGCCGCAACGTATGGCGAGCATCACCAGTACCCGGATGGTTTCGTGCTGTTCACCGGCACGCTGTTTGCGCCGACTGAGGACCGTGGGGAGCGGGGTCTCGGGTTTACCCATCACTATGGCGACAACGTGACGATTCGGAGCCCACACCTCGGGGCTCTGCACAACACCGTCCGCGAGATGTCCGAACTGCCACGGTGGTCAGTCGGGCTCCGCGAGTTCATGGCGGGGCAGCAGCGGATTGCCGCGGAGCAGTAGCTGGATGGGCAGTTATTGAACTGCCACCAAATAGAGTGAGCGTGGCTTGGGGACAGCGTAGATGTCCCGGGCCACGCTCTTTTGGTACCCGGTTAGGGTACATGCTGCGTCGGCGCTTGTGCTTAAGGTCACACGTATGATGTAATAACTTTATTCCGACCGGAACATTAGTCGTCAACGACGTCGACCAGCAAAGGACCGACATGCCAAAGCAAACACTCTCCCGTCGTACTCCGTTCCTCGCTGTTGGGGGTGTGCTGCTCGCCGGGGCACTCGCTCTGACTGGCTGTGCCTCCGGCGCCAGTGGCGGCGCGGAGGAGTCGGAGTTCGGTTTCGCGGCAGCGGAGCAGGTCGCAGATAGCCCGATCACCGTGTGGGTCGATGCATCGCGCGAACCCGCGATCGCCGCATTCCGCGAGGCGCACCCCGACATCCCTGTCGAGTATGAGGTGTACGACGGGAACGCCGGCGGCTCCGGGACATTCCAAACGAAGGTCGCGCTCATGGATCAGTCGGGCGAGGGCTGGCCGGATGTGGTGTTCTCCTCGCAGCAGAACGATGCCATCTGGGCGTCGCAGGAGACGAACGGCGTGCAGCCATACGCGGCCCCGCTGAACAGGGGGCTTCTGTCTGACGAGTTCCTTGCCGGGTTTGCCGCAGGGTCGCTTGACTACGGCACCGTCGACGGAACGGTCTATGGTCTTCGCAACGACCTCGCCCAGGTCGTGACGTACTACAACCAGGACCTGCTCGACCAGTTCGGTTACGAGGTTCCCACAACCTGGGAGGAGTACGGCGAGCTCGGTGACAAGCTGGCGAAGGAGCACCCGGGGTACATCCTCGGTAGCCTCGGCGATGCGTTCATGACCTACGTCTACTACGGTGGCACCGAGTCGCCCGTATTCCAGGCTGACGGGACGGAGTTCTCTGCAGACACGTCCGACCCGAACGCGCAGAAGATCACGAAGATTCTCGATGGGATGCTCGAGAACGGCACGATAGTTCAGGACAGTTTCTTTAGTGCGACGTTCGCCGACAAGTACGCCGACAAGATTGTCGCTCTTCCTGGGCCGGTCTGGTACACCGGGGCGATCTTCCAGGGTGCGCTTGAGGTCCCCGCGGGCGAGATCGGAGTGGCAGCACCGCTGAAGTGGGAAGACGGCGATGTCGCTACGGGCAACGTCGGCGGTGGAATCTGGTACGCATCGAGCCACAGCAAGAACCTCGCCGCCGTCCGCGAGTTCCTCACCTTTGTCACGAGCGCGCCAGAGTTCCAGGTTGAGGCTTCTGCCGCCTACCCCGCCTACACTTCGGCAGCGGAGGGGTGGCTCGCAAAGCTTGAGGAGACCGGGTACTTCGTCAACGGAGACTTCAAGGAGGTCATGACCTCTGCGGCCGACTCGATCTGGTCAGGCTGGTCGGTGACGAAGTGGAGCCCCGAAACAGCTTGGGCGACCGTCGTCATCCCCGGCATTGCAGAGGGTAAGACAATCGAGTCACTGCTTCCCGCGTGGGAAGAGAAGTTGAAGAACGAAGCCACGGTCAACGGGTACACGGTGAAGTAATTGTCTGAAACCCGCACCATTCTGCTCGCCGACGCGGCCCGCAACGGGTCGCGTCGGCGGCGAATGCCAAAACAGCGCACATCGTTGCGGCACCGCGAAGCACGGTTCGGCCAGTTCTTCATCAGCGGCTACACCCTGCTGCTGCTCGCGTTCGGCATTATTCCCGCGTTGTATGCGCTGTACCTCTCGTTTACGCGAAACGGCGCGTTCGTAGGGTTTGAGAATTTCACTCGGATCTTCGCAGACTATCGATTCTGGCCGGCCGCAACACATGTAGCCGTCTACATCCTGTTCTGGCTTATCAGCCTGATCGTCGTTGTCGTGGCGTTGGCGCTCATCGTGCATGCGATCCGAGTGCGATGGATCTCAGCAAGTGCCCGCTTCCTGTATTACATTCCGGGAGCCATTGCGGGGGCATCAAGTGTGATGCTGTGGCTGTTTCTCCTCGACCCGACCGTGAGCCCGGTTGCGGGTCTGCTTCGTGGATTCGGACTGGACACACTCGTGCGCACCGTTTCGATCGATAACCTGCCGGTCATCTTTACGATTATCGCGTTCTGGACCGGTGCAGGCTCCTGGATCGTCATCATGTACGGCGCGCTCAATAACATCGACACCGAGGTCATGGAAGCTGCTCGAATCGATGGGGCAAACGCGGTACAGACCGCGTGGCACATCCAGCTCCCGATGATGACGAAATGGATCTCGTACATGGGAGTGATGAGCCTTGCTGCAGGCACGCAGCTCTTCGTTGAGCCGCGAATCCTCTCGCAGGCAACGCGCGGTGTGGTGCCGGAAGACTACTCGCTGAACCAGCTGGCGTACCTCTACGCGTTCAGACAGAACGACTTCTCGGGATCAGCAGCGATCTCGATCGTGCTTCTCGCGATTGCGCTGATCCTCTCGTCAATCTTCATCTTCCGCGGAAAGTTGTTTGAAAGTGACTAGCCAGAACGCCCTATCGGAACGCGGCAGGTCCGCCGCGCGTGTGACAGCGGATCCCAAACGGTGGCTCTCAAGAGTGACAATCGGGATCGTGCTCGTCGGCTTCGCGATCTTCTTTATTCTGCCGATCGTGTGGCTGCTGCTTGCGCCTACGAAGAACCCCAAACAGCTCCTGCTTGATGGGCCGTTCACATTCGGGTCGTTCGAGCAGCTCGGCGCGAATTGGAGTTCACTCTTCGGGTTCCAGGACGGCGTGTTCCTCACCTGGCTTGGAAACTCGACGCTCTATTCCTTCGGCGCGATCATCATCATGCTGCTCGTCACGATCCCGGCCGGTTACGCGCTCGCCCTGACTGACTTCAAGGGTCGCAAGACACTACTCATGACAACTCTCGTCGTCATGCTGATTCCAAACACTGCGCTCGTCCTGCCAATCTTCCTCGAGCTCTCCGCACTGAAGCTTATTGGGACCCCGCTCTCGGTGATCCTCCCGTTCTCCTTCTTTCCTTTTGGCGTATACCTCACCTACATCTATTTTTCGACGACGGTATCGCGCGACCTGCTCAATGCCGCCCGCATCGACGGTGCGGGGGAGTTTAGAGTGTTTGCGCAGATCGCCATGCCGCTCGCGGCGCCGGTCATTGCGCTCACCGCATTCTTCAACTTCACGGGAAACTGGAACAACTACTTCCTGCCGTTCCTGATGGTTGGTGGCACCAAATCACCCGTGCAGGTCGGCTTGGCAAACATGCTTGCCAACGTTCCGCAGTTCAATCCGACGACGGCGGCGACGAGTGTCATTGAGCTGCCAACGCTTGCCCTCGCCACGCTCCTCTCGATCCTGCCCATCCTCATCATCTTCCTGTTCAGCCAGCGCTTCCTGGTCAGCGGCATGACGGCAGGTGGGACCAAGGGATGAGCGGATACGCTGTGCGGGATGGGGCTGCGAGGCGGTTCGGGTTTGTCGTGAACGTGCGACCCGAGAAGCGGGCCGAGTACCTAGCGCTTCACCGGGCCGTCTGGCCTCGGGTTGAAGCGGCCATGCACGAGAACGGGCTGAGAAACTACTCGATTTTCATCGCCGACGACACGCTATTTGGCGTATACGACTATGTGGGTGACGACTACGAGCGCGATATGGCGCGCGTGCAGGCGGACAAGACGAGTCAGGAATGGTGGGCACACACCGGGCCTTGCCAGGTCCCGTTTGGAGCGGTCGCCGGTGTGACAGGGTGGCGAGAGATGGAGTTGGCGTGGCACATGGATTGAGTGCTAAGGACGACCCGTTTCTCGTCGATGCTCACTGCCACCTGTGGGACCTCGCCGCTACCCCACAGGAATGGATCGCGGGCGACACTATGGCAGCAATCGACCGCGACTTTTCGGGCGTCGATCTCGACGAGGTGCTCGCGGCGCACGGGGCCAGTAGCTCAGTGCTTGTGCAAGCCAACAACTCGCTCGCCGAAACATACTTCTTACTTGACGAAGCGTATGCATCGTCGCGTGCGCACAGGGTGGTTGGATGGGTCGACCTCTCCGCCGATGTCGAGGCCCAGCTCGATGCCATCGCGAAGCACCCTGGTGCCGCCGCGCTCTGCGGCGTTCGCCACCTCGCACATGTCGATCCCGACCCCCGTTGGCTCGGGCGAGAGGACGTTTGGGCGGGCATCCGCGTGCTTGCAGCGCGTCGACTTACGTTCGACCTAGTCGTTCGGGCCCACCAGCTCCCCGTCGCGACAGCGCTTGCGGAACGGGTGCCGGACATGACCTTCGTGCTTGATCACGCCGGCAACCCGCCGAACGACGGCGTGGGATTTGCCGCGTGGGAGGTCGATGTGCGCCGGCTGGCTGCGCTGCCGAACACCGTCTGCAAACTTTCTGGCTTGGCCTCACAGAGCAATGCCGATGCCGCACTCGCCGTTGCGCTCGACGCGTTTGGCGCGAGTCGCACGATGTTCGCATCGGACTGGCCCCTCGTGCGGCTCAGTGACGAGAGCTACAGCGGCTGGATTGAGCGCGTTCGCGCCGCCGCCGCCCACCTTACTGCGGACGAACGGGAGCGAGTCTTCTCCGGCACCGCTCGCGCCGTATACGCCGCGGGGCTCGCGGAGGGGACGCCGTGACGGGCCCGATGGAGCGCGTCGGGTTGGGAGCCACGCGCGCGTGGACGACCCCGGTCGGTTTTGGCGGTGCGTCGATCGGCAACCTGTATCGCGAGACCAGCGACGCTGAGGCTGCTGGAGCGGTCGAAGCGGCGTGGGAGGCCGGGGTTCGTTCGTTCGACACTGCGCCGCACTACGGGCTGGGGCTGTCTGAGCGCAGGCTCGGCGAAGCCCTCGCTCGCTACTCGCGCGAAGAGTTCCAGGTCTCGACAAAAGTGGGACGCCTACTCGTATCAAACCCAGCACCGCGCGGCCGCGACGAGGGGTTTGCGGTGCCTGACACCCTTGCTCGCGAATGGGACTTCACTCTCGAAGGCGTTCGCAGGTCGCTTGAGGGAAGCCTCGAGCGGCTCGGTCTCGACAGGATCGACACGGTGTTCGTGCATGATCCCGATGCGGCCTACGCCGGGGCGGCGCGGGAGGGGCTAGAAGCACTTGCCGTGCTCAAAGCAGAGGGGCTCGTTGCCGCCGTGGGTGTCGGCACGAATCAGTCAGCGGGGCTCGCGGAGCTCCTCGGCGATGGCCTCATCGATGTGGTGATGCTCGCCGGGCGTTATACGTTGCTTGAACAGGGCGCACTCGACGACGTACTCGAGCCGGCGAGACGGGCCGGCGCCTCGGTGATTGCGGTGGCGGTGTACAACTCCGGTTTGCTTGCCGCGGCGCGGCCACCAGTGGACGCGACCTACGACTACATGCCCGCTCCGGTGGAGTTGCTTGGACGTGCGAATCGGCTCGCGGATGCTTGCGAGCGGCACGGCGTCTCCCTTCCGGAGGCCGCGCTCGCGTTCCCGCTCCTACACGATGCGGTCGCTGGCGTTGCGCTTGGGATGCGCAACGCTGAGCAGGTGCGAGAGAATATTCGACGCTTTGCCGCCGAGGTGCCCGCAGGGCTGTGGCGGGAGCTTGTCGACGAGGGGCTTGTCGATCCGCGGGCGGTCGGCCTCGCGTAGTTTCCGCTCGCGCTCGGCCATTGTCAGCTCCCGGCGGGGTGTCAGCTCCCTGTACGGTGTGAGCTCTCTGCTGGGATCCGACGGCGCTCCCACGCGCGGGTGATGTGTTCCTTCATCTCGCGCGCTGCGGTGTCGCTGTCACCCGCGGTGATGGCGTCGAGGACGCGCTTGTGTTCCTCGACGGTGTCGGGCATTGCCTCGGGGCCGGGTGCTCCATAGAAGCGCGCGTTGTCGCGAGCGCGACTTGTGAGCGTGCGCGCGATGCCCTGGGAAAGTCGGTCTCCGGCTATCTCCATCACAAGTGAGTGGAACTCGACGTCACTCGCGGCAAATGCCTCGGCGTCATCGATCGTTGCTTCGAGCTTTGCGTGAGCGGCGCCAAGGGCGCTGATTGCGTCGTCGTCACGGCGGGTGGCTGCCCGGCTCGCCATGCCGGATTCGAGCTCAGCGCGGACGGTCGCGATCTCATCGAGGATGCCGAGTTCGGCGTCGTTCTCGATCATGACAGTGAGCACAACCCTGTCGAGGATGTTCCAATCGTGCTGCTCGTTGACGACCGTCCCGCGGCCCTGCGCGACCGAGACCATGCCCTTTTCTTCGAGTCGCTTGATGGACTCACGGATGACGGTGCGGCTCACGCCGAAGTGGTCGCACAGCTCGGTTTCGCTCGGTAGGAGTTCGCCCGCTTGGAAATCGCCGACCACGATCGCCGTCACGAGGTCGTGTACGACGATTGTGCCGAACCGCGCCGTCGGGGTGCGCGGAGCGCCGAGGGTCTTGGGCTGCTGAGGAAGCGGGGACATGGGGCGAGTCTAGCGATAAAGGTGCGACGTATGACGCAAGACGGGCGCGGCTCGCCAAATTCACTTATAAGTCGTATGATGTATGTTAAGTTTCATCGAGCAACATCAAGGACGATATGAAGATCACCGGGTACAGGACCCTGCACACGCGCCACGACTGGCGACGGCCCATTGGGGACGCGAATGGGCACATCAACCCGGCCGTGACCGAGTCTCCGATCGTCATCGTTGAGACCGACGCAGGGATTGAAGGGGTCGGAGTCGGGTCGCACGCGGACCTCGACCGGCTCTTCCCCGCGATCCTCGGGGAGGATCCCCGCAGCGTCGGCGCGCTCTTTGACAGGATGGTTGCGCAGGTGTTCAAATCTGGGCACTCGGGGGCGACATACGGTGGCATCGCAACGCTCGACGCGGCGCTCTGGGACATTAAGGCAAAAGCAGCCAACGAGCCTCTTTGGCGACTGCTCGGAGGGCGCGACCGATTCGTGCCGGGCTATGCGTCAGGCCTCGACATCGCGTTGCCCGACGACCAGCTCGGCGCGCTCTACACTGAGTACGCGGAACGCGGGTACGTTGCGGGCAAGCTCAAGGGTGGCCTCGATCTCGACGCGGACCTCAGGCGGCTCGAGATCATGGCCGACGCGCTCTCGGCGCACACGACCCGACCGGGTCTCATGCTTGACGCCAACGAGTCATGGCAGCCGAAGCAGGCCGTGCGCTACGTCTCCGCCATCGAGGAGCGCCACGACCTCCTGTGGATTGAGGAGCCGGTGCGACGCTGGGACGTTGCGGGTCACGTTCGGTTGTCCGCGCAGGTGCGCTCAGCGGTCGCGACGGGGGAGAACCTCACAGGCATCGACCAGTTCAGGCCCTTCTTCGACGCCGGCGCGCCGGACATCGCGCAGGCCGGCGCGGTCTGGGGGGTGACGCACTTCCTGCGTCTCGCGTTCGCTGCCGACGCACACGATATCCCGGTGAGCGTGGTTGGCTACAACGCGAACCCAGCGGTTGCGGCCGCCGCCGCCGCGGTGCCCAACCACCTCACGACCGAGGTGCAGGACACGTCGTTCGCTCCCGGACTCATCGTTGACCACGAGTTCATTGATGGTGGGATCGTGCTGAGCGACGCCCCAGGAACCGGCATCACCGTCGACGAAGAAGGCATCGCGGCGGCTGCGACCGGCGACGGCTGGGGCAACCCCGCCGGCCCGCACATGCGTCCTGAGCGCGCAGGCCTGCGACTGATCCTCGACGGAACGGAGCGGTAACGATGACGGAACTACGACCGGGGCTGCACCGCTATGTCGCCCCACTGGGCGAGCGGTTTGTTGCGCTCTACCTGTTTGTTGGCACCGATGCCGCGCTGCTCTTCGACACCGGAGTGCGCGACTCGGTCACGGAGACGCTGCTGCCTGCACTCACCGCAGACGGCATTGACCCGAGCCGCATTCGGTGGGCGATCAACAGCCACTGTGACTTCGATCACACTGGCGGCAACGGGGCGCTCCGCGCAGCCCTGCCGGGTGTCCAGCTGCTTGCACACCGACTCGACCGGGCGCTGACGGAAGACGTCGAGCGGCTCATCGGCGAGCGCTACGGGGAATTTGCGGCGATGGACGGCTTCGATGATCCGCCCGCGACGACGGCGGCAGTACGGGCCGACAGCGATCTGGTATTGCTCGACGGCGAGCTGCGCGGCGGCGAGGAGTTCGATCTGGGAGACCGGCGCGTTCGAGTCATCCACGTGCCAGGGCACAGCCCGGGTCACCTTGCTCTATGGGACGAGCGCAACAACGCTCTCGCGATCAGCGACGCGGTACTCGGTCGGACAGTCCCCACGGCGAGCGGTACTCCGGCGTTCCCGCCGACCTATCGCGATACGGATGACTATCTCCAAACGATTGCCAGGGTGCGTGGGTTCGACGCCGACCTGCTCCTTACCGCGCACTATCCGGTGTACGAGGGGGCAGCGGTTTCTGGGTTTCTCGACGACAGCGAACAATACGTTGCTGAGGTCGACGATGCGATCCTCGGTGCCCTCGACAAGATTGTCGAGCCTGCGTCCACGCTCACGATCATTCGTGCGGCTGGTGCCGCACTCGGGCCGTGGCCCGCAGCTGCACTCGACTACTCGATCTTTCCGGTCACCGGAAACCTTGAGCGCCTTCGCGACCGAGGCGTCGTGCGCGAATCGATCCGCGATGGCAAGCGTTACTGGGAGCTCGCGCGATGAGCGCGTCACTGCCCTCGGGGCGCAAAGCGAGGATCGGTGCCATCGGCGCTGGCTGGTGGGCGACAAGCAACCACTTCCCGATCTACGCCGCGCGAGACGACGTCGAGCTCGTCGGAGTATGCGGTCAGGGTCCCAACCTCGGTGCGGTGCGGGACGAATTTGGGTTCGGTTTCGCGACCGAGGACTATGACGAGTTACTTGATGCAGGGCTCGACGGTGTCGTGATTACAACGCCGCACGACCTTCACATCGAGCACGCCCTGCGGGCTATCGATCGCGGGTTGCATGTGCAGGTGGAGAAGCCGGTCAGCCTTGACGCTGAGAGCGCGTGGGAGCTGGTGCGTCGAAGCGAGGAGGTTGGCGCACACGTACTCGTGCCGTACGGCTGGAACTACAAACCATTCACCATTGCCGCAAAGCGGCTCGTTGACGCCGGGCACCTTGGCGAGATACAGCACGTACTCTGCCACATGGCCTCGCCAACGCGTGGGCTCTTCGCGGGGAACCCCGATGACATTCGGACTCGGTGGGACTCGAATACAGCGGGGCCGCAGGCGAGCACGTGGCAGTCGCCTGAGCGCGGCGGAGGCTACGCGCACGGCCAAGTCACGCACTCGAGCGCGCTCCTATTCTGGCTGACCGATCTGCGGGCACAGAGCGTGATCTCCAAGATGACCGCCCCGGGTGCGTCGGTCGACCTGTTCAACGCGGCGGTGCTCGGCTTTGAGGGAGGGGCGCTCGGGGCGCTCTCGGGCGCGGCAACGCTGCCGGACGAGGACCCCTACCAAGTCGACATTCGCGTATTTGGCTCGGAGGGTGTGCTCATGCTCGATACCGAGCGGGAACGGGTTTCGCTGCACCGCTATGACGGACAGCGCTGGGACCTCGATATTGAGCCTGGCGCGGGCGGGTATGAATGCCTCGCCCCTCCCGCAAGGTTCGTTGATCTGCTCACAGGGCGAGAGACCGAAAACCATTCGGACGCCCGGGTTGCCGCCCGCACTGTCGAACTCATCGATGCGATGCACCGCTCCGCCGCCGCCGGCGGAAGCGAGATCCTGATCCCACCGTCCTCGGCCCGCTAGCCACGCACGGCCGACGCGCTCACCCACCCACCAACTCCGGAGGAACCTGACCATGACCACCCCCGCGCCAGCGGTCCTTGCTGGCTACCGTGTGCTCGACTGTTCGATCGCCATGGCCGGCCCATTCGCTGCTCAGCGGCTCGGCGATCTCGGCGCCGACGTCATCAAGGTCGAACCGACGAGGGGTGAGTGGCAGCGCCACACCGCGGCCGGGGGCGCACCCGGAAACAAGATCAACGTCTCGTTTCTCTCGCTGAATCGCAACAAGCGATCGGTGGCGCTCGACCTCAAGGCCGACGACGGACGAGACGCGCTACTCGCGCTTGTGGCCGAAGCTGATGTGTTCCTGCAGAATTACCGGCCGGGAGTCGCTGCGCGGCTCGGAGTGGACTATGAGTCACTTCGCGCGGTTAACCCGAACATCGTCTACGTGTCGATTTCAGGCTACGGCGAGGATGGCCCGTACCGCGACCGGCCTGGCCAGGACTTGTTGCTGCAGGCGATGAGCGGCGCGCTGCTGTCCGCCGGTCGCGAGGGCGAGCCGCCGACTCCCGCCGGCCAATTCCTCGCCGACGCGATCACCGCGTCGACCGCCTTCGAAGGTGTGCTCGCTGCACTTCTGCACCGTGAGCGAACAGGGGAGGGGCAGCTTGTCACGGTGAACATGCTCGACGCAGTGACGACGCTGCAGATGCAAGAGCTGTCGGTGCACACGGTCGGCGGAGTGGCGCAGGCGCGCTCGGCGGAGCCCCACGCGCACAGCTATATTCGCGCGCCCTACGGCATCTTTGCGACAGCGGACGGATTCATTGCGCTCGCGTTCGCCGAGCCCGAGACGCTCGGCGAGCTCATCGGAGAAACCGGGTTCGTGGGCTGGACGGGCGAGGTTGAGGGATGGAGCAAGCGCGATGAGCTGTACCGTGGCGTGCAAGATCGACTGATCCGGGAGACGACCGCCCACTGGCTCGAAAAGCTCGGCGCCGCGGGCATCTGGGTGGGCCCCGTCTACGGCTATGAGGAGCTGGTCAACGACCCGCAGGTCGCCCACAACGGCACCTTCGTCGAGTACGAGCACCCCACCGAGGGCACCGTCCGTACCCCCGGCTTTCCGTACCGCTTCAACCGCACGCCGCCGCGGATTACGCGAGGAGCGCCGCTTGTCGGAGAGCACTCGCGCGAGATCCTGCTCGAGGCCGGACTCGCAGCCGACAGGATCGACGCGCTCATTGCGGACGGCGCTGTCGCGGAAACTGTGCTTGAGCCCAGTGCGGCGCGGCCGTCCGCTCCGTACCGTCGCGGCGGTGAGGCGTGACCTACCGCGGGCTGACCTGGGATCACCCGCGCGGGCGTCAGGCGCTTGAGCGGACCGCGCTCGCGGCGCCGGGACTCATCGAATGGGAGGTGCACTCGCTCGAGGGGTTCGAGGCGAGCCCGATTGAGGAGCTCGCCGAGCAGTATGACGTGCTCGTGCTTGATCACCCACACCTTGGAGACGCACTCGCCGCCGGGGCTTTGATTCCTGTCGAGGCCTGGCTCGGCGAGGACGCACTCAGGCGAATCGCCGCTGACGCCGTGGGTCCGAGCCTCCGCTCCTACGAGGTCGGCGGGCGCACCTGGGCGCTGCCACTGGACGCAGCGTCCCAAGTGTCCGCCCGGCTCCCCGAGCGAGTCGCCGAGGCCCCCGTGCGATGGGAGGACGTGCTGCAGCTCGCGCAGCGTGTGCCGGTTGCGCCGAACCTCGGCGGCCCGCACGCGCTCCTGAGCTACCTGTCGATCTGTGTCGCGCTCGGCGAGGACCCTGCGGTAGACGGCTCCGAGCTGCTCGTGTCAGAGGCGGTGGGGAGTGAAGCGGCACGGATCCTGATTGAGCTCGCCCGCACCGCTCCCGCGGGCGCGGTGGATCTGAACCCGATTGGGCTCCTCGAACGGATGCGCGACGAGCGCGACATTGCGTACGTGCCACTCGTCTACGGGTACGTGAATTACGCTTCAGGGCCCGGAGCGCTCGCGTTCGCGAACGCTCCGGTGGGTCCCGCCGGGCGAACAGGATCCGTCATCGGCGGCACCGGGCTCGCCATTTCCACGCGTACTCAGCCCGACGCGCGGCTTGTCGACATGCTCACCTGGCTCATGCACCCGTTGACCCAGGCCACCGTGATCTCCGAGCACGCGGGGCAGCCCTCGAGCGGGGCCGCCTGGGCAAACCCGGAGGTCAACCGACTGGCGGGCGAGTTCTACGCAGCGACCCGGCGCACCATCAATGAGGCCTGGGTGCGCCCGCGGCTGCCCGGCTTCACCGCGTTTCAGGCATCGGCGTCGCGGCTCCTGCGTGACCGCATTGCAGCTTCAGATGCCTCCGGAGCGTGGCGCGTTGTGCAGCGCGAGTACGCGCACACCCTCGCGGGCGCCAAAATGCCTGCGCATCGTTAGACCCACACAGAGTAAGGACCCAGTGATGACTTCTTCCACACCCGCCCCGGGCGCCGAGCAGCCCGACGGGCGGATCCGCCTTGAGCTCGACGGCCACGTCGCGACGATCACCCTCGACCGGCCGGAGAAGCTGAACGCCGTCACCCCGGAGATGAGCGCCGAACTTGAACGGGTCATCTTCGCACTCAACGACGATGATGACGTTCGCGCGATTGTTCTGACGGGCGCTGGCGAACGCGCGTTCAGCGCCGGAAGCGACATCCGCACCCTGGACACCTATGCGACACCATGGAGCTTCCGTAACCGGCGGGATTACTGTGACGCCCTGCGCGAGTGCCGCAAGCCCATCATTGCCGCGGTGAATGGCTACGCCCTGGGCGGCGGGCTCGAGACAGCACTGTCGTGCGACATCCGACTCGC
Source organism: Leucobacter aridicollis (assembly GCF_013409595.1). NCBI lineage: Bacteria > Bacillati > Actinomycetota > Actinomycetes > Micrococcales > Microbacteriaceae > Leucobacter > Leucobacter aridicollis. The sequence goes on along the minus strand of NZ_JACCBD010000001.1, from coordinate 3,289,976 downwards.
TTCGGAGGCGGCGAGCTTTGCCGCGCCCGAGATCAAGCTCGGCTGGATTGGCGGTGGCGGAATGAGCGCCTTCCTGGCGGCCTCGATCGGGCAGTCCAACGCAGCGACAATGCTGCTCACTGGCGATGGCATCGACGCGGAGCGCGCCCTTGCCTGGGGGCTCGTGACCGAGGTTCTGCCGGCCGGTCAGCTACTGGTGCGCGCTAGGGAACTCGCTGCCACGATTGCTTCGCGCCCCCCAATTGCTGCGGAGACGGCGAAGGCGAACCTGCGCGCAGCGGCGAACATGCCGCAGGAAGAGGCCGTGCGTTTCGAGCGCGAGCTGCAGACTGTCACCTTTGCCACCGAAGACGCTGCCGAGGGGCGGCGGGCGTTCGCTGAGAAGCGGCCCGGGGTGTTCGCGCGGCGCTAGCTTCAGCACTGGCGTATCGTCTGGAAACTAATCGTGTAGGAAATTGCTAGGTCGTATAGGATTCTGAACATGCCTGTTATTACTTCGGTGCGTAGCTACGACGTGCGCTTTCCTACTTCGCTTGAGCTTGATGGCTCCGACGCGGTCAATGTTGATCCTGATTATTCGGCCGCGTATGCGGTGCTTGAGGCAGACAATGGTGAGCGCGGGTACGGTCTCGTGTTTACTGCCGGTCGTGGCAACGAGATTGTTGCGAAAGCGATTGAGAGTTACGGGGCCCGGCTTGTGGGGCTTGAGCTTGATGACCTGGTGAGTGATTTGGGGGCCGCGGCGAAGCGGCTCGTGCATGACTCGCAGTTGCGGTGGCTTGGCCCGGAGAAGGGCGTCTCGCAGATGGCTGCTGGCGCGGTGATCAACACGTTGTGGGATGTGCGGGCGAGGCGTGAGGGGAAGCCGTTGTGGCGGCTGCTTGCGGAGATGAGTCCCGAGGAGATTGTTTCGGCGATCGATTTCACGCACATTCAGAACGCGTTGACGCCCGAGGAGGCGCTCGAGATTCTGCGTGCGGGTGAGGTCGGGAAGGCTGAGCGGTTGGCGGAGCTTGCCGCGAATGGGCATCCCGCGTACACGACGACGCCTGGCTGGCTCGGGTATTCCGACGAGAAGCTTGTGCGGTTGTCGAAGGAGGCCGTTGCTGCCGGGTACGACATGATCAAGTTGAAGGTTGGGACGAGCCTGGAGGACGACGTGCGGCGGATGCGGCTCGCGCGTGAGGCCGTGGGGCCAGAGATTCGGATCTCGATTGATGCGAATCAGCGGTGGGAGGTCGATGAGGCGATCGCGTGGACGAACGCGCTTGCCGAGTTTGATCCGTTCTGGATTGAGGAGCCCACGAGCACTGATGACGTGTTGGGGCATGCCGATATTCGTCGGGGTGTGGCGCCGATCAAGGTGGCGACGGGTGAGGCGGTGATGAACCGGATCATCTTTAAGCAGATGTTGCAGGCTGGGTCGCTTGACGTGTTGCAGTTGGATTCGACGCGGGTTGCTGGCGTGAATGAGAATCTCGCGATTCTGGTGATGGCGAAGAAGTTTGGTGTGCCGGTGTGTCCGCATGCTGGTGGTGTGGGGCTGTGTGAGTTGGTGCAGCATTATTCGTTCTTTGACTATGCGGCGCTCACGGGGGAGATTGGGTGGAAGCGGGTTGAGTTTGTGGATCATCTGCATGAGCATTTTGTTGAGCCGGCGCGGGTGGTGAACGGGAGTTATGTTGCTCCGGTGTTGCCGGGGACGGGTGCTGAGATGGTTGCGCAGTCGCGTGATCGGTGGGTGTTCCCTGATGGTGCTGGGTGGGTGGAGTTGCGGGCTGCCGGCCGCATCTAACCCCAATTCATTTCGACAGTAGAAAGGCGGCGTCACGTGGTCCAGCGACAGTTCCCTCGCCCCACCGAGATCCTCGATCTCATGAAGTTCAAGAAGCCTGAGCTCAACGGCAAGAAGCGCCGCCTCGACGGCGCGCTGACGATCTATGATCTGCAGCGCATCGCGAAGCGCCGCACCCCAAAGGCCGCGTTCGACTACACCGACGGCTCCGCCGAGGGCGAGCTTTCGCTGAGCCGTGCGCGTCAGGCCTTTGAGGACATCGAGTTCCATCCGTCGATCCTGCGGGATGTCTCGATGGTCGACACTCGCGCGCAGATCTTCGGCGGCGAGTCCGCAATGCCGTTCGGGATCGCGCCGACGGGGTTCACGAGGCTCATGCAGACCGAGGGCGAGATCGCCGGGGCCGGCGCAGCCGCCGCGGCCGGGATCCCGTTCACGCTGTCGACGCTCGGCACCACCTCGATCGAGGACGTGAAGGCGACGAACCCGAACGGACGCAACTGGTTCCAGCTGTACGTCATGCGGCAGCGCGAGATCTCCTACGGCCTCGTCGAGCGCGCGGCGGCCGCCGGGTTCGACACGCTGATGTTCACCGTCGATACGCCCGTTGCCGGCGCGCGGCTGCGCGACGCCCGCAACGGCTTCTCGATCCCCCCGCAGCTCTCGCTCGGCACGATTGCGAACGCGATCCCGCGCCCCTGGTGGTGGTGGGACTTCCTCACGACACAGAAGCTTGAGTTCGCCTCGCTCTCCTCCACGGGCGGAACCGTCGGCGAGCTGCTCGACTCAGCGATGGACCCGTCGATCTCGTTCGAGGACCTCGACGTGATCCGTTCGATGTGGCCCGGCAAACTCGTCGTGAAGGGCGTGCAGAACCTCGAGGACTCGAAGAAACTCGTTGATCTTGGCGTCGACGGCATCATCCTGTCGAACCACGGCGGGCGTCAGCTCGACCGCGCGCCGATCCCGTTCCACCTGCTGCCGGAGGTCGCGCGCGAGGTCGGGCACCACACCGAGATCGCGATCGACACCGGCATCATGAACGGCGCCGACATCGTCGCCTCGATCGCGATGGGCGCGAAGTTCACGCTCGTCGGGCGAGCGTATCTGTACGGTCTCATGGCTGGCGGCCGCGAGGGCGTCGATCGCATGATTGCGATCCTCTCCGACCAGATCGTGCGCACGATGAAGCTGCTCGAGGTGAAGACGCTCGACGAGCTCACCCCGGCGCACGTCACTCAGCTGCAGCGCCTCATCCCGCGCGGCAAGTAGGGCGGCGCGGGCGCGCCGCCCTAGATCAGGATCGCCGTGGGGGCGAACACTTCGCCCCCTGATGTTGCCCGGATACGCTTGGGAGTAGCAGGATGAGGGCTATGAACCTTATCGTGCGCGGGGCGAAGGCCTACCCGGCCGTCGTACTGACCCTCATCGTCGGTGCCATTGGACTCGCGCTGCTGGCAACGCCGGCGCGCGGCCTCGCGCCGTGGCTCGTTGGCGGGTACGCGCTCTGCATTGCCGCGTGGCAGGCGGTGGAGATGGTGCGGCAGCTGCTCCGCGGGCACGCCGGCCTCGACATCCTCGCCATCATCGCGATCGTTGCCGCGGTGAGCGTCGGCGAGCCGTGGGCGGCGCTCATCGTCGTGCTGATGATCACCGGCGGCGAAGCACTCGAGGACTACGCGGAGAACCGCTCCAAGCAGGAGCTCACGGCCCTGCTCAAGCGTGCGCCACAGCAGGCCACCCGGCTCCTCACCGCGCCGGTCGCGGCCGGAGCGGGGGCGGCTGGCGCGGCGGACGACCGCACGGAGACGGTTCCCGTCAGTGACATCAATGTCGGCGATCACCTGCTCGTGCGACCGGGCGAGCTCGTCCCGGTCGACGCGATCCTGCTCGGCGGCTCGGCGGAGTTCGACGAGTCCTCGCTCACCGGTGAGAGCCTCCCAGTGCTCCGCGCGGCCGATGAGCGGGTCTCGAGCGGCGTCGTGAACGGCTCGACCGCGATCACGATGCGCGCGGCCGCGACCTCGAAAGACAGCAAGTACCAGCAGATCGTCGATCTCGTGGAGCAAGCGCAGGGAAGCCGCGCGAAGACCGTTCGCCTGGCCGATAGGTACGCGCTCCCGTTCACCGTCGTCGCGCTCGTCATCGCCGGGGTTGCGTGGTTCGTCAGCGGCGAGCCGGTCCGGTTCGCCGAGGTGCTCGTCGTCGCGACCCCGTGCCCGCTGCTCATCGCCGCGCCAGTGGCGTTTCTCGGCGGGATGAGCCGTGCCGCCAAGAGCGGGTTGATCGTCAAGGGCGGCGGCACATTGGAACAGCTCGCGAAGGTGCGCTCGGCCGCGTTCGATAAGACGGGCACGCTCACGACGGGCAAGCCAGAGCCCCGCGAGGTGCGCCCGGCGACGGGCGTCGCTGAGGAGCAGCTGCTCCAGCTTGCCGCGAGCGCCGAGGTGTACTCGTCGCACGTGCTCGCGAGCGCGGTCGTTGAGGCGGTGAAGGCGCGGGGCATCCCCCTCCTGCCCGTCGAATCCGCAGCGGAGAGCGCAACGAACGGCGTCGAGGCCGTCGTCGCGGCGGGCACCGTGCGCGTCGGGAAGCCGAGCTGGGTCGCCAAGGCCGCGCCCGGCCTGGAAATTGCCCCGCTCGACGCCGGCGAGTTGGCGATCTACGTGGCGCTCGACGACCGGTTCCTCGGCACGCTCATCATGCGTGACGAGCTGCGGCCAGAGGCGCCGGAGGTGCTGCGCGGGCTCCGCGGTCTCGGCGTTGAGCGGTTCGCGATGGTCACCGGCGATGTCCCCGCGACCGCGAACGCGATGGCCGAGCAGGCCGGCATCGACGAGGTCTACGCAGAGTGCAGCCCCGCAGACAAGGTGCGTATTGCCAGCGAACTGCAGCCCCGGCCCCTCATCATGGTGGGCGACGGGCTCAATGACGCCCCCGTGCTCGCGGCGGCCGACGTCGGCTTCGCGATGGGCGCGCGCGGCTCGACGGCGGCGAGCGAGTCTGCGGACGTCGTGAACCGGTTCGACAGGATCGACGGGGTTGGCGAGGCGGTCAGGATCGGCAAGGACACGGTGCGCATCGCCCTCGAAAGCATCTGGATGGGCATCGCCGTGAGCGTCGGCCTCATGCTCGTCGCCGCGTTCGGATTCCTGCCCGCGATCGTCGGCGCCTGGATGCAGGAGGTCGTCGACCTGGTCGCGATCCTGTGGGCGCTCCGCGCGATCCGCGGGAAACGGCGCGTGTAGCCGCGGCCCGTCGCGGCTGCGCTGGGCGGCGCCCCATTTCCCGCCGCCCCCATTTCCCGCCGCCGCCCCATTTCCTTCCGCCGCCCCATTTCCTCTCCGCCTCAAATTTTCCTTCCCACCCCAATTCCCCGCGGTAATTGGGGTGGGAAGGAAAATTTGGGTGTGCGGGGAAGGAAGTGCGCGCGGATCGCCACTTGCGAATCATTCGAACATATGTTCGAATCGGTGCATGAGGTGGAATGGACAGAGCGCCGGGGCGATCAGGATCGGGTCCAAGCAGGCGAACGCGCCGAGCTCGGTCACGGCCGCTCTGCCCGGGCTTGAGCTCGCCGAGGTCGCGGCGATGCCCGGCCACCTCCGCACGACGCGGGCGCCCGAGTTCGCGGGCATGGTGTTCCACGAGGTCCTCGCGAAGAGCGCCCTGAATCGCGTACCGCAGGGATCGTCGATGCCGTTCGCGTGGACGATCAACCCCTATCGGGGCTGCTCGCACGCCTGCGTCTACTGCTTCGCGCGCGGCTCTCACCAGTACCTCGACTTCGACGCTGGCGCCGATTTCGACTCGCAGATCGTCGTGAAGGTCAACGTCGCCGAGGTGCTCGGCCGCGAGCTCGCGAAGCCGTCCTGGGGGCGCGACATGGTCGCCCTCGGCACGAATACGGATCCCTACCAGCGGGCCGAAGGGCGGTACGCGCTGCTCCCCGGCATTATCGAGGCGCTCGCGGCGCGGGAGACGCCGATCTCGATCCTCACCAAGGGCACACTGCTGCGCCGGGATCTGCCGCTGCTCGCGGAGTCGTCGAAGCGCGTCCCCGTCGAGCTCGCCATGTCGATCGCGGTTGGCGACCACGCGCTGCAGCAGTCCATCGAGCCAGGCACGCCGACGACGCGTGCCCGCCTCGAGACGGTCGCGGCGGCCCGCGCGGCTGGCCTCGAAGTCGACGTCTTCGTGATGCCGGTGCTGCCGCACCTCACGGACACCGCCCGCCATCTCGAGCCGCTGCTGCGGGACATCCGAGACGCTGGAGCGCGCTCGGTCATGTACGGCGCCCTGCACCTGCGGTCGGCCGTGAAACCGTGGTTCTTCGCCTGGCTCGGCAGAGAGTATCCGGATCTCGTGCCCGCCTACCAGCGGCTCTATCCCGGGGCGTCGAGCAAGGCGACGCAGGCGTACAGGCTCGAACTCGCCGGACGGATCCGGCCGCTCATTCGGAAGTACGGTCTCGAATTCAGCGGCGGGGCAGGGCGGAGCCGCGACCCGTACCCGCCCGTCGCCGCAGCCGGCGCGCGTGCACCGCGCGGGCCCGTGTCGCCGCGCGGTGCGGGGACGCGGCGCGGCGCGCGGCAGCTTCCGAGCACCGGGGAGGGGGCCGCGCTGCCGCTCTGGGACGAAGTGCCGGGCGCCCCTGCCCCAACGCTGTTCTGAGCCGCGACGAGGGCGGGCGCGCGGGGCCGTTCCGCGCTGGGCTGGGCGAGCCGCCGCCGTCTGGCCCCGCCGTCGAGCCGTGCCGGCCGGGCCCCGCCGGGCGGGCCCCGCCGTCGGGCCGCCGCTGCCGCGCTACGCCGCCGTGACGCCCTCGCGCACGAGCGCGCGCAGCCGGTGCTTGAGGACCTTCCCTGAGGGGTTGCGGGGGAGCGCGTCGATCGAGACGAGGTCGCGCGGCACCTTGTAGCGCGCGAGTCGCTCGCCGAGGAACTCGCGCAGTTCCTCAAGCGTCGGCCCGCCGTCGGCCGCCGGGACGACGACCGCAACGACGGTCTCGCCCCACTCGGGGTGTGGCTTCGACACCACGGCGATATCCGCGATGCCGGGGTGCTCGCGCGCCGCGTTCTCGACCTCGAGCGTGTACACGTTCTCGCCGCCGGAGATGATCATGTCGTTGATACGGTCGGCGATAAAGAGGTAGCCGTCCTCGTCGAGCCTCGCGAGGTCGCCCGACTTGTACCAGTCGCCGTCGAACGCCTTCGCGGTGGCCTCGTCGTTGCCGAGGTAGCCGACCATGCGGGTGTCCGAGCGCATCCAGATTTCACCGGTTTCGCCCGGCAGTGCGTCGCGGCCGTCGAGCGTGACGACGCGGATGTCGACGCCAGGCATGCCGGCGTGGCCGACGGACCCAGCCTTGCGTTCCTGATCTTCGGGGCGGAGGACGGTGCCGACAGGGCCCATCTCGCTCATGCCGTAGACCTGCTGGAATCCGCCGGACGGGTAGGCGGCACGCATGGTCTGCATGGTGTCCTTGCCGATGGGGGCGCCGCCGGCGAACCAGATGCGTGCGCTGGAAAGGTCGAACGCGTCCCAGTCGATCCCTGCGGCTCTTGTTGCCTGGAGCGGAGCGAGGTAGGCGATGGCCGGTCCGAAGAATGCGGTCACGCGCTCCTGTTCGATCGTCCGAAGGAACTCGATCGGGTGGTACTCGCGCAGGAGCACCGCCGTGCCGCCGAGGAACATCATCGGGAGGAACCAGTTGTTGAGCGGCGACGAGTGCCAGATCGGCATCGCGATGAGGAACCTGTCCGACGCCTGCAAGCCGCCGCTGATCGCGCAGTACGCCGCGACCGTCGTGATGCCACGGTGGGAGTGGATGCAGCCCTTCGGGTCGCTCGTGGTGCCCGACGTGTACAGCGGCTCGGCGGTTTCGGTCTCGCTCACGTCGACGCCATCCCACGGCTCGGCGGCCGCGACGAGCGCGTCGAAGTCGTCGCCCGGCTCGACATCGATCTCGGGGAAGCTCGCGGCCTCGGTGACGAGCCAGCGGACGTCGGGTGCGGCCTGGCGGGCAGTGCCGAGGAGAGTCGCGTCGACGACCCCGACCGTTGCGCCGCAATGGGTGATGAGGAATCGCAGCTCTGGCGCGGTGAGCTTGTGGTTGACGGGCGCAAGGGCCATGCCCGCGCGCCACAGGCCGAACGCCGCGAACACGAATCCCGGGGTGTTGAGCGTGATGACGGGCACGTATGCGCCGCGGGTCAGGCCCGCGTCGTGGAAGACGCGTGCGGCGCGGCGCGAGTGTTCGACGAGGTCGGTGTAGGTGTATCGGCGGTCGGCCGCGACGAGTGCTTCCTTGTGCGGAAACTTCCTCGCGGTGCTTTCGAGCATGCTGCTGAGATCCATCTGGTCCTCCTGGGTCAACGACGGTGTTGAGCGGTGAATGGGCTGGACGAACTTCGACGCCGGCCCTTTCGCAAACAATTGAATCATGGTTCAATTGTTTGCGAAAGGCGGAGTTTTCCCGCGCTGCGAAGATGGAGACGTCGCAGCGGCCGATGACGGGCCGCCTGGAGAAAGCAGGATCCGATGGCGTACCGAAGTACCGAACGCACCGAGCAGCACCGGGCCGCGCGGAGTGCGGCGCTCATCGACGCCGGCCTCGCGCTCGTCGCCGAGGGCGGGTTCTCGGCCGCGACGATCGCCCGCGTCGCCGAGCGCGCGGGCGTCTCCACCGGCACGGTCTACACCTACTTCCCAGAGAAGTCGGCGCTCACCGCCGCGGTCTTCGAACGGGCGGCGGGCATTGAGCTCGAGATGGTGCGCTCAGCCGTTGCATTCGGAACGGCCGCCCGCCTCGAGACGCCAGCCATACAGCGGCTCGACGCGCTGGTGCGCGTCTTCGGTTCCCGCGCACTTCGCGGCAGAACCCTAGCGATGGCGCTGCTCTTTGAAGCCGCCGACGTCGGAGTCGAGCGAGAGCGCCTGGTCTTTCGACGCGCCTACACCGACACCGTTGCCGAGGTGCTCGCAGACGGCGTCGTCGAGGGGACACTGCCGCCGGAGCGCATCGACCTCCTCGCCCCGGCGATCGTCGGGGCGCTCGGCGAGGCGTTCATCCGGCCGCTCTCGCCGGCCGCGGACGGCCGCTCCGACGTCGACACCGTCGAGGTGCTCGACTCGCTTGCCGCGGCATGCCAGCGCCTCGCAGGGTTCGAGGTCGCCAGCGCCGACCCGTTGCGGGCCGGAGACCCTGCCGGGCGTGCACCGAACACGACGACCGCACTGCGCCCACCGACCACCTAAGTCACGCACGTTCGAAGGAGACACCGATGTCAACCACAACAGCACCCCAGGTCACGACAGCACCCCAGGCCGCGACAGCGGGCGCCCAGCTGCGCCCTGCCCCTGTCGGCCGCACCCACACCGTGAAGAATCAGCCGCCGGAGCGGGTCGCCATCAACGAGTACTCCGAGTTTCCCGTGCTGCGCGAGGCGGTGCAGGCGTTCGGCGCGGGCTGGGCCGACGAGCAGCTCGTGACGACCGGCGCCCACGTCGGCACCGCCGAGTTCCAGGAAGACGCTCGGCTCGCAAACGCCGAGGGGCCAGAGCTGGTGAGCTTCGACCACCGCGGCAACCGCATCGACGAGGTGCGCTATCACCCGTCCTACCACCGCATCATCAGCGCCGCGGTCGCAGACGGTGCGCACACCTCCGCGTGGGCGCACCCCAGGCCGGGCGCGCACGTCGCACGCGCCGCGACGTTCTCGCTCTACGCCCAGATCGAGCCAGGGCACGGGTGCCCTGTGTCGATGACCCACGCGGTCGTGCCGGCGCTGGAGCACCAGCCCGACCTCGCGGCCACCTGGCTACCGCGCCTGTTCAAGACAGGCTACGACGGTGCGCTCCGCGCGCCAGGGGAGAAGCCCGGCGTGCTCATGGGAATGGCGATGACCGAGAAGCAGGGCGGCTCGGATGTGCGGGTCAACGAGACCGTCGCGCACCGCGTCGAGGGCGGCGCGCTGCTGACCGGGCACAAGTGGTTCTGCTCGGCGCCGATGTCCGACGCCTTCCTCGTGCTTGCGCGCGATGCCGGTGATCCTGACGGCCGGATCAGCTGTTTCTTCGTCCCCCGCATCCTCGAGGACGGCACACGCAACGAGTTCCGCGTGCAGCGGCTCAAGAACAAGCTCGGAAACAAGGCGAATGCGTCGAGCGAGATCGAGCTCGACGGTACCGTCGCGTACCCGGTCGGCGAGCAGGGCCGTGGCGTGCGGACGATCATTGAAATGGTCGCGCGTACCCGTCTCGACTGCGTGCTCGGCACTGCGGCCGGCATGCGCCAGGCGGTCGCGGAGGCGCTCTGGCACGTGCGGCATCGTGCGGCCTTCGGACGCACGCTCATCGACCAGCCCGCGATGACTGGCGTCGTCACCGACCTTGCGCTCGAGTCTGAGGCGGCCACGCTGCTCGCGATGCGCCTCGCCGCCGCCCACGAGGACGAGGCCGACGCGCAGGAGAAGTCGTTCAGGCGGCTCGCGACGGCCGTGGCGAAGTACCGGATCTGCAAGCGCGGCCCGGCACACGCCTATGAAGCCATGGAGTGCCTCGGCGGCAACGGCTACACCGAGGACTTCCCGCTCGCGATGCGCTACCGGGAGCAGCCGGTGAGCGCGATCTGGGAGGGCTCGGGCAACGTGATCGCGCTCGACGTGCTCCGCGCGCTCACCCGCGAGCCCGAAAGCGTTGCCGCGTTCGACGCTGAACTCGCGCTCGCCGCCGGCGCGGACGACCGCTACGACGCACTGCGCTCGCGGGTGCAGCGCGAACTTGCCGATATTGCGGGCGCGACGCCCGACGTCGCGCAGGCTGGCGCACGTCGCCTCGTCGGCACCATGGGGCTCGCGCTCCAGGCTGGGCTGATGCTGCGTTACGCCCCGTCGGCGAGCGCCGACGCGTTCATCGGGGCCCGCCTGGGTGAGGACCGGGGCATCGACTACGGCGTCCTGCCCGCGGGCACCGACCACGAGACGATCCTCGCCAGGCACTAGCCCGGCTCGGCCCCCGCTAGCCTGCTTCGGCGGGCGCGGGGGCCCCGACGGCCACGCGAGCGATCGCGATCGCGTCGAGCACGCGCTGCCGGAGCGCGTTGCCGCGGACGGCGAACTCGCGCTGGCGGCGGACGTACTCCTGCTTCCCGGCGGTCGTCTCGATCGGGATCGGCGCGAGCTCCACCCCCTCGTGGTCCGTGAAGCCGGTGACGTCGTAGGGCGAGGCCTGCATATCGACGAACCGGATGTCGCGCGCGAACTCGAACGCATCGAGCAGCAGCTCGCCAGGCACGACGGGGCCGAGCTTCGTGACCCACTTGTAGATGTCCATGCCGGCGTGGAGACAGCCGGACTGCTCCATGTCGGGCTGCGTCTCGCGCGTCGGCGAGAGGCGATTCAACGGCGCCGCGTCAGGGGTGAAGAACCGATACGCGTCGAAGTGGCTGCAGCCAATCGTGTGCGATTCGACGACGGCATCGGTCGCGGCGTGCCCGATGCGCAGCGGCAGCCTCGTGTGCCGCAGCTGCTCCGGGGTGAGGCGATACACCATCGCCCACTCGTGCAGCCCGAAGCAGCCGAACTGCGGGGCGCGATCCAGGGTCGCGGAGAGGAGCCCCTCGACGTAGTCGACGGTCTGGCCCCGCTTCGCGAAGAACGCCGCGAGATCAACCGATGCGGCCCCGTCCGAGGCGACCCGGTAGTACCGCCAGTCGGCGCGCTCCTGGCCGCCCTCGAGCGAGACGCCCGCCCCGGGGTGCCACCGACGCAGCTCCGCGGGCTTGACGGGGTAGTAGGTGAAGAGAAAGTCCTCGATCGGGTGGGACTCTCCGCGAAGCCGCCGCGCCCGGTGCCCGGCGGTCAGCGCGTCGGCGCGCGCCTCGTGATCCGCCTGGCGCACGGACCAGCGGTCGCGGGCGATCGGCCGGCTCACTCGTCGCCCGGCCTGAGGAAGGCGTCGCGGCCGCGCAGCTTCTCGAGCTCGCGACGGTCGCGCTTGGTCGGCCTGCCGGCCCCCGGATCGCGGTACACCGTCATGGGTCGCTCGACGCGCGGCGGGGCGGGCGGGGTGAGATCCTCAAAGTTCGTGGCGGCCTCGGTCGCGCTGCCGCGCCTGGTCGCGAGACCCGTGACCCGGTAGATGCGTTCGATGCTGTGGAGGCGAGTACGAACGATATCGCCGATCCTGACAGGCTGCGAGGCCTTCGCGGGGGCGTCGTTCACGCGCACGTGACCCGCACGGCACGCAGCCGTCGCCTGGCTGCGGGTCTTCGCAAGCCGAACGGCCCACACCCAACTGTCCACACGCACTGAAGTCACGCATTGATCGTAACCCGGCGGGCTGAGTCGGCTGCGCGGCTGGGGTCCGCGTGCCGGGAACGTGACACGATAGGGGCATGGCTGCTGAGTACGAGACCATCTCCGGCCGAGTGGAGACGGAGATTGAGATCTCGCGCTCGCGCTTCCTCACACGGCTGGAACGCGTTGACTCCGAGGACGCCGCGCGCGCGGTGATCGCTGACGTCCGGGCCGAGCACCCGCGAGCGCGCCACCACTGCTCGGCGTTCGTCATCGGACCCGACGGCAGGGTGCAGCGCTCGAACGACGACGGCGAACCGAGCGGCACGGCTGGTGCCCCCATGCTCGACGCGCTTGTTTCTGCGGGGTTGAGCGACGTCGTGGCCGTCGTCACCCGCTACTTCGGCGGCGTGCTGCTCGGCGCAGGCGGGCTGACCCGGGCCTACCGGGCGTCGGTCGCCGGCGCCGTGCTCGACGCGACGCGGGTGCGCCGCGGGCTCCGTCACGAGGTCCAGGTGGACGCGAGCTATGAGGTCGCCGCCCAGATCGAGGCCGAGGCGCGCCGCCGCGGGTACGCGGTCGGAACGGCGGACTACAGCGACACCGTGCTGCAGCGCTTCGCCGTCGCCGAGGATGAGATCTCGGGGCTCCAAGCGCTCGCCGCAGAGCTGAGCGCGGGGGCTGCCACGGTGACTCCGGGAGCGGCCGGCTACGTGGACCTGTAGCGCCCGTGCCGCCTGCCTGCCTGCCTGCAACAGCCGTACCGCCTGCCTGCAACAGCTGTACCGCCTGCGTGCACAACGGTCTTACCGCCTGGGATCGGCAAATCCAATCCCCAAGAACGCCCCAGGCTGCATATCTTCCGCAGATCTGCCGGAGTACTGCCGGAGTACTGCCGGAGTACTGCCGAAGTATTGCCGGAGTGCTGCCGGAGTAGTGCCGGAGCACTACCGGAGTGCTGCCGGTGTGCTCCCGCGTCTGCCGGGCCTCCGCCGGTGGCCGCGCCGCATTGCCAGTCTCGCCGTCAGGGGTAGGCGATAGCCTTGCGGCATGGATTTCTGGTCTGAGATAGTCGGGCAGCCCGCGGCCGTCGAGGCGCTGTCGCGCGCGGCCGGCCCCGACGGCGGGCCCGCGCACGCCTGGCTCATTACCGGCCCGCCCGGTTCCGGTCGCTCAAACCTCGCCTATCGTTTCGCCGCCGCGCTGATCGCCCGCGAGGAGGCAGACCGCGAGCGCGTGTTTGCCCAGGTACGCGGTCGCACCCACCCCGACTTCGCGGCGCTCACGACGCAGGCCGCGGTGATCCGCATCGACAGCGCGCGCGAGATCGTGACGACGGCGCACTACGCGCCGAGCGAGGGCCGCTACCGGGTCATCGTGATCGAGGATGCGGATCGGATGACGGAGCACACGTCGAACGTCCTGTTGAAGGCGATCGAGGAGCCGCCTGAGCGCACCATCTGGGTGCTCTGCGCCCCGAGCGAGGCAGACCTGCTGCCGACAATCCGTTCGCGTACCCGCTCGGTTCGGCTCGTGACGCCGAGCGTCGCCGACGTGACCAGGCTGCTCGTCGAGCGTGACGGCGTCGAACCCGGTCTCGCGGAGCGCGCCGCCCGACTCGCCCAGAGCCACATCGGTATGGCTCGGCGGCTCGCGAGCGATCCCGAGGCCATGAGCCGCCGCGAGCGGTCGATCACGGGCGCCCTGACAGCGCACACGCTCGGGGACGCCATGGCGGTCGCAGCCTCGCTCGTCGCGATTGCACAGGCCGACGCCGACGCGCTCACGGAACAGCTCGATGCGAGCGAGCGGGAGGACGCGATGCGCAACCTCGGCATCGCGCCGGGCGCCGCCATCCCTCCGAAGCTTCGCTCACAGATGAAGGCGCTCGAGGAGGATCAGGAGCGGCGGCGCAAGCGAAGCCTGCGCGACGGCATCGACCGGATCCTGACCGATCTGCTGTCGCTCTACCGCGACGTCTTGCTCTCCACCCTCGGCGCCGTCGGCGAGCCCGCGGGTGCCGGTGACGACGCCGGTCCGGCCGGGGCGCTGCCGCAGCTCGTCAACGCCGAGTCGGGGGCCGCGATCCGAGACCTCGCCGAGCGTTGGAATCCGGAGCAGGCCCTCGCCGTGGTCTCCGCCACCGAGGAGGCGCGTGAACGGCTCAGCCGCGCGATCACTCCCGGCCTGGTCCTGGAGGCGCTGTTCGCGCGGATTGTGATGGCCGACAACCGGGTGCTGAAGTCATGAGCGCGCCAGAACTCACTCCGTGGCCGGACGACCAGGACGGGCCTCGGCGCCGCTCGCCGTGGAAGCGGTGGGTGCTCGTCATCGGTGTCGTGCTCGTGATCGTCGGGCTCGTCGTGTCGCTGACCGGCGTGTGGCAACTGCTGCAGCCCACCGTGCAACGGCCAACTGAGGTCGAACTTGAACTTCCCGCCAAGCCCGTCGGCGGGGCCTACGGCGAGCAGACGCCGAAGTGGACGGACTGCGGCGAGGGCTTTGAATGCGCCGACGTTCGCGCCCCGCTTGACTGGGATGACCCCGAGGGCGAGACGATCCGGCTGCGAATGGTGAAGCATCCGGCGACGAGCGGGGAGCCGCTCGGCACGCTGTTTGTGAACCCCGGCGGCCCCGGAGCCTCCGGCGCCGATTTTGTGCGAAACGCGCTGGACTCCGCGGCGGGCGCACCGCTGCAGCGCAGCTTCGACGTCGTCGGCTGGGACCCGCGCGGCGTCGGCGCCTCGAGCCCGGTGACATGCTTGGACGCGCAAGACATGGACGAGTATCTCTTCGGGGTCAGCGACAGCACCGCCGAGCGCGGGAGCGCGAAGTGGATCGAGGAGGCCGAAGCGTCCTCCCGCCGGTTTGGCGAGGCGTGCCTCGAGAACACGGGCGAGCTCCTCGGACACGTCGACACCGTGTCCACCGTGCGCGACCTCGACATGCTCCGCGAGATCCAGGGCGACGAGCAGCTGAACTACCTCGGCTACTCGTACGGGACGCACATCGGTGCGCGCTACGCGGAGATGTTCCCCGAGAAGGTCGGCCGCCTCGTGCTCGACGGCGTGCTCGACCCGACGGCGAGCGAGGCTGACGTCGTCAAGGAGCAGACCCGCGGCTTCGAGCTCGCGCTGCGGAGCTACGCGGAGGCGTGCCTCGCGACCAAGGATTGCCCGTTGAGCGGCACGGTCGACGAGGCCATGGCTCAGATCGGTGACCTGCTCGACGACGTCGACGAGCACCCGATCGTCGCCGCCGACGGCCGCACGCTCACCGCATCGACGATGCTCACCGCAATCATCACCCCGCTCTATTCGGAATCGAACTGGGGCTACCTCAACTCGCTCTTCGAGACCGTGGCGGAGGGGAACGCCGACGTCGCCTTCTCGCTCGCCGACTCCTACTACGGGCGTCTCGACGGCGAGTACCTCGACAACTCCACCGAAGCGTTCCAGGCAATCAATTGCCTGGACTACCCGAACTCGATCGATCCGGAACGCATGCGCGAGCAAGCGGCCGAGCTCGAACGAATCGCGCCGACAATCGGGAGATTCCAGGGATTCGGTGACGTGTCGTGCGCGGGGTGGCCGGTGAAGGGCGTGCAGGAGCGCATGGCCGTGCAGGCCGCAGGCGCCGACCCAATTCTCGTGATCGGAACGACGGGCGACCCGGCGACGCCGTACCGCTGGGCCGAGGCCCTTTCCGAGCAGCTTGAGAGCGGCGTGCTCGTCAGGTTTGAGGGTGAGGGGCACACCGCCTACGGGCAGAGCGGCTGCGTGAATGACCTGGTGGAGCGTTACTTTATCGAGGGCGAGGTTCCCGCTTCGGGCGCGACCTGCAGCTAGCTGCGCAATATTGGCTCGGCATTCGTGCTAGAGTTTTTGCTTGTGTGCAGCGCTTGCTGCACCAGGCCGCCTTAGCTCAGGGGTAGAGCAGTTCCCTCGTAAAGAACAGGTCATCGGTTCAAATCCGATAGGCGGCTCAGATATGAACGGCCCGGACCAGATGGAAACATCTGGTCCGGGCCGTTCGCGTATCCACCGGCGGGCGGGGATGCAGGATCGCGCGCGATCCGCTAAACTATTGAGGTTTGTGTCCGTGAGTCATCGCGGCTGCAACAACACCGCGCGCCGGAACGGCCGGCGAGGCGGGAGAACGAGTGCGACCGCGCTCGTTCGGCGAAAGGAAACAATCATGGCAAAAGCCAAGAAGGTTACCGGTCTGATTAAGCTTCAGATCGCAGCCGGCGCCGCCAACCCGGCACCCCCCGTGGGTCCTGCCCTGGGTCAGCACGGCGTCAACATCATGGAGTTCTGCAAGGCGTACAACGCTGCGACGGAATCCCAGCGCGGCAACGTTGTTCCCGTGGAGATCACTGTCTACGAGGATCGCTCGTTCACCTTCATCCTGAAGACCCCGCCGGCGGCGGAGCTCCTCAAGAAGGCTGCCGGCGTCCAGAAGGGCTCGGGCACCCCGCACACCGTCAAGGTTGCGAAGGTTACGGCTGAGCAGGTTCGCCAGATCGCCGAGCAGAAGAAGGCTGACCTGAACGCGAACGACATCGACGCAGCAGCGAAGATCATCGCGGGCACCGCTCGCTCCATGGGCATCACGGTCGAGTAAGGGTACGAACATGGCACAGAAGTCGAAGGCGTACCGCGCCGCTGCCGCAAAGATTCAGGCAGACAAGTTCTACACTCCCGCCGAGGCAGTCGCCCTGGCGAAGGAGACCGGTTCGGCAAAGACCGACGCGACCGTTGAGGTTGCTGTTCGTCTCGGCGTCGACCCCCGTAAGGCCGATCAGATGGTTCGCGGCACCGTGAACCTTCCCCACGGCACCGGCAAGACCGCACGCGTCATCGTGTTCGCAAACGGCCCGGCAGCTGAGGCTGCTCTCGCCGCTGGCGCAGACGAGGTCGGCGGCGACGAGCTCATCGAGAAGGTGGCCGCTGGCTACACCGACTTCGATTCGGCTGTCGCGACCCCCGAGCTCATGGGCAAGGTCGGTCGTCTCGGTAAGGTTCTCGGCCCCCGCGGTCTGATGCCGAACCCGAAGACCGGCACCGTCACGATGGACACCGCAAAGGCTGTCACCGACATCAAGGGCGGCAAGATCGAGTTCCGCGTCGACAAGCACGCGAACGTGCACTTCATCGTCGGCAAGGCGTCGTTCTCGGCTGAGCAGCTCAACGACAACATCTCGTCGGTTCTCGACGAGATCGTGCGTCTCAAGCCTGCATCGGCAAAGGGCAAGTACGTCATCAAGGGCGCTGTCTCGACCACCTTCGGTCCTGGCATTCCGCTCGACGTTTCGGGCCTCTAAGGTTCGATTCGAGGCGTCACGCTTCAGTGGGGACGGCCCCGCCACTTCGGTGGCGGGGCCGTTTCTCTGTCTGCGGGGCGTGGGGAAGACGACTCGCGCGTCGCCGAGCGGCGCAGAAGGCGACGTGAAGCGCGCGTAACTTGTCCACAACCCGGTGCGGCCCGGGCGCGTCGCCGTCGCTCACTGCGTAAGATAGCTGTATGTTTGTCGCCGAATTCATCGTCCGTGCGCAGGCACGCTCGGTGGAGTAGCGAGATGGCCGAGCAGCAGCTCCGACCGCCCGGCATCCCGGGGTTCTCGTACGTGCGGCCGCTCGGTTCGGGTGGCTTCGCGCAGGTGCACCTGTACGAACAGGACATGCCCAGGCGCGTCGTCGCCGTGAAGGTGCTCGATGCGGGCCAGGGGTCCCCGAACGCGACACGGCTCCGCGAGGTGTTCGAGGGCGAGGCTGACGTGATGGCGCGGCTCTCGAGCCATCCATCGGTCGTCACGATCTATCAGGCGAGCATTTCGCTCGATGGCTCGCCCTATATCGCTATGGAGTACTGCCCTGCCTCGATGGGGGCCCTCACGAAGGGGCAGCCGGCGCAGCTGTCGGACGTGCTCGATGCGGGCGTCCGCATCGCCGGGGCACTCGAGACCGCGCACCGCGCAGGCGTGCTGCACCGGGACATCAAGCCGTCGAACGTGCTGCTCACGACGCTCGGCAAACCGGTGCTCGCCGACTTCGGCATCGCCTACGTCACCAAACGCGGCCAGCCTGAGGAGGCCGAGGTCGCGATGTCGATTCCGTGGTCCGCGCCGGAGGTGCTCAGCCTGAAGGTGAGCGGTTCCGTTGCGACCGAGGTGTGGGCGCTCGGCGCGACGCTATACACGTTCGCCGCGGGCAGGTCGCCCTTTGAACTGCCGGATCGCGCGCAGAACACGAGGTCCAAGCTCGCCGACCGGATCACGAAGGCGAAGTACGTGCCCGTGCCCGGAGCGCAGGGCTACGAGTTGTTCGACCGCGTCATGGCGCGCGCGCTGGGACGGACGCCGGCCGACAGGTTCGGGTCGATGCGCGAGTTCGGCGAGGCGCTGCAGGAGCTGCAGCGGCGCTACGGCTTCGAGGTGACGCCCCTCGAGATTGTCGCAGAGGCGTGGCTGCCGCGAGTTGAGAGCATTCCCGCGGGCACCCGCGGCCCCGTGGTGAGCACGGTCGCGTCGACGTCGCGTGCGGAGGAACGCGCGAGACTGCTCGAGGAGCGCAGGGGCGCGGACCGAGACGGCGTCGTTCACGACCGGGCGCCGCTGTCGCCCGTGAAGGCGGGGCTGCTTGGCGCTGGCATCGGCGTCGGCGCGGTCATCGTCATCGGCGCCGTGCTGTGGGCGACGCTTGGCGGCGGGCTATGAGCCAGCGGGTGCAGCGCGAACGAGAGCGCGGCAACGGCTCGGGCCGCGCCCGCGGGTGGATCGCTGGGGTCGCGGCCGTCGCGGTGGTGGCCACGGTTGGCGTGATCTCGAGCGGGTTTGACTCTCGCGAGACGCCACGTGCCGAGCCGAGCGTGTGGGTCATGCGCGACGCCGGCCAGTACGCGCGCGTGAACACCGAGACCGGCGAGATCGATACCGTCCGCAAGGTGAGCGAGCCGTCCGGCGTGGTGCAGCGCGGCGCCGACAGCGTGGTGCTCAGTCACGGCAACGGGCAGGCCTGGCACATCGACGCCGCGAGCCCCGAAGACCTCTCCGACGACCGGGCGAGCGGCGCACAGGGCGAAGCGGAGGGCGGCACGACCGCGCAGCGCGCCGCGGACAGCGAGGAAGACACGACCGACGGAGGCGGCCAGCCGACCGTGCTCGGGTCCGAGGCCACGCCACTGCCCGAGGGCGCGGATGACGTCATCGGAGCGGGCGAGCATCTCCTCGTGCGCACGGACTCGGGAAAGGTCTACATCGGATCGGACGCGGGCTCGCTCGCGCAGCTCGATCTGAGGGAGGCCGGCGACGCGGGCGGCGACGCCGGCGATCAGGATCCCGCGCTCGACTTCCTCGCCGACGCGGCGGCGCTCGACGAGACCGGCGCCGTCGCCCTCTACTCTGCGAGCAGCGACACGCTGCTGCAGTACGACATCGGGGCCGACAGGTTCCGGAGCGCCGTGACGCTGCCGGCCGCCGCGACCGGGATCGCCGAGCCCGAGCTCGCCATCGTGTCCGGCGACTGGGTGTTGTTCGATCCCGAGAGCGGCCGCGTGTTTCGCGCGGGCGCCGACCCACAGACGATCGAGGCGGCTGGCGCTGCGCGGCTGCAGTGGAGCGGTGACGGTGACGGTCCGGGAGCCGGCGGCGGCACCGCGGCGCTCATCGCCGATACGGCGGGCCTGTGGCGCGTGCCGGCCACGGGCGAACCCGAGCGGATCGCCGAGAGCGCGGGCGTTCCGGCCCGGCCGAGTGTCGTCGGGGGGTCGCGCGTCGCCGCATGGATCGACCGGGCAGGCGGAACGCTCTGGCGAAGCGACGCCGCGGCCGAGGCAGCGCTCCGACCGCTGAGCTTCGACGAAGCCGCAGGGACCATCGGAGACCCGGAGCCGACGTTCTTCTCGAATGGGGAGCGCGCGGTGCTCGGGGAGACCCGTAGCGGCATGCTCTGGACGCTGCCCGACGGCAGGTTGATCCCGCTCTCCCAGTGGACGATTTCGGACCCACCGAAGGAAGACCGCGGGAGCGTCGTCGTCGAGGAGGTGACGGAGCAGGTCGCGCCTGTCGCGCAGGACGATGCGTTTGGCGTCCGCGGAAGCGAGCCGGCGCAGCTGCAGGTGCTGCTGAACGACTACGACGCGAACAAGCGCGACGTTCTCACGATCGTTCCCGAGTCGCTCAGCGAGTCGCCGTTGCCGGAAGCCTTCGGCACCGTGGAGCTGCTGGCTGACGCGCAATCGCTGATGATTCGGCCAGCGTCCGGCGCGTCGGGCTCCGCCAGCTTCAGCTACCGCGTCACCGACGGCGCACTCAGCTCGCCGCCCGCGACGGTGACCCTGACCGTGGTCGCTGACGACGTGAACACTGCACCCGAGTGGTGCCCGGTTGCCGGGTGCCAGCTTGAGTGGGGTGTCCCGGAGATCGCCCCCGGTGGGACGCTCGTCCACCCGATCCTCGAGGGCTGGGTCGATCCCGAGGGCGATCCGATGTTGCTTGCCGGCGTCGAGATGCTCCGCCCCGAGGACCCCGCGCGAGCGATGGTGACCGCCGACGGCAGGCTCGCGGTCAAGCACCTCGACCCGAACGCCGGGGCCTCGGAGATCATGCTGCGGGTCACCGTCAGAGACGCGCACGGCGCGGAGGCGCACCGCGACCTGCAGGTCGCGGTGCAGCCGAACGCTGTCGCGAAGTTTGTTGGCACCGCGGTGAGCACCCGCGTCGGGTCGGTCTCCACGCTCAACCTGCTCGCACGCGTGTCCGGTGGGTCCGGCACATTCGTGGTGCGCGACGTCAACGTGCTCAGCGGGAGCGACCGCGTTCGTGCGACGGCGAAGCCAGCCGACGGCACCGTCGAGATTGCCGCTTCAAGCGCAGGCCAGGCGCTCCTCTCGGTCGGCCTCACCGACGTCGGGACCGGGGCAGAACTCACAGGGGTCGTGCGGGTCACCGCCACGGACGGCGGCGCTGCGCTCGCCCTCCCGCCGCTCCGGGCGTTCGTGCGGCCATTCGCTGACTCGACCATCGAGGTACTCGACGCGATCCCCGACGCGAGCTCCCGGGCGCTGGCCGTCGCGTCGGCGACGGTCGTAGACGGTCAGCTTCGGGCCGAAGTTATCGACCACTCGAAGGTGCGCGTCGCAGGCAGCACCGAGGACGGGGCGGCGGGACGCGTTGGCGCCGCAGACGTCGTCGTCACGGAGGGCGCGGCGCAGGCGACCGGGCGGCTCACGGTCTTCCAGGTGCCGGAGTCGAGCCTCGGCGGCGCCGTGGCCGTCGCCGACACCGCGACGGTGCGCGCCGGCGACGTCGTCGACATTCGGGTGCTCGACAACGACGTGTCCGCCCCGGGCGAGCGGCTCGTGCTGCACCCGGAGATCACCGGCACGGGCGCCCGGGGTGAGCTCGCGTTCGCGTCCGGCAGCGTGCTGCGGTACCTCGCCCCAGAGAAGGCCGGAACCTACGAACTTCGCTATACGACCTATGGCGCGTCATCGCCCGAGGCGAGCGACACGGGCACGGTGACCGTGCGCGTGGTCCCGAAGGGGTCGAACTCGAACCCGCAGCCGCGTGAGCTCACGACGAGAGTGTCGCCTGGCGGGGTCGCCGAGGTCCGTGTGCCGCTGTCGGGCGTCGATCCTGATGGCGACCGCGTGCGGCTCACCGGCGTCAGCCAGGGCGAAGACTCGCACGTCGCGGCGGCAATCACACCCGCCGGAAATGCGATCTCCGTGTCCGTCAGCGACGACGCCGAGGCTGGCCTGCACACGATCACCTACGCCGTGCAGGATGGCAGGGGCGGGTCGGGCGAGGCGCGCATCCGCGTCATCGTCGCCGCGCAGCAGGAAACGGGCGCCCCGATCGTCTCAAGCGACTACGTGCGGGTGGCGCTCGGCTCGGATGCGCCGGTGACGATCTCGCCCCTCGACAACGACATCGACCCGGCCGGCGGCTCGCTCTCGATTCTCACGGTCGAGCCGAACCTACCCGGCGGATCCAAGCACCCGGACTACGCGCGAGCCGCCGCCCGGATCGATCTCTCGGAGATGAAGCGCGGTCGCGTCTCGGTCGCTCCGGGAGCCGAGCCGGGGACGGTGTCCTACCGCTACACGGTGAAATCCGGCGCCTCATCGAGCACCGCAGACGGGCTCATCCTGGTGCAAACCTCCGACCGGGTCGGGTCGCAGGCGCCCTCCGTCACCGACACCGTCATGAGCGTGCGCGACAGGCACGACCTCGCGCGGGGCGGAGTCGACGTCGTGACCGACAAGGTGCGCTGGGCCGCGGGCGACGTCGCCGGCCTCAAACTCTCGCTCTGGGAGGGCGCAAAGCCTGGGTACACGGTCAAGGGCAACCGGATTCTCGGCGAGTACAAGCCCGGGGGCGACCTCGTCGCGTTCAAGCTCAGCGGCACCGACGCAGCGGGCACGAAGGTGACGAGCTACGGATTCCTCATCGTGCCACCGCTCGATGACCTGCGGCTCACGCTGCGGCAGGGGCTGTCGCCCCTCTCCGTCGACGAGAACAAGACCGTGCAGGCGACCGTGCCGGCCCTCGTCGATCTCGGGGCGGGCGACACGGTCGAGCTCAAGCAGGGAGCCTTCCCGGTTGGGCGGTCGAGCGCCCGGTGCGAGGCGACCTCGCCAGATACGCTGCAGTACGCGGCGGGGGCCGAGGCGCCGTGGTCAGACGTCTGCGTGATCGACGTCCGCCTCGCCGGCCAGTCCACCTGGACCTCCCTCCCGGTGCCCGTGACGATCGTGCCACGCGAGCCCGTCGTGAAACTCGAGCCCCTCACCCGGACGGTGTCGCCCGGCGCGACCGAGTCCATCGACCTGTCGGACATGGTGCGGTGGGAGGGGAACCGGGCAGGCGACGCGTCGAAGCTCAAGTTCTCGGTTGCCGGATCGAGCTCGATGTTCGACGTGCGAGCCTCCGGAGCATCGGTGGCGGTCGAAGCGCGGGCTGACGCGACGCCGGGCAGCCAGGAGAACCTGACGGTGACGGTCGCGGGGGCCGGGGAGTCTCGCTCCCAGCTCGTGCTCCGCGTCGGCCAGGTCCCACGCGACACCCCACGCGGGGCGACCGTTGACCTACGGTGCACCGTCGGATCGTCCTGCGCGACAACCGTGATCGGCGCGGCAGGGGAGTACGACCCGTTCGCCGGCAAACGCGGCGGGGGGCTGAAGCTCGACACCGTCACGTCCGCTGGCTGCGCCGTTGCGACCGTGCGGCGCGCGAGCGACACCGGGATTGCTGTGGCCTGGGCAGATGATCGCGGCCCCGGCGGCCGGTGCACGGTCGGCTTCACTGTGCGCGACGCGCAGGGCAGGCTCGGCGAGGGCAGCATCGAGCTCGACGCGCAGGGCGTACCGCGCGCGCCGGCGAGCGTGACACCGACCGGGGCGAGCGCCGATAGCGTGACGCTCAGCGTTGCGCTGAATCCCCAATCCGCACACCCCGCGGTGTCCGGGGTCGAACTCGTGACGAGCGGCGGGGCGACCGCCGGGAGCTGCTCGCTCGCGGGCAGCTCCGCGACCTGCACGGTGAGCGGGCTGCAGCCGGGCAAAGCGAACCAGCAGACCTACTTCGCGCGCGCCGTGAACGGCGTTGGCCCCTCCGACCGCACCGCGAACGGCGCGACGACGTGGGCGTACGCGCCGCCGTCTGCGCCGAAGGTCGAGGCGACCCCGGTGCGCGACACATCGAACACCTCCACGACGCAGGGTAAGGTCGAGGTCCGTATCTCCGGGTCGGACTCCGCACGCACATTCAGGTTGACCGCGGGGGACCACACCGCCGTCGAGGTCGGCAGGCGCAGCGTGCAGCAGCTTCCCGTTGGCTCGCAGACGCTCACCGTGATCCCAGAGGACGGCGAGATCCCGCCGGGCTACTCTGGTTCCGGGCAGGGGAGCGCCGGGACGGCGGTTGTCACGGTCGCGGGTGCGCCAATCGCCGCGGCAAGCAGGATCGTGCCCGACGCCGCTGGCGCCGGCACGGCCACCGTCGAGTACGCGGAGTGGGGTCTGAATCACGCCCCCGGCATTGAGTACACGTTTGGCCTCGCCCGTGAGGGCGCTGGGCCGGCGAGGTGCAGCCAGAAGTCGCCGACGTTTACGGGCCTGACGCGGTTCTCGCAGTACTCGGGAGTCATGTGCGCGACCACCGACTTCGGCACGACCACGGCGCAGCTCTCCTCTGTCTGGGTGGGTGGCAGCCCCGAGGCGCCAGTCCTCACGCAGGGCTACGTCGTCGCGCCCGACGCGACAGGCACGGGCCGCGTTCGCGAATACGCCGGCATCGCCGCGCAGCCGACATTCTCAGGCACGCACAGCGCGGCCCGACTGTACTTCAGCACCGGCGACGTCGACACGCTCACGCGCGCACCGATCGCCGGCGCCCTCACCGTCAAACAGTGCGTCGGCGCGCCCGCCGCGGGCCGCTGCTCGCCCGAGGTGCAGGTCACGCCGCGCGATTCCGGCCCGACCGGCGTCCGCGTCACCCAGCTCGTCGAGTGCGTGCCCGCGGGTGCCGACCCCGCGGCGAGCTTCCAGATCGAGGGGACCGCGCCAGGCGCGCCGGTATTCACGGTCACTGGCAGCGATGTCGAGGTCGCATGGCCGGGCGGACAATGGAACCCGGTAACGTTCCAAGGAGCGGCGTGTGCGGTCCCGTAGCAGCCGCGCGCACGCGCCGATCAGCCAGATTTCCCCAGCAGGCACGACCCGAAGGAACCCATGAGCACCGACACCTCACCGCAGCGGCAGGCCGACTCGGCGACCCTGACACCGGAGCAGGCCCAGTGGGTGGCGCAGGTGTTCGAGGCGTGCGCCGACTCGATTGAACAGGCGATCCACGGCAAACGGCGGGTCGTGGAGCTCGTGTTGTCGACAGTGCTCGCGGGCGGACACGTGCTGCTCGAGGACGTCCCAGGCACTGGCAAGACCGCCCTGTCGCGCGCTCTCGGCCAGGTCATCCAGGGGACGTCATCGCGCATCCAGTTCACGCCGGACCTCCTGCCGGGTGACGTCACCGGCGTCTCTGTCTTCGATCAGCGAAACGGCGCCTTCGAGTTTCACGCCGGACCGATCTTCGCGCACGTCGTGCTCGCCGACGAGATCAACCGAGCGAGCCCGAAGACCCAGTCCGCGTTGCTCGAGGTGATGGAGGAGGGGCAGGTCACGGTCGACGGAAAGACCCACGAGGTCGGGACGCCGTTCACCGTGATCGCCACCCAGAACCCCGTCGAGCAAGCGGGCACCTACCGTCTTCCGGAAGCGCAGCTCGACCGCTTCATGATCAAGACCTCCATTGGCTACCCTGACGACGCGGCGATGATGCGAATCCTGCAGGGCAGCCGCACTGACCGCGAGGAGATCCGGCCAGCCGTGACGACGGCGATGGTGACGCAGGCGCAGCAGTTCGCGCGCCGGGTGCACGTCGGCCCAGTCGTCGCCGACTATGCCGTGCGGATCGTCGAGGCGACACGACGGGCGAGCGAGGTGCGGCTGGGCGCGAGCGTTCGCGGCACCGTCGCGCTCGTCCGGCTCGCTTCGGCGTGGGCGGCTGCCCACGGTCGGCACTTCGTGACCCCTGACGATGTGCGCGACCTCGCGCTCGTCACGCTCGCGCACCGGCTCGTGCTCGAGCCTGAGGCAGAGTTTGACGGCGTGACGGCGGCCGACATCGTCGGACGGATCCTGCTCGATATCCCGCTCCCGCAGGAGAACGGCACGTCGTGAAGCAGGACACCTCCCGCGCCCCGGACAGGGGAGGGTGGAGCCGCACGCAGACGCACGGAACCACCCGCGCCGGGGACACGGCCACTCGGTCGCTGACCGACGCGTCGGGGCGCCGTGGCGCGCGCGGCACACGCCTGCGCCGGCTCTGGCGGATGGCGCGCAGCCGAGTCCGCCGGGTGACGCGCCGGGCGACGAGTGCGGTCACCCCGGCGGGATGGCTCGCGATCGCTGCCCTCGTCACTGGCTGCGTGCTCGGGGCGCTCTTCGGCTGGGTCGAGGCGTGGTTCGTCGGCGTGGTCTTTGGGGTGCTGCTCCTTGTTGCGCTGCCATTCCTGCTCGGAAGCCGTGCGTACCTCGTGCGGATCAGCGTCGACAGGCTGCGCGTGGTGGCCGGCTCGGCCGTCGAGGTGCGCGTTGCCGTCGAGAACGCGAGCCGCCGTCCGGCGCTCCCGGCGACTGCAGAACTGCCGGTCGGCGACGCACTCCGAGAAGTGCCCGTGCCGTTCATTGCCGGGCACGCGAGCGTCGAGCTGCCGCTGGCGGTCGAGGCCGCGACGCGCGGGGTTATCGCGGTGGGGCCGCTCACGCTTGCGAGGCGCGATCCGCTCGGACTGCTGCGGCGCGAGGTCACCTGGCGAGACACCCATCTCGTGCGGGTGCACCCGAAGACGGTGGCGCTTCCGCCCGGATCCGCCGGGATGGTGCGCGATCTTGAGGGCGCCGCGAGCGCGCGCCTGACCGATGCCGATCTCTCGTTCCACGCGGTGCGCGACTACCTGCCGGGCGACCCGCTCCGGCACGTGCACTGGAAGTCGACGGCGAAGAGCGGCACGCTCATGGTGCGGCAGTACGAGGAGTCGCAGACGGCCAGGGCAGCGGTGCTCTTCGACGCCGAGATCGAGTCCTACGCGACTGCCGATGAGTTCGAGCTTGGCGTGAGCGTCGCCGCGTCGCTCTCCGTGCAGGCGGTGCGCGAGGGGCGCGAGCGCTTTATCGCGAGGGGAGCGGGCTGGCAGGCGCGCGCGAAGGCGCCGCGCCTCGGCGGGCTCGTCGAGCTCCCCTCCCACACCCCGGAACAGTTACTCGACGCGTGGGCTGAGCTTGTCGCGCCCGAGGAGCCGCCGCCGATCGAGTGGCTCGCGCGCAGCCTCACGGAGTCGCGTCGGCAGCTCTCGATCGTCACGATCGTCACCGGGTCGGTGCCTGACCTCACGCGGCTCCGCAGGGCAGTTGTCGCCCTCCCGCAGGGCATCGCCGTCGCCGTCGTCAGATGCGAGACGCTCGCCGAGCCCACCGCGCGCCTCGCTGATGGCAGCGTGTTCTTCACGGTGGGCGCCCTCGCCGACCTGCCGCAGCTTCAGGTGCGGGGAGGACTGCTGTGAGTCGCGACAGGGGACGCCGGGCGGCCGGGGGCAGAAGCGCGGGCGGGACGCTCGGCGCTGTCGCCCTCGCGGTCGGAGCGGTCTGCATCGCCGTTGTCGCAGCGTGGCCGATCTACGAGACGACGCAGCTCTGGGCCGTGGCCGGCGTCGCGGCGGCAACTGCCCTCGTGGTTGTGTGGCTCGGGACGACGCTGCGGTGGGGCGGATTCACCCTCGTCGCGCTTGTGCTGGCGTTCGTCGCGCTCGTGGTGCCGGTGGCGACGCCGCACGTGCTGGGTTCGCGGCCAGACGTCTGGGGGATCATCCGCGGACTCGGCGACGCGCTCGCGGCGGTCGCCCTCGGTTGGAAGCAACTGCTCACGCTGACGCTCCCGGTCGGCAGCTACCAGACGGTGCTCGTGCCGTTCTTCCTGCTCGTGTTCGTCGTGGTCGCGGCGTCGACGGCGCTCGCTCGGGGCGGCCGGCGCGCCGCCGTGAGCGCGGCGCTTCCGCCGCTCGCACTCGTGCTGTTCGGCACCGTGTTCGGTTCGTCCGCGGTGAGCGCGCCGCTCAGCCTCGGTCCGCTCACCGTTGCGGCGCCGCGCGAGACCGGAATCTGGATCGGGGCGCTTGCGGCTGCTGCTGCCTGGATGGTGTGGACGGCTGGCCGCGACCGGCGAGACGCGCTGAAGCGGGGCAGAATCGCACGGACCGCGGCGCCAGCTGGCGGGGCCGGGATCGGCGCTGTGCGGCGAAGCGCACTCGTGCGCGGTGGATCCGCGGTGCTCGTCGCTGCGATTGCCGTTACCGCGGGAGCGGTCGCAGCGCCCGCGCTCGCGGGGAGCACCCGCGCGGTGCCGCGCGACAGCATCGACCCGGAGATCGTCGTGCGGGAGCAGGTGAGCCCACTCGCCGAGTACCGATCGCTCAAGCGCGACGACGCACTCACCTCCGAACTGTTCCGTGTGGAGGGGAGCGGCGCGCTCCCCGGCCGCCTGCGTATCGCCGTGCTCGATGGCTACGACGGGGTCGACTTCTTCGTTGGAGACCCCACCGGCACCGGCCGGTTCACGCGCTTCCCGAGTGGATCCCGCGTCACCGAGCCGGCGAAGATCAGCGTGCGCATCGGTCCCGGGTACGCGGGAGTGTGGGTGCCGCTCGCGAGCCCGCTCGCGGCGCCGCCGCAGTTCCGCGGGGAGCGGGCGGCCGAGCTCGCCGACAGCTTCTACGTCAACCGGGACACGGGCGCCGCGGTCGCGGTGCCGACGGCGGCGG
Organism: Leucobacter aridicollis; assembly: GCF_013409595.1. Taxonomy (NCBI): domain Bacteria; kingdom Bacillati; phylum Actinomycetota; class Actinomycetes; order Micrococcales; family Microbacteriaceae; genus Leucobacter; species Leucobacter aridicollis. The sequence continues at coordinate 3,261,504 of NZ_JACCBD010000001.1, read as the reverse complement.
GGCTGAAAGACGGTGATGCCTTCACCGCGACGGTGTCCGCTGCGCCCGACGCAGTGCTCGCCGCCGAGCCAGCGAGCCCCCAACCCCTCATCGACCGCGAGGCATTCCCGCAGCTCACCCGCTGGCTTGAGATGCAAGGCGTGTCACCGTCCGCGAACGGACTCGAAACTGTCATCGCCGCCCTGCGGGCTCGGGGCTATCTCAGCCACTCGCTCACCGACGGCGACGGCGAGAACGCGTGGCTCACCGACGCAGGCGGCGACGCTCCCACCGCCTTCGTGTCGAGCCCTGGCGGGCACTCCACCGCACGCATCGAACAGCTGTTCTCGCAGCTCATCGAGCAGCAGGAGGCCGCGGGGGATCGCGCCCCAGATGCGGAGCTTGTGGCCGCGATCGGCGACGATGAGCAGTTCGCTGCGGCCGCGGCCCTGGTGGCGCGCGCGCTCGGATATGAGTCGCGGGTGGTCATCGGCGTGCGGTTAGGGCAAGAGAACGCCGGGGTGCCGGGCGTTCCCGCGTGCGCGGAGGTGTGCGAGGGCCGGCACGTGGCAGCCTGGATCGAAGCGAAGGGTGCCGACGGGGTGTGGGCGCCGCTCGACGTCTCGCCGCAAACGGAGGTGCCCCCGCTGCTCGTGCAGAAGGGGGAGCAGCTCCCCGAGTTCCCGACGACGCCGGAGGAGCGCGACGCCAGCGAGAGCGACCCACCCGTTGGGTCGTCGAACGACAACGGCGCCGCAGAGGATGAGCCCGAGCCGCCGGCCGGCGAGGGGGTCTGGCCGATCGTGCGGACCGCGCTGCTGCTGGGGGCGGCCGCCGCGCTCGTGGCGCTCGCTGCGCTCTTCATCCCGCTCGTCAAGCGGCTCCGCCGGCGGGCGAGAGCGCGCCAGCCGCTGCCGGAGCTGCGCGCGCTCGGCGCGTGGAACGAGCTGCTCGACGCCTACACCGATACGGGCCATCGCCCACGGGTCGATGGCAGCCGATCCGACACCGTCGCCGAGCTCGCCGACGCAGGGCTATCGCCGGAGCGCGGGGCGTGGATCGCTGCGACCGTCGACCAGGCAGTGTACGCTCGCGAGGGGGTGGCAGACGAGACCGCCGAGCAGCTGTGGGTGACCGTGCGCGAGCACATCCGCGAACGGAACGCCCAGGTCGGCTTCTGGGGCAGGCTGCGCTCGCAGTACTGGCTTGGATCGTTCCTCCCTCCCGCCACGGCACGTCACCGACCCCGCACCTCTCCCCGACCAGAAGGAGCCAGCTCATGAACAGCGTCGAGCTCGACTACGCGACGCTGACCGATGTCGGACGGCTGCGCCAGGTGAACGAGGACTCGGTCCTCGCGGATACCCCCTGCTTTCTTGTCGCGGACGGCATGGGCGGCCACGAGGCGGGGGACCTCGCGAGCCAGGCGGCGATCGCCGTGTTCGCCGAGCGGATCGCGCCCGGGCAGCCGGCCACGGTCGCGCTCGCCGGGGAGACCCTCAACGCCGCCCGCGTCGCCGTCGCTGAGGTCGCTGCCGGGCGCGAGCGCGGCGCCGGGTGCACGCTCACGGGAGCGATCCTGGTCACGCACGACGGTGAGCTGCACTGGCTCGTGCTGAATATTGGTGACTCCCGCGTCTACATGCACCGGGGGTCGGAGCTGCGGCAGATTACGGTCGACCACTCGCTCGTCGAAGAGGTGCGGCGCGCCGACGCGGGCGCCCAGCTGCCCCCGCGCAACATCATCACGCGAGCGCTCGGCTCGAGCGACTCGACCGCCGACTCCTGGCTGTTGCCCGTGGAGACTGGGTCACGGCTCCTCATCTGTTCAGACGGCCTGACGTCGGAGCTCGCGGACGAAGAGATTCGAGCCGTGCTCACGATGGGCGGCCGCGCCGACGCGGTCGCCGCCGAACTCGTGCACCGCGCGAATGACGCAGGGGGACGAGACAACATCTCGGTCATCGTGCTCGACACCGTCGTCGGCGGTCGCAGCTGGCACGTGGGCGACGGAACGCCGGGAGAGACGGATGACGGCAAGACGGTGACGGCCACGCGCCCCGTGCCGCGGCCGCAGGCCTCAGCGGCCTCGACGCACGCGGCGGCGGCCGAGGGCACTGACACCCCGCCGCCGGAGAGCGAGCCGACACCGTGACCGGCGCCCCTGGCGGCACTGCGGACGATACCGAGCGGACCGAGCCGGTGACGGCCGATCCCGCGACGTCGGTTCCCTCGTCCGCTGCGGGGGAGGACGAGACCTCGGGATCGCACGGCGCGTTGCACAGGCGCGGCACCACCGGCAGGGCGGGCGCGGCCCGCGCGCTGCCGGGCGCTCCCGTTCCCGAGCCAGTCGAGGAGCCTTCCCCCGAACTGCTGGCACAGATGTTCAAGCCCCCGATTGATGCGCGGCGTCGCGCTCCTGCCTCGCCGTTTCCGGTCGTGGAGGAGGAGCGGCCGCGCGAGGGCGTGCGCTCGAGTCTGCCCGTGATGTACGGCAGGCGGGGCGAGAAGCCGGGAGCCCCCGCCAGCGACAACGCACTGAGCACGGTGATCGGCGATCCGCCGACAGGATACGCCCTGCCCGCCGCCGCGCGCTCCGATCTTCCGACGCTCACGACCATGAACCGGCGCTTTGGGATCCTCGCGTTCGGCGGCGGAGCCGCCGTCTCGATCCTCGCAGTAGCCGGTGTGTGGTGGATCGCCACCGCCTTGCTCTAGCGCACCAGGGGTGGGCTGGCGTGTGCACATCAGCCGTCGCAGATCGAGGTACCGTTATTACAGCAAAGTCTGCTGCGTGAGGTGAGGAAAATATGTCCAACGATATGGGATTCCCGGGTTTTGGCGGGGCCGTCATCGCGATTTTCGGTGTCTGGTCGGTCGTGGGGATCGGCATCTACGTTTGGTACCTCTGGTCCCTCGCCAGGCTCTTCCCCATGATCGGGCTGCCCGCGGCGCACGGCTGGATTCCAATTTGGAACCAGTGGCGGTTGATTGAGCGCGGCGGACTTCCCGGTTGGACCGCAGTGCTCTCCCTCATTCCCGGCCTCGGCGTCGTCGCATACGTCATGTCGGTCATTGCGATGCACCGGCTGAACCGCGAGCATGGCGAGGGCCCAGGAATGACAGTGCTTGGCGCGCTCGTTGCCCCGCTCTGGGCGACGCTGCTCGGCAGCCGGATTCAGGATCGCGGCTACGCCGGAGGCAGCACCGGCGGGCGCTACGCGGCAGGCGCTGGGCTCGTCGAGTACGGCGCCGACGGTCAGGTCTACCCGCTGCTGCGGCCCGAAGGAAGCCCCCAGCCGACCGCAACGCAGGGCCAGTTCACGATGCCGCCGGTGCCACAGAGCTTCTCCCCGCAGGCTGCCGCCCCGTCCGCGGACCGCGCGGCGGCGCCGGTCCTGCCGCCCGTCCAGCGCCCCGTCGCCCCTGTCGTGCCTGTCGCCCCGGGGGCCACGCCGCTCCCCGCGGCGAATCGGTCGGAGGCTCCGAGTCCAGAGGCGAGCGCGGAGGAACTGAACCCCTGGGGCTTCGGCAAGACGACCGAGGGCAACTTCCTGCGCCTTGCAGGTGAAGAGGTTCCCGCTCGTGAGTCAGGGCTCGGCGCAGGGCAAGACCTCCGCCCGTTCTCGTGGCCCGAGGCGCGGCCCGTCCGGCGCCCTGATCCTGCTCCGGCCGTGCCACCGGTTGCTCCGGCCGTTCCGCCGGTTGCTCCGGCCGTGCCACCGGTTGCTCCGGATGCTCCGCTGCCTCAGCACGCCCAGGCGGAGCCGGTGGCCCCGCCGGCTCCGGTGGCCCCGCCGGCTCCGGTGGCTCCGGTGGCGCCGGTGGCACAGCCCATCGTGCCGCCCGTCGCGCCCCCGGCGGTGCCCCCTGTGGTTCCGCAGGTCGTGTCGACCCCTGTGCCAACGCGAGTCCCGCTCCCGGATTTCTGGGCCGAGTCCGAGCCCCCGTCCGCGCAAGCGCCAGAAGAACCCGCTCCGACCGGGATGAACGCCGCGAGCCTCGAGCTCGATCCGGCCGGGCTACCGTTCGCGCCGCCGCAGCCTGAGCCTGTCGCTGTCCCGCAGCCTGCCCCTGCCCCAGTGCCGCAGGCCGCGCCGGCTGGGGTCAGCGCGCAGTCGATCCTGGGTCTCGACGAGGACGACGATCTCGACAGCACGATTGTCGTCGCGAAGCGGGATCGCTGGGTGCTTGAACTCCCTGGCGGCCAGCAGCACGAGTTGGTCGGGGATGACATCGTTGTCGGGCGTAAGCCCGTTGCGATCGACGGATCAGAGGTGCTCGTCGTAAACGACCCCACTCGCACGCTCTCGAAATCGCACGCACGACTCCGACGGTCTGGTGACACGTGGACGATCGAGGATCTCGACTCGACGAACGGTGTCTTTGTGACTGATGCTACGGGCACTCAGGTCGAGCTTGAGCCCGGCACGGCCGTCACGGTCGTCGGTGACGTGTTGATCGGCACGCTCGAGGCGCGACTGCACATCGCCGAGTAACGCCGAGGTCACGATTGCGACTGTGTCGGAATCGTGACCTCAATTATTTGCGCTCTTCTTCTAAATCAGTAACATTGCACTGACGGGTACCTGCCGGTGCCGCGCTCACGACCAACGACGGTCCGCGCGTCGCGTATGGCACTCCCCGCTCAATATTCAATGATGAATGATTGGAAGGAATCGTCAATGATTTCACGTTCACACTCACGCGTGCGACGCCTCGCAGCCTTCGGCGCGATCGCAGCCTCCGCGGCCCTGGTGCTCACCGGCTGCTCGGGTGGCCTCGCAGGCGGCGACAGCGGTGGATCGAGCGACGGCCCGATCAAGCTCGGCATGCTCGCGCCCTTCTCGGGCTCGGAGGCGGCGTTCGGCGACTACATGAAGTTTGGCGCGCAGCTGGCAATCAACGAGATCAACGAGGACGGCGGCGTCGACGGTCGCGAGCTTGAGCTCGTGACCGAGGATGACGGCTGCGACGCGACCGCAGCCGTCGCTGCGGCGAACAAGCTCGTCAGCGCGGGCGTCGAGGGCTCCGTCGGCGGCTACTGCTCGGGCGCCACGCTCCCGACGCTCCCCGTGTTCAAGGAAGCGGGCATCTCGATGGTGATCCCGGCGGCGAACTCGACCAAGCTCGTCGGCCAGGGCGCGTTCCTCATCAACGGCACCGGCACCCAGCAGGGCAAGGCAGCCGTCGCATACGCCGAGAAGCTCGGCGCGAAGTCCGTCGTGCTCATCGATGACAACACCGACTACTCGGTCGATCTCGCGAACGCGTTCGAAGAGCAGGCGGGCAGCCTGAACATTGTGAAGCGGGAGTCGGTCAACCCCGACGAGAAGGACTTCGGCGCGAACATTAACAGCGTCATCGGCGCGAACCCGGACTTCATCTACTGGACCGGGTACTACCAGGCCGGCGGATTGCTCATCGATCAGCTCCGCGCCGCAGGCTACGATGGCACGATCCTCGTGGGCGACGGCTCCGTCGACGCGCAGCTCGCGGCGATCGCGGGCCCCGCGATCGAGAACGTGTTCGGCACGTTCACCCGCACCCCCGACATGCTTGAGGGCGGCGACGCCTGGGTGGCAGCGTACACGGAGCTCGCGAAGGCCGACCCCGGCCCGTACTCGATGCAGACCTACGAGGCCGTGAAGGCGATCGCGCAGGCGATGACCGATGCCGGCAGCACCGACGCGGAAGCGGTCGACAAGGCGCTGCTCGGGCTGAAGGCGTTCCCGCTGCTGTCGGGCGACCTCACGTTCGCGGAGGACGGCTCGCGTGAGGGCGGCGGCTTCGTCATCGTCTCCCCGACGGGCGAGAAGGGCGCGTTCGTCCTGTCCGACGACCTCTCCTAGGTTCCTGGCGACCGGCCGCCGCGAGCGACGGCCGGTCGCCGTTTCCATCTCAACCCCTCCTCAACGTCGCAGAGAGGTTCTCCTGTGTTCCAACTCATTTGGAACGGCCTATTCGTAGGCTCGTTCTATGCCCTTGTCGCCCTCGGCTACAGCATGGTGTACGGCATCATCAAGCTGCTCAACTTCGCCCACGGCGACCTCTACATGCTCGGATCGTTTCTCGCCTTCGTCGTGCTCGGCGGATTCACCGGGCTCTTCGGTCTCGGGTCGATCCCGATCCTGTTGCTCGTCCTGCTCATTACGATGTTGCTGACCGGCGGCATCGGCGTCGCGATCGAACGCATCGCGTATCGTCCGCTCCGCACCAGCCCGCGACTCGCGGCGCTCATCACCGCGGTCGGCGTCTCGTTCACGCTCGAGTACGCGGTGCGTCAGATCTTCGGTGCGAGCCCGCTGGTCTTCCCGATTCGCCTGCAGGGCGAACCTGTCATGATCCTCGGCGCGCGCATCACGATGCCACAGATCGTGCTCATGGTCGTCGCGGCACTGCTCATGTTCGGGCTGCAGCGCTACGTCATGCACTCCCGCGAGGGTCGCGCGATGCGCGCCATCGCGCTTGACCAGAAGGCGTCGCTGCTGATGGGCGTGAACGTGAACCGCGTCATCTCCCGGACGTTCTTCATCGGCTCGGCGCTCGCGGGCGCGGCAGGCGTCATGGCTGCCGCGTACTACGGCACCATCGACTTCCTCATGGGCTTCGTGATCGGGCTGAAAGCCTTCACGGCGGCGGTGATCGGCGGCATCGGGAACCTCTACGGCGCGATGCTCGGCGGCATCGTGCTCGGGCTCCTCGAATCGTTCGGCACCTCGTGGTTCGGCGGCCAATGGCGCGACGTCTTCGCGTTCGGCTTCCTCATTCTGTTCCTCGTGTTCCGACCCACCGGCCTGCTCGGCGAGCGCGTCGTAGAGAGGGTGTGATCCACATGGCACGCGTCCAAGCGCCGCGCCTCCAGGCGCCCAAGCCCTTCCTCGAGCGGCCAGCACCGGTCTCCGGCCTGCTCGCGCCCGACCGCTTCATGAAGCTCGTCGGCCTCGTGCTCTTCGTCGCAGCCGCCGTCCTGCCGTTCATTACGGCGACGCCGTACATCATCTCGATCCTGACCTCGGCGATGATTTATATCGTGCTCGCGATGGGCCTGAACGTCGTCGTCGGCTACGCCGGCCTGCTCGACCTCGGCTACATCGCGTTCATGGCGGTGGGGGCATATACGAGCGGCGTGCTGACGACGCAGTTCGGGCTCTCGATGCTCGAAACGATCCCGTTCGTCGTGCTCGCCTGCATCATCGCTGGCGTCGTCATCGGCGGTCCGACGCTCCGGTTGCGATCGGACTACCTCGCGATCGTGACGCTCGGCTTCGGCGAGATCATCCGCATCACTGCCAACAACCTGAAGATCACGGGCGGCCCCTCGGGCATCCACGGGATCCCGACCTGGCGGTTCTTCGGCTGGTCGTTCGCCGACGGCCTCGACATCGGCGGCGTGCACTTCAGCTCCAAGATCCTGCTGTACTACTTCGTACTGTTCGTCGGCATCGGCCTCGCCGTCGTCGCCGTCTCCCGCCTGGGCAAGGGCAAGCTCGGTCGCGCGTGGAAGTCCGTGCGCGACGACGAGGATGTCAGCGAGGCCATGGGCATCAACGGCTACACGACGAAACTCGCGGCGTACATCATCGGCGCGGTGTGGGGCGGCTTCGCGGGCACGCTCATGGCGAGCCACCTCTCGGCGATCTCACCCAACAGCTTCGAGTTTCTCTACTCGGCGCTCGTGCTCATGGCCGTCGTACTCGGCGGCATGGGGTCGACGCCGGGCGTAATCATCGGCGCGCTCTTCGTGTCGCTCGCGCCCGAGTTCCTCCGCGAGTTCTCCGAGTGGCGCTACCTGCTGTTCGGCGTGCTGCTCGTCGTCGCGATGATCTTCAGGCCCAAGGGCATCTGGCCCGCGAACGCGGTGCTCCCGTTCCTGAAGAAGCGCGAGATCCCAGAGATCCCGCCGACGGCCGCAGTATCCGTCGTCGGCGTCGATGCCGACTACGACGGCGACACCGTCGACCCTGCCGCACCGTCGGCCGCGGTCGACCAGAACGAAGAGGAGGGGAAGCGATGAGCGACCTCCACGCACCCACGGCACCGGCGGGCACTGCCGGCGCAGGCGGACACCCGGGCGACGCCCGCCGAGTCTTGCTCGACGTGCAAGACCTCGCCGTGTCGTTCGGCGGCATCAAGGCCGTCGCGGGGCTCTCGTTCTCGGTGCACGAGGGTGAGATCGTCTCGGTCATCGGCCCGAACGGCGCGGGCAAGACGAGTGCCTTCAACTGCATCTCGGGGTTCTACCGTCCGAACGCCGGCTCGGTCGTCTTCGACGGCGAGTCCGTCACGAGGAAGAAGCCGTCGCACATCACGAAGCGCGGCATGGCCCGCACGTTCCAGAACGTGCGGCTGTTCCGCGACATGAGTGTGCTCGAGAACGTGAAGACCGGGATGCACTCGCACCTCGGGCAGAACGTCTTCGACGCGATGCTGCACACGCCGCGCTACACGCGCAGCGAGCGGCAGTGCACGGAGGACGCGCGCGGCTGGCTCGACTTCGTCGGTTTCCGCGCCGACGACGAGCTGCTCGTCACCCAGCTCCCCTACGGCGAGCAGCGCCGCGTGGAGATCGCGCGAGCGCTCGCCACGCAGCCGAAGCTGCTGCTGCTCGACGAGCCGGGAGCCGGCCTCAACCACAGCGAGAAGAACGAGCTCATGGAGCTCATCCGCAAGATCCGCGACCTCGGCGTCTCGATCGTGCTCATTGAGCATGACATGGGTCTCGTCATGGAGATCTCCGAGCGCGTGGTCGTGCTCAACTACGGCAAGGAGATCGCCGACGGCACGCCAGCCGAGGTGAAGGCCAACCCGGTCGTCATCGCCGCCTACCTGGGGGAGGAAGAGGATGAGTAACCTCGTACTCGAAAACGTAGACCTCTACTACAACCGCGTGCACGCCCTTCGTGGGCTCAGCCTCGAGGTGAACGAGGGTGAGATCGTCTCGCTGCTCGGGAACAACGGCGCCGGGAAGACCTCCACGCTCTCGATGCTCTCGGGCCTCGAACGGCCGCGCAACGGGCGGGTGACCTGGGGCGACAAGGATCTCACCAAGCTCCAACCCTGGGACATGGTCGAGGCCGGCCTGCTGCACATCCCCGAGGGGCGGCGCATCTTCTCCACGATGACGGTGCACGAGAACCTCCTCATCGGCGGCTACCTCGTGAAAGACCAGAAGCTCATCGCCGAGCGCGCGGCACACGCCTACGAGCTCATGCCGCGCCTCGCCGAGCGGCGCGACCAGCAGGGCGGCACGCTCTCCGGTGGCGAGCAGCAGATGCTCGCGCTCGGGCGCGCGCTCGTCGGAGGGCCGAAGCTGCTGCTGCTCGACGAGCCCTCGATGGGGCTCGCGCCGCTCATCGTGAAGCAGGTGATGGAGATCATCCGCGAGGTGAACAAGCAGGGCACCACGGTGCTGCTCGTCGAGCAAAACGCGAAGGCCGCGCTGAAGATCGCCGACCGGGCGTACGTGCTCGAGTCCGGGCGCGTCACCCTGCAGGGACCTGCGGCGGAGCTCGCTGAGGATCCGCGCGTGATCGAAGCCTACCTGGGCGCGTAGGCGGCACGGGCTGGTCGGCATCCCTGGTGCCGGCCAGCCCGGTTGGCTGGTGCGCGCGGCGCGGTAGCCTGGGGCGTGGGGCAGCGACCCCCACGCCCGGGCCCGCGTCCGAACAGAGGAGCCGACATGGCACGACCCACAACCCGCACTGAACTGCTCACGGCCGCGACCGAACGGTATGACGCGCTCGCCGCGCTCATCGCGGGGATGAGTGAGGCTGAGCGCGAGGCCGACCTGTTCTATGGCGACGGGTTCGATAAGCCCGAGGCGCACTGGGAGCGCGATCGAAACCTGCGCGACGTGCTCGTGCACCTCACCGCCTGGCACGGCCTACTCATCGACTGGGTCGAGGCGAACGAGCGCGGCGAAGCGGGGCCCTTCCTCCCGGCGCCCTACACGTGGCGCGACTACGCGGGCATGAACGTGGGGTTCCGTGACGCGCACGCCGACACCACGACCGAAGTCGCTCGCGCGGAACTCGGCGACAGCCACCGCGCGGTTGTCGCGCTCATTGAACGATTCGACGACGACGAACTCTTCGTGAAGAAGTACTTCCCGTGGACTGGAACGACCTCGCTCGGCGCCTACTGTGTCTCTGCGACCTCGAGCCACTACGACTGGGCGGCGAAGAAGCTGCGTGCGGCACGGAAGGCCGCACGCGGGTCGAACTAGTCTTGCAGGTCGCGTAGCGCGCTGAGCGGGAGCGGCTGCGCCACGGGGCGCTTCGCCGACTGCCCGAGCGACTGGGCCGCCGCCTCGACGGCGGGAATCGCCTCGCCCCCGACGCCGCCTGCGCCAGCTGACAGGCACGACACGGCAAAGCCGCAGACGCGCCCCTGGCACCAGCCCATTCCGGCCCGGGTGAGGCCCTTCTCCGTGCGGAGGTCGTCCGCCGCAAGCTCATCGTGAGCCTGGCCCAGCTCGCCGTACGAGACCTCCTCACAGCGGCACACCGTGGTCTCGGGGGTGAGCCTGTCTGCCCAGCCAGCGGGTACGGGGTGCGCGAGGTGCATCGCCTCGGCGAAGCCGCGGTTGCGGGCGAGCGCTCGGCGTTCGGCGCCGGTGATCGAACTCTGGCTGCCGAGCGCGCTGGCCGCGGCCGATCGCCCGGCGATCTCTCCCTCGAGGACCGAGAGCGGGGCGCCGCCGACGCCGGTGATCTCACCGGCAAGGTAGAGCCCCGCTACTGAGGAGAGACCGTTCTCATCGACGATGCCGACGAGTGAGCCGTCAACATCGACGCGGGTGGAGACCCCGAGCTGCACCGGCAGCTCAAGCTGCGGCGTGAAGCCCCAGCCGAGGCCGACGCCGTCGACCCCGGTGATCTCACGCTCGCTTCCGGGGATGGTCTCGCCGGTCGCGCGAACGCGAGCGGTGCGAACGCCGGTCACGCGGTCCGTTCCGAGGATCTCGGTGATGACGGTGCGAATCCGGTACGGAATCCGGTGCCTGAGGAACGTCGCGACGTAGCCTGCACCCTCAACACCCTTGGCCGGAACGCCGGCGGCGCGGTGTGCACGGGGAAGCCAACCCATGAGTGACGCTGACTCGAGCACGGCGGCGACCGAGCCGCCGGCCTGGGTGATGTTTGCGGCGACAGGCAGCAGGAAGGGCCCGGTGCCTGCGATGACAAAGCGTGACCCCGGCAGCATGCCGTTCTGCTTCACAAACGCCTGGATTCCCCCGGCAGTCATCACGCCGGGCAGTTGCCAACCGGGAACGGGGAGCTGCCTGTCGTAGCCGCCGGTGGCGAGCACAAGCGAGGTTGCCCGAATCGACGGGACAGCGCTCTGACCGCCGCCGTGGGACGGGGCGAGCTCGAGGGCGAACACGCCAGCGGGGGCGAGCGTCCGGGCCATCCAGACACTCGTCGCGGAGAAGAACGTGATCCGACCGGCAGCGACGCCCGCATCGAACCTGGCGCGAAGGCCGAGGTACTGCTTCCAGCCGTGATGGAACTCGCCACCCTCTGGCGCGCCAAAGGCTTCAGACCGGTGGCGCCAGTACTGGCCGCCGGGCTGCTCGGCTGCGTCGATGACGGCGACGCGGACGCCCCGGTCGGAGGCCGCGGCGGCTGCGGCGAGGCCGGCTGGGCCAGCGCCGACCACCGCGACGTCGAAGTGTGGGGCGCGCTCGGCCCGCCGGACGTGGCCCGCGCGTTCCGCGGGCGCCGCACCCCTGCCCACCACGGGTGCCTCGGTGTGCTGCGTCTCCGCGCTCATGCGCCAGCCTCCTCGTCGCGCGCATCGCTACGCGCTGTATCGTCGGCGGCGCCGGGACCCTGTGCCTTGCGCACGTCCATGCCCTCCTGGAGCGGGATCATGCACGACCGCTGTCCCGACTCTCCGTCAATCTCGACGAGGCAGTCGAAGCAGACGCCAATGCCGCAAAACAACCCGCGGCTCCCGCCGCTTCTCGTCTCGCGCCAGCCGCGTTTGCCCGTTGCGATAAGCGCGGCGGCGACGCTCGCGCCCGGGGAGCAGCTGATCGGCTCGCCCTCGAAGGTCGCTCGGACCTCGCCCTGCGGCCGGTCGGTGGGTTGTGCGCTCACGCGTGTACCTCCGTTGCGTCGTGGCTGGCGAACCCAGGCTCGTCGAAGCGCTCTGGTCGAAATTCCGTAAGCGGCATATCAGGCTCCCGGCCTGCGAGCGCCTGCCCGAGGAGCTTGCCGGTACCGACCGACAGGCCGATGCCCGCGCCCTCGTGGCCGGCTGCATGCCAGAGTCCCGGCGCCCGCGGATCGTGGCCAATGACCGGCAAGTGGTCGGGGCAGAACGGGCGGAAGCCGTGGTAGTGGCGAAGAATGCGGGTGCGTTCAAGGAACGGGAACAGCTCGATCGCGTTCGCCGCAATCTGGCGGAGCGCGTCGGTGCTGACGGTGCTGTCGAAGCCGATCCGCTCGCGGCTCGAGCCAATGAGGATCGTCCCGGCGGGGGTGCCTTCGACGACTGGCGATGACTGGAGTGCGGCGTCGTCGCTCCCGACGTTGTCTATGTACTCTGCGGCATAAACCTTGTGGTGCACCATCGGTGGCAGGGGCTCGGTGACGAGCACGAAGCCGCGGCGTGGGTTCACGGGGACGTTCACGCCGGCGAGGGCGGCGATCTCAGGCGCCCAGGTTCCGGCGGTGTTCACTATATGCGCCGCGGAGAATTCACCCTTGGGGGTGCGCACGCCGGTCACGCGATCACCTTCACGCACGAGGCCGGTGACGGGTGCGTTCACCACGAGCTGCGCGCCGCGCTCGCGCGCGAGGCGCAGCAGGTGTGAGGCTGCGAGGATCGGTTGAACCTGGCTGTCCTCCGGGTAGAAGGCTGCGCCGAGGGCGCGATCGGTGACGTTCGGCTCGAGCTCGCGCAGTGCGGGAATGTCGAGGGGCTCGGCGACGATGCCGTGCGACCGCTGAGAGGTGGTGACCCTGTCAAGGGAGGCGAGACTTGTTTCACGTGAAGCAACGATGATGCCGCCCTTGGCCTCGAACTCCCAGAGGTGCCCGAACTCGGCGAGTTCGCCCTTCCAGACGTCGAGGGAGTAGCGCATGAGTTCGAGCTCTGGGCCGAGCTCCTTGTCGGAGACGAGGATGTTGCCCTCGCATCGGGAAGTGGTGCCACTCGCGGGAAGCCCACGTTCGACGACCGTGACCGACAGGCCCTGCAGCGTCGCGAAGTATGCGGTGGCGGCGCCGATGATGCCGGCGCCAATGATGATTACGTCAGCGCGTTCGCTCACGAACCAACTCCGTCCTGGGTGTCGTGCTCCTCCGACCCGGTCGCCCAGACGCGTCGCGCGTGACCGATGTGGTCGCGCATGAGCTGCTCGGCGCCGGCGCCATCGCCAGCCCGCAGCAACGCGATAAGCGTGTGGTGCTCGCGGGCGCTGTCGCCGAGGCGTCCCTTGCTCGCGAGCTCCTTGAGGCCGTAGAGCCGCGTGCGCGTGCGCAGCGAGGTTGCGAGTTCGGTGAGCTGGGGGTTGTCGATGTGGCTGAGGATGAAATGGTGAAACTCGCGATCGAATCCGAGGTAGCCCTGCAGGTCCTCGGTCTCTGCCGCGGTGAGGCAGGCGTCGGCGAGCCGTTCAAGCTCCTCGAAACCCTCTTCCGAGATCCGGCCGATGGCAGACGGCATCGACGGGGGCTCGAGGAGCAGCCGGATCGCCGCGAGATCGTCGAGTTCCTTGTCCGACATCGCGGTGATCCTGAACCCCTTGTTCTTAATGGTCTCAACCAGGCCCTCGCGCGCGAGGTCCATCATCGCCTCGCGAACCGGGGTCGCGGAGACGCCGAGCGCCTGCCCGAGGGTCGGTGCAGAGACGAGCGACCCCTCCGCGATCTCGCCGGTGATGATGGCGGTTCGCAGCTGCTCGAGCACGGTCTCGCGCAGGTTGAGCGGCCGCTTCAGCGGCGTGAGGCGACGGGAGGGCGAAGGCTGAGTGGACATAGAGGGCTCCTGTGGTGGCTAGGGGCGCTGGCGCGCCGTGTAGACGGCGCTCGCGCACACAAGATCCTCCCACGACATCCCGACGCCGGTATAGAAGGCCGGGCGGCCGAGGGTGCGCGTGAAGTTGCCGCGGACGAGATCCTGCAGGTTGGCGGGTGGGCTCGATTCCCACTTCGCGTCGTCGAACACGGTCGCGAGATTGCCGTTCTCGCGCCTCGCCGACGCGCGGCCCTCCACTGCCACATCCGCCCGACCCACGAGTGCGTCGTCGACTTCGCGGGCGTCGAGACCGTGCGTGCCGGTCGCGGCGACAATCGCGTTGTCGGCGACGAGACTGCCGTCGAAGACCGGAGACGTCGCGGTCGTTGTGAGAATGATGATGTCGGCGGCTGCGACGGCGGCGTCGTCGTCGGTCGCGGCCGCGACGCGCACGTGCGCGGTCGCCGGATCCGCGGCGAGTTCGGCAATCATCGCCGCGACGCGCTCGGGCCTGCGGCCGACGACCTCGAAGGTTGCGTCGGGGAAGTCGACGAGCGCGGCGCGAATGTGCTCGATGGCCTGAGTGCCCGCGCCGAAGAGCAGGATCCGCGGGTCACTGCCGAGCCGCGCCCCCTCGGGCGCGAGGCGGGCGAGATGACGAATCGCGGTGAGCGTCACGGACGGGGTGCGGATCGCGGTGAGGCACGATCCCTCCATCACGGCGATGGGCGCGAGCGTGTCCGACGAGTAGAGCAGGTACAGGCCCTGGATCTTCTCGAGCCCGCGATCCGGATTCGACGGCGCGATCGTGAGCGCCTTGACGCCGCTGAACTTGGCGCTCTGCGCCGGCATCAGTAGGAACTCGCCGTCCGGTGCGTCCGCGAACAGCCGCGGCCCGTCGTCCTCGGGGCTGAGGCCCGCGGCAAGCGCGGACTCGAGCGCGCCGATGGCGGTGTCGAACGTGAGGAGCTCGCGCACCTCGTCGGCGGAGAAGAAATCGATACTCGGCATCGCTGTCACAGCAGGAATCCCTTCTGGAATGGGTCGGTTGGGTCAAGCATGTATTGCGCCGTGCCGGTCACCCAGGCGCGGCCGGTGATCTTCGGGATCACCGCGGGCCGGCCGGCAACGGTCGTCTCCTCGACGAGTCGGCCGACGAAGCGCGAGCCGATGTACGAGTCATTGAGGAAGTCAGTGTTGAGGGGAAGCTCACCGCGCGCGTGCAGCTGCGCCATGCGGGCGCTCGTACCGGTGCCGCAGGGCGAACGGTCGAACCAGCCCGGGTAGATCGCCATCGCGTGGCGCGAGTGCTCGGCCGTCGAGCCGGGGGCCTGCAGGTAGACGTGGTGGCAATCGCGGATGTCGGGGCGCTCCGGGTGCACGGGCGCGTCGGCATCGTTGATCGCGTCCATGATCGCGAGGCCGGCCTGCAAGAGCTCGTCCTTGTTTGACCGATCCTCACGGAACTCGATGCCGAGCTTCTCGAGCTCGACGATCGCGTAGAAGTTCCCGCCGAACGCGAGGTCGTAGGTGACGGTTCCGAGGCCAGGGACCTCGACGGTCGCGTCGAGGCGCTCCGAGTACGAGGGGACGTTCGTGATGGTGACGCTGTCGGCGTGGCCGTCCGTGACGGCGACCTCGGCGACGACGAGCCCAGCGGGGGTGTCGAGCCGGATCGTGGTGACGGGCTCAGTGACCTCGACCATGCCGGTCTCCACAAGTACCGTCGCAACGCCGATCGTGCCGTGTCCGCACATCGGCAGGCAGCCCGAGACCTCGATGTACAGTACGCCCCAGTCGCAGTCCGGCCGGGTCGGGGGCTGCAGGATCGCGCCGCTCATCGAGGCGTGGCCGCGCGGCTCGAACATGAGCAGCTGTCGGAGCTCGTCGTTGTTCTCCATGAACCAGGTGCGGCGTTCAGCCATTGAGTTGCCCGGAAAGACTGGTGCCCCTCCCGTGATGACTCGGGTGGGCATGCCCTCGGTGTGCGAATCGACTGCGTGGTAGACGCGGGAGGTGCGCATCGGCGGCCTTTCTGGGGAGTGCGGCTCGGCGAGCCTGCGTGGATGCTTCGTTGGATCTGCCGGTTCGGGGTCATCCCGAAGACGGGAATGGATCGTGCCGCGCTGTCGCCGCACGATCCACCCCGAGGGTACTTCGATTTGCTACTTGCCGTAGCCCTTCGCCGCCGCAGCGCGGGTGTCGGCGATGATCTTGTCGGCGACCTCCTTGGCGAGCGGGAGGCGCGGCGGGCGGCAGGGGCCACCGTAGAGCCCGAGCTCGTCCATCGACAGCTTGATCGACTCGACGAACTCAGTCTTGGTGTCCCAGCGCAGCAGCGAGTGCAGATCGCGGTAGATCACCTTCGCGCGCTCGAGGTCGGCGACGTTGCCCGACGTCGAGAGCTTGAAGAGCTCGACGGTGGCCTGCGGAATCGCGTTCGGGTAGCCGGCAACCCAGCCGACGGCGCCGGCGATGCCCACCTCGAGCACCGAGTCGTCGGTGCCGATGAGGATGTCGATGCTCGGAGCGAGCTCCTGGATCTCGTAGATGCGGCGGGGGTCGCCGGTGAACTCCTTGACGCCGACCATGTGGCCAGCCTCGTGGATCTCGGCGATGAGGTCAGGCACGAGGTCGACCTTCGTATCGATCGGGTTGTTGTAGCCGACGATCGGGAGCCCAGCCTGCGCGACGGTCGCGTAGTGGTGCTTGACGGCCTCGCGGCCGGCGCGGAAGGTGTTCGGCGGGAGCAGCATGACGCAGTCGGCGCCGACGCTTGCGGCCTGCTCAGCCCAGCGGAGCGACTCCATCGCACCGTATGCGCCGACGCCTGCCATCACCGAGAAGCCCTCGGGCGCGGCGTCCACGGCGACCTCGACGACCTTCGCGCGCTCCTCGGGCGTGAGGTTCTGGTACTCGCCGAGCGAGCCGTTGGGGGCGATGCCGTCGCAGCCGTTGTCTGCGAGGAACTGCACGTGCTCAGCGAACTTGTCGTAGTCGACCGAGAGGTCGTCCTTGAACGGGAGGGCAGACGCAACGATGACGCCGTGCCAGGGCTTCTTCTCAGCCATTGAGATGTTCCTTTCGGAGGTGGGTGGGAGTTCTTGGGCCGCACGTAGTGTGTGACATTGCACAGGTTACCCAGGTTCGGCGGGGAACGCAAGAAGGTGGTGTGAGCGAACTGCGTTGCGGCTGCGGCTGCGGTGGTGGTGGCGGTGGCGGTGGCGGCTGAGGCTGCGGTTGCGGTGGTGGCTGGCTGGCGACTGGTTGTGGCTGCGGCTGGCTGCCCGCACCAACCCCAAGCCTGAGGTTACGACCCCCCCCCGGGCTTGACCCCGCCGCCCCCCAACCCAACTTTCTCTACGGTTTGACGTAGTTCAGCGACCCCAACTACGTCAAACCGTAGAGAAAGTTGCAGGGTCACGGCGGCGCGGCGTGCCGCCCTGTGGTCCGATACCGTGCGCGGTGGTGGCAGAATGCTCGCAACGGATAGATTCATAGACCACGCAGCGTTGGTTGCTTGGCGGAGGGAGCTCGGGTGAAGACGCAATCGCTTTCGATTCTTGGCGCGCAGGTATGGAATGGCGAAGGCTTCACTCCGCGCGACGTGCATATCGCCGACGGCGTCGTCGTCGATGCGCCGGTGGACGGCGCCGAACAGCTCGACGCGAGCGGCGGCTGGCTGCTTCCCGGGCTCATCGACGCGCACTTCCACGCCTACGCGACCAGTATGGATGGGCTCGAGAACGAGCGTGGCCCGCTGAGCTACGCAGCCATCAACGGCACCCGCAGGCTCGAGAAGGCCCTGAGGCGGGGCTTCACGACGGTGCGAGACGTCGCGGGCGGCGACATCGGTCTCGCCCGTGCCATCGATGCGTCACTCTTTGACTCGCCCCGCTACCTCTTTACGGGGCCGGCTCTGAGCCAAACCGGCGGGCACGGCGATCCCCGCGCGGAGCACGTCGACATCTGCTTCTCTCACGGCCACATGTGCGAGGTCGTCGACGGCGTCGATGCCCTCCGCCTCGCGGTACGTAACCGTCTGCGGACCGGTGCCCACGCGATCAAGATCATGACGTCGGGCGGGGTGTTCTCGCTCGCCGACCCGCTCCGCATCCCGCAGTACTCGCCCGAAGAGGTGCGCGCAGTCACCGAGGAGGCCGCCCGCCGGGGCAGCTATGTGGCGGCCCACGCCTACTCCTCTGAGGCGGTAATGCACTCGATCGAGAACGGCGTGCGGTCGATCGAACATGGCAACCTCATCGACGCGACAACTGCGGAGGCGATGGCCGCGGCGGACGCGTTCCTCGTTCCGACGCTCGCCGCGTACGACGCGATGGATCGCCGCGGAGCCGAGATCGGTCTGAACGAGATCTCGCTCGCCAAGAACTCCGAGGTGCTCTCAAAGGGGCAGGAAGCGGTGCAGCTCGCGCTCGCCGCAGGCGTCCAGGTCGGATTCGGCAGCGACCTCATGGGTGACCTTGAAGACGACCAGCTCAGGGGTGTGAAGCTCCAAGCGGAGGCGGCCGGGCCCGTGGAGACGATTCGCTCGCTCACCGAGGTCAACGCCGCGCTCATCGGGGACGCACGTGCCGGATCGCTCGTTCCCGGCAGCTACGGCGACGCGCTGCTGCTCTCGGAGAACCCGCTCGAACTCGTGGCGGCCCTCTCGGAGCCCGCAGCGCGGCTCGCGGTTGTGCAGGGCGGCCGTGTGGTTCGCTAGTAGGGCGACGCAACTAGTGGCGAAAGCCAGCTAGAGCGGACTGTTGAGGTTCGAGGCATGGCGCGCGAGCCGCTGCGAGATCCCGGGTCAGGAACGACGTCGGCCCGCTCGAGGGTTCCCTCACTCACCAACGCGGCCGCCTCTTGCCGTATCGCTACGCGCTCTCGACCTCGGCAATGCCGACGATCTCGAAGCGGAAATTCTGTACGAGTGCGCCGCCGTGCGTAAACCGTGGGGGCACGGGCGCTGGGATGCACTCGGTATAGACGGCGTTGAATTCGTCGAAGTTCGCCATGTCGCTGAGGATGCACTGCACCTGCACGAGTGAGGCGAGGCTCGCCCCGTGCTCGACGAGCGTGCGCTCAAGGTCGGCGATCGCGGCGCGGACTTCGTCAGCGAATGCCTCCGGGCGTACACCGTCATCGGTGAGTCCGACCTTGCCCGAGGTGAAGACGATCCCGCTGGCAACGCGGGCTGAACTGTAGGTGCCGAAACTGGGCTGCTGTGTCATGCCGCCCACCGTACGTCGCTGCCGAGCGACCCCCAAGTTGCACAATGCACAATCCAGTGCTCCCCAAGGGGCACAAATGCACTCCCGCTCGACTGGGCTGTTTCGTACTCTCGCCATACCAACAGCAATGGAGCCAAGGGAGGCGTCTTGAGCAAGTTTCGCGTTTCGATGGATATCGGTGGCACGTTCACGGACATCGTGGCCTACAACGAGTCGACCAAGGAATATCACGCGACGAAAGCGTCGACCACGCCGGGGGAACTCAGCCGCGGCGTTATTGACGGCCTTGGCGCGCTCGTCTCCGACCTGTCAGAGATCGAGTTCGTGGTGCACGGCACGACGCAGGGCCTCAACGCATTCCTCGAACGTCGCGGGGTGCCGGTGCTGCTACTCGCGACCGACGGGGTCGAAGACTCGTACCACATTGCCCGAGGGCCGCGGCAGGAACTGTACAATGCGCAGTACCGGAAGCCAGAGCCACTTATCGAGCGCAAGGACGTCATCGGTATCCCCGGCCGTCTTGAGTACGACGGGGCAGAACTGACCCCGCTCGACGAGGACGCCGTGCGGGCTGCCGCTCGCCGGGCCCGCGCCGAGGGGCACGGCGCGATCGCCGTGGCTTACCTCTTCAGCTACAAGAACCCCGCGCACGAGTTGCGTACGCGCGACATCATTCGCGAGGAGCTCGGTGAAGACTTCACGGTGTCGCTGTCGCATGAGTCGGCAAAGGAGTGGCGCGAGTACGAGCGCACCTCCTCAGCCGTCGTCGAGGCCTACACCGGCCCCGTCGTGCGTGACTACCTCATCGACCTCGAGGACGAGCTCGCAGAGCGCGGCGTTGATGTGCCGCTTCACATCATGCAGTCCTCGGGCGGCATTCTCACCGCGAAGTCGGCGCGCGAGCGGCCGCTGCAGACGCTGCTCTCGGGGCCGGTTGGCGGCGCAATTGGCGGCGAGAAGCTCACCGACGTGCTCGCGACGAAGAACCTCATCGGGGTCGACATGGGCGGCACCTCCTTCGACGTCTCGCTCGTCGTCAACGGCGAACCCGACGTCTCTACGGAGGCGGAGCTCGAGGGGCTGCCGCTGCTCATGAGCGTCGTGAACATTCACACGATCGGCGCGGGCGGCGGCTCCGTGGCCTGGATCGAGGCCGGCGGGCTGCGGGTTGGCCCGCGCTCGGCCGGCGCGACGCCGGGGCCCGCCTGCTACGGCCGAGGGGGCACCGAACCGACGGTCACCGACGCGAACCTCGTGCTCGGCCGAGTCGATGCTGGCAACTTTGCGGGAGGCCAGATGGCGCTCGACGTCGAGGCGTCGCGCACGGCGCTCGCGACTGTCGGCGACGCGCTCGGCCTCGGGGTGACTGAGATTGCCGAGGGC
The DNA here is from genome assembly GCF_013409595.1 of Leucobacter aridicollis. Taxonomy (NCBI): domain Bacteria; kingdom Bacillati; phylum Actinomycetota; class Actinomycetes; order Micrococcales; family Microbacteriaceae; genus Leucobacter; species Leucobacter aridicollis. The sequence goes on along the minus strand of NZ_JACCBD010000001.1, from coordinate 3,240,937 downwards.
ATCTGCGACGTCGCCAACTCGCAAATGGCCCAGGCCATCCGCACGATCACCATCTCGCGTGGCATAGAGCCACGTGACTTCGCGCTCGTCGCGTTCGGCGGCGCAGGCCCGATGCACGCAGTCTTCCTCGCGAAAGAACTCGGTATCGCCGAGACCATCGTCCCCCGCTTCCCCGGCGCCTTCTCGGCCTGGGGCATGCTGCAGGGCAACGTGCGCAAGGACTTCACCGAGCCCTACTTCTTCCTCGACGAAGATCTTGACACCGCCGACATGAGCCGTGTGCTGAGCGAGATCGAACGGGACGCCCTTGCGGGCCTGGCAGACGAGGGGATCCCGGCTGACCGCCGCTTCTCTGAGCACTCGGTCGACGTGCGGTATCAGATGCAGGAGTTCTTCCTTTCGGTACCGCTCACCTCCGCGACTGAGCCGCTTGAGGATGGCTTCATCGACAGACTCGGAGAACGGTTCGCCGCGCAGTACGAGGAGCGTTACGGCCACGCGAATCTCGGAGCGCCGATTGAGGTTGTGACGCTCCGCACCCGCGTGACGGGGGAGCTCGACAGCTCAGACTCGCTGCAGATCGCCGAGGCGACGACGCAGGAGTTTCCGCACGAAATTCGCCGGGTCGTCTTCGAACAGCGCGAGTGGGACACGATCGTCGTCGACCGCTCAGCGCTCGGGGCGGGACATACCTTCGAAGGCCCCGCGGTCGTCGTAGAAGCGACCGCGACGACCGTCGTGCCGCCCCGCTTTTCCGTCACCGTGGAGCCGCACGGTGCCCTCACAATCCGCAACCTCGAGGTCTAAAGGGGGACTGACAGATGCAGCACACATCCACCGCGACGCGGATCGATCCGGTCACCGTCGAAATCATCCGCAACGCTTTCACGAGCGCAGCGAACGACATGAACGCAACGCTCATCCGCTCGGCCTATTCGCCGATTCTCTACGAGGGCGGCGACTGCGTCGTTGCGCTCCTCGACACTGAACACCAGGTGCTCGGCCAGTCGGCCGGCCTACCGCTCTTCCTCGGAAACCTCGAGACCTGCTCGATTGCGGTCGAACAGCTGTACGGCAGGGAAGTCTGGAAGGAGGGCGACGTCTGGATTTTGAACGACTCCTACCTCGGCGGCACCCACCTGAACGACGTCACGATCTTCGCTCCAGTCTTCGTTGACGCGGGCCTCGTCGGTTTCGCCGCGACTCGTGCCCACTGGATGGACATGGGGTCCAAAGACGTTGGCGGCTCGATGGACTCGGTCGACATCTTCCAAGAGGGCTTCCGAATGGGACCCGTCAGGCTGCAAGAGAGGGGCGTCGACACCCACGTCGTCGACCTCATCAAAACCAATGTGCGCTTCCCATACCAGACCATCGGCGACATGAACGCGATGATCGCGGCCCTGCGCATGGGGTCAATTCGCATGCAGGAGCTCGTCGGACGCTACGGGCTGGAGACCGTTGAGCAGGCGCGCGACGAGATCTTTCGGCAGACGGAGGAGCTTGAGCGCGAGGTCGTGCAGGCAATCCCTGACGGGGTGTACGAGGCGGAGGGCGTGCTCGACAACGACGGAATCGAGCTCGACCGCACCATCCCGATCAAGCTTCGCGTGACTGTCGAGGGCGGCACAATTGACTTCGATGTGACGGAGTCCGCCGACCAGACGCGCGGCCCCGTGAACTGCGGCGTCGCCCAGGCGGTCTCGGCGCTGCGCGTCGGCTACAAGTTGCTCGTGAGCCCAGACAGCAACTCGAACGGCGGCTCGTTCCGCGCGATGACGACCCAGGTACGTGAGGGGTCGGTGCTCGGCGCTGTCGCGCCCGCGGCGTGCCAGTGGTACTTCTCGCACCTCGGCCTGCTCATCGACCTCGTCGCGAAGGCGCTTGCCCCGGCGATCCCGGGCCGCGTCGTCGCGGCCTCCCACGGTGACTCGATGATCATCACGACCGCGGGCTTCGACCCGCGCACCTCGCGCAACTGGGTGACGATGGAGGCAACGCTCGGCGGTTGGGGCGCATGGCAGGGGTCGGACGGCGAGTCAGCGCTCATCAACAGCGTGAACGGTTCGCTGCAAGACCTCCCGATCGAGATGGTCGAGACGAAATACCCGTTCCGCATCAACGAGTACCGGATCCGGCAGGATTCGGGCGCCCCGGGCAAATGGCGCGGCGGCAACGGAGTCACCCGCACCTACGAATTTCTGACGGACTGCGTTGTCGGGCTCTGGTTCGAGCGGTCGCAGACCCCTCCGTGGGGGCTGTTCGGTGGCGGCGATGCCGCCGGACCCGAGGTCACGATCAACCCAGGCACAGACCGCGAGGTACACGCGCTGAAGGCGAACGCTCGCCCGGTGAGCCGCGGCGACGTCATTCGCCTGAGCGTGAGCGGCGGTGGCGGCTTCGGCGACCCCGCTGAGCGAGATCCGGCCGCGGTGCGCTACGACATCGAGAACGGCTTTATCTCGGAGGCGCACGCAGCCGAGTACTACGGCGCTGTGCCAAGCAACCCCAGTGCCTAGCGCGCCACACCGCTTCACCCTGAATCACTTTCGAAAGGACACCCACATGAAAAAGAACATGCTGCTCGGCATCGCCGCCGGGCTTCTCGGTTCACTCGCCCTCGTCGGCTGCTCGCCAGCTGCGGGCGGCGGTGACGCCGCACCGAGCGACTCAGAGGCCGTGAAGGTCGGCTTCTTCGGCTTCTCTGCCGCGAACTCGTTTGCGCAGGCCGTCTACAAGGGCGTCGAGGAAACCGCCAAGGAGGCGGGCGCCGAGGCGACCTTCGTCGACGGCCAGTTTGACGGTCAGCTGCAGGCGCAGCAGATCAATGACTCCGTGACTTCGAAGCGCTACGACGTCATCATCATCCAGGCGAACGACAACCTTGCGGTGCAGGAGCCGCTGCAGAAGGCCGTCGACGCGGGCATCACCGTTGTGATCGAGTTCACCCCCGTTGGCCCGCAACTCGACACGACCGAGCCCCAGGTCGAGGGCGCGATCAGCATCGTCGACCCGCCGGTCGGCAACGGCGAAGCCCTCGCGCAGATGGCGACCGAAGCGTGCGCCGAGGTCGGTGACATGTGCAAGGTCGCCTACATGGAGGGCAACCCCGCGCTCCCCCTCGACAACGCGCGCACGCAGGCGGTGCTCGCCGGCCTGAAGAAGACCCCGGACATCACCGCCCTCCCGACCGTGACCGGTGGCTACTCGCAGGATGAGGGGCGCGCGGCGTTCCAGGACATCACGCAGGCGAACCCCGATGTCAATGTCGTGATCGGGTCGACGCAGGCGGTCGCCGGCGCTGCGCTTGTCGCTGGCGCTGACTCAAAGGTCAAGTTCATTGGTAACGGGAGCCCCGAGTCTGCCGTGCAGAAGGTCCGCAGCGGTGAGTGGTTTGGCATTTGGGCGCTCGATGTCGTCGAGAACGGCCGCGTTGCGGCTGACCTCGGGATCAAGCACGCGAAGGGCGAGACTGTCGAGACCGCGATCGACGAGGCCTCGCTCGCGCCGAATGAGGGTATCGGTACGGAGCAGGCGCTCAACGACGCCGATTTCGTTTCCGGCTACGACGAGTAACAGGCGCTCATGCGGGTGGGCGGTACACGCTCACCCGCATCGGTGATTCTTCGCGCGGGGGCGCGCACACGCATACACACAGGGAGGTGGTCGGTGATGAACAACGCCGATTCGCGACACACGGCGACGGGCGACTCCGCGCCGCGCATCACGCTCGAGGACGTTGGGAAAAGCTACGGCGGCACCTCCGTGCTGCGTGGGATCACGCTGAACGTCGAGCCCGGGGAGATCCACGGGCTCCTCGGCGAGAACGGCGCTGGAAAGTCAACGCTGCTGAAGATTCTCGGCGGGGCGATCTCGGCCGACGCGGGAACGGTTCTCTTCGACGAACGCCCCGCGAAACTCGGCAGTCCGCGCGCCGCGATCGACCACGGGATCTCGCTGATCGCGCAAGAGCTCGCGCTCGTGCCGGCCCGGTCGGTTCTTGAGAACGTCTACCTGGGGAGGTGGGCGAACGCAGCGGGGATCGTGAGGCCAGCGCAGGATCGCGCCAGGCTTGAACGACTCATCGCCGAGAGCGGGTTCGACCTTGACCTCGACGCCCCCGTCTCGAGCCTCGCGCTCGGGCAGGCGCAGCAGGTCGAGATCTTGAAAGCGCTCGCCCGTGGCTCGAAGGTGATTTGCTTCGACGAGCCAACGGCGGCGCTTGGCGAAGCGGACACCGAGAACCTCCTCGCGGTGATCCGCAGGCTCGCCGCGAACGGCACGACCATCATTATCGTGTCGCACTTCCTTGAGGAGATCCTCGGACTCGCCGACCGCATCACGGTGCTGCGTGACGGCAACCAGATCATTACCGACGACGCTGCTGGCTACGACTCGGACGGGCTTGTTCATCTCATGGTTGGGCGTCAGGTCGAGGCGCTCGCCCGATCACCGCGCCCCGTTGCCGAAAATGCGCCGGTCGTGATCACCGCCACGGGACTGAGCAACGCCTCGATCTCCGAAATTTCCTTCGAGGTCCGACGGGGCGAGGTACTCGGCCTCGTCGGGCTCATGGGAAGCGGGCGTTCAGAGACCCTCAACGCAGTCTTCGGCAGCGATCGAGTGACGTCTGGCGAGGTCTGGGTACACGGGCGCCGCGTGCGACGAAACTCGGTGCGCCACGCGATTCGGGGAGGCCTCGCGCTCGTCCCCGAGTCGCGCAAGGACCAGGGCCTCGTGCTTGGCCGTTCGGCCGCCGAGAACGTCGCGCTCCCTTCCCTGCGGCGGCGCCAGATCGGTGGCTTCGTACAGCTCGGGGCCGAGCACCGCGTCGTCGACGACGCCGTCGAGCGGGTCGACATTCGCGGCAAGGTGCGCCACGTTCCCGTCGGCGCTCTCTCGGGTGGCAACCAGCAGAAGGCGCTGTTCGCGAAGTGGCTCATCGACCCGCCGGAGGTGTTCCTCATCGACGAGCCGACGCGCGGCGTCGACATCGCGGCGAAAGCCAACATCCACAACCTCATCCTCGAACTCGCCGAGCGCGGAACCGCCGTTGTCGTCGCGAGTTCCGAGCTCGAAGAGGTGCTCTCGATTTCCCACCGGCTGGCGGTGATGCGGCAGGGGCGCATCGTCGCCGAGTACGACCGGTCTGTTTCGCCCGACGTGGTCATGGCGACCGCATTCCACTAGGAGACTCACGCATCATGAAGACAGAGACCATCGCGGTTGATTCCGCAGCGCCGAGGCGGCGCTTCCGCATTGATTTCAAGGACTATGGCGTGCTTATCGGGCTGCTCGTCCTCGTCATCTTCCTGTCAGTATCAACCGACACCTTCCTCACGCAGCAGAACCTTGTGAACCTGTTCGACCAGGCCGTTGTGATCGGGCTCATCGCGATCGGCGCGACGCTCTGCATCATCAGCGGTGTCTTCGACCTCTCCGCGAGCGCAAACCTCGCGCTCTCCGCAATCATCGGGGTGTACCTCACCCAGACGTTCGGAGTCGGTGTCGGTTTTGTGCTCGCGCTCGCCGTCGGCGCAGCGCTCGGCGCGGTGACGGGCACGCTGATCGTTGCCACTCGCGTGCACTCGTTCATTGGCTCGCTGGCGATGAGCATCATCTACCGCGGTCTCGCGGTCGTGCTCACTGCGGGAGCGATCGTCGCGCCACTCAGCGAGCAGCTCGAGGGCTTCCGGGTGTGGACGAAGTCGCTGTTTGGCGGCATTTCCGCTGCGACGGTGCTGCTACTCGTCGGCCTCGTGGTGTTCGGCCTCGTACTCTGGGGCACCACCTACGGCCGGCGCATCTACGCCGTTGGTGGGAACCCCGAGGCGGCGCGGCTGAGCGGCGTGCGCACCGAGCTGATCCACATCTCCGTGTTCGCGATCAGTGGCCTGTGCAGCGCAGCAGCGGGTATGGTGCTCGCCTCCCGCGCCGGCTCTGCGCAGCCCGCGATGGCAACCGGCCTCGAACTGACAGCGATCGCCGCGGTCGTCATTGGCGGCACGAGCATCATGGGCGGCGCGGGCGCCGTGTGGCGCACCGCCGTCGGCGTCCTCATCCTCACGGTCATCGCGAACGGCTTCAACCTCATGGGCTGGGACACGACCTATCAGCAGGTGGTGACGGGAGCCCTGATTCTTATCGCTGTCGCGGCCGACAGCCTGCTCATCCAGCGCTTGCGTAAACGCTAGTTCCGTGGGCGGGGCCCGTGCGTCCCGCCCACCCAGACCCGCTTGGCGGGTTGTAGTGTTCTACCAAGCAGAGGAGGGTCATGCGGATTGGCGTGCGCATTACGAACGAGCGCGTCGTCGGCGTGAGCGTCACCGACGCAGGCATCCGAGAGGAGTGCTGTGAAAAGACGGCGCCCGGTGCCGCGTTCGACACGGCCCTCGACGCCGTCCTTGCCGGCCTGAGCGCGGGCGCGGCCGACAGGCTCGCCGTGTCCATTACCTTCGACGTGAGCGGGCTCTTCGCTGAAGAGGGGGACCGCGATGTCACCGCCGTGCGCATCGCGCCGAGGCCACCGATGGATGACGCCCACCTGTTCAGCGGGGAGAGCGTCGCAAAACGTCTCGCGAACGTCGTGCACGTTTCCGGCGGCCACGCGAACTCCGGCGACGCGCTTGTTGCTTTTGACGAGCGCGGGCTCCGACGCGAGCTCGAACGGCTCCCCGCGGGTGGGCGCTACGTCGTCACGAGCGTCGGCGCAGCCGTGAACCCTGCACACGAACTTGAGGCGGGCCGGATCCTGCTTGAGCACGCCGACCCCGCGAGCGTCGTCTACTCCCACTCCTTCCACAACACCTCATTCTCAATCAGGGAGCGCACCGGGGTGCTGAATGCCTCCTACCTCGCCCACGCGGGCGCGATCGCGACGGCGCTCGCGACGGTCGTGAGCCAGCGGGTGCCCGGCGCACGCTTGTTCGTGATGACGAACGACGGCGGGGCCACGCCACTCGCCGGGCTCTCACTCAAACCCGTGCACTCGCTCTACGCCGGCGCCGCGGCCGAGTTCGTTGGCGTCGCCGCGCTCGCGGGGCTCGACGATGGCCGTATGGTGATCCGTCGCGACGGCGACAACCGGTTCGGTGAGGTCGTGAGCGGTGCCCCGACGGTCGTCGCCCGCTCCCGCGACGACAGCGGCGAACTCCTCGCGACCAGAACCGTGCACCTGGCTCCGCTCGCTGACAGCGCGATCGGCGATTGGATGGGCGAGCCGCTTGAGGTGTGTGTCGGCGCGGGCGGCGCCGTTGAGATCGGCGGTGCGGGCGGCGCCGAACTGTCTGCGCCCAACCTCGGGGCGCTCGGCGCGGCCTGCTCGCAGCTCGTCGAGTGGTTCGAATCGCCCGTGCTCATCAACAGCCCGGCGGAGAAGGACCAGGCACTCGCGAACGCCGAGGCGAAAGTGCGTGCGCGGCTTGTCTCGTACGGTGCGCGCCCGTCGCAGGTTCGGATTCTCGACTCTCGAGTTGTGGGCACCTCCTACCAGGATGCGAACGTCGTCACGGTGCGCGTGCGTGGCGTCGGCGGCCCGACCCCGAGCCTGGCGCTCGCGGGGGTCGCCCGATGAAGACTCTGGACGAGCGCGAGATTCAGGATCTCTATACGGGGTCGGTGTTCGCGGCCTGCATGATCGATCCCGACTGGGCGCGCGAGCAGGCCGATAGGCTGCTCGCGCTGTTCACCGAGACCGACGCGCGGCCGATGCTTTGTGAACCGGCCGAACTCGACCCAGAGGGGCTTGTTGTTGCGGTCGGGTTCGTGAGCAACGGGCTTCCGCCGGCCGAGCTGCGCCCCGTCGGCGATGAGTTCGTGCGCTGCCTGCAGCTCATCGAACGCGAGCTCGGCCGCCCCGTTGTCGGCGTCATGCCTCTCGCAGCCGCGGGTGTGAACGCGATGGTGCCGCCGCTCGTCGCGCTGCAGGCAGGCCTACCCCTCGTCGACGCCGACCCGATGGGGCGCGTGTTCCCGCTCGTGAGCCAAACGGTCTTCACCGTTGCGGGGCTCCCCGCCGGGCCCGTCGCGGCCGCGGGCGCCACGGGTGAGGCCGCCGTCGTGCAGGTGGAGGAACCCGTGCGCGTCGACAGGGTGCTTCGCGCACTCGCTGGGGTCTATGGGGGCTGGGCGGCAACGGCGAGCTACCCCATGACGGGTGCGACGCTCGCCGCGGCCGGGGTCCAGGGGAGCACGACCAGACTGTTGCGGATCGGGGGAATCTTGAACGCCGACACTTCGATCAGGGAGAAGTACGATGCGCTCGGCCGGATGGACGGCATGAAGCTGCGTGTGCGCGCCCGCGTGAGCGGTGTTGCCTGGACGGCGAGCGCGACGCAACCCGGCCAGACCGCGCGCCCGTCGAGCGTCACGCTCGTGGGTGAACCGAACGGCAGAATCGTGCAGCTCGAGATCCAAGACGAGGTGCTCTTGCTCATGGTCGACGGCGTCGTCCGCGCTGCCGTCCCTGACATCATCACGATCCTCGACGCCCGTGACGGCACGCCGGCGACCCTTGAAGATCTGTGGGCGGGAAACACGATCGACATTTTGGTGATGACGGCCGACGCGGCCTGGTACTCGCCGGCGGGTATGAAGCTCGCCGGCCCCACCGCGTTCGCGGCGCTGGGGGTGCAGCAGTGATGGGGTGGGGGTCGCGCGGCAGCTACGCGGTTGAGTTGAAGGACCTCACCGAGTCTCGTCTCGCGAGCGACATCAGCGTGCGCTTTCAGCCGGACGCGCCGACCAGGGTGCAGGAGCTTGCGCTCATCAGCGACATCGAAGAGATCACCGCGGTGGGGCCCGATACCGTCGTGCTCCTCAGCAACGCCGTCTCGACGGGCGGGTGGATGGTGTCGGCAGCGCTGCGCTACGCATGGGAGCGGCGAGCGTGCGCCGTGCTCGCCCCCGATCACGCCGTCACCGACGCCACGGTCGAGCTCGCCAGGCGGCTCAATGTCGCCCTGCTCACGAGCCGGCGCGACATTACCCAGCTTGGCCTCGACATCGCGATCCAGCTTGGGATCGCGCGGGCAGGCGTTGTCGCGCGCATTCAAGCCTTCTCGGAGCACATCTCGCAGGCGGCTTCGCTGAGCGAGCTCGCATCACTTATCTCCCGCGAGTTCGGTGGCAGCAAGGTGCAGGTGCGGGTCTCGGGCGCGGTCACGGTCGACCGTGAGGAGGTACCGCAGCCCTCCGACGGTACACGCGCCGACGACGGCGAGATTGAAACGCTGTCGGTTGATGTCTCTCATGGCACCGCAGACATCGAGCTCGTGCTGATCGGCACCGGCGGGCACACGCGCGACTACGCTGAGCAGACACTGCGAGCGGCTGCACCGGTGCTGCGGGCGTTGCTGCACGAGTCGCGGCTCACCGCGATCCTCGACTCGCTACCCGTCATGTCGATCGCGTCACTCATCGGGTCAGCGGCTGCGGGGCAACTCGACGAGCCCGCGCTCGCCTTGGTGCTGCGCGAAGACCACATTGTGGCCGACCGCTACCGGTGCGTGTGCATTCTCGTCGCAGATCGAGAGAGCGCTGGGGCGGCGGTGCACCAGGTTTGGCAGCAGGCGCTGCCCGACGTACCGCTTATCGCTATCGCCGACGGTTGGCTCGCGTTTGTCCCCGCGGGGGAGCGGGGCGCCCGGCCCGATAGCGTCGCGGAAATCCGGCGCGGCTTCGGAGCTGTCCGTCTGCTCGGCGCGAGCATCGGTGCCTCAGCTGAGCGCGCGGGACACGGGGAGCTGCTTGACGGCGTGCGAGAGGCATGGCTCGCCGCGCGCATTGCCGGCCCGAGCGGTGTGAATGGAGTGGCCGAAGCAATCGGTGCCGAGGTACTCGAGTTCTCCGAGATCCCGGCCCGGCTCCTCGACCGCCTCGTTCCCACCGAGCTCGCCGGGCGGCTGGCAGGGAGACTCTTCCCAGACCTCATTGCCGATCCGGCCGCACACGAGATCGTCGAGGCCGTCGTGACCTATCTCGGCGCGCGCGGCTCGGTGTCGGGTGCTGCCGAGCTTCTCGGCGTGCACCGCAACACGATTCAGACGCGCATCAGGCGGGCTGAAGACCTGGGCGTGCCGCTCGGGGACCCAGCCGCGGTCCTTTCAACGCACATGTTGCTCGCCAGCCTGTTGCGATCGCTGCCACGGTAGCCCTTCCAACACGAATGGCTCCAGCCGCTGTGCAAAGTGCATAGGGGATGGCGAATCGGCGGAAGTACGCTCGCACGTGCGGGCAGTCACCCGCGTTTCGCACTCAAAGAGGAGCCCCGCACATGTTCCGTTCCGTACTCACGCTGCGCACGACGCCCGAGAAAGCAGAGCGCATTCTCGAGCTCTATCGCCGCGAGCTCATCCTGCAGGAATCTCTCGACCTCACGAGGCAGCTGTCATCCGACATTGCGCTCGCCGCAGACGGGTCGGGCGAGATCATCGTGAGCGCGGAGTGGCCCGACGAGCAGGGCTATCAGGAGTGGCTGGACCACCCGCAGCGCTCGCGCACCGCCCCGGAGCTCCAGAAGCTGCTCGAAGGCGCTGAGATCGGGGTCGGACGCCTGTTCCGCGTCGACCACCGCGTTGAGCGCGCCTCGTAGCCGTACCGAAACGTTCACACTCACAAAGGAGTACACCGCATGACGCACAATGTTCGCGTTGCAATCGACGTTGGAGGAACCTTTACCGACGTCGTCAAGCTCGTCCCGGAAACCGGCGAGCTCAGGTTTGAGAAGGTTCCGACCACGCCCCACGCTCCGGCTGAGGGCGTGCTCGCCGCGTTCGACAAGGCCGAGGCAAACCTCTCCGAGGTCGCGATGTTCAACCACGGTTCTACGCTCGGACTGAACGCGCTGCTCACGCGCACCGGGGCGCGGATCGCGACGATCGCGACCCGCGGCTTCCGCGACGTCTATCTGCTCGGTCGCACCAACCGTGTGCCCATGTATGACATCAGCTACCGGAAGCCCGCACCGCTGCTCGAGCGCTGCGATACCTTCGAGGTGACCGAGAGAAGCCTGTTTGACGGCAGCGTCGCGGTCACCCTCGACGAGGCAGAGGCGCGCGAGCTCGCCCGCGAAATCGCGCGGCGCGGCTATGCGGCTGTCGCGGTTGCCTTCTTGCACTCCTACGTGAACCCGGCCCACGAGCTGCGCATGCGCGAGATTCTCGCCGAAGAGGCGCCCGGCGTGCAGGTCACAATCTCGCACGAACTGTCGCGCGAGTACCGCGAGTACGAGCGCACCAGCACCGCGGTGCTCGACGCCTACATCAAGCCGATCATGCACAACTACCTCCGCACGCTCGAGGGCGAGCTCGCTGATCGCGGTTTCGACGGCAAGTTCCTGATGTCGCGCTCCGGCGGCGGTGCCATGACGGCATCGACGGCGCGCGAACAGCCCGTGAACCTCATCCTTTCTGGCCCGGCGGGCGGAGTCGTCGGCGCGGCGGGCTTCTCAAAGCTCATCGACAGGCCGAACCTCATCACGATCGACATGGGTGGTACCAGCCTTGACGCCTCGCTCGTGCTCGACGGCGAGCCCGTGCTGTACCACGGCGCTGAGTTCGAGAGCCTACCCATCAACACACCGTCGCTCTACATCCACACGATCGGCGCGGGTGGTGGCTCACTCGGATACCTCGATGAGGCTGGCGGGCTTCAGGTCGGCCCGAAGAGCGCGGGTGCGATGCCCGGGCCCGCGGCCTATGGCCGCGGCGGCACCGAGCCAACGTTTACTGATGCCGCGCTCGCTGTCGGCTACCTGGGAACCGACACTCCACTCGGCGGCGAGCTCACGCTCGACCGTGAGAAGTCGCTCGCGGCCCTCACCCCGATCGCCGAGGCGATGGGCATCAGCGTGACCGAGCTTGCGCGTGGCATGATCCGCATCTCGAACACGAAGATCATGGGTGCTGTGCGCGCGATCTCGATCGAGCTGGGCCACGACCCGAAAGACTTCTCGCTGCTCTCATTCGGTGGTGGCGGTGGGCTCGTCGCGGTCGACGTGGCCCGCGAGCTTGGTATCCCCGAGGTCATCGTGCCGCCGGGACAGGGCGCGTTCTCCGCGCTCGGCATGCTCATGGCAGATGTGCAGCACAACCTGTCGCGCACCTGCGTCGAGCCGCTCGACTCGCTCGACCCCGCTCGCGCCGAAGCGCTCTTCGCTGACATGGAAGAAGAGGCGGCAGGCATGCTCGCGGACGAGGGCTTTGCTCCCGACGCACGGGTGTTCCACCGCTCCGTAAACGTGCGATACCTCGGCCAAGAGCACGCCGTCTCCGTCGAGTTGCCTGACAGGATCGGCGACCCCCGCGCCGAGATCGCGGCGCAGTTTAACGAGCTTCACGAACGCCAGTACGGGCACGTCATGGACGACCCGATTGAGGTCACAACACTCCGTCTCGTCGCGGTCGGCGTGGTCGACAAGCCGGCGCTCCCGAAGCTCCCGGCGCGCGCCTCGGGTGAGAGCTACCCGGGCGGCATCCGCTCCGTCGTGCTCCCGGGCGACGAGGCCGCAGAGTACGCACTCGTTGCGCGAGAGGCGCTGCTTTCCGGCGACGTCGTCGACGGCCCGGCAGTCATCACAGAGCACACCGCAACCACCGTGCTGCACGCGGGCGACCGCCTCGTGGTCGGGGAGTACGGCGAGCTCAACATTCGTATCCAGCACTCGGAGAAGGGCGCCTGACATGGTAGACGCAATCACGACTGAGATCATTCGGCACGGCCTGCTCGCCGCGGCTGAAGAGATCGCACGCAACCTCTGCCGCACGGCCTACAACACCGTGGTGTACGAGGTGCACGACTACGGCATTGGGCTCCACGACGCCAACGGCGACGTTGTCGCCGATACCCCCGGCGTCGCGGTCTTTACCCGGGGTAACGACGCGGGAGTGAAGCACGCGATCAACTTCCTCGGCAAGGATGCGATGGAGCCGGGTGACGTCTTCATCATCAACTACCCGTACTGGTCGAGCGCCCACGCGCTCGACCCCCTGGTGTTCGCGCCGATTCACTTCGAAGACGAGCTGATCGGCTTCGCGACCTGCCGCGTCCACGTCACCGACCTGAACCAGAAGGACCCTGGCTATGTGATGGACTCGACCGACCTCGCGCAGGAGGGGCTCATGCTCCCGGCCTCGAAGCTGTACCGCCGCGGGGTGCGCAACGAGGATGTCTTCAACATCATCAAGTTCAACAGCCGCCGCCCGCGGCACACCGTCGGCGACATTCAGTCGCAGGTTTCGGCGTGCTTCACCGGTGTCAAGCGCACCCAGGAGCTCGCTGAAAAGTACGGCGCTAACACCCTCACGGAGGCGATGCGCGCGATCAACGAGCACGGCGAGAAGCTCTCGCGTCTCGCGCTCGAGAAGCTGCCGAAGGGCACCTGGACCGCGGTTGACTACGTCGACGAAGATGGCGTGGATGTCGGCCAGCTCGTGAAGCTGCAGTGCACCGTGACGATCACCGACGAAGAGATGGTCATCGACTGGACCGGCAGCGCGAAGAACGTGAAGGGGCCGGTGAATGTGCCCCTCGGGCTCACCGAGGCAGCCTCATGTCTCATCTTCAAGTCGATCACGACGCCGGACTCGCCCGTTGTCGCGGGTAACTTCGCCCCGATGCGCGTCGTCACCGAGGAAGGCTCTGTGGTGCACGCCGTGCCGCCGATGCCGACCTTTACGCTGTGGACGGGCATCCTTGCGGGTGAGGTCATCCTGAAGGCGCTTGCGCAGGGTATGCCAGACCGAATCCCTGCGTCGTCGGGCGGTGACGTGTGCGCGTTCATCGGGCTCGGTACGAACCCGCGAACCGGTGAGCTGTGGCAGGACGGCAGCAATGAGGCGGTCGGCTTCGGTGGCACCGCGACGCACGACGGCGAGGACGGGATCATGCATCTCTCGGAGCCCGGCTGCCGGAATACGCCGGTCGAGGTCTTCGAGATGCGGACCCCGCTCTTCCTCGAGCACTACGGGTATCGCCAGGACAGCGGCGGCGCTGGCAAGCACCGAGGTGGCGTCGGTATCTCGCGCTCGTACCGCTACACAGCGCCGGGCACGGGCATCATGCTCGTCTACAAGACCCAGACGAACCCGTGGAGCGTTGCGGGTGGCAACGAGGGAACGCCGAACGCCGTGATCTTGAACCCGGGCACCGAGCGCGAGGAGTGGAAGGGCGGCAGCTACAACCTCCTCGAGGCCGGCGAGGTGCTCGTGAACGCGACCGGCGGCGGTGGTGGATACGGTGATCCGCTCGAGCGCGACTTCGCGGCGATCGAGCGCGACCTGCGCAACGGTTTCGTCTCGGCTGAGGCGGCCGCGCGCGACTACATGCTCGTGCTCACCGACGAGCTTACCGTCGACGTATCGGCGACTGCCGAGCGCCGCGCAGCGCTGAGCTAACGCAGTGTCTGAGGGCCCGCTACGACTCGTGGCGGGCCCTCAGTGCATTCACCCGCGGCCGCGGGCGGATGAGGATCATCACAGAAAGGTAGGAGAGATGTTGCAGCAGGGATCATTGGTGATCACGGGTGCCCGCGTCTGGCAGGGCGTAGAGCGGGGGTTTGAGGCGCAAGACCTCATCATGACAAACGGCGTCGTGGCTGACCGCGCGACACCGGAAGCGCAGGTCATCGACGGGGCTGGGCGGTGGGTTATCCCGGGCCTTATCGATGCCCACTTTCACGCCTATGCGCTGAGCATGGACGGGCTTGAGAACGAGCGCGGCCCGTTGAGCTACGCGGCGCTCAACGCACGAAACCGGCTGGGCGGAGCGCTTGCGCGTGGATTCACGACGGTTCGCGATGTGGCCGGCGGCGACATCGGACTGCAGCGCGCAGTGGAGGCCGGGCTGCTCCCTTCGCCACGCTACCTGTTTACGGGGCCGGCGCTGAGCCAGACCGGCGGTCACGGTGACCCGCGCTCGCAGCACGTCGACGTGTGCTTCGGCCACGGTCACATGTGCGAGGTCGTTGACGGCGTCACCAACCTGCGAGTCGCCGTTCGCGAGCGGCTGCGCACGGGGGCTCACGCGATCAAGGTCATGACCTCAGGCGGTGTGTTCTCGCTCACTGACCCGGTGCGCGTGCCCCAGTACTCGGGCGAAGAGCTTCGCGCGGTTGCCGACGAGGCCCACAGGCGAGGAAGCTACGTGACGGCTCACTCGTACTCAGCGGAGTCAGTGCTGCACTCTATCGAGAATGGCGTTGACTGCATCGAGCACGGGAACCTCATCGACGCCGAGACCGTCGCCGAGATGGCGAGGCGCGGCACCGCACTCGTGCCGACGCTCGCGACGTACGATGCGATGGCACGGCGGGGCCCCGCGCTTGGGCTCAACGAGGTCTCGCTCGCGAAGAACGCCGAGGTGCTCTCGCGCGGGCGAGACGCGGCGGCACTCGCGTCCGAGGCAGGAATCACCGTTGGGTTCGGCACCGACCTCATGGGCGATATGGAGGACGAGCAGTTGTGCGGCGTCGAGCTCCAGGTCGCGGCGCTCGGTCCCGCAGCAGCGCTTGCGTCGATGACCGCAGGCAACGCTTCGATCCTGCGCGAACCGCGCGCGGGAAGCCTCGCCCCCGGGGCGTTCGGTGACGCCGTTGTGCTCACAGGCGACCCGCTTGCGGAGCCGGCCGCGCTGTGGGAGCCGGGCTCCCGCGAGCACGTCGTGCTCGGCGGCACCCTGGCCTCCCAGTAACGGCAGACGGGGTGCCGACGCTAACGCCAGCTCAGCAGGAGCTCGAGCAGCGTCCGCACCCCGTACCCCGTTGCGGCGGGCCCATCCGGTGTCGACCGGACGGCCGGGCCAGCGAAGTCGATGTGCGCGAAGGGGATCTCGCGGGGAGCGAACTCGCCGAGAAACAGAGCCGCCGTGATTGCACGCCCGGTATCGCTCAGCGGATGGTTTCGCAACTCGGCGCCGGGGGCGCTCGAGCGCAGCTGCGGCGCGTAACGTGTCGCCCACGGCATCTGCCAGAGCGCTTCGCCTGCGCCGTCTGCGGCCCGCTCGAGCCGTTCCCCAAGCTGCGCGTCGCGCGCGAAGAGGCCCGCGATCTCGGGCCCGAGTGCGACGGAGATTTGGTAGGTAAGGGTCGCGAGGCTGACGATCGCGCGGGGCGCGGCCTCGGCAAGCACCGCGATCGCGTCGGCGAGGACGACCCGGCCCTCGAAGTCCGTGTCGACGATCTCGAGTCCAACGCCAGACCGGGTGGTGACGACGTCCCCCGGCCGCACAGCGTTTGGGCCGGGAAGGTTCTCGACGAGTGGGAGCGCCGCGTAGACGGGCACCTCAGCGCCGAGTTCGCGAAGCTCAGTGAGCGCGGCAAGCACCACCGCAGCGCCCGCGCAATCGGTGTGCATCGAATACATCGCCGTGGGTGGTTTGAGTGAGAGGCCACCGGAGTCGAATGTGACGCCCTTCCCGGCGAGCGCCACGGCGTTCGGGGGCGGCGCATCGCCCGGTCCGTCTGGCCCCGCGTACCAGAGCTCGACGAGCACGGGAGGTTGCGCTGACCCCCGTCCGATCGCGGTGATGCCGCCAAAGCCTGCACGTGCGAGGCTTCCCGCCTCGGTGACGCGAATGCCAAGGCCTGCCCCGGACGCCGCTTCGCGGGCGCGGCAGGCGAAGAGCTCGGGTGTGAGCTGGCCGCCGCGAGCGTTGGTGAGCCCGATCGCGAGTTCCCGGGCACGCCAGCACGCCCGCTCGGTGCTGAGCGCTCCTTCGAACGTCTCCCCGCAGAGCTCGGGCGGAAGCGAAATAGCGATGACAGCCCTGAGGTCGGGTGACCCCGCCCCGCGTAGGAGCCCTGCGAGCAAGGGACCGAGTGTGTCTCGTGTCAGCCCGACGTCGGTGAGGTCGAGAGCGATGGGGCTGCCGCTGCTGCGGGAGGCCCGGGCGGCGAAGGATCCGGCGGCGCTGCCCCAGGCGACAAAGGCCTCGGCGCGCTCGCCGAGCCCGGGGAACGCCGGCGACGTGACCTCCCCCGGTGTGGGGCCCGGGAGCCCAAACTCACCGGCACCTGTTGCGCCCTGCGCTGCGGTTCGGGCGAGAATGCTTGACTGGGGTGCCGCGGTTGTCATGTCGTGCTCCGTTCGGGCCCGACGCTGGGCCTCGGCCCACGCTATCTTTGGTTTGGCACGCTACGGTGTGCGTGCTGACCATTGCGCTGCCGCGGAGGCGGTCAATCTGCCGAATCGCCAGCAGATTCGCCGGGCCCAGGCACCGTTGCCGCGAGATCGGGAGAGCTCCACCCGGCGTGGTGGAGGTGGCGCAGGTGCACCCGCATGAGGCGGTCGACCTCGGCGGCGTCACCCGCGAGCAGTGCGTCGAGGATTTCGGCGTGCTCGTGTGCCGAGCTCATGAGCTCGTCGCGTTCGGCGAGCGTGTGGATGCCGAACTGCCGGGTCTGGTCGCGGAGTGAGCCGATGAGGTCGGTGAGTCTGTCGTTCTCGAGCAGCGAGAGCAGGCCGAGGTGGAACGCGCGGTCGACCTCGAGGTATGCGTTCATGTCGTTCGCGCGGGCCTCGGCAAGGAGGTCGGCAACCAGGCCCTTGAACTCGTCGCTCCGCGCGTGCAGGGCGGGTGAACCCGCGAGCCGGGCCATCGATGGGATCTCGATGAGCAGTCGAAGTTCGGCGATGTTCTGCCGGTCTCGCTCGCCCAGCGACACGACGCGGTACCCGCGGTTACGCACGGGCTCCATGAGCCCCTGGCTGACGAGCTCGAGCATCGCCTCGCGCACCGGCCCGTTCGAGACGCCGAGCTCGACGGCGAGGGCTGCTGCGGAGTAGACCTGGCCGGGCTTCAGCGCACCGCGCACGAGCTGCGCTCGGATCTCGGCGAGCGCCTGCTCGCGCAGGCTTGTCGAGCGCAGGTGCCTAGGGTTGATCGCCAAGAACGCCCTCCATCGTTTCTGTGCGGGTAGGGCAACTCTAGCGACTTCGGGGGTGCGCTGGCGCGTGTCGGGAGGGGAATGCAGGCAGGAGAGATTGACTTGACGTAGTTAGTTATCGGTAATATGTTACATAGCGAAACGGGGCCGGCCACGCCCCCGGATCGCCATCGCCCGCCGCAGTGCGCCCGCAAACCCGCAGCCAGTCACGTTTCGGGGTAGTGCGAAGGGCTCGTCCTCCCCAACGAGAAAGGTGTCAGTGTTGACACGAGAAGCACAGCAATCGACGCAGCACGAGCCCGCGTACCGGCGGGCGCTCGCCGCGAGCGTGAGCGGCCAGGCCCTCGAATGGTATGACTTCGCGCTGTACGGCCTCGCCGCGGCGATCATCTTCCCGAAGATCTTCTTCCCCGACGTTGACCCGGTCATCGGCGTGCTCGCCTCGTTCGCGACCTTCGCGGTCGGCTTCGTTGCCCGGCCGATTGGCGGCTTTGTCTTCGGGCGGCTCGGTGACAAGATCGGCCGCACTCGCACGCTGATGATCACGATCATGCTCATGGGCGTCGGCACGGTGCTCATCGGCATGCTGCCGACGTACGGGCAGATCGGGCTGTTCGCGCCGCTCATGCTCGTCGTGCTGCGCCTCGTGCAGGGCATGGGCATCGGCGGTGAGTGGTCGGGCTCGGCGGTGCTCGTCGTAGAGACCGCCCCGAAGGAGCGCCGCGGCTTCCTGTCATCGCTTATCAACTCGGGCGAGTACATCGGAACGCTCATCGCGTCGGGCCTGTTCGCGCTGCTCTCGCTCGCGATGCCGGAAGACGCGTTCCACTCGTGGGGCTGGCGCATCCCGTTCTTGCTGAGCGCCGTCGGCGTGCTCATCTGCTGGCTCATCCGCCGCAAGCTCGAGGAGCCGGAGACCTTCACCGCCGCAATCGAGATCCCGACCGAGAACCCGACCCTCATGCAGTCGATCCGTTCGGAGTGGCGCCACATCCTCGGCATCATCGGCATCCGCATGTTCGAGAACGCTGGCGCGTACATCATCCTCGCCTTCGCGGTGACCTACGCCGAGGGCGTTGGGGTGCCCACGAGCACCACGACCTTCGGCGTCTCGGTCGCGTCGGTCGTCGCGATCTTCATGATCCCGATCTTCGGCAGGCTCTCCGACAAGATCGGCCGCCGCAAGGTCTACATGATCGGCGCCGTGTTCCTCATCCTGTTCTTCTGGCCCTTCTTCCTGCTGCTCGACACGACAAACGCGTTCTGGGTGTGGCTTGCCTTCGGCGTCGCGTACGGCCTCGGTATGTCGCCCATGCTGTCGGTTGAGCCCGCGTGGTTCGCCGAGCTCTTCCCGACCCGCTTCCGCTACTCGGGTACCGCGATCAGCGCGAACATCGCGACGGTGCTCGCAGGCGGCCTCGCGCCGTTCATCGCCGTCGGGCTCATGGCGCTCACGGGCAACCTCGTGCTCGTCATGGTCTACCTCGCCGTGCTCGCTGTGATCTCGCTCATTGCCGCGAGGCTCACGCCCGAGACCGTCGGCACCGAGCTCCGCTAACCCCGCGGGCTCCGCCAAACCCGCGACACCCCGCCAACTCCCTCACCCGCGAGCCCCACGAAAAGGAGCACACACACATGCAGATCACCGGCATCAGAATGTTCGGCTACGACCTCACCTACAAGCACGGCACCTACGTGATGTCGGGCGGCCGCGCGGCGGCCGCGCAGGCATCGACAGTCGTGGCGGTCGACACGGATGCCGGCCTCACGGGCTGGGGCGAGGTCTGCACGCTCGGCAGTACCTACCTCCCGGCCTTCGCGACGGGCGTGCGGGCCGGCATCGCCGAGCTCGCGCCCGCTCTGATCGGGCGCGACGCACTTGACATCCGCGGCGCGCTCACCGCGATGGACGGTGCACTGCTCGAGCAGCGCGCGGCGAAGAGCC
This sequence comes from Leucobacter aridicollis, assembly GCF_013409595.1. Lineage (NCBI taxonomy): Bacteria > Bacillati > Actinomycetota > Actinomycetes > Micrococcales > Microbacteriaceae > Leucobacter > Leucobacter aridicollis. Next base: position 3,221,111 of record NZ_JACCBD010000001.1, on the reverse strand, counting down.
CCGTCGACATCGCGCTCTGGGACCTGCTTGGGAAGGCGGCTGGCATGCCGGTTTCGGCGCTCACCGGCGGCATCCAGAACCCCGAGTTTCCGCTCTACGAAGCGGTGCCGCTCAAGTCGCCCGAGCAGATGGTCGCGTTCGTTGAGGCGCGCATGGCTGAGGGCATCAAACGGTTCCAGCTGAAGGTCGGCAACGAGCCCGAACTCGACGCGGCGCGCACGCGCGCGGTCGTCGCGGCCGTGCCTGACGACGTCGTCGTGATCGCCGACTCGAACGGCGGCTGGGACGTGCACGACGCGATCAAGGCCGTGAAGCTCATCGGCGACATCCCCGTGTACATCGAGGAGCCCTGCCGCGGTATCGACAACAACATCCTCGTCGCGAAGCAGACGAGCCAGCAGCTCATCCTCGACGAGTGCATCATTACCCTCGACGACCTCTACCGCGCGAAGTGCGAGGCGGGCATCTCAGCGATCAACCTGAAGTACTCGCGCGTTGGTGGCTTCAGCCGCGCGCTGCAGCTGCGCGACGCGGCAGAGAGCCTGGGGCTCAAGGTGTCGATGGAGGATACGTGGGGCGGCGACATCACTTCGGCTGCCGTGAACCACCTCGCGGCGACGACCGACCCGACGAAACTGTTCAACGTCTCGTTCATGAACGACTGGACGAACGAGCACGTCGCGGGGTACGAGCCGCGATCGGTCGATGGGCGCGGCACCGCGCTCACCGGCCCGGGCCTCGGCATCACCGTCGATGAGCGCGCGCTCACGCTCCTCGCCGATTTCAACTAGCGGGATCAGAGCAGGATCCTAGCCAGCGAAGTGGCCGGCCCCTTGCGGGCCGGCCACCGTGCGTTACTCGCCGCGTGGCTCCACCGCGGCCTCAAGGTCCGGGAAGGTCCACCGGCTCCACCTGAGGTATTGGAGGTGGCCGATCATGAGGCGCTCGACGGCGTCGACATCGCCGGCAAGGAGCGCGTCGAGGATGTTGCGGTGATCCTGCGCTGAGGCTGCGAGCTCGCCGCGCACCGCGAGTTCGTAGATGCCGTATTGCCTGGTCTGGTCGCGCAGGGTGCCGATGTACTCGGTGAGACGGGGGTTGTCGAGCAGCGCGAGCAAGCCGAGGTGGAACTCCCGGTCAGCGTCGAAGAATGCCAGGATGTCTTCGGCTTTCGCGGCGGAGAAGAACTTGTCGACGATCGCCGCGAAGTCGTCGGCTCGCTCCCTCACGCGCGGAGAGCCTGCGAGTTTCATCATCGAGGGAACCTCGAGCAGCGTGCGAATCTCGGCGATGTTCTCGCGATCGCGACGGCTAATCGTGACGACGCGAAACCCTCGATTTCGCACAACCTCCATCATGCCGTCGTTGACGAGCGACAGCATGGCCTCGCGCACGGGGCCGTGCGACACCTCGAGCTCCGCGGCGATGGCCGTAGCGGAGTACACCTCGCCTGGCTTCAGCGCGCCCGACACGAGGAGGGATCGCAATTCGACGAGCGCCTGCTCCCGTAGCGTCTTTGGCGGGAACCGCAGCATCTCGATCACAGGCGTTCTTCCTCCACTCCTCGTGGCAGAAACTCTATACCGCGTAGTCCGTGACGCCGCTGGGCGAGCGCACAAATGGCCGGAGGGAACCCCTCCGGCCATCCGCGGCGATACTGGTTTAGCGCAGCGTGAACCCGGTCCCGAGGGCGTCCGCGGGGTCGAGCATGAAGCGGTGCTCGCCCGTCTGGTAGGCCGTACCGGTGACGTGGGGGACGACCGTGGCGGTGCCGTCCGCACGCTCGGCGGCGGCGCCCCAGCTCGCCGAGAATACCGTGTCCACGATGGAGCGGTGCTCAAGGGTTTCGTCCGGGCCGAGCACGCCGCTGTCCGCGAGCAGCGCGACCCGGGCGCCGGTGCCGGAGCCGCAGGGGGAGCGGTCAACCTCGCCGTCGGCGAAGACGGTGATGTTGCGCTGCCGGGGACCGCCGTCGTGGCGTCCGAGGTCGTCCCAGAGGATCGTGCCGTACACGCCCGAGAGGCGCGGATCGTCAGCGAACTGCGCCTCGGCCGACTCGTTCAGCGCCCACTTGATCTCCCGCCCGAGCGCGATGAGATCCGTGTACTGCCCTGGGGCAACCGTGAGATCGAGATCCTGCGCGCGCACCGATGCGTAGATCGCGCCCGAATAGGAGAGGTCCGCCGTCACCTCGCCGCGCGAGGTCTGCACCGAGACGCCGCGGGCGATGACGAACGACGCGACGTTCCTGAACGTCGCTCCGACGAGCTTGCCGCCGGAGCGCTCGACGAGGGCTGCGACGCGGCCGGAGGGGACGTCGATGACAACCTCTGTGATGCCGTCGGGGTCGCTCTCGACGAGCCCGGTGTCGGTCGCCCAGACGCCAAGCGCGATGGTGCCGTGCCCGCACGCCGTCGAGAAGCCGTCCTTGTGCCAGAACAGCACGCCAAACGCGGCGCCGTCGTCGTCGGGCGGCGTGATGAAGCCGCCGTACATGTCGGCGTGGCCGCGCGGCTCGTTGCAGAGCAGCGCCCGCAGGTCGTCGATCCCACCCGCGTTGTCGATCGCTGCAACGCGGCGCGCCCCGACCGTGTCCCCGGGAAGCTCGGGGAGCCCCTCGTGCACGATGCGGAACGGCTCGCCCGCCGTGTGATAGTCGGTGGTGTGGATCCAGGTCGAGGGGGACTGGGGGTGCGTCATTGCGGTCGGTCTTTCAGAGTGAGAAGGATGGGGTGCGCGGGTGGGGCGAGGTTCCGCCCCACCCGCGCGGGGGAGTGCTAGTCGGCGTTCTTGGCGCCGGGGATCACGAGACTCATGGTCGTCGTAAACTCTGTGTCGATCTCTGCGTCGTGCTTGAACGTGAACAGGCTCACGATCATCGCGGTCGCGAGGGCGAGAATGAAGCCGGGGAGCAGCTCGTAGAGCCCGGTGTCGAACGCCTTCCAAACAAAGACGGAGACCGCGCCGACGAGCATGCCCGAGAGCGCGCCCCAGTTCGTGAGCTTGCGCCAGTAGAGGCTGAGCAGCACGACCGGGCCGAACGCAGCGCCGAAGCCCGCCCACGCGAAGCTCACCAGGCCGAGGATCGAGTCGTTCGGGCTGATCGCCAGCAACGCGGCGACGACGGCGACAGCGAGCACGCCGAGGCGGCCGAGCACCACGAGGGTCTTCTCGCTAGGGGGCGTCTTGCGCATGATCCGGTAGAGGTCCTCGACGAGAGCGGAAGAGCACACGATGAGCTGGCTCGAGAGCGTGCTCATGATCGCGGCGAGCACCGCGGCGAGTACGAGTCCGGAAACGAGCGGGTGCAGCAGCACCTGTGCGAGCAGCAGCACGATGGTCTCGGGATCGCTCGGGGCGCCGCCGAACTTGTCGAAGTAGGCGATGCCGACGAGGCCCGCTGCCACGGCGCCAGCGAGCGACAGGAACTGCCAGGAGGTCGCGATGCGCCGCGCGGACTTCGCCTCGCCCGGCGTGCGGAGCGCCATGAAGCGCACGATGATGTGCGGCTGCCCGAAGTAGCCGAGCCCCCAGGCGAGGCCGGAGGCGACGACGAGCACCACGGCGCTCGTCGTCATGCTGCCGCCGCCGAAGAGCGAGAGGTTCGCGGCGCCCACGGTCTCGACGATGTCGACGGTCTCGCCCCAGCCGCCGATCGTGATGATCGCAATCACGGGCACGACGACGAGCGCGACGACCATCATGAGGCCCTGCACGACGTCGGTGAGCGACGCACCGAGGAACCCGCCGAAGAGGGTGTAGCCGAGCGTCACCGCGGTGACGAGGAGCATACCGACGAAGTAGTCGCCGCCGAATGCGCTCTCGAAGAACTTGCCACCGGCGACCATGCCAGACGACGCGTAGAGGGTGAAGAAGACCAGGATGATGACGCTCGAGATACTCCGCAGCAGGTGCGAGCGATCGCGCGTGCGGTTCTCAAAGAAGCTCGGCACGGTGATCGAGTTGCGCGAGACCTCGGAGTAGGCGCGGAGCCGTGGGGCGACAAGTCGCCAGTTGAGGTAGGAGCCGATGAGGAGGCCGACGGCGATCCACCCCTCGATGAGGCCGGTCGCGAAGATCGCGCCAGGCAGACCCATGATGAGCCAGCCGGACATGTCGGAGGCGCCTGCCGAGAGCGCGGCGACCCACGGCGGCAGACCCCGGCCCGCAAGCATGTAGCCCTCGTGGTCGCTCGTGCGCCTGAACGCGAGCCAGCCGATGAAGAGCATGGCTGCGAAGTAGATTCCGAGCGCGAGGTAGAGGAAGAACTGGTCAGACATCGGTGTCGCCTTTCCGTTGGTTGCGTTGGGGCGTAGGTGCTGGGTGTGGGTTCTTAGTGGTGTTTCGGTGGGGGAGGTCCGGGCCACATCTAACGTAACCCGGAACATGCCGAGGGGCCGGGACCCTTGCGGTTCCCGGCCCCAACGGCAGGACGGCCTAGATCAGGCCCTCGGACAGCTTGTTCGGCGTGCCGAACCGGTGCGCGGTGATCGAGACGGCCTGCTCGTGCATGAACGGCAGCATTTCGACGCGACCAGCCGAGACGACGTCGCCGCCGTACACAGCGATATCGGGCTTGCCGCCGGTCGCCGCGGTGATGGCCGCGAGACCTTCGGCGCGGCTTGCGCCAGCGATCAGGCGAATGCGAGCGCTCGCGTTCGGGCCGTCCTGCGCGGCGATGCGGCCGAGGCGCGCTGCCCAGGCTGCGTCGTCCTCGAAGACGACCTCAACGCCAGCCGCCTTGAACGCCTTCGAGATCGGCTCGGGCAGCGCGGTCGGGGTGCTCACTGTGGGCTTCGAGCCCGCTGCGACGCCGGCCGCCACCGTCCGGACCACGTGGTGGATCGGAGCGTCCGCCGCGGCGCGCACCGTCACCGGCACCGCACGGTAGCGGAGCAGGTTGCGCTCGACGCCGACGCCCGAGGCGTCGCGGGCGATCCCGAACTCCGACTCCCACGCCGACGCGTCGGTGCCGAGCGCGGCACGCAGCCACTCGAGCTCGGCGCCGGCGACGCCGGCCTGCTGCGCGGCGGTGAGGATCGGGGCCGCCGCCGGGCGCGGCGCGGTGAGCGCCGCCGACACGGGTGCGTCTTCCCACTCGCCGAGACCGTAGAGGTAGCTCGGGCCGCCGGCCTTCGTGCCAGCGCCGATCGCCGACTTCTTCCAGCCACCGAACGACTGGCGGCGAACAATCGCGCCAGTGATGCCGCGGTTGACGTACAGGTTGCCCGCCTGGATGCGGTCGAGCCAGAGCGCCATCTCGTCACGGTCGAGCGAGTGCAGGCCGCTCGTGAGACCGTAATCGATCTCGTTGACCATGTCGATCGCCTCGTCGAGGGTCGCGGCGGTCATGATGCCGAGGATCGGGCCGAAGTACTCGGTGAGGTGGTACTCGGAGCCGCGCTTCACGCCCTCGCGGACGCCAGGGCTCCAGAGCTTGTTGCCGCCCTTCTTATCGACTGCGAGCGGGCTGTCGCTCTCGAGCGGCTTCGGCTCGATGAGCCACTTCTCGCCGGCGCTGAGGGTCGTGAGCCCGCGCTTGAGCTTGCCGTCGGGCGCGGTGATGATCGTGCCCATCTGCGTCTCGAGGTTCTCCGGGGTGCCCACCTTCAGCGAGCGAGCAGCGTCGATGAGCTGGCCGCGGAAGCGCTTCGAGGTGGCGACGGAGCCGACGAGGATCACGAGCGACGCGGCCGAGCACTTCTGGCCGGCGTGGCCGAACGCCGACTGCACGACGTCCTTCGCCGCGAGATCCAGGTCTGCGTTCGGGGTGACGATGATCGCGTTCTTGCCGCTGGTCTCGGCGAGGATCGGCAGATCGGCGCGGAGCTCGCGGAAGTTCACCGCGGTCTCGTACGCGCCGGTCAGGATCAGGCGGTCGACGCGCGGATCGGCGACGAGCTTCGATCCGAGCGCACGGTCGGCGAACTGCACGAGCTGCAGCACGTCGCGGGGCACGCCGGCCTCCCACAGGGCCTCGATCATGACGGCGCCCGAGCGAGCCGAGTTCGATGCAGGCTTGATGATGACCGACGAGCCTGCAGCGAGCGCGGACAGTGCGCCGCCAGCGGGGATGGCGACGGGGAAGTTCCACGGCGGGATCACCGCGGTGAGCTTCTGCGACTTGTACGTGGCGCCGTCGACCTGGCCGATGACCTGGCCGAGCATCGCGTAGTAGTTCGCGAAGTCGATCGCTTCCGACACCTCGGGGTCGCCCTGGTCGAGGGTCTTGCCGCACTCGGAACCCATGACCTCGAGCAGCTGCGCGCGGCGCTCCTCAAGCTTCTCGCCAGCGCGGTACAGGATGCGGGCGCGCTCGTCGGCGCCGAGGGCCTGCCAGCTGTCGTTCGCCGCGACGCCGCGTGCGACGATCTCGTCGAGATCCTCTGCGGATTCGACGAGCGCCTCCGAGACGAGGTTGTCGCCGAGCTTCGACGCGACCATGCGGTCGGCGATCTCGCGGCCCCAGACGTGGTTCCCGGGCAGATCCGGGTCGCTGTCGGGGGTGTTCTCGAACTCGCCCTTGCGGCCCTGAGCGACGAGCGCGTCAACGCGCGCCTCGACGCCGGCCTGGTCGTAGACGCGGCGATCCTGCACGCGGTTCGACGGCGGCACAGCGAAGTTTTCGGGATCGCCGTCAGCGGTGATGTGCTCAAGCTCGCCGAGCGACGCGAGGAAGCGGTTCTTCTCGCGCTCGAACAGCTGCGAGTTGTCGTTCAGCTCGAACACTGCCGACATGAAGTTCTCCTGGCTCGCGCCCTCCTCGAGGCGGCGAATCAGGTAGGAGATCGCAACGTCGAACTCCTCGGGGTGCACGACGGGCACGTAGAGCAGCAGGCCGCCAACGTCGCGTCGCACTGCCTCTGCCTGGCCGGTTGCCATGCCGAGCAGCATCTCCACCTCGAGGCCCGACTCGGCGCCGCGGCCCTTCGCGAGCAGCCACGCGAGGGCGAGGTCGAACAGGTTGTGGCCGGCGACGCCGAGACGCACGTTCTTTACGCGCTCGGGGGTGAGCGCGTAGTCGAGGACAGCCTTGTAGCTCGTGTCCGAGTCCTGCTTCGAGCCCCAGGTCGCCGCGGGCCAGCCGTGGATTGCGGCGTCCACGAGCTCCATCGGGAGGTTCGCGCCCTTCACGAGGCGGACCTTGATCGCTGCGCCACCGCGTGCGACGCGAGCAGCCGACCACTCCTGCAGCCGCATCATCGCGCCGAGTGCGTCAGGCAGGTATGCCTGCAGCACGATGCCGGCCTCGAGGTTCAGGAACTCGGGACGGTCGAGGATCCGAGTGAAGACCTCAAGCGTGAGATCGAGATCCTTGTACTCCTCCATGTCGAGGTTGATGAACTTCTGCGGCGACGCAGCGGCCGCGCGCTCAAAGAGCGGGACGAGCTGCGACTCGATGTGCTCGATCGCCTCGTCGAACGCCCAGTGGTTGTGCGGCGCGACGGTCGAGGAGACCTTGATTGAGACGTAGTCGACGTCGGGGCGCGAGAGCAGCTTGTGCGTGCCCGCGAGGCGGCGCTCCGCCTCGCCCTGGCCGAGGATCGCCTCGCCGAGGAGGTTCACGTTCAGGCGGACGCCGTCGCGCTTGATCTTCGCGATGGCGGGACCGAGCTTCGAATCGGTCGCGTCGATGATGAGGTGGCTCACCATCTGGCGCAGCACCTTGCGCGCGATCGGCACGACGACGCCGGGCATCGGCTTCGCGAATGCGCCGCCCAGGCCGATTGCGCCGCGCATGACGCCGGGCAGGAAGCCGGGGGTCAGCGGGACGAGGTCCTTGAGTTTCTTCGCGGCAACACCGAGGTCCTCGGGGCGGACGACGCCGTCGACGAATCCGACGGTGAAGTCCAGACCGTTCGGGTCGCGGAGCACGCCAGCGAGGCGCGCTGCGGAGGCGTCAGCGGGGATGGTGGCGGCTTCAGTGATCCACTTGCGCGCGAGCTTGACGGCCTCGTCGGCGAGGTCCTGGGGGCGTGGGGTTGCCTGAGACAACGGCGTTCCTTTCATACATGGGTGCGGGCGCGCGCGGTTGCGTCGGCCCTTGCCCGATGAGCTAAGTGTGAATCCTCCAAAGCTTGAAGTAAAGCGATCCTTTCTGAGCAATAATGTGAAGTAAGGCTTAATGATTGAGGGGAGCCCGTCGTGCTCGAAATGAAACGCCTCCGGCTGCTCTGGGAACTGTCCGAACGCGGCACGCTGGTGCAGGTCGCCGAGGCGCTGAACTACAGCCCTTCGGCGGTGTCTCAGCAGCTCGGACTCCTCGAACGTGAGGTCGGAACGCCGTTGCTTCGCCGGGTCGGCAGGACGCTCGAACTCACCGCGGCTGCCGAGGCACTCGTTGCCGAGACCGCCGAACTGTTGGCCGGTCTCGAGCGCGCCGAAACCGCGGCCCACCGTGTGCGTGGCGAGGTCGCGGGGTCGGTGCGCGTCGCCGTATTCCAGACCGCCGTCCTCGCGATCATGCCGCAGGCGCTCCGGCGGCTCCGTACCGAGTATCCGAGCCTCCGCGTCGAGATGGTGCAGCACGAGCCCGAGACGGCGCTCCACGAGACGAGCGTGCGCGGCTTCGACCTCGTCGTCGCCGAGCAGTACCCGGGGCACGCGACGGCCCAGTTTGCTGGCCTCGACCACGCGCCCCTGACGTTTGACGCGATCCAGCTCGCGCTGCCCCGAGTCGGGGCCGGCGACGCCGAGTTCGATCTCGTCGAGCGCCTCGAGGACGCGGCAGCCCTGCCCTGGGTGATGGAGCCGCGCGGCGCAGCCTCCCGGCACTGGGCCGAGCAGGCGTGCCGCACGGCCGGGTTCGAGCCAGACGTGCGCTACGAGACCGCCGACCTACAGGCGCACGTGCGGCTCATCGAGTCGGGCAACGCCGTCGCGCTACTGCCGGGGCTCGTGCGTGCCGAGACGAGGCTGCGGATGATCGACCTACCGGGAGATCCGCACCGATCGATCTTCACCGCGGCGCGACTATCGAATGCAGAGTCGCCAGCTGTGCTTGCGGTACGAGAAACCCTCGCGATTGAGGCGGCTTCGCTGGCAAAATCCGCAGAAAACACGCACACGGTTGAACCATAGGCTTCGCGACGTATGCTTGGCCGGGTGAAGACGATTAGTTACAACCTGCGCAAGAACCGCGCCATCGGTGAACTCGCTAGCCTCGTCGACAATCACGGAGCAGAGCTTCTCTGCCTCCAAGAAGCCGACACCGTCAACCTCCCGTCACGCATCGGAGCACTCTCGCTCGTGCGCGCGACCGAGAAGAACCGCCTCGGCCTGGCGATGTACGTCGACTCCGAGCGCTTCGAGGTGCAGTCGGCCCACGCATTCCAGCTGAAGAAGTCGCTGCACGACCGTGTCCTGTCGCCCGCCCACGAGCGGCTGCTCGGTGCACGCATCCACGACCGCGAGTCGGGCTCCGACTTCATCGCGGCCTCGTTCCACGCGGCGCCCCTCACCGCGCGCAACTCGCTGCGTCGCGTGCAGATCAGCACCGCGATCGACGAGCTCGGCGCCATCGGCCCCGGCCTGCCCACCATCATGGTCGGCGACTACAACTACCCCGTCTTCCACAACCGGCTCACCGCCCACATGCGCGCGTCGGGCTACGACACGAACTTCTCGGACAAGCGCACCTACAACCGCTACTTCCTGTTCCGCGGGCACTACGACTTCGTCACCTCGACCGGGTTCGAGATCGCCCGCGTGCAGACCCTCGGCCGCGGCTCGTCGGACCACCTGCCGATCATGGTGACGGCGCAGCGGCACGAGGCGCTCCTGCCCCTCGCGGCGTAGTGTAGCGCGGCCCACGACACTACTGCCGAGACCGCCCCGACCCTCCGACACCGCACCCTGCATCGCGAAGCTGCGGGTGGTCTCGGAGGCCCGGGGCGGTCTCGCTGGCGCCTGGGGTTGGCGAGCTTAACCGTTGGGCCCTACACCCCGAGGTAGGCGGGGATTGCCGCCACGGAGTCCAGCACCGCCGTCGGGCCTTCGGCCTCAAGGCTTGCGCGGTCAAGCTTGCCACTGAGCACACCGATCGAGATCGCGGCTCCCGAGTTCAGGCCCGAGCGCACGTCGACGGCGGTGTCGCCCGCGACGAGCACGTCTGCGACGCTGGCAACGCCGGTCGCCTCCATGACCCGGTGGATCATGAACGGCGCCGGCCGGCCGGCCGCAACGTCGTCGCCGCACGAGAGGGCGTCCACGCGGACCGTCCCTGCAGGCGCGTCGTCGCTCGGAGCCGCCGGCCCGACCCTCCAGCCGAGGCCGGTCAGGATGCTCTCGGCGACATCCCGCGAGAACCCGGTCGTGAGCGCAACCTTGATGCCGGCCGCCTGGAGCTCGGCGATCGCCTCGGGAACACCGTCGATCGGCGTCGGCGGCTCGGCGGTGTAGTACTCGTCGAGCAGCGCGCGGAAGCGGGCGAATGTTGCGCCAACCAGATCCTCGTCGGCGACCCCGCCACCGAGCTCAATGAGCGCGGTGATCGCCTCCCGCTTTTCGACACCCATCCAGGTCTGCAGGTCCGCGGGCTTCACCGGAACCCCGGTCTCGGCGACCGCGTTTTCGAGCGCGCGATAGACGGCGCCGCCGTCGTTGATGGTGGTGCCTGCCATGTCGAATGCGGCAAGGGAGATCATACGTAGTCCTTCATAGTGGTTGCGCCGTTCGCGGATTCGCGAACAAGCTGGGTGCGGTGCGCCGCCGTGTTTTCGATGGCGAACGTGGTCATGGATGGGAGGTGCCTGTCGTCCGCGTACTCGATGACGGTGCCGTCGACGGTCGTCGATGTTCGACGCGCGCGCAGCAGCGGGAAGCCTGGGGAGACCCGCAGCCATTCGGCGTCGAGGGGGTGCGCGGCGACCGCGTCGATGACGTGACGTGCGCGCGCCGGGACCACCCCGATGCGGGCGAGCTCTTGGTAGATGCTGCCGCCATCGAAGTCTGCGGTGAGCATGTGGCAGCCGATCTCGTACGCGAACGAGGTGCGTTCGAACAGGGCGGGCTCACCGTCGAGGGTGCGAAGCCTGACGATCTCGACGACGGTGTCCTCGGGCTTTACGCCGAGCTCGCGGGCGACGGTCTCGGTTGCGGGCCGCTTGAGCGCCTCGACGACGTGCTGGCCGGGGGTGAAGCCTGAGAGCCTCGCCCACTCGGTGAACGACAGGAACGTGCCGAACGACTGTGAGGGCACCCCGCGCTGGACTCGGGGCGGGGCCCCGCGGCCCCCGGTGATCGCGCCTTCGGCGCGGAGCGCAGCGAGCGCCTGGCGCACCGGGCCGCGCGAGGTGCCGAATTCGGCGACGAGCGATTTCTCGCTTGGCACGCGTTGCCCGGTCTGCCACTGGCCGGAGCGAATGCGCTGTGCCATCTCTTCATAGAGCTGGATATGCAGCGGCTGGTTCTCGGTCATGTTGGTCAGCGTACAACTTGTCGATACCGATTTCGGGGCCCATTGGTGCCGCCAAGGTGAACGGTTGGTGAGCGTTTTCTGGCGCGCTGATGCCCGGGTGAACGTTCCGCGAACAGGTCCGAAAAAAGTTGTCATGACTACTTTTGAACCCGCATTCTCGAACCATGACTTCGCACATCGCAATCGTCGGCGCCGGGATCGTGGGCCTCTCCCACGCGGTAGCCGCCCTCGACGCCGGCTACAGCGTCACCGTCATCGAGCAGGACTCGTCGGCGGTGCTCGCAAGCATCCGCAACTTCGGGCACGTCTGCACGTCGGTGCAGGCCGGTGAGGTGGGCGAGCTCGCTCGCGAGGCGAACCCGATCTGGCGCTCGCTCGCAGTGCGCGCAGGCATTGAGGCGCGAGTGTCGGGGACGCTCGCCGTCGCTCGCTCGGCGGTCGAGGAGGCCGTGCTCGTCGAGCTCGCTGCAAAGACAGACGCCGCTGAGCGCGAGCTGCTTACCGCAGGTCAGGTCGCCGATCAGCTCCGCCTTGCGACGCCGGGCGAGATCCGCTCCGGGATCCTGCTCGCGGGTGATCTCACCGCAAACCCGCGCACGGTGGTCGCTGATCTCGCGCGCTGGATCGCCGGCCACGAGCGGGGCGAGGTGCGGTTCGGTACGACGCTCTTCGGCATCCGCGAGGGCCAGCACCTCACGCTCGAGACGAACCGCGGCAGCATCGCGGCGGATCGCGTCATCGTCGCTGCCGGTCACCTCGTCGGCCGGTTGTTCCCAGACCTCGCCGGCGACGTCCGCGAGTGCGTCCTGCAGATGGCCCGCGTGCGCGCCCCGCACGACATGGGCCTCGGCCCGGCCGTGCTGAGCGGAACATCGATGCTTCGCTACGGCGCGTTCGCCGGCCCCGCGCAGGACGAACTCCGGGCCGAGACCGAGCGGCTGCGCCCCGAACTGCTCGAGATCGGGGCGAACGTGATGTTCACGCAGCAGCCCGACGGCACCCTCCTCGTCGGGGACTCGCACGACTACTTCGACGCCGCGCCCCCGTTCCTCGACGAACGCTGGTCCGACCTGCTGCTCGCCGACGCAGCTGCGCTGCTCGGAGCCCCCCGGCTTGCGGTGCTCGAGCGCTGGCAGGGAATCTACGCCTCCAGCTCCGAGCGTGAGCTGCTGCGCGAAGAGCCGATCCCCGGCGTCTCGGTCGTGACCGTCACGACCGGGATCGGCATGACCGTCGGCCCCGCCCTCGGCGCCCGCACGATCGCGTCATTCTGACCGCATCCCCTCTGACCTATCTGTCCCCTCAACTCCCACGCATCGCTTCACACCAACAACCAAGGAGAATCGTGAAGAAGAACACCATCCTCGCCGCTTCGGCGGTCGCGCTCATCGGGCTCGGCCTCACGGGCTGCTCGGCATCCGCCGACGACAGTGGCGCGAACGCCGACACGGCGAGCGTGACCTGCCCCGACGGCAAGATCCGCTTCGGCATCCTCCCCTACGAGGATCCCGAGCGCCTCGAGCCGGCATACCAGACCCTCGCGGCGGCGCTCTCCGAGAAGCTTGACTGCGAGGTCGAGGTCTCGATCACCGAGGACTACGCAGCCGAGGTGCTTGCGATGGAGAACGACCAGCTCGAGATCGCCCAGTTCGGCCCGCTCGGCTTCGTGTTCGCGAACCAGCGCGCAGACGCCACCGCAATGGTGTCGTTCGGTGACGCTGAGGGCAAGCCGACAACCTACACCGGCGGCATCTGGGTGCCGAAGGACTCGCCCGTCCAGACGATCGAGGACCTGAAGGGCAAGACGCTCGCGCTCGGCAGCCCCGGATCGACGTCGGGCGACGCGCTCCCGATGTCGGCGCTCAAGGATGCGGGCATCGACGAGGACGTGACTGCTGACTATGCGGGCGGTCACCCCGAGGCGCTGCTTGCGCTCGTCAACGGCACGGTCGACGCCGCCCAGATCAACTCGCAGACGCTCGCGACCGCGACCGCCGAGGGCACCTTCGACGAGTCGGAGTTCCGGCAGATCTGGAAGTCCGAGGAGATCCCGAACGACCCGATCACGGTTCGCGGCAACATGCCGCAGGAGTTCAAGGACGCCGTCTCCGAGGCGCTGCTCAGCCTCGACGCGGCCGACGTTGAGAAGGTCTCCGGCTTCCTCGGCGTCGATCCGGCCGGTCCGCTGATCCCCGTGACGAACGAGACCTACAAGCCGCTGTTCGACCTTGCCGAGACCATGGGTCTCACCGAAAAGGACGTGTAACCCGCATGACCATCACCGCGCACAGCCCGAGCGCCCACGCAGCCCGAAGCTCCGAGCCAGAGGTGCTCCTCGACGTCCAGGCGATTTCGAAGAGCTTCGGTGGTCGCGTCGTGCTCTCCGATATGAGCATGCGTGTCCACGCCGGCGAGGTCGTTGCGTTCCTCGGCGCGAACGGCTCCGGCAAGTCGACGACGCTGCGCGCGGTGAACGGCATCATTGAGGCGGACTCCGGCGACATCGAGATCGCTGGCGTCCGCCTCAATGAGGCGGGTGCGGCCAGGCGGGCCGAGGCTCGCCGCTCGGCCGCTACCGTCTTTCAGAAAATCCATCTCGTTCCCCGCCGCACTGCGCTCCAGAACGTGTGCGCCGGCGGCTTCTCACGGCTCCCCGCGTGGCGCTCGATTCCGCCGCTCTTCGGCGCGGAGCTCAAGGAGGAAGCGATGGCCTGCCTCGAGCGCGTCGGCCTCGCCGATCGCGCGCACGACCGGGCCGACAGCCTCTCGGGCGGCCAGCAGCAGCGCGTCGCGATCGCGCGCGCACTCTGCCAGCGCCCCCGAATGATCCTCGCCGACGAGCCTGTCTCGGCGCTCGACCCGCGCGCGGCAGACGACGTGATGCGGCTGCTCAGGCAGCTGGCTGTCGAGGAAGGGCTCGGGGTCGCCGCGGTGCTGCACCAGCCGCACCTCGCCCGCGCCTACGCAGACCGCGTCATCGGGCTCCGCGACGGCCACCTCGTATTCGACTGCCCGGTCGCCGAGCTCGACGACACCGAACTCGCAGCCCTCTACCTCTAGGACCCCAAGTGACACACAGCACCGCCCCCACCCGCCTTGAGGTGCCGCGCGACCCCAAGACCGTTTACCGCGCTGGCTCGTGGTCCGTGATCCTCGTCGTGCTCATCGCCCTGCACGTGCTCGCGTTCCAAGCGACGGAGTTCCGGCCCGAGGCGCTCGTGACCGGGGCGCGGGGCATGGCGAACTTTATCTCCGAGGCGTTTCCGCCCGATCTCAGCGCCGAGGTGCTGCAGAAGGGCATCGAGGGCGCGCTTACGACGCTCTGGATCGGCCTACTCGGCACGACCGTGTCCGTCCCGTTCGCGCTCCTGCTCGCGGTGTTCGCTGCGCGGACGACGACTCCCAACCAGGCGGTCTACCAGGTCGCGCGCGGAATCCTCTCGTTCTTCCGGGCCGTCCCCGACATCGTCTTCGCGCTCATCTTCGTCACCGCGGTCGGCCTCGGGCCGTTCGCGGGGGTACTCGCGCTCATCTGCCACAACACCGGTGTGATGGGCAAGCTGTGGGCCGAGGCGATGGAGGACGTCGACCAGGGGCCCGAGCAGGCGCTGCGAACCGCGGGCGCGTCCCGCTGGCAGGTTGTCGCGAACGCGACGATCCCGAACGTGCTCCCGCAGCTCACCGGCCTGCTGCTCTACCGTTTTGATGTCAACGTGCGCTCATCGCTCGTACTCGGCCTCGTCGGCGCAGGCGGCATTGGGCTGCTCATCAACAAGGCGATCAAGACGTTCCAGTTCGACGAGATGCTGACCTACCTCATCATCATCCTCATCGTGATTATCGCCGTGGATCTCGCTTCGGCCTGGATCCGCAAGCGCCTCCAGTAGGTCTGCCGGGCCCCGGGCCCCGGGCGCCGGCCGCGGGCCGCGGGCCCCTGCTCCGGCCGCCGGCCCCCGGCCCGTCCGCCGGGCCCCCGGCTCCGGCCCCGGCCCGTCCGCCGCCGCAGCCCCATCCGCCGCCCCGACATCGCAGAGTTGGCAGTTGTTGTCGTCTCACTGGCCGTGAAACGACAACAACTGCCAACTCCCGGAGAGGGGGGTAGGACTGCCGGGCCGGGGCGGGCCCGGCCGTGCCCGGGGTGGGCAGGGCCGGGGTGGGGTGGGTCGGGCCGGGGTGGGCCGGGAGAGAGCCCGGCGGGGATGCCAGCCGGGGCGGCTTGCCTACGCCGCCGAGTCCCCGTCCCCTGCGTGCTTGGAACAGCGGGCGTCGGGGCCGTCCACGGGCAGCTTGTCTGCTGACGCGTTGAACCGATGGAGGCCGGCGCGAAGCGACTCGAGTTCCTCGTCACTCCAATCGGCGAGACGCTCGCGGTAGGCATTCGACCAGCGCTCCCGCACGCCGTTCAGGAGCACGGTCGCGTGCTCGCTCACGGTGAGCAGCTGCACGCGCCGATCCTCCGGCGACTCCGTCGCGATGACGAGGTCGAGCTCGCGCAACTTCGCGACGTGCCTGCTGACGAGTGACTTATCCATGTCGAGCCAGTGGCTCACCCCCGTTGCGGTGATCGGGCCGCGCCGGAAGACGATCTGCAGCACGAGCATGCTCACGCCGCTGAGCTCGGAGCTCACCTCGTTCGCGTAGCGCGTCCATCGGGTTCGTGAGAACGCGAACGCCTCGGTGAACTCACTGATAATTCCTGCGACGATCTCCTCTTCGGGGGATGCGAAAGACATGGCGTGTCCTATCGTTCGGCCGAGCGTTCCGTGCCTGGGCGGTGATGCGGAACCATGATCGGTCCGGTGGTGTCGATAAGAACTCTATCGACGCTCTTCGCCCTGGTCGTACCGGCGGGAGCCCCCGCAGTGTCTTCGCCGGCAAGTTCCGCTTCCGCCTCCTGCAGTTCAGCGATGCGCTCTGCGTTGCTCTTGTTGTTGAGCGGGATGTTCGGCAGGAGGATGATCGCGATGAGCGCGACGATCGCCACAGGGGACGCGGCCAGAAAGATGTTGCCGATCGCGTGGCCGTAGGCCGACTCAACAACGTCACGGATCGGCGCGGTGAGTTCGGCGATCTTCGGCAGCTTTCCGCCCGCGAGCGCCTCCGCTCCGGCGAGATCCTTCGGCGGGAGCTTCGCGAGCCCCTCCGTGATGTAGTCGGTGACCTGGTGCGCGAGCACGGCGCCCATCACCGAGATACCCGCAGTGCCTCCGACGGTGCGGAAGAAGGTGACCGACGAGCTCGCGACACCCATCTCGAGCGGCGAGACCGTGTTCTGGGTGACGAGCACGAGGTTCTGCATGGTCATGCCGACGCCTGCGCCGAGAATCGCCATGGAGATTCCGACGTACCAGTAGTTCGTGTCATAGCGGAGCTGGCCCATCAGGAGCATTCCGGCGAGTAGCGCAACCGCGCCAGCGACCATGTAGCGCTTCCACTTGCCTGTGCGGGTGATGATCTGGCCGACGATCGTCGACGAGATGAGCACGCCCGCCATCATCGGGAGCGTCAACAGGCTCGACTCGATCACCGAACGGCCGCGAGCGAGCTGCATGTACTGGCCGAGGAAGACGGCGGTGCCCATCATCGCGAGACCGACGGCGATCGACGCGATCGAGGCCATCGTGAAGGTGCGGTTCTTGAACAGCGTCATCGGGATGAGCGGCTCGTCGACCTTCAGCTCAACGAACACGGCAATGATGAGCGCGGCGATGCCGCCACCGACCATGAGGGCCGACTGCCAGGACAGCCACTCGAAGTTCGAGCCGGCGAGGGTCACCCAGATGAGCAGGCTTGAGAAGCCGAGCGAGATGAGGGCGGCGCCCCAGTAGTCGATCCTGATCTTGCGCTTCGCGGTCGGCAGGTGCAGCGTGCGCTGCAGCATGATGATCGCGACGATCGCGATGGGCGCGGCGACATAGAAGTTCCAGCGCCAGCCGATCGTGTCGGTCAGGAGGCCGCCAAGGAGCGGGCCACCGACGGTCGCGACCGCCATAATGGCGCCGAGGATGCCCATGTACTTGCCGCGTTCGCGGGGGCTGACGATCTCGGCGAGGACGATCTGCGCGAGCGCGCCGAGGCCGCCGACGCCGATGCCCTGGAAGACGCGGAAGGTGATGAGCCAGGTGGGATCCTGCGCGAAACCGGCGAGCGCGGACGCGAGGATGAAGATGATAAGTGCGACCTGCAGGAGCATCTTCTTGCTCGTCAGGTCGGCGAGCTTGCCCCAGATCGGGGTTGCGATGGCGCTCGCGAGCATCGTTGCGGTGACGACCCAGGTGAACGCAGCCTGGGTGCCGCCAATGTCGGCGATGATGATCGGCATCGAGGTGCCGACGACGTTCATGGCGAGCATCGAGACGAAGTTTGCAAGGAACAGGCCCGCGAGGGCGAGGTTCTTGGCGCGACCCGTCAGGATCTCGGGTTTGTCTTCTAGTGCTGTGGCAGCGGGGGTGGTGCGGCTCATTCGGGTGAGGGGGTCCTCTCAAAAGTTGATGACGGTCAACTATATAGCGATGGTTGATGCAAGTCAACTAACGCCAGGCGGCCGCTGCGAGCTTCCTGAGAAGCCCGCAGCGGCCGCGTCCCGACGCCGCCCCCGCCTAGCTGTCTTGGCGCTGCGCTCGCTGCGAGAAATACACGGGAATGAGCGACAGCAGGATCATGAGCGTCGCGACGACGTTCACCTGGTTGACCTCGTTCGGCCGCCCCATTTGGTTCATGATCCACAGCGGCAGAGTCTCGGTGCCCGGCGGCGCGGTGAAGATCGTCACGACGATCTCATCGAAGGACAGCGCGAACGCGAGCAGGCCGCCCGCGATGAACGCCGGCCGAAACTGCGGGAATGTGATGAGGCGGAATGTCTGGCCGATGCCGGCGCCGAGGTCGGCCGAGGCCTCCTCGAGGTTCGGGTTCATGCGCCGCAGTCGGGCGATGACGTTGTTGAAGACCATGACAACGCAGAACGTCGCGTGGGCGATGATCATGCCCCAGTAGCCGACGTGGATCCCCATCGGCTTCAGCACCTGGTGGAACGTGTTCGAGAGCGCGACACCGGTGACGATGCCCGGCAGGGTGATCGGCAGCACGATGAGCAGGTTCACGGTGTTTTGGCCGAAGAACTTGAATCGCTGGAGCGCGAACGCGGCGAGGGTGCCGAGCACGAGCGCGAACGCGGTCGCGACGGAGGCGACGATCACGGAGTTCACGAACGCCGCGTGCATCGCGGGGTTGGTGAGCGCCTTCCCCCACCACTCAAGCGAAAACCCGGGGATCGGCCAGCCGGAGACGCGGCCGGAGTTGAACGAGTTCATGATGATCACGAACATCGGGATGTAGAGGAACCCGAGGACGACGACGGCGATGGCGCCGAGCGCGACCTTGGTTCCGCGGTTCAGTCGAAGCATTGCCTGCTCCCTTCGGCTTAGAGGTTGTTCAGGGCGCCAGTGCGTCGCACGGCCCCGAGGTAGACGATGACGAGCACGATCGGCACGAACGAGAATGCTGCGGCGAGCGGCGGGTTGAGGTTGATGTTCTGCGCGATGATGCTGCCGATCATCTGCGTCGATCCGCCGACGTACATCGCCGAGATGTAGTCGCCGAGGCTCAGTGAGAACGTGAAGATCGAGCCCGCGATCAGCGACGGCATGAGGAGCGGGGCGACGACGGTGCGGATCGTGCGGAAGCCGCGGGCACCGAGATCGGAGGATGCGTCGAAGAGGTTCGGCGGGATCTGCGCGACAGCGGTGTACACGGGGATCGCCATGTACGGGAACCACAGGTAGACGAGGGTGAGTGTCACTGTCAGCACGCCGAGGCCTGGTCCGGAGATGCCGAGCGGCTCGAGGGCCCAGTTGAAGAAGCCGTTCTCGGTCCAGACGAGGCGCATGCCGATGACCTTCACCAGGTAGCCGGCCCAGAGCGGGAGGGTGACGAGGACTGCGAGCACCGCGCGCAGCTTCGGCCCGGCCACCTGTGACATGAAGACCGCGAGCGGCACAGAGAAGGCTGCGCAGATGAGGGTGACGGCGAGGGCGATGCCGAGCGTGCGTAGCGCGGTCATGCCGTAGGCGGGCACGGTCGCGAGCTGCGCGAAGTTGTCGAGCGTGAACCCGGGCTTGACGCGGGAGGTGAAGGGGTCAGTCGTCCAGAACGCCGTCACGAGCATGATCGCGAGCGACAGGATGTAGACGCCGACGAGCCAGACCATCGGGAGAGTGAGGAGCGACGCGAGTCTGCCCTTCGGGTGGCGATAGAGCGCGGTCGAGATGGGCCGCGGCTTGCGTTGAAGAGCTGACTGGATGCTCACGGTGTCCTCGCTGACGGGATGAGTGGGTGGGGAAGAGGGGGTGCGGGGCGCCCGGGGGCGCCCCGCGGCGGGCCGGTTAGCCCTTGACTGTCGCCCAGGCGTTGGTCCAGTCCTGGTAGTTCGTGCACTTCACGTCAGTGCGGCCGTCGAGGCACTGGTCGATGGGGGTCGTCCAGAACCACACCTGCTTGTAGTACTCCTCGTCGGTTGCGTTGAAGTAGTCACAGTGCGCCTTCGCCTCGTCGCTGAGCTCGCAGAACGCGCCGTTCGCGGGGCCCATGCCGAAGTTCATCGCGATCGCGCCGTTGACGTCGGGCGCCGAGGTGTAATCCATCCACGCGTAGGCGCAGTTCGGGCTCTTCGAATCGGTCGCAAGCATCCACGCGTCGGACCAGCCTGTCGCGCCCTCCTTGGGAAGGACGCTCTTGAACTTGTCGTCCTGCGTCGCCTTGCGCAGCACCTCCCACGAGGTTCCTACGACCGAGTTGCCGCCCGTGAACGAGGTCACGTTGGTCGCGGGCGACCAGTACTCGGACACCATCGCGTTCTGCTGCTTGAGCAGGTCGGTTGCGGCCCTCAGCTGTTCCTGGTCGAGCGCGTACGGGTTGGTGATGCCGAGGTCGGGCTGGTGCTCCATGAGGTAGATCGCCGCGTCGGCGATGTAGATGGGGCTGTCGTAGGCCGCGATCTTGCCGGCGTAGGGGCTGTCTTCCTCCCACACGACGCTCCAGCTGTCGGGCGTCTCGGTCACGACCTCGCTGTTGTACTCGAGGATGTTCGCGCCGCGGCCGATCGGGATGCCGTAGACGTTGCCATTGAGCGTGTCGTACAGCTGGCCCTTCATGCCCTCGACGATGTCGTCGCCGAAGTTCGGGATGAGTTCGGTGTTGAGCGGCTGCACGTTGCCGTCGACGATGAGGCGTAGGCTCGCGTCACCCGATGCCGAGACGAGGTCGTACTCGCCGGTGCGCATGAGCTGGACCATCTCATCCGAGGTGGCCGCCACCTTACGGTTGACGACGCACCCGGTGTCTGCGGTGAACTTGTCGGCCCAGGCGGGCTCCACGAAGCCGGACCAGGCGACGATGTTCAGTTCTTTCTCGGTGTCGCCGAGCTTGTCCATCATCGGGACGTCGGGGACGTCGATCTGGAGGCCGCCGTCGCCGTCCGGCTGGGCGCCGTCGGTCGAGCAGCCCGTGAGGGCGAGGCCGAGCACCGCCGCCATGGCGATCGGTGCGGCGAGTAGTTTCTTATTCATCGGTACTCCTTCGTAGGGGATGAGTGTGGCTGGGGTGTGGGGTCTGGGGTCTGGGCCGCGGGTGCGGATCCTGATGTCCGCGATGTCAGGCGTGCTGCGGCGCGCTCGCCGCAGGGGCCTGCGAGGTGGGGATCGGAGTCGCGTGGCCCCTGTCAAAGCGGACGCTGACGGCGTCGCCTCGGCGAATGCTCGCCTCGGTGCGGGGCGTGTGTGAGTTCTGCTTCTCGGAGATGATGCGGGTGCCATCCGCGGTATCGAGGAGGTAGCGGGTGTGCGCACCCGCGTACACCGTTTCGGCGACGGTCGCCGGGATCGCGACGGTTCCTGGCTCAACCGGTGCTGTCGGGTCGGCGAGCTGCACCCGTTCGGGGCGGAGGCTGTGCATCGCGGCGTCGCCGAGGAGCTCGCGTGAAAGCTCGGCGGGCAACAGGTTCGTGACGCCGAGGAAGCCTGCGACGAACTCGGTTTCGGGGAACTCGTACACCTCGCGCGGGGAGCCGACCTGTTCGATCTTGCCGTTGTTGAATACGGCGACGCGGTCGGAGAGCGTGAGCGCCTCCTCTTGATCGTGCGTGACGAAGATGAAGGTGATGCCGACCTCGCGTTGGATCTGCTTGAGCTCGACCTGCATGTGCTCGCGCAGCTGCTTGTCGAGCGCGCCGAGGGGCTCGTCGAGCAGCAGCACCTTGGGGCGGAGGATCAGGGCGCGGGCGAGTGCGATGCGCTGGCGCTGGCCGCCCGAGAGTTGCGATGGCAGCCGCGTCGCAACGTGGCCGAGGCGGACCTGGTCGAGCGCCTCGCTGACGAGGCGGCTGCGCTCGGCCTTCGAGACGCCGCGCACTTTGAGGCCGTAGGCGACGTTCTCGGCGATGGTGAGGTGGGGGAAGAGCGCGTAGTCCTGGAAGACGGTGTTGACCTCGCGGTCGAACGGTGCGGCGCGGGTGACGTCGGTGCCGTGCAGGAGGATCTCGCCGGCGGTGGGCTCCTCGAAGCCGGCGATCATGCGCAGCACCGTGGTCTTGCCCGAGCCCGAGGGGCCGAGCATCGAGAAGAACTCGCCGGCCCGGATCTCGATGTTGAGGTCTTTCACCGCGGTGACATCGCCGAAGTGCTTGTGCACGCCGCGCAGGGAAACTGCGCTCGTGGACTCGGTGCTTGGGGTGTTGGCCATGGTGGCGCTGCTCCTCAACGTCGTTGTCGATCAGGTTGGTTAGAACATTAACATAGGGGATTAGATGTTTTAAGCACAAACCCATCTTCGGCGTCACGTTTTGATTACGCTTAGGTACGTGGGCTCAATCCCGGCCCCTGAATGGAGGCGCGCCCTTGACCACACACGCGCACGGTGCGACCCCGAGCCGACTGCGAACGGCGGCGTTTGCCCCCATCGGCGAGGAAGGGCGCACGGACATGGTGGTCTCGCGTCTCGTGCAGGCAATCTCGGTTGGCGCGTTCACCGAGGGGGAGCGGCTGCCGAGCGAGAACGAGCTATCGACGCTCCTGGGAGTCGCCGTCGTGACCGTGCGCGAGGCGCTCAGTGAGCTGCGCCACCGCGACCTCATCGAGACGAGGCGCGGCAGGAACGGCGGTAGCTTCGTGCGACCGAGCCCCGCCGCCGTCGAGGAGGTGAACGCTCGGACCCTGCTCGCAGAGTCGCGGGTCGCGATCGCCGACCTCGGCGTGCACTACGAGGTCGTTTCTGCGGCCTGCGCCGAGTACGCGTGCCTGCGCGCCACCGCCGAAGAGCTCGAGATCGTCGCCGACGTGCTCACCGAGTCGGGCGACGCGCCGGTCGCCGAGTGGCGGCGCAGAATCACCGAGGTGCAGCTTGAGCTTGCCGCGCTCAGCCAGTCGGTGCGACTCACCAATGAGCACGTGCGGTTGCAGACCGAGTTTACGCCGCTGCTCGCGCTGCAGGATCTTGACGACGAGGCGCGGCAGCAGACACACGCCGCGATCGTCGCGCAGGTCGAGGCGACGCAGGCCGGCGACGTGCAGGCGGCGCGCTCTGCGGTGCGCGAAAGTGTTCGAGGTTCGGTACGCTGGCTCATCGCCTTCCGCGCCGATCTGCTCGCGGGTTCCCGAGATTCCGATCTTCGTGGCACACTTGAGGCGCGACGCAGACGACGCGAACGGGAGAATCGAGATGAGCAGTGACGCGAATCAGCTGGCCGACGGCATTGCCGTGGTCGACGCCTTCTTCGACGGCGTGTTCGCGCCGCTCGAGGCCTGGATGCCTGAGCTCGAGCGCGACCTCCGCGCCGCGCAGCGGCCACTGACGGGGCCAGCGCTCGCAGAGCTCACTCGCGCTGGCGCGTTCGGCGTGCTCGATGCCGGCGAGCGTCCGCTCTATGGCGCGGGCTTCTGCGGCAGCGCGGCCGTCGTCGGCGAGGGTAACCCGCTCGCCTGGTGGCAGGGCGCCGACAGGCACCTGCTCGCGTCGTCAACCTTCGGGCCGGGTCAGGCGGTCATCGACCTCGCCAGGCTCGAGTGGTTCCGGGTGCCGAAGCAGACCGGAGAGCCGCACATCGCTGGCCCGTTCGTCGACTACCTGTGCTCCAACGAGATCACGCTCACCTCGGCGATCCCGGTCGTCGTCGACGGCGAGTTCTGGGGGGTGGCCTGCGCCGACGTGCTTGTGGCGGGGATCGAGGAGTCGTTGCTTCCAAGCATCCGCGGCATCGCCGGCGCCGCGCTCGTGAACGCGCACGGTCGGGTCGTCGTGTCGACCGATCCTGATCGCGAAACCGGAGACCGCATGCGCGGCGTCGGCGCCGACGATTCCGAGCCGGGTGATGACGCGCTGCTCGTGGTGCGCTCAGCCCGCTATCCGTTCGCGCTCGTCGCCCCGAAATAGCGTGCCCGTGCGGCGGTGGGGAGGCCCTGAGGCGCCCCTGAGACGACCCTGATCGAACCCCGAAACACAGGGATTTTTCCAGCCGAAACGCATACGCTCAACACTGTGACGAGACCAGAAGACGACGCCGACAAGGCCAGGCGATTGGGCAAGCCCATCGGCAGGTTTATGGCGCGCTGGCGCGTTGCAATCCGCAAGTATCCGTGGCTTGACGCGCTCTATCGGGTCGTCATCACGGTGCTCGGCGGGCTCATCGTGATCATCGGACTCATCCTCGTGCCGCTGCCGGGTCCCGGGTGGCTGATCGTGTTCCTCGGCCTCACGGTGCTCGGCTCCGAGTACCACTGGGCGCGGCGCATGCTCGGGTGGCTCAGGCGCGCGCTCGCGCGATTCTGGGAACGCTGGAACGCCTGGCGCGCAAGCCGCGCCGCGAAGCGCGCCGGGACGACCGGCCCCGGCCTCACCGACGCGTGAACGCCGAAGGGGCGGGCGAGCCGCAGCTCGCCCACCCCTTCGGCGCGTGTGCGCCGTGCGCTACTTCACCATCGGAATGTTGAAGAGGAACGGGTCCCCGCCGCCGCGGCGGTAGGTGTCGTTGAGCTTTGCCGCAGCCATGATGTGGAAGATGAAGCCCGCGAGGTGCGCGAGACCGAGGAGCATCGGTCCGAGAATCGGAACGATCGTCAGGATCCAGCCCAGCACGAACAGCGCTGAGCGCAGCAGCGAGAAGTTCAGGTTCGCGGCGTGCAGTGCGCGCACCTGCGGCGTCGCGCGGGGGCTCTCGATGAGGTAAAAGATGAGCGCCGGAATGAACAGGAAGAACACCGAGAGCCAGTAGCTCGCCGTGAGGTTCGGCAGCGGATCCGGCTGCCCCTGCTGCGGCTGGTAGTAGCCGTGCGGCTGGCCATATCCGGGCTGCTGGGGAGCCCCGTATCCGGGCTGCTGTGGCGCACCATACCCCGGCTGCGCGCCGTATCCGGGCTGCTGCGGTGCGCCGTACTGCGGCGGCTGGGGTGCGCCGTACTGCGGCTGTCCCGGTGCCCCGTACTGCGGCTGCTGCGGAGCGCCGTAGCCGGGAGGTGGCGTCGGAGCGCCGGGCTGTGGCGCCGCGGGCTGCTGCGGAACGCCCGTCGGGGGCGCCGGCTGCTGAGCGTTAGGCGCCTCGGGCGCGGCAGCGGGAACCGACGGGTCGGCCGGTGGCGTGGGCGACGCGTCGCCCGGGGTGCCTGTCACCTGCTCGTTGTCTTCAGGGGGAAGCGTAGTCATCGGAGCCTTCTCCTTCGTGTTGCTGCGTGCGCACGAGTCAGTGCGTCGTCAGTCGACGACTCACAATGCGGTACTTCGAGACTACAGCGAACCCTGTGCCTGGCCTAGATGAAATCTGGGCTCGGCGACGACGCGGGGAGGATCGAGACGTCAGCGTGGCGGTCAAAGCGGTAGCCGGTGCCGCGCACCGTCCGCACGATGTCCTGGTAGTGAGCGAGCTTGACCCGCAGGCGGCGCACGTGCACGTCGATCGTGCGGGCGCTCGGAATCTCCTCGCCCTCGGCGTCTGCCCAGAGGGTGTCGATGATCTCGTCGCGACCGACAGTACGGCCCTCGCGCAGCACAAGGAACTGGAGCAGCTCGAACTCGCGGAAGGTGAGGTTCGCCGGGACGTTGTCGAGCAGCACGCGCTTGCGCGACAGGTCGAGCACGACGCCGCTTGCCGCGCGGTCTGCGTTCGAAGTGGGCTGCGGCTTGCGGTGCGCGTGTGCGGCAGCAGGATCGCCGAGCGCGAGGCGGACGACGTCGACGTCGCGGCCGCCGGTGCCCTCAGGGGCGAGGGCGACGGCCGCATAGGTCTCGGCGTTCGGGGCGAGCTGCGCGACGAGGCGCTTGATCTCGTTGACGACTGCGCCGATCGAAGGATCGGAGGAGTTCAGCTTGTCCTCGGAGAGGCCAACGTAGAGCGCGAAACCGCGAACCTCGTTCTCCGTCGTGGCGCGCTGGTGAGCGGCGGGCGAGGTGGTGGGCTGCTGGGTGGGGAGAGCGGCGGTGAGAGCCATGATGATGAAGTCCTTTGGTGTGCCCCGAGGCGGAGCATTGCTGCGAATGGGTGCGGCATCCCAAGTGGGGCAGACGTCGCGATCAGAAGGACCGCGCGGCCCGAACAGAGTGGGCGCCAGAAATGGTGGAGTCGTGTGTGTCGGCTACTTGCACATTCGGCAGCACATACCGTCGCGACCGGACATCATCATGCCGGTCATCCCAAAGTTCACCTCGGAGGCGGACTGGGTGCGAACGAAAGTATGCATGACGCTAAGTTAAGCGGGCGTTTCGCCCGGTGTCAAGAACAAGTCTCGGAAATCTCGGCTCCCCGGTCGGGCCGACCGCATCGGGTCGTGCTCAACGTGGCGTAACAGTCGAGGCGCCTGCACACCCGCATCAGACAGAATGGAGGCAACGCTGCCGAGCCCGTGGAAGGACACACCGCGATGAGTACTGAGTCATTTGCCGCGACCGTTGACGCGACGACCGCAGAGGACCTGCGACAGATTGGCGGGACGAAGTGGGCGGACCCGGCGGTCATGGGTGCGTTCATCGCCGAAATGGACTTCGGGGTTGCGCCCGTCATCAAGGAGGCGCTGCACGCCGCCGTCGACGAGGGCGCGTTTGGCTACACGCCGCCGAAGTACAAGGCGCAGCTGCAGGAGGCGACGGCTGCCAGGCTGCGCAGGCTGCACGGCTGGTCTGTGACCGCTGAGCAGGTCTTCCCCGTCCCCGACGTCATCACGGCCTATGAGATCGCGATCGCGAAATTCTCGGAGCCCGGCTCGAAGATCATCGTCCCCACGCCGTCATACATGCCGTTCCTGTCGGTTCCCGAGACGCTCGGGCGCGAGGTGATCGAGGTGCCGCTGCGTGAGGACGATGGCGTCTGGCGGTTCGACATCGAGGCGCTGCAGGACGCGTTCGACGCCGGCGGTCGCATCCTTGTGCTGTGTAACCCGTTCAACCCGATCGGCCGAGTGTTCACGCGCGCGGAGCTCGAAGCCATCAGCGAGCTCGTCGACCGCAACGGCGGTCGCGTGTTCTCCGACGAGATTTGGGCGCCACTCGTGTTCGAGGGCAACGAGCTCGTCTCGTACGCGACGATTGGCGAGGTTGCCGCCGGGCACACGATCACCGCGACCGCGGCGTCGAAGGCGTGGAACCTGCCTGGTCTCAAGTGCGCGCAGCTCGTCGTGTCGAACGCTGCGGACCAGGAGACGATGGACGAGATCGGTCACTGGGCCGGCCGCGGGACTGCCACCCTTGGGCTTGTCGGCAGCGCCGCCGCGTTCGAGCACGGCGATGAGTGGCTCGGCGAGGTGCTGAGCTACCTACAGGGCAACCGCGACGAGCTTGTCGACCTCGTCGCCAAGCACCTTCCGGGAGTGAAGCTGACGGTGCCGGAGGCGACGTACGTCGGCTGGCTCGACTTCCGTGAGACCGGGCTTGAGAACCCTGCAGATTTCTTCAGGGAGCACGCTGGAGTCGGACTCACGGATGGCAGCGCGTGCGGCGCCGTCGGCGTGGGGAGCGCGCGCTTCATCTTCGCGATGCCACGCCCGCTCATGCGCGAGGCGATCAAGCGGATGGGCGAGGCCCTCCAGGCGCGCTAGTACGAGGACAGCCACGCCGCCCGGGATCGCCGTGAACCGAGCCAACGCGAGCCTGGGAGAATGGGTGAGTGAGCGAGACCCCACTGCCTGACGCCGAGACCCACCCCGAGCGAACCACTGCGGGCGTCGGCCCCTGGCCGGGTGGGCGCGAGGCGTGGCCCACCGAGGAGCGCTACGACCCGGAGCTGCTCGAGCGCGGCGACAGCCGCAACGTCGTCGACCGTTACCGCTACTGGCGGATGGAAGCGATCGTCGCCGACCTCGACGAGCAACGGCACCCGTTCCACGTGGCGATCGAGAACTGGCAGCACGACATGAATATCGGCTCGATCGTGCGCAGCGCAAACGCGTTCGCCGCCGACAGCGTCCAGATCGTCGGTCGGCGCCGATGGAACAAGCGCGGGGCCATGGTGACTGACCGCTACCAGCACGTCGAGCACCGCGAGGACATTGCCGCCCTCGTGGCGTGGGCTCGAGACGAGGGGCTCCCGATCATCGCGATCGACAACGTCCCCGGCTGCGTGCCGATGGAGACCTTCGACTGGCCCGAGCGCTGCGTGATGCTCTTCGGGCAGGAGGGCCCCGGCCTCTCGGACGAGGCGATTGCGGCGGCCGAGGCGGTCGTCGAGATCACCCAGTACGGCTCGACGCGCTCGATCAACGCCTCTGCCGCCGCGGCCGTTGCGATGTACTCCTGGGTGACGGCCCGGTCGGCCCAGGTGCCGCGCGCGAGCTAGAAAAGTCGTCCGGCAGTTGCGGCGTCAGGCTCCTCAAGCTGGAGCAGCGCACGCTTCCGGTCGAGCCCACCGGCGAACCCGGTGAGTGAGCCGTCGGCTCCGAGGACGCGGTGGCATGGGATCACGACGCTGACCGGATTGTGCCCGACGGCCTGCCCGACGCGCTGCGCGAGCGCACGGTTTCCGAGGGCAACCGCGAGCTCGCCGTATGTTGTTGTGGCGCCGTACGGGATCTGCTGCAGCATCGTCCACACCTGCTGCGAGAAGTCGTCGCCCCGCGGCGCGAGCGCAATGTCGAACCCGGTGCGCTCTCCGGCGAGGTAGTCCCGTAGCTGGCGCGCCGCCTCCGCGAGTACGGAATCGCCAGGCTCCGACCCGAGATCCTCACCGATCGAGTCGGGGTCTGGCGGGTAGCGATGCTCCGGGAAGTAGATGCCCGTCAAGGCGCCGCCCTCGGCGACGAACAGCAGCTCTCCGAGGGAGGTGGCGAAGGTGCCGTGCCGGGGATGCATGGCGCCAAGTGTAGCGCTCTGGACCGAACCAGACCGGGACAGCGGCGACGCCGGCCGCAGTGGCCGGGCACCGCACGAAACGAAGAACTGGAGGGGCCGACGGGAATCGAACCCGCGTTCTCAGCTTGGGAAGCTGATGTCTTACCATTAGACGACGGCCCCGGGTGGGGCAAACCGGGCGAAAAGCCCGACGGATATGAGCGTAGCAGAATCCGGAGTGCCGCTTCGCCACCGAGGCGACACTCCGGGTCGGAACTATCCCTCTGGCTGGCAGACGGCGAGCTCGGAGAGGCGGCCGCCCTGATCCTCCGCCGACCACGGGAGCTCGGCGCCCGACAGCGCCGCGAGCTGGAACGCGAGCGCCTGCGAGAACGCTGCGCCAGCTGACGAGTTGTTCAACGCGACGACGACGGTGAGCCCCGTCGCGGGGTCCGCGTATG
Source organism: Leucobacter aridicollis (assembly GCF_013409595.1). NCBI lineage: Bacteria > Bacillati > Actinomycetota > Actinomycetes > Micrococcales > Microbacteriaceae > Leucobacter > Leucobacter aridicollis. The sequence goes on along the minus strand of NZ_JACCBD010000001.1, from coordinate 3,191,936 downwards.
CCGCGGTGAGCGAACCGGTCATCGCGCCAGCGCGACCCTGCAGTGGCCCGACCTTCTCGATGCCGAAGCCGATCTGGGTGCCGGCGGTGTCCGGCTCCTCCTTGGGGTTGCCCTCTTCGTCGCGCTCCGGGTTCTTCGCCGGCTGGAACTCGGTCACGTGCTTCGCGGCCTTCTCGCCCCCGAAGCCGCCCGAGAGGTACTTGGTGTAGAAGTCCTTCAGGTCGGTGACCGTGGTGAGCGTCGCGCCCGCGCCACGGATCATCGTCGGCGAGAGTGCCTCGATCTCCGTGACACCCGCATCGCAGACGGGCTTGTTGCCGGAGCTCGGGTAGGTGAGCGGCGTCATGCTGCCGGCAGGAATCTCGGTCTCCGAGAAGCTGTCGGGGTACGACGTCGACGTCATGCCTGTCGGCCCGAACACGTGGCTCTGGAGCAGGTCGTACGTGTCGCGGTTCTCGTTGAGCCGGATCGCGCGGTCGAGGACCACCGCGTTCGTGTCCGACATGTAGACGTTCTTGCCCGGCCAGGCGAGCGGCGAGCGGGCGAGGCCGTTCGCGATGAGCTCCTGCTCGGGCCACGAGCGGGTGGGGTTGTTCGTGAAGCGCTCGGTGAAGCCGCCCTTGAAGTCCGCGAGCGCCGAAGTCTGGTCGCAGAGCTGCGCGTAGGTGATGTCGGCGATGCCCGCCTGGCGGGGCAGATCCTTCGACACCTGGCGGCCGAGCGCGAGCTGATCCTTACCAACGAGGTCGAGCAGCAGCGCGCACATCACGGGCTGCGACGCCTGGGCCCCACGGAACGTTGTCGCAGCGGTGACGCCCTCACCGTAGCCACGAACGTAGGCCTTGTCGTCGCCCTGCCAGACGCCGACGACAGCCTCGGTCGAACCGCTGAGCGTCAGTGCGTTCGCGACGGCATCGTCGACGGCAGCCGCGAGCTCGGGACTCACAGAGTTCTGGTCGGAGTTTCCCGAACCAGCTTCACTGCTGGTGCAGGCGGTCAGGGTGAGGCCGACCACAGCGAGCATGCTGAGTGCCGCCACCGGGCCAACTCGTTTGACTCTTGAAAACACGAAACCGCCAATCTCGACCCGCGGGCGCGCGGGAGCACGAAATTCGATGATACTCCGTGCGAGTCTCGGTGTCGCTGAGCGCCGCCGGGCGCTGGGGAACTCCCAGTCTCATTGCACGCGCCAAGAGCGTAGAATGAAAGATGTGATGAATTTTGATGCCGCAGTGATTTCTGCTGTTACGGGCCACATGAATGACGACCACGTTGATGACAGTTTGCTCATCGCGAAGGCATTCGGCTACCCGGAGGCGACTGCGAGCACGATGGTAGGACTTGATGAGCACGCCGGAATGTGGCGCGTGACCGATGCACAGGGCGAGCACGACCTGCGCGTCGAATGGCCCACCTCACCGATCACCGAGCGCCCCCAGGTGCGCCGCCAGGTGGTCGAGCTGTACAAGGCTGCCTGCGCAAAGCTTGGCGTGCCTGCCCGCGACGAGCACCAGCCCTCCGGCGGCCACGAGCACGGCGGCCACGGCCACGGCGAGCACCCGCACGGTCACGGCGGCGAGCACCCGCACGGCCACGGCGGAGCGAACCCGCACGCGCACGGCGGGGCGAACCCGCACGCGGCCGAGCCCGAGTCCGACGGCCCGAAGCCGTTCTCGCGGGTGATCCGCGAGAGCTCGTGGTCCGATCACTCGGACAGCGAGGGCGCGAACTTCATGGAGGACATCATGCGTGGTGTCGCGACGAAGCAGGACTACATCGACCTCGTCGCCCAGCACTTCTTCATGTACGAGGCGCTGGAGGAAGCCGCACAGCAGCTCTCCGCCGATCCCGCCCACGCTGCCCTGCACCCCGCGGCACTGGTGCGCCTCGGAACCCTCGAGGTTGACCTCGAGCACCTGCTCGGCGCGAACTGGCGGGACGAGATTCGCCCGGTGCCCGCGAGCGCCGAGTACGCGGCCCGCATCCGCGAGGTCGCCGCTGAGGGCTGGCTTGCCGGGATCGTCGCGCATCACTACACCCGCTACCTCGGCGACCTGTCCGGTGGCCAGATCATCGCGAAGCGCGTCGCCCGCCAGCACGGCTTCGACGGCGCTGGCATCGAGTTCTACAACTTCGAAGCCCTCGGCGACCTGAAGGCGTTCAAGGAGACGTACCGTGACGGCCTCGACAGCCTGGGGGCGTCGCTCAGCGCGGACGAGCAGCAGCGGATGATCGAAGAGGTCCGCGTCGCCTACGCGTTCAACACTGCAGTGTTCGTCGACCTCGCCAAGCAGAAGGCGGCCGCCTAGGCCGCACGCGGCTCGCGCGCGGGCTGGGGGAGCGCACGATCAGGATCGCCGATCCTGATCGCCGCCGACCGCATCGCTACGCGCGCGTGTGCGCCCAGACGACGGCCTGGAGTCTGTCGCGCACCTCAAGCTTCTGCAGCACGTTCGACACGTGCGTCTTCACGGTCGCCTCGCCGAGGAACAGCTCGCCGGCGATCTCGGCGTTCGTGCGCCCCTCCGCGAGCAGCACAAGCACCGCGCGCTCACGCGGTGTGAGGCCCGCGTCTGTCATCGCCGTCTCGAGCGCGTCGTCAGCGTTCGTCGCGGCCGCGCCCGGTGCCGCAGCGCTGGGAGCCTCGGCGCGGCGCACCCGCGCGAGCACGGCGCCGGTGACCTCGGGCCCGAGGAGCGAGCCGCCCGCCGCGACGACCCGCACGGCGTCGATGAGCTGCTCGGCGCGCGACGTTTTCAGCAGGAAGCCGCTCACGCCGGCGGCGAGTGCGTCGAACAGGTACTCGTCGTGTCCGAACGTGGTGAGCACGAGCACGGCAGAGGCTGCGCCGGGCGCCGCGAGGATCGCGCGAGAGGCGTCGATCCCGTTCATCTCGGGCATCTCGACGTCCATGCAGATCACGTCGGGGGCGAGCGTAGCGGCCAGCGCGACGGCCTGCGCGCCGGTCTCGGCCTCGCCGACGACCTCGATGTCTGGCTCCGACTCGAGAATGATGCGAAATCCTGAGCGGACGAGCGCCTGATCGTCAACGAGCAGCACTCTGATGGGGGCGCCTGCGGCCCGGACCCCGGTCATGCGGCAACCACCTGTCGGTCGGCGAGCGGGACCCTGGCCCGCACCATGAACCCCTCGCGCTCTCGCCGTTCGGCCGAGATCGCGCCGCCGACGGCGCCGACGCGCTCCCGCATGCCGCGCAGGCCGAGCCCCGTGCCGGCCGGGGCGCCCGAAGCCCGCTCGCCGCGGGCCGTGAGGCGCCGCGCGATGCCGTCGTCGGTCACCTCGACCTCGACGGCGTCGTCCATGAAGCGCAGCCGCACCGCGGCCTCCGCGCCCCGCCCGGCGTGCTTGCGCACGTTCGTGAGCGCCTCCTGCACGACGCGGTAGAGCGCGACATCGACGAGCATCGGCAGCGGTCGCGGGTCGCCCGCGACGATGAGCGTTGTCGGCACGCCCGCGCCCTGGGACTCCTCGACGAGCAGCGAGAGCTGCGCGATGCCGACGGTGCTCGAGCTGTCCTCGTTCTCCGGCGTCCGTAGCGTGTGCACGAGTCGGCGCAGCTCCTCGACCGTCGCGTGCGCGCTCTCCTCGACGACCGCGAGGGCAGCTGCCGCTCTCCCGGGGTCGCGCTCGAGGCTTCGCCTGGCGGCCGCGGCCTGGATCCCCATCACGGAGACGTGGTGCGCGACGACGTCGTGCAGCTCGCGGGCCACGGCGATGCGGTCGAGTGCGACGGCCTGCGCCGCGCTCGTCTGGCGCTCGAGGTCGAGCTCCTTGCCCTGCGCGGCGAGCTTCGTGGCCGCGCGGGCGGCCCGCCAGGCGCGCAGCCCAAACCAGATCGCGCCGCCGAAGTACAGCAGGTTGGTGATGATCTGGATGACCGCGAAGGTCGCATACGCCGAGAAGATGCCGTAGCGCGGGGCGCCAAGGAAGTCCTCGGTCGATGATGACGCGATGATGAGGGAGACGACGAGCCAGATCATCATCGCGGCGGTGATCGCGATGAGGCTCCACGCGGCGAGCGTCCGGCGCGGCTCCCACGCGGTCACCGTATAGATCGCGATGAACAGGCAGATGTTGACGACGAGCACCTCCGGCACGCCGAACTGGCCGCATACGAAGAACCCGGCGCCGACGACGAGGGCAACGGGGATCGGCGCGATCCGGCGGGCGGCGAGCGGGAGCGTGCAGAGCGCGAGCCCGAGGATCCAGACCCACAGGGCGGGCTTCTCCTCGTAGATTCCCGTGCGCGCGTACAGCAGCGACGTCGTGGTCGCTCCGATCGCGAGCGCCGCCGCGAGGAGCGCGTCGCCCCGCAGATCTGCGCGGCCCGGTCGCGGCCGAGCCCACTGCGTGGGCGCCGCGGGGGAGGGATGGTCTCTCATAGGTTCAAGCGTAGGCGGTCGGCGGATGCCGCACTTCCGCCGGGCGGCGGAGCGGCGGCCCCGCCGCCCGGTGAAATTCCGCCGTGCGGGGGAGGCGGCGGGCCCGGAGCCCCGCATAGCCTGGGAGCAACGAAAGGAGCGAGATGATTGACATCGTAGGAATTTCCCGCAGCTTCGGTGACCGCAAGGTGCTCGACAACGTGAGCTTCCGCGTCGAGAGCGGCAGGATGACTGGCTTCGTCGGCGCGAATGGCGCTGGCAAGACGACGACAATGCGGATCCTGCTCGGCGTGCTTTCGGCCGACAGCGGCACGGTGAGCCTGAACGGGGTGCCCATCACCGCGGGCGACCGCGCGCGCATCGGTTACATGCCGGAGGAGCGCGGGCTGTACCCGAAGATGGCCGTGCTCGATCAGCTCGTCTACCTCGGCCGCCTGCACGGCATGTCGACGGCGGCGGCGCGCGAGTCGGCGACGGCGCTGCTCGACAGGCTCGGCCTCGCCGAGCGCGCGAGCGACAACCTAGAGAGCCTGTCGCTCGGCAACCAGCAGCGCGCCCAGATCGCCGCCGCACTCGTCCACGAGCCGATCGCGCTCGTACTCGACGAGCCGTTCTCGGGCCTCGACCCGATGGCGGTCGAGGTCGTGCTCGGCGTGCTGCAGGACTACGCGGCGAAGGGCGCCCCCGTGCTCTTCTCGTCCCACCAGCTCGACATCGTCGAACGGCTTTGCGACGACGTTGTCGTCATCGGCGGCGGCCAGATCCGCGCGCAGGGCTCCCGCGAGGGCCTCCGCGCTGAGCATGCCGGTCGCGTGTTCGAGCTCGAGCTCGCCGGGCCAGCGGCAGACGCCGGCTGGGTTCGCGAGCAGCCTGGCGTTTCCGTGACGCACCTCGACGGCGGGTTCGCGCGGTTCGACGCCGACAGCGACGCCGCAGCGCAGGCCGTGCTCGCGCTCGCCGTGCAGCGCGACGCCACCGTCGTGAAGAGCTTCGCCCCCGTCACCCCGTCACTCGCACAGATCTTCAAGGAGGTAGTCCGATGACCGACACGTTGCAGCCGACCACCAGCCACCGGCAGCTCAGCGCGCCCCAGGGCGCTTGGATCGTCGCCGAACGCGAGATCATGACGCGCCTGCGCAGCAAGGCCTTCCTCATCTCGACGGCGATCCTGCTGCTCGTCGTGCTCGCGGGCGTCGTCATCGGCGGCCTCGTCTCCCAGAACGGCGGCTTCGGCGGACCGACGAAGATCGCCGTCGCCGAGGGCACACTGTCCGGCGAGACGGCGAGCGGGCTCGCCGAAGGCTTCGAGGTGACCGAGGTCGCTGACCGAGCCGCCGCCGAGCAGCTCGTACGCGACGGTGACGTCGAGGCCGCGATCGTTGCGGGCGGCGACTCCTCAGTCGGCCTGACCGTCATCGCGAACGACAGTCCGCCCGGCAGCCTCGTCCAGGCCCTGTCGGCCTCGCCGACCGTCGAGCTGCTCGACCCGAGCGAGACGAGCTTCATGCTCGGCTACCTCATCGCGATGGGCTTCGGCATGGTGTTCTACATGACCGCGCTGACCTTCGGCACGACGATCGCGCAGAGCGTCGTCGAGGAGAAGCAGACGCGCATCGTCGAGATCCTGCTCGCCACGATCTCCGCGCGCACCATGCTCGCCGGCAAGATTCTCGGCAACAGCATCCTCGCCCTCGGCACGGTCGTCGCGACGGTCGCGCTCGCCGCCGTCGGCATGCTCGCCACCGGGCAGGACATTCTGCTCGGCGAGCTCGGGACGGCGCTCATCTGGTTCGGGATCCTCTTCGCCTTCGGCTTTGTGCTCCTCGCGGCAATGTACGCGGCGGCGGCCGCGCTCGTCTCTCGCCAGGAGGACATCGGCTCGGTGACGAGCCCGGTGATGATGCTCGTGATGATCCCGTTCTTCCTGATCATCTTCTTCTTCGACAACCCGCAGGTCCTCACGGTGATGAGCTACGTGCCATTCTCCGCACCCACCGCGATGCCCATGCGGCTGTACTTCGGGGACGCGGCCTGGTGGGAGCCGATCGTGTCGCTCGGCGTGCTGCTGGTCTCGATCGGGATCGTGTTGTGGGCCGGCTCGCGGATCTACGAGAACTCGATCATGCGCACGGGTGCCCGCGTGAAGCTCGCTGACGCGATCAAGGGCTAAGCGCGGCGGCGGCCAGACGACGAAGCGCCCGGGGGGAGTGTTCCCCCGGGCGCTTCGTCGTTGCGGGCGATGCTGTGCCTGCCTGCCTGCCTGCCTGCCTGCGCGTCGCGGATTAGGCGACCGCGAGCTGGTGCGCCTCGCAGCGCGGCGCCTCGTGCGAGGCGCAGGCGACGAAGCGCGTCCGGCAGGAGCCCTCGGCGCAGTCGACGAGGTTGGCGGTGGGGGCGCCGCAGTCTGCGCAGACGCCGATCACTGCCGCGCCCGGCGCGAAGTCCATCGTTTCGCGGCCGTCGAACACGGCGAGCGAGCCCTCCCACAGTCCGTCGTTGCCGAAGGCCTCGCCGTAGCGGACGATGCCACCGTCGATCTGGTAGACCTCCTCGAAGCCGCGCGCGACCATGGCGGCGGAGAGGATCTCGCAGCGAATGCCGCCGGTGCAGTAGGTGACGATGGGCTTGCCCTTGATGTCGTCGAACGCACCGGATTCGATCTGCGCGATGAAGTCGTGGGTGGTGCGCACGTCGGGCACGATAGCGCCCTTGAACTTCCCGACCTCAGCCTCCCAGGCGTTGCGGCCGTCGAAGAATACGACGTCGTCGCCGCGCTCGGCGACGAGCTCGTTCACCTTCTCGGGCGAGAGGTGGACGCCGCCGCCCACCACGCCCGACTCGTCGACGACGGTCTCCTCGGGGATGCCGAACGCGACGAGCTCATCGCGGACCTTCACGCTGAGCTTCGGGAAGTCGGAGATCGCCTGCCACGGCACGGTGCGGTCGACACCCTTCAGCACGGTGGGGGTCGTCGCGGCGAATCCGCTGCCCTCGCTCCATTTCACCTCGAGGCCCGAGAACGGGCCGTACTCGCGGGTGCGCTTGAGGTACTGCTTGCAGGCGTCGATTTCGCCGCCGACGGTGCCGTTGATGCCGTGCTTCGAGATGATGATGCGGCCGCGCAGTCCGAGCGACTCGCAGAGTTCGCGCTGCCACAGCATCACGGCCTCGGGGTCGGCGATGGGGGCGAACGCGTAGTACAGCAGGATCTTTGGGTGGCTCACACCCCCATGGTACGTCGTCGACCTGCGCGTGTGTTCCCGGGCGCGTTGCGCAGCCGGTCGGATTCGCGTAAGCTTGACCCTTGGTCGTGCGCCGTCCCAGTGCACGTACCGCAGGAACCGTTACCGGAGGCTTGCCTCGGCGGGTCCCGCAGACAAGAAATCTTGGGTGAGGCCGTCCGGTCTCACGGTATGAGAGGAAACATCATGGCAGCAGTGTGCCAGGTGACCGGCGCCGTTCCCGGCTTCGGACACAACATTTCGCACTCGCACCGTCGCACCAAGCGTCGGTTCGATCCGAACATCCAGAAGAAGACCTACTTCGTGCCCTCGCTCGGCCGCAAGGTGACTCTCACCCTGTCGGCTAAGGGCATCAAGGTTATCGATGCCCGTGGCATCGAGGCTGTGGTCGCTGACCTGAAGAAGCGTGGGGTGAAGTTCTAATGGCTAAGGATAAGGACGTACGTCCGATCATCAAGCTCCGTTCGACGGCAGGCACCGGTTACACCTACGTGACCAAGAAGAACCGTCGCAACACCCCCGATCGCCTCGTGCTCAAGAAGTACGATCCGGTTATCCGTAAGCACGTCGAATTCCGAGAGGAGCGCTAAGCATGGCTAAGAAGAGCATGATTGCGAAGAACAAGCAGCGCCAGGCGATTGTTGCGCGTTACGCTGAGAAGCGTCTCGAGCTCAAGAAGGCGCTCATTGACCCCAACGGCACCGATGAGAGCCGCGAGGCTGCTCGTGTCGGCCTGCAGAAGCTTCCCCGCAACGCGTCGCCCGTACGCGTTCGGAGCCGCGACGTCATCGACGGCCGTCCCCGTGGCGTGCTGACGAAGTACGGTGTTTCGCGTGTTCGCTTCCGCGACATGGCTCACCGTGGCGAGCTCCCCGGCATCACCAAGTCGAGCTGGTAATCGCTCGGTTCTAAGCCGGTAGCACCGCTTCCTCGGAGGGGCGGGACCGATCATTTTCTGGTCAGTCCCGCCCCTTCGTGCGTCTGCCCCGCGTGTTCTCCGATAGCGAATACGACACGCAGTCCGAAGAAATCCGCGTAATCGCGCCGCTTTTCGGGAAACGTAGGGTAGATTCATACCGATCAAACTGATCGGAACCTCTTAGCGGAGGTGACACCCCGAATAGATCAGGGGCCGGCCAACCATCGGTCACCGCCCTGAAAGGACACAACATGGCACTCAACAAGACCGAGCTCGTCGCAAAGATCGCCGCTGAGACTGGCCAGAGCCAGGCAGCAGTTTCGAACGTGCTCGACGGCCTGTTCGCGGCTGTCTCCGAGACCGTCGCTGCAGGCGAGAAGGTTTCGATCCCCGGTTGGCTCTCGTTCGAGACCGCTACCACCGCTGCTCGCACCGGCCGCAACCCGCGCACCGGCGAGACCATTGACATCCCCGCTGGCAAGCGCGTCAAGGTGTCGGTTGGCTCGAAGCTCAAGGCTGCCGTGAAGTAGCTTTCGCTTTCCACGAACCCCCGCACGGCTCCTGCCGTCGCGGGGGTTCGTTGTTTCTGCGAGGCGTAAGCTAGTGCGGTGCGCAAGAACTTTACTGACCCGTCAGAGATTCGCCCCTGGGCTGCACTCTGGACGCTCGTCCTCGGGTTCTTCATGATCCTCATCGACACGACGATCGTGTCGGTCGCGAACCCGACCATCATGAAGAGCCTCAACACCGACATGACCGCGACGCTGTGGGCAACGAGCGCCTACCTGCTCGCGTACGCGGTGCCGCTGCTCATCACCGGCCGGCTCGGCGACCGGTTTGGCCCGCGCCGCGTCTACCTCATCGGCCTCACGGTCTTCGCGCTCTCGTCCCTCGCGTGCGGGCTAGCCCCCACGATCGAGACCCTCGTCGTGGCGCGCGTCTTCCAGGGCTTCGGCGCGGCGCTCATGACGCCGCAGACGATGTCGGTCATCACGCGCATCTTCGCGCCCCGCGAGCGCGGTCAGGCGATGGCCGTGTGGGGGATCACCGCAGGCGTCGCGACGCTCGTCGGGCCGATCCTCGGCGGGTTCCTCATCGACGCTGTCGGCTGGGAGTGGATCTTCTTCATCAACGTGCCGGTCGCGGTCGTCGCGTTCGTGCTCGCCCTGAAGTACGTGCCGCGGCTCGAGACGCACGCGCATCGGATGGACTGGCTCGGCGTCGTGCTCAGCGCCGTCGGCATGTTCCTTGTCGTCTTCGGCATCCAGGAGGGCGAGAACTTCGACTGGGGCCAGATCTGGGGCCCGATCTCAGTCTGGCTCCTGATCGGCGTCGGCATCGTCGTGCTCGGACTGTTCGTCTGGTGGCAGCACGTGCAGCGCGGCGAGCCGCTCCTGCCGCTGCGCATCTTCCGCGACCGCAACTTCTCGGTCGGAACGTCGACGATCATCACCGTCGGATTCGCGGTCACGAGCATGAGCATGCCGCTGATGTTCTTCTTCCAGCTCGTGCGCGGCCTCACGCCGACCCAGTCCGCACTCATGCTCGTGCCGATGGCCGTGATCTCCGCGGCCCTCGCGCGGCCTGCGGGGATCCTGATCGACCGCGGCGACCCCCGCAGGATCGCGACGGCGGGACTGCTGCTGCTCGCGGCAGGCATGCTGCTGTACTTCGTGCTGCTGAAGCCGGGCACCCCGCTGTGGTTGCTGCTCATTCCGAGCGCGATTCTCGGCGTCGCGAACGCGGGGATGTGGGGGCCGCTGTCGGCGATCACCACGTTCAATCTGCCGCTCGAGCTCGCCGGCGCGGGGTCCGGGGTGTACAACACGAGCCGCCAGGTCGGCGCGGTGCTCGGCTCGGCGTCGATCACGGCGCTGATGGCCTCGCGGCTCACGGCCGAGCTCGGCGGGGGAGCCGAGGCGGGCGGCGCCGGCGGGCAGCTCCCGCCGCAGGTCCAGGACGGATTCGCCGCCGCGATGGGACAGTCGCTGCTGCTCCCGGTCGCGGTGATCGCGGTCGGCGCGGCGCTCACGCTGCTGTTCGCGCCGCGCCCGCCGCGGACCGGGCCGGTGCGCGTCCCTGAGGGGCCCGCGGCGTCGGCGTAGCGGCTCGCGCTACCCGCGGGGGAACCGCCAGGCGACGAGTGTGGCTCCTGCCGCGATGAGCCCGGCGCACCAGGCGAGCGCGAACCACGCGTGGGCGCCAGGATCGCCTCCGAGGAGCAGCGAACGGATCGCCTCGGTGAGGGGAGTGACCGGTTGCGCGGCGGCGATTGGCTGTAGCCAGGCGGGAAGCGTCTCCAAGGGGACAAAGGCGCTGGAAATGTACGGCAGGAACAGCAGAGCAAAGCCGTAGCCGTTCGCCGCCTCAGGCGTCGAGGCGAGCATGCCGATCGCGGCGAACACGACGGTGATGGCGAGGATCCACGCGAGCACGAGCGTGAGTGCGATCAGCCACTCGGCGGGGCCTGCCGATGGACGAAACCCGACGAGGAGGCCGACACCGAGCACGAGTGATGTCGCAACGAGGTTGCGCAGCACGCTCGCGGTGACGTGCCCGACGAGGCAGTACGCCGCGGTAATTGGCAGGCTCCGGAACCGCTGCATTGCCCCTCCGGTGATGTCGCGGTTGACCGAAACCGCGACGGAGGCCGCGCCGAAGCCGGAGCACAGGACGATGATGCCGGGCACGACGAAATCGACGTAGCCGCCGCCAGGGGCGATCGCGCCGCCGAACACCGTGGTGAACAGCAGCATGAGCATGACGGGGAGCACGATAGCGAGCAGCCACCCCTCGCCATCGCGCATGCTGTGTCGCAGGCTGCGTCCGACGAATACCCGGCTTGTGGTGATGGGGCCGCTGCCCCGGTGCATGGTGATGGTCATGCGCGTGCCTCCTCGGTGGCTCGGGTGATTGCGATGAATGCGTCGTCAAGGGTCGGCGTGCGAAGCTCCACGCGAAGATCGCGCTCCGCCTCGGACAGGTTGTGCAGCGCGCGCTCGAGGCTGTGTGCCGTGCCGTCGAGCTCGAAGCTGCGGTGCACGGTGCCCTCGGCGTCGACGAGCGCCGCGGTCTCAGTTCCGACAAGTCGCTTCAGCTCTGCGGGGCTGCCGTCGGCGACGATCGAGCCGCCCTGGAGGATCGCGACCCGGTCCGCGAGCGCCTCGGCCTCGTCGAGCAGCTGCGTCGTGAGAAAGACGCAGCTGCCCGCCTTGGCGAGCGCCGCGACGTCGTCCCAGAGCCCCAGGCGGCTCGTTGGGTCCAGGCCGGTCGTTGGCTCGTCGAGAAAGAGCACCGCAGGCGGACACATGAGGGACGCCGCCAGGTCGATCCGGCGGCGCATTCCGCCCGAATAGCCGGAGACAGCGCGGCCCGCCGCTTCCTCGAGGCCGAATGACGAGATGAGTTCGTCGGCCCGCGTTCTGGCGGCGCGCGTGGCGAGCCCGAGGAGCCTGCCGACCATCACGAGGTTTTCGCGCCCGGAGAGTGCCTCGTCGACCGACGCGTATTGTCCGGTCGCGCCGATGAGGCGCCGGACGGTGCGGGCGTCGGCTACGGTGTCGTGGCCGAGGATCCGTGCGCTGCCTGAATCTGGGCGCAGCAGGGTAGTGAGGATCGAGACGAGCGTCGTCTTGCCCGCGCCGTTCGGCCCGAGCAGCGCGAACACGCCGCCGTCGATGGAGAGGGAGAGGTTGTCCAGCACGGTGCGGGGGCCGTAGCTCTTGCTGAGATCAGTGATCTCCAATGTGGGGGTCATGGGTGCTCCAGGAGGGATTGAGACTGAGTGCGTATCACGCAAACAGTATGCCACATAAACAGTGTGCGATATAAACAGTTGCCCGAGTACGCGGTTAGTATTGAAGTCGGCCCACAACACGAATAAGGCAGTGATGACTGAAACCGAAGTCTCCAGAACACTCGCGATCGCCTGGGGTCTCGCGGCTGCCCCGCAACGCGGCCCCAAGCGTGAGCTGTCCCTCGAACGCATCGTCGACGCTGCGATCGAGATCGCCGATGCCGAGGGGCTCGCAGCCGTCACCATGCAGCGGGTCGCGAAGTCCTTCGACTTCAGCACCATGGCGCTGTACCGCTACGTTTCGACAAAGGATGACCTGTATCAGCTGATGCTCGATGCCGCCATGAGCGCCGAGCTCGGGCCGCTCGACGCCGTCACCTGGCGGGATGGGTGCAGGGCGCTGCTACAGGACCTCGTGCTGGGGTACCGAACACACCCCTGGGCACTCGATATTCCGCTCACGCCGGACATCCACATGATGCCTGGCCAGATTCGGGTCGCAGATATCGGGCTTGGGGCCATGCGCGCCATGCCTGTGGACGAGCACACCAAGCTCGCGATCCTCATTCTCATCTCGTCGATCGCCCGCGGCCATGCCGCCGTTGAGCGAGAGGTGCTCGCCGGAGCGGTGATGACCGATGCTACCCGCGCCCTCATCGAGGAAGCCGTGACGGCCTCTGACTTTCCCAACGCGGCCGCGTTCGTGCGGAGCGGAAGCTACTTCGGCGACCACCCGAACCGCGTCGAGCAGACCGGTGAAAAAGACATTGAGGCGATCCTCGGCTTCACGACTGAGGTGATGCTCGCGGGGCTCGCAGACATGCTCGAACACGCGCCGACCCCCGAGACGCCTCCCGTGACTGCCGCACCCCCCACGCCCCCCGAAGCGCTTGTCGCTGCGGACGCGTCCCTCGCCGCCCACGTCGAGCTCCGCAAAGCCACCCAGCAGCGACTGCGCGAACTGGAGCGCGAGGAGTCCGCGCTCGTGAAGGCGCGCGATCGGGCCAAGGAACTGGCGAAGGCACACGCGAAGCTCGCCCAGCGCTAGCCGACGGGCTCCCCGGGAACCCCGCCGCAGCAACCCCGCTCCCTACCGGGTAGGGGCATCGCCGAATTAACCTCCCGGTCGACGCCCCGTGCCGGTACGCTCAACTCATGAGCATGGGTGGAGGCGGCGGCGGTGGCCGCGGCGGCAGGGTATCTGGCGGCGATTTCGCGGCGCAGCGCAAACTGAACGAGGCCGCCCCGAAGGTAGCGAACCTCGGTGGCAGGATCGCGGAGCTCTTCAAGCCGTACCGCGGGCCCCTGAGCGTGATCGTCGTGCTCGTGCTGATCTCGGCGGCGCTCGGGATCATGCCGCCGCTCATCACGCAGCGCGTCTTCGACGATGGCCTGTTCCCTGTCGACGGCAGCGGGCCCAACATGTCGGTGCTCGCCTGGCTTGTCGGCGCGATGATCCTCGTCTTCGTGATCTCGGCGCTCATCGGCGTCGTGCAGACTTACTTCACGGCGCGCGTCGGCAACCGAGTCATGGGCGACCTGCGAGTCAAGCTGTTCTCGCACCTGCAGTCGATGGAGCTCGGCTTCTTTACTCGAACCAAGACGGGCATCATCCAGTCGCGGCTGCAGAACGACGTCGGCGGCGTCGCGAACGTGCTGACGAACACGGTCTCGAACGTGATCGGCAACACGGTGACCGTGATCGCGGCCGCCGTCGCGATGATCCTGCTGAGCTGGAAGCTCACGATCATCGCGCTCATCCTGATGCCGGTGCTCGTCATCGCGCAGCGCCGCGTCGGCCAGGTGCGTGCGCGCATCGCGGGCAAGACGCAGGAGTCGCTCTCCGAGATGACCGCGATCACGCAGGAGGCGCTCTCAGTGTCGGGCGTGCTGCTCGCGAAGACGTACTCGCGGCAGAGCGCCGAGACCGAGCGCTACGCGAGCGAGAACCGCAACCAGATCGCGCTGCAGGTGAAGCAGGCGATGAGCGGCCAGGTCTTCTTCGCGCTCGTGAACGTGTTCCTCTCGGCCGTGCCCGCGATCGTCTACCTCGTGTCGGGCTGGCTCATCGAGCGCGCGACCGGTCAAGGGCTTGACGCTGGCATCACGGCCGGCACGATCGTCGCGTTCACGACGATCCAGTCGCGCCTGCTCTTCCCGCTCATGGCGCTCATGCGCGTCGCCCTCGACCTGCAGACCTCGAGCGCCCTGTTCGCGCGCATCTTCGAGTACCTCGACCTCACGCCGCAGATCGTCGACAAGCCCGACGCGCTCGAACCCACCGAGGAGCCTGGCCGCGCCGGCCGCATCGTCTTTGACGACGTCGTGTTCGCGTACCCCGACGCCGGTCCGAACGACCGTCCGACGATCGATCACGTGTCGTTCGTCATCGAACCGGGCGAGTTCGTCGCGTTCGTCGGCGCATCGGGATCGGGCAAGACGACGATCGGCTCGCTGATCCCGCGCCTGTACGACGTGACCGGCGGCGCCGTGACCTACGGCGGTGACGACGTGCGCTCGCTGAAGCAGGAGGCGCTGATGGACCGCATCGGCGTCGTCACCCAGGAGCCGTACCTCTTCCACGCCTCAATCGCCGACAACCTGCGGTACGCGAAGCCCGACGCGACAGACGAGGAGGTCGCCGCTGCGGCGAAGCTCGCGAACATTCACGACACGATCGAGTCGTTCGCGGACGGATACGACACGATCGTCGGCGAGCGCGGCTACCGGCTCTCCGGCGGCGAGAAGCAGCGCATCGCAATCGCGCGCGTGCTGTTGAAGAACCCGCGCGTGCTCGTGCTCGACGAGGCGACGAGCGCGCTCGACACCGTCAACGAGCGCATCGTGCAGCGGGCCCTCGACGACGCACGCGAGGGGCGCACCACCGTGGCGATCGCGCACCGGCTTTCCACCGTGGAAGGCGCGGATCGGATCTTCGTGCTGGGCACTGGCCGCATTCTTGAGCAGGGAACCCACCAGGAGCTGCTCGCGCTGGGCGGGGCGTACGCGGAGCTCTACGCGCAGCAGAGCTGAGGCGGGTGCGGAGCGCGGCGCACCCTCCACCCGCCCCTTTCCTTCCCACCCCAAACTTTCTCTCCCACCCCAAGCTTCCGGGATATTTGGGCCGAAGCAGAAAAATTGAGGGTGGGAGGATCGCCGCCGGCGCGCCCGCCATCCGCCTCCACTGCGCTCGCTAGGCGCTGCCAGTGCGTCCGCCATGCGCCGCGCGCCACCCCCAGCACACCGCTCGCCAACCACAGAGCGCACCACCCGCGGCCCGTCCTCCCGCCGAGCGGCGCCGCAGGGTAGGGAAAACCCGAACACGGTTCTCCGGCCAGCGGGGTAGGGCAGGTCGCGTGCGCGCTCTAACGTAGGAGTATGACCAGCGAGCCCCGGGCAAGCGCCCCTCCGACCCCCGCCGCAGACCAGCGCGCGGCGGCCCCTTTCCCGACCGGCGATCAGCGCGCGGCGGGCCAGCACCCGGCCGCGCAGCGCCCGCAGGCGGTGAAGCCACCGTTCAGGATCGCGCTCACCATGCTGCACCTTGCGGCGCTGGGGCTGCTTGGGTGGGGCCTCTTCGTCGCCGTCTTCGCGCTGCTCGGGCTCGGGCTTGGGCTGACCCTGGTGTTCGGGCTTGGCCTCGTGTTTCTGATCGCGCTCGTCTACGTGCTGTTCGGCGCGGCCTGGTTCGAGACTGAGCGGGTTGGCGGTCTCTACCGTCTCGGCATTCCGGCGCTCCGCGCGGTCCCGCAGCGCACCCCCGGGTTCGGCGGCTTCCTGCGCATGATGTGGGCGCAGTTCATCGACGGGCGCATGTGGCAGGCGATCGCGAGCTTCGCGGTCGCGACGTTCCTCGGACTGTTCTTCCTCATCTGCGCGCAAAACCTCGTGTGGGGTGCGGCTGCCGCGATCCTCACGCTGACGGGCGGCTCGGTCGCGTACCACCCGAACTCCGGTCTGCTGCTCGCGCCGTTCATTACGGACCTGCCGTGGTTTGCGTTCGCGCTCGCGGCGGTGCTCTGCGCCGCGGCGATGGTGGGCCTCGCGCTGCTGCACCGGGTGCTCACGGTCTGGATCGCGGGGGCGGGCGCCGAGGCAGAGCATCTGCATGCGGCGGCAAGGCTCTCGGAGCAGCAGCGCGCTGGCGCCGTCAGGGCGGCCGACGTCGAGCGGACGCGCCTCGAGCGCGACCTCCACGATGGCGTGCAGCCGCGGCTCGTGTCCGTCGGCATGACGCTCGGGCTCGCGCAGCAGCAGATTGACGCCGATCCGGAGGGCGCGAAAGCCCTCATCGCCGAAGCCCACACGTCGACGAAGGCGGCGATCACTGAGCTGCGCCAGCTCGCGCGCGGGATCAACCCGTCGGTGCTCGACGACCGCGGGCTCGACGCCGCGCTGTCCGCCCTCGCCGGGCGCTCGCACGTGCCGGTCACGCTTGACGTGCGGCTCGAGGGCCGCTGCAGCCGTGAGGCTGAGACGGCAGTCTACTTCGTCATCGCCGAGTCACTCACGAATGCCGCGAAGCACTCCCGGGCCCGTGAGGCACGCGTCACGGTTCGCCTGCGCGACTCGGGAACGCTCTGGGCGCGTGTCGAAGACAACGGTGTCGGCGGGGCCCGCATTGTTCCGGGCGGCGGTCTCGACGGCATCACCAACCGGGTGCTTGCCGCGGGTGGGACGTTCCGGCTCGACAGTCCGCTCGGCGGCCCGACGTCGCTGGAGGTGAGCGTCCCGTGCGCATCCTGATCTGTGAGGACTCGGTCCTGCTCCGCGAGGGGCTCGTGCGGCTGCTCGAGCACTCCGGCCACGAGGTTGTCGGCGCCTTCGCCGACACTGTCGGGGTCGCCGAAGCTGTCGAGCAGGATCGCCCAGACCTCTGCATCCTCGACGTCCGCATGCCACCTACCTTCACGGACGAGGGCATCAGGCTCGCCCTCGAGCTGCGCGCGCGACACCCGCAGCTGCCCGTGCTCGTGCTCTCGCAGTACGTCGAGGAGCGCTACGCGAGCGAGCTCATCTCGGGTCAGGGAGGCGCCTTCGGGTACCTGCTGAAGGATCGCGTCGCGGACGTCGCCGAGTTCGTCGAGGCCGTTGACCGGATCGCGAGCGGCGCCACGGTGCTCGATCCGGAGGTCGTCGCGCAGCTGCTCACTCGGCGCGGCAAGGACACGAAGATGGAGCGGCTCACTGCCCGCGAGCGCACGGTGCTTGCGGTGCTCGCCGAGGGCAGATCGAACCAGGCGATCGCCGCGCAGCTCTTCGTCTCGGAGGCGAGCGTCGAGAAGCACATCACGGCGATCTTCCAGAAGCTGGAGCTCGACCAAGACGAGTCGGGCAACCGTCGGGTACTCGCGGCAATCGCGCACCTGCAAAGCACCGGCGGCCCCGGCGGCACCACACACACTCAACAGACAGGATTCACCTCATGAGCATGTATTCGGCACCCACAGGTCCCCCGTCACCACGGCGCGGGATCGGCGTCGTCGGGATCGTCACTGCCGTCGTCGGCGGCGTGGTCCTACTCGGGCTCGGCGCGTCCGCCGCGGTCGGCATTGCGCTATCTTCGCAGCGTTCAGACCTCTCGCAGTCCGAGGCGGGCGCGATGGTCGACGCGGACGGGGCGACCAGTCTCGACCTGAACATTGGCGTCGCGGAGCTCACCGTCCAGTTCGGCACGGTTCAGGGCGCGACGCTGGAGGCCCGCGGCGGCTCGGCTGAGAAGTGGGAGCTGGGCCGAGACGGCGACAGCATCACCGTGCGGGCGCCGCGCGCCGAGCGCTCCGGCTTCTGCTTCCTGGGGGTGTGCCCGAGCACGCGAGGGCAGCACGTCCAGGCAACCCTCACGCTCCCGAACGAACTCGCCAATCGGACGATCGACGCCGACATTCGCGTCGGCGTCGGCGAGGTGAAGGCCGAAGGGAAGTTCGGCGAACTGAATCTGAAGGTTGACGCCGGTGAGGCGACGGTTTCAGGCTCGGCGACGAGCCTCACCGCGAACGTCGGGGTCGGGACGGTGCAGGGCGAACTCGCCGACGTGCAGACGGTCGACGCCGACGTGTCCCTCGGCGACCTCGAGCTGCGCCTGACGGGCGCCCAGCCCGTCGACGTCGGCCTGAACGTGAGCGCGGGGTCGATCTCGCTCGAGGTACCGGACGGCGTGTACGACGTGACGCAGCGAGGCGGCATCGGGACGATCGAGAACCGGTTGACGACGTCGCCGGGCGCGCCCAACAGGATCTCCGCGCAAGTGGAACTCGGCGATATTTTGCTCCGCGCGACAAGATAACGGCCCTCGGACAGGAGTAAACTCGGCCCGTGAGCTCGAAGACGCGACAGATTACTCAGTCCAGTAAGCTCGCCGGCGTACGCTACGACGTGCGCGGGCCCATCCTCCAGGAGGCGGAGCGGCTCGAACGCGACGGCGAGCGGATCCTCAAACTCAACATCGGAAATCCGGCGCCGTTCGGGTTCGAGGCCCCGCCGGAGATCGTTGAAGCGCTTCGGGCCGCGCTCCCGCACGCGCAGGGGTATACCGACTCCCGGGGGATCCTTCCCGCCCGCGAGGCCGTCGCGAACCACTATGCAGACGTCGGCGTCGCGGACGTGAGCCCCGACGACGTGTATCTCGGCAACGGCGTGAGCGAGCTGATCTCGCTCGTGCTGCAGGCGCTCGTGAGCCGGGGCGACGAGATCCTCGTCCCCGCCCCCGATTACCCGCTCTGGACGGCGCAGGTGACGCTGCAGGGCGGCCGGGCGGTGCACTACCCGTGTGACGAGTCGAACGGTTGGATGCCGAACCTCGCCGAGATCGAAGCGCTCATCACGCCGAAGACGACGGCCATCGTGCTCATCAACCCGAACAACCCGACGGGAGCGGTCTACTCGCCCGAGCTCGTGCGCGGGTTCGCCGCCCTCGCCGAGCGGCACGGCCTCGTGCTCATGGCCGACGAGATCTACGACAGGATCCTCTACGACGGCGCCACCCACGAGCACGCGGCGCTCCACGTCACGGAGACGCTTTGCCTCACGTTCAGCGGGCTCTCGAAGGCACAGCGGGTCGCCGGATACCGTGCAGGCTGGGTGATCGCGTCGGGCGACAGGGAGCGCGCCGCAGACTTTCTGGAGGGGCTCACCCTGCTCGCAAACATGCGGATGTGCTCGAACGCCCCCGCGCAGTACGCGATCCCCGTCGCCCTCGAGATCGAGTCGTCGATCGACGCGCTGTGCGCGCCCGGCGGGCGGCTGCTCGAACAGCGCAACCTCGCGCACCGCCTGCTCACCGAGATCCCCGGTGTGACGTGCGAGCTGCCCGGCGGCGCCATGTACCTGTTTCCCCGCCTCGACCCCGAGCGCTACCCGATCGAGGACGACCAGGCGTTTGTGATCAACCTGCTCCGCGCGACGCGCGTGCTCGTCACCAACGGGCGCGGATTCAACCTGCCGACGCCGGACCACCTGCGGTTCGTGACGCTGCCGGAGGTCGCAGTGCTCGAGGAAGCGATCGGGCGGATCGCCGAGTACCTCGGCACGGTGCGAGTGCCGTGAGCATCAAGGTGCTCGCCGTCGGCAAGAAGCACGAGGCCTGGGTGAAGGACGGCATCGACAGGTACGAGAAGCGGCTGCGCAAGCCCTTCGACGTGTCCTGGCAGCTGCTCCCGCACTCGGCGCGGGAGGGCGACGCGGCTCGGGCCGAGGAATCTGAGCGGATCCTGCAGCGGGTCGACCGCGATGCCTTTCTCGTGCTGCTCGACGAGCGCGGCGAGAACGTCGATTCCCCGGCGCTCGCCGCACGGCTGCATGCCGCGCTCGGGCAGGGCACGCAGGTCGTCGTGGTGATTGGCGGCGCCTACGGCGTCGACGAGAGCGTGCGGGCGCGGGCACAGTTCGTGTGGAGCCTGTCGAAGCTCGTGTTCCCGCATCAGCTCGTCCGGCTCGTCCTCGCCGAGCAGCTCTACCGGGCACAGGAGATCGCCGGCGGTCGTCCGTACCACCACGTCTAGCGGGGGCGGCTGGCTCGGCTCCCCGAGTGTCTGAGGCTCCCTGTAGCCTCACCGCATGTCCCCGTTCCGCCTCAGCACCAGAACGATGCCCGCGCGCGTTCTCGCGCCTCCGGCTGGGGCTCGAGCGAGCCCCCGCGCGAGCGGCGAGGACACTCGCGCGGGTGTTGGGCCCCTGCCAGAACGCTCTGGGGGTGCCGGAAGTTCGGAGGGCTTTGGCCGCTCTGGGCGCTCCGGGCGCTCTGCCGGGGAGCCGCGGGCCGTGCCCGTGCCCTGGAGCGTCGTGCGGCGTCGGCTTGGCGTGATTGAGATCGAGCACCGCGGCACGGAGGTCGCGCACTCGGTACGGTTCGCGCTGTCCGGGGCGGGCATGCTCGGGTTGTCGTTGCCAACGACCGTGCACCCGGGCGCCCGCATCCGGGTCGCGGTCCGCGGTGCGCGTGCCGACGAGGCGACCGCCGCGCACGACGCGATGCTCGTGCTGCGCTGGTTTCAGCCTGACGGAACCGAACTGCTGTGGCCGATCGCGGTCGAGTAACGGCTCGCGTTCGCGAGCGGCAGGGCCCCTTGTGGCGGTGCCGGCCGGGCGGCTTGGGAACGGGCCGCCGGGGGTGAAACCGGGGATCTCGTCGCATCTAGATACGGGCATAAAAGGTGCCTCATTGGTGTTTCACTACACAGAGGACTGGCTCCGGTTCCGACACGCCGAGGGGGTGCGGTGGATGAAAAATCTTTTTGCCTCCCCAGCCTGTGGATAACCCCCTGGCGAGGGCGGAATCGAGCCAAAAGTTGTCCCCAGATCGGCCAAAAATTCGGTGGAAAGACCGTGGAAAACTACATCGGTGTAACTACATCATCTTGTGGTCGGCCTCGGTGTGGTTCACTAGATGTTGTGGCTCACACGAGCTGAGACTTTTGAGGGAAGGGCATAAAAATGGCAGTAACGGTCTACACCAAGCCGTCGTGCGTGCAGTGCACGGCAACCTACCGAGCTCTCGACAGCAAGGGCATCGAATACGAAGTTCACGACCTCTCCGAGGACGAGGCAGCGCTGCAGGCCGTCAAGGAGCTCGGCTACCTCCAGGCACCGGTTGTCGTGACCGACGACGAGCACTGGTCGGGCTTCCGCCCCGACAAGATCGCGGAGCTTGCTGGTCGACTTCTCTAGCGAGAGGGTGTGAGGTTGCCGTGACTGACCTGGTGTACTTCTCCAGCGTTTCGGGGAACACACACCGCTTCATCGAGAAGCTCGGTATCCCAGCGAAACGCATCCCGTTATACGCGCGAGAAGAGCACCTACAGGTCACTGAACCGTACGTGCTGCTTGTGCCAACGTATGGCGGTGGGCCCGCGCTCCGCGCGGTCCCGAAGCAAGTGATTAAGTTTCTCAACGACGAGCAGAACAGATCACTCATTCGGGGCGTGATGGCGGCGGGCAACACCAACTTTGGAGAGGCCTACGGCATTGCGGGCGACATTATCGCCCGCAAATGCCAGGTCCCTTTCCTGTATCGATTTGAACTCTTTGGAACACCGGACGATGTGACAGCCGTCCAAGAAGGATTGGAAAAGTTTTGGAAACAGCAGTGATGGAGCCGGGGCTTGAATCGTCGAAGATCAGCGAGATGGATTACCACTCGCTGAACGCGATGCTCAATCTGTACGACGCAGACGGCAAGATCCAGTTCGACAAGGATCGCGAAGCCGCGCGGCAGTACTTCCTGCAGCACGTCAATCAGAACATGGTGTTCTTCCACAACTTTGAGGAGCGCCTGCGCTACCTCATCGACAACGACTACTACGAGAAGGAACTTCTCGACCAGTACTCGACGAAGTTCATTGAGCAGCTCACCGACGAGGCATACGCGCTGAAGTTCCGTTTCCCCGCGTTCCTCGGGGCCTTCAAGTTCTTCACGTCGTACGCGCTGAAGACGTTCGACGGCAAGCGCTACCTCGAGCGCTTCGAAGACCGCGTCGTGATGGTCTCGCTCGGGCTCGCCCAGGGCGACCAGGAGCTCGCGCGCGGCTTCATGCGCGAGATGATCTCGGGCCGCTTCCAGCCGGCGACCCCGACCTTCCTGAACATGGGCAAGGCGCAGCGCGGCGAGCTCGTCTCCTGCTTCCTGCTTCGGGTTGAGGACAACATGGAGTCGATCTCGCGTGGCATCAACTCGTCGCTGCAGCTCTCGAAGCGCGGCGGCGGCGTGGCGCTCTCGCTCTCGAACATCCGCGAGGCCGGCGCTCCGATCAAGAAGATCGAGAACCAGTCGTCAGGCATCATCCCCGTGATGAAGCTCCTCGAAGACAGCTTCAGCTACGCGAACCAGCTCGGCGCGCGCCAGGGTGCCGGTGCGGTCTACTTGTCGGCCCACCACCCCGACATCATGAAGTTCCTCGACACGAAGCGCGAGAACGCGGACGAGAAGATCCGCATCAAGACGCTCTCGCTCGGCGTCGTCGTGCCCGACATCACCTTCGAGCTCGCGAAGAAGAACGAGGACATGTACCTCTTCTCGCCGTACGATGTCGAGAAGGTCTACGGGGTGCCCTTCGGCGACCTCTCGGTGACCGAGCACTACTACGACATGGTCAACGACTCGCGCATCACGAAGACGAAGATCAGTGCACGCCACTTCTTCCAGACCGTCGCAGAGCTGCAGTTCGAGTCGGGCTACCCGTACATCGTGTTCGAAGACACGGTGAACAAGGCGAACCCGATCAAGGGCCGCATCAACATGTCGAACCTCTGCTCCGAGATCCTCCAGGTCAACACCCCGACCACCTACAACGAGGACCTCAGCTACCGCGACATCGGCAAGGACATCTCCTGCAACCTTGGCTCGATGAACATCGCCATGGCGATGGACGGCGGCAACTTCGGCGAGACCGTCGACCTCGCGATCCGTTCGCTCACCGCAGTGAGTGACATGAGCTCGATCAGCTCGGTGCGCTCGATCGAGGACGGCAACGCGCAGTCGCACGCCATCGGCCTCGGCCAGATGAACCTGCACGGCTACCTCGCTCGCGAGCACATCCACTACGGTTCCGAAGAGGGCATCGACTTCACGAACATCTACTTCTACACGGTGCTGTTCCACGCGCTCACCGCGTCGAACAAGATCGCGATCGAGCGGAAGCAGGTCTTCGGCGGCTTCGAGGATTCGAAGTACGCGTCGGGCGAGTTCTTCGACAAGTACACCGACGAGGTGTGGGAGCCGGCAACCGAGCGCGTCCGCGAGCTGTTCGCCGACGCGAGCGTTGAGATCCCGACTCAGGAGGACTGGGCCGCGTTGAAGGCGTCCGTCATGGAGCACGGCATCTACAACCAGAACCTGCAGGCTGTGCCCCCGACCGGCTCGATCTCCTACATCAACAACTCGACGAGCTCGATCCACCCGATCGCCTCGAAGGTTGAGATCCGTAAGGAAGGCAAGCTCGGCCGCGTCTACTACCCGGCGCCGTTCATGACGAACGACAACCTCGAGTACTACGAGGACGCGTACGAGATCGGCCCCGAGAAGATCATCGACACCTACGCCGCGGCGACGCAGCACGTCGACCAAGGGCTCTCGCTGACGCTGTTCTTCAAGGACACGGCGACGACTCGCGACATCAACAAGGCGCAGATCTACGCATGGCGCAAGGGCATCAAGACGATCTACTACATCCGTCTTCGCCAGCTCGCGCTCGAGGGCACCGACATGACCGAGTGCGTCAGCTGCATGCTGTAACTAGCGCAGCGATACCCGTTACCACGACTCGAAGAAGGAAGCGATGAACTTCAAGCTGGGCCATGCAGTTCAGGCAATCAACTGGAACCGCATTGAGGACGAGAAGGACCTTGAGGTCTGGAACCGTCTGGTGAACAACTTCTGGCTCCCCGAAAAGGTGCCGCTCTCGAACGACGTGCAGTCGTGGGCGACGCTGACGCCCGACGAGCAGCTGCTCACCATGCGTGTCTTCACCGGGTTGACTCTGCTCGACACGATCCAGGGCACCGTCGGCGCTGTTTCGCTGATCCCCGACGCGATCACCCCGCACGAGGAAGCCGTCTACACGAACATCGCGTTCATGGAGTCGGTGCACGCGAAGAGCTACTCCTCGATCTTCTCGACGCTCGCGTCGACGCAGGAGATCGACGACGCGTTCCGCTGGTCGACGGAGAACACGGCGCTGCAGAAGAAGGCGCAGATCATCGTCGACTACTACGAGGGTGACGACCCGCTGAAGCGCAAGGTCGCTTCGACGCTGCTCGAGTCGTTCCTGTTCTACTCGGGCTTCTACCTGCCGATCTACTGGTCGTCGAAGGCGAAGCTCACGAACACGGCTGACCTCATCCGCCTCATCATCCGCGACGAGGCCGTCCACGGGTACTACATCGGCTACAAGTACCAGCTTGCGGTCGCGAAGGAGACCCCCGAGCGTCAGGAAGAGCTCAAGGAGTACACCCTCGCGCTCCTCTACGATCTCTACGAGAACGAGATCCTCTACACGCAGGACCTCTACGATCCCGTAGGCCTCACTGAGGACGTCAAGAAGTTCCTTCACTACAACGCCAACAAGGCGCTGATGAACCTTGGCTACGACCCGATGTTCCCGAAGGAAATGACCGACGTGAACCCGGCGATCCTGTCGGCGCTCTCGCCGAACGCTGACGAGAATCACGACTTCTTCAGTGGTTCGGGTTCGTCGTACGTTATCGGCAAGGCTGAGGCCACCGAGGACGAGGACTGGGACTTCTAGACGCTTTAGCTCGGGCGAGCCCCGGAGCGACCAGATGGTCGCTCCGGGGCTTTCTCTGTTCGGGCCCGGCCGCGATCGCGGCATGGGGCGACGCACAATTCGGCAAAACGTGACATTGCACTCCTGTAATGTTACCGGTATCATTGTGGGCAGGTAGGACCGGCAGCGGCTCTATAACAAGGTACAAAGGCGAACGATTGTTGCGGAGGAGTGACCATGCTCGCGTCCCCCTTGAGGGCTTCGGCTGTCAAGCTCAAAGGTGAGTTAGGAGCTCCGCTCGGAGCGGGATCAGCATCCATTGCCCGGTGCGCGAAGGCCCCTGGCCAGCTCGGCTCTTGGCAAGATCGCAACCTGCAAATGACTATCCCGCACGCTATTGCGAAGCTTCACGACACGGGAATCATCGGCAACTTCAAAAGGCTTGATCCCCACTGCGCCGAGGCCGCCGCATCATCTCAATACACCGGCAGGTTTCCTTTCGTGGACACAGATCTGTATAAGACGCTCGAAGGCGTTGCATACGAGGTTGCGCGCTTGTCCGAGCACTCCGCTACCTGTCGAGCTTGTGATCAGAGTGATGCTCATCAGAAAAAGAAAGCACTATTGGCTTTCGTAGAGGAAGCCGTTCATGCAATTCTCCGTGCACAGCAACCGGATGGCTATGTTGGCACCTACCTTTCGGGACCCGATGCTCCGCACCCCCAGTGGAGCAAACCCGCAGTCGACCATGAGCTATACAACCTCGGCCACCTGATCCAAGCGGCGATTGCCGTGAATCGACAGCTCAGTGATGATCGACTGTTGCGTTGTGCAGAGCGGTTCGCCGATCTGGTGAACGACAAGTTTGGGTCAACATCGGGTTCCTCCTTCACGGATGGGCATCCGGGCGTAGAAATGGCTCTTGTTGAACTAGCGCGTGAAACTGGGCGACGCGAATTCGTTGACTTAGCTGCGGTGCTTATTGAGCGCCGGGGGCGCGGGTACTTCGCTGGAAGTGCCTTCGGGCTTGAGTATTTTCAGGATCGCGTGCCTTTCGCCGAAGTCCAATCAGCAAGCGGGCACGCTGTGCGCTTCTGCTATCTCGCGGCGGGTGCTACTGACGTCGCGATTGAACAGAAGGACACCGCGGAACTGCAACGGCTACACCGTCTCTGGAATGAGATGGTTGCGCAAAAGTCGTACATCTCAGGTGGAGTGGGCTCGCGGCATGCAGGCGAGGATTTTGGGGACGCGTACGAGCTTTCATCTGAGCGTGCATACGCCGAAACGTGCGCAGCAATCGCCGTAATGCAGTGGGGATGGAGGCTGCTGAGCGCGACAGGGGACGCCCGTATCGCCGATCATCTCGAGCGCGTCCTGTTTAATGCGTTCGCCGTTGGAATCTCAGAGGCGGGAACGGAGTTCTTCTACGACAATCCGTTGCAGCGCCGTGACGACTCGACAGCGTCTGGCCGGCGTGAATGGTTCTCATGCGCGTGTTGTCCACCGAATGTTGTGCGCTGGGCGGCTCAGTTCCAAGACCATCTTGGCTTCGCCGATGAATCGAGTCTCACGCTCGCGATTGCCACGCCCGTACGCATGATCTCGCCAGCGCTCGACGTGCGAGTCGAGACGGAGGCCCCGTGGGAGGGTAAGGTGCGCGTTGTGATTGAACGCGCTGCACGGCGCACCAGCACATTACGTCTGCGAATCCCGGGCTGGGCAGAGAGCCCGTACGCGAGCATAAATGGCGTGCAGGTCACCATTCCTAGCCGCGACGATGACGGCGCTGGGGGCCCGGGCAGACCGAACGCCACGGCGGAGTGGTTTGCGCTGGTGCGGGAGTTCGCAGCAGGCGACGTAGTTGAACTGACGTGGGAACAACCGCCCAGGCTCTATGTCGCGCACCCCGCGAACGACGCGGTCGCAGGCTCGGTCGCAATCGTTCGTGGTGCGGTGGTGTACTGCGTCGAACAGTGCGACCTTGACGAATATGCCGGCGGCGAGCGGATCGACGATGTCGTGCTCACTGCTGTAGACCGCGAGACGAAACACACGGCCCAGGCAGTGGATAGCGCGCAGCCGCACGCCTTGCTTGTAACGGGCCGCGCTGCTCGACCCAGGTACGAAGACCCTTACTTACCGCTCGAGCAAATGGTCTTCGACCATGGGCGGCAACTTACGTTTCCTGCAATTCCCTACTTCAGCTGGGCCAACCGTTCTGCGGGTGCCATGAGGGTATGGATGCGCAGGGACACGCTCTCATCTTGAGAGCAACTCACAGAGAGGAAATTAGCAATGAAGCGTAAGACACTTGGGGTGGTGGCTATGGCGGCCACAGCAATGATGCTCCTCACCTCGTGCTCCGGCGGTAACTCCGAGGTACCTAACGAGGCAGGCCAAGGAGACACCCCTGCATCGGGCGGAACAATGGTCATGTTGCAGAACGCGGACTTTTCGTATCTCGACCCGGCTCGCGGCTTCGACGGAGGTGTTAATGCCTTCTATCGACTGCTCTACCGAGGCCTCACAGCGCAAGCCGCTGGCGATGCTGCGGACCCCAACGCAATCGTGCCCGATCTGGCTGAGGGCCTAGGCGAAGCGTCGGAAGACGGTCTGACTTGGACGTACAGGCTCAAAGACGGCCTGAAGTTCGACAATGGCGAACCAATCACATCGAAGGAGATGGCATTCGGCATTTCCCGCGCGTGGGACCCTGAAATCGGTATCGGATCACCGTGGCTGAAGCAAACCATCGAAGCTCCCGAGGATTACGCCGGACCATATAAGAGCGGCGAGCATCCCGGCATCGAGACTCCTGACCCCAGCACGATCGTGTTTCAACTTAAGGAACCATTCCCCGAGTTCGACAATGTGCTCGCGCAATCGAACGCAGTGCCTTTCCCAGTCAATAGTGGCGCAGGCGACACCTTCCTCAAGGACGTCATCGCGTCGGGCCCCTACACGCTCGCGGAGTACACTCCTGGAAGCGTAATCAAGCTTGAGCGCAATGAGAACTGGGACGCCAAGACCGACGACCTGCGAAAGGCCTATCCAGACGCCTGGGAGTTCGTTGTCGGCATCGATGGCTCTACGATCGATGAGCGCCTCATTGCCGGACAAGGCCGCGATGTGAACGCGATTGCGGGCGTTGTTCAGGCCGCAACACTGCCTCGATTGCAGGACCCAAAGCTTGCCGAGCGAATCGTAAACTCGCCCGCGTTCTGCACCACTTACATGTCAATGAACACCACGAAAGCGCCTTTCGACCAGGTCGAGGTGCGCCAAGCCATTAACCTCGCGATTGATCGTTCCGCAATTGTGAACGCGACCGGTGGAACCACCCTTGCTGACCCCGCGACGACTATCATTCCAGCAGCCGTTTCTGGCCATCGCGAGTTTGACCTTTACCCGAGTGAAGGCAATAGCGGTGATCCCGAGGCGGCCAAGAAACTCCTGGATCAGGCCGGCGTCGGAAGTGGCTTCAGTTTCACCCTTGATACCCGGGCGCAGCCAAAGATTCAGGCCCAGTCCGAAGCTATTCAGCAGGCGCTCTCGAAGATCGGCGTTGACGTGAAGCTCAACGTGATCGACACTTCGACCTACTACGAGACCATCGGAACGCCCTCGCAGCAGACCGATGCAGCGATCACCGGTTGGTGCCCTGACTGGGCATCGAGCGCGAGCACCTTCCTCCCTCCGCTTTTTGATGGTCGCCTTATCACTGAGAAGGGCAATTCAAATCTTGCTCAGCTCAATGATGACGCCATCAACGGCCGGATCGACGAAATCAAGGCCATTACTGATCTCGACGAGGCGAACACTCAGTGGGGAAATCTCGACGAGGAAATCATGAATCTGGCGCCGATTGCTCCCCTCGTATTCGAGAAGGGGGTGTTCTTGCCCGGTGAGAATGTGACTGGTTACCACCCGAGTACGAGCATGACCGATCTGACAATTATCGGCCTGAAAGATCCTTCGCGAGGCTAACAACAGATGACCATCACCACGACCAACATGGAGGTCGAGGGTCCTGAGGGCGGTGCCCCGAACTTGAACTCAGGTTCGGGCGCGCCGCCCACACGGGCTCGTGGATTCTTCAATGCCCTTATGCGAGACCGGGCAGCCGTGTTTTCGCTGGCTTACATACTATTGATCGCCTTGGTAGCAATCACAGCACCCTTGCTCGTGAGACTCAGTGGGTGGTCACCCTACGAGTTCGACCAGAAAGCGATTAATCCCGACCTCGGCGGGGTGCCGCTGGGAGCGTTTGGTGGCATTAGCTCAGAGCATTGGCTTGGAGTTGAGCCGGGTAGCGGAAGAGACATTTTCGCACGCGTTGTTTACGGTGCACGTGTATCGATGACCATTGCTATCTCAGCCACACTGCTCACGACGTTCCTCGGTGTGGTCTTCGGGCTTCTGGCCGGTTATTTTGGCGGCAAAATTGATGGCCTCATCTCCCGGGTGATGGAATTTCTCATGGCCTTTCCAGCGCTCATCTTCATGATCGCTATTCTCTCGGCGTTGCCCGCAGACAACCGCCAGTTCTTGCTAGTGGTGGTGATCTCCGTGTTCGGCTGGCCGTACTTGGCTCGCATTGTTCGGGGCCAAACTATGTCTTTGAAGCAGCGCGAGTTTGTGGAAGCTGCGCAGTCCTCAGGCGCAACCAATGCGCAGATCTTGTTCAAGGAGATCCTGCCCAATCTGATGTCGACGATTATCGTTATGTCGACGCTTGCCGTACCCGGTTACATCGGCACAGAAGCAGGGCTGTCCTTCTTGGGTGTGGGCGTTGTCCCCCCTGCGCCTTCTTGGGGGCAGATGATTGCTAGCTCTGTTGTGTGGTACGCCGTTGACCCGATGTACTTCATCATTCCGGGTGTGTGCCTGTTCTTGCTTGTGCTGTCTTTTACTGTGCTGGGTGACCGAGTCAAGAAACTTGTTCAGACAGGGGAGGGCCGGCCATGATCCGCTTCTTCGCAAACAGGTTCCTCGGCATGATTATCGTGCTGTTCTTAGTGGCGATGTTCACTTTCGTGATCTTCTTCGTGCTCTCGCCGGATCCCGCGGTCCAAGTCTGCGGGAAGAACTGCACGCCCGAACGCATCGATCAGATTCGTCTGAACCTGGGTCTCGATCAGCCGTTCTGGACTCAGTTCTGGACCTTCATTTCTGGACTCCTTGTTGGCCGCACATATGGTGAAGGCGCCGGGATCATTGAATGCGCCGCACCCTGCCTCGGCTATTCCTTCCAGAGCGGTCAGCAGGTCACCGACATGATGGTCCAGCGCCTTCCTGTAACCGCGACGGTGGCGATCGGTGCATCAGTTCTCTGGCTCCTCGCTGGCGTCGCTGGTGGGGTTCTCAGTGCAGTAAAGGAAGGAAAATTCCTAGACCGGTTCGTCGCAGGGCTCACACTCACAGGCATGTCGATCCCGAACTATGTGCTCGCGCTCGTGATGCAGTTCGTGCTTGTGGTTACACTCGGGTGGTTGCCCTTTCCACAGGCCGTCAAGTTCGTCGATAATCCGACTCAGTGGTTCTTGAACTTCTTAATGCCGTGGATTGTGCTCGCTGTTGGATATTCAGCTGTTTACACGCGACTTACGCGAGCAAACGTCATTGACACTCTGCAAGAGAACTACGTTCGCACCGCACGCGCAAAGGGGCTCAAACCGAGCCTCGTCTGGCGCCGGCATGCTCTGCGGCCAGCGCTCACACCAATTGTGACGATCTTCGGCATGGACTTCGCAGGGTTGCTAGGGGGCGCACTGATCACTGAGACCGTGTTTGGGCTCAACGGTATTGGAAAGATGGCGGCCGACTCGATCACAAAGAATGATCAACCAGTGATCATGGGGGTAACACTGCTTGCCGCCTTCTTCGTCGTCGTGGGAAACATGGTGGTCGACCTCCTTTACACAGCTATCGACCCTCGAGTGAGGATGGCGGCAAACGCATGATCGAGACGATAAATGCACATTCCACGGAGCCGCTGACGGAGCCACTGCTTGCAGTACGAGATCTGACGGTGAGCTTCAAAGGCACGCGGGACGACAGCCAAGTCGTCAGGCAACTGAACTTTGATGTGCCGCGCGGCGGGGCTCTCGGCATCGTCGGCGAGTCTGGCTCGGGCAAATCGATGACGAGCCTGGCGATCATGGGACTGTTGCCCAAAGGGGCATCGCGAGTTGGATCGATCCGGTTCGATGGCACTGAGCTCACCGACATGAGTGAGAAGCAACTGCGCACTATACGGGGTGACCGAATTGCGATGATCTTCCAGGACCCGTTGTCCTCGCTCAACCCGTACTACACCGTGGGCACTCAAATCGAAGAGGCCTACCGTTCGCACCGGCCTGGCGTGAGTAGACGTGAAGCGCGACGAGTCGCGATTGA
Organism: Leucobacter aridicollis; assembly: GCF_013409595.1. Classification (NCBI taxonomy): domain Bacteria; kingdom Bacillati; phylum Actinomycetota; class Actinomycetes; order Micrococcales; family Microbacteriaceae; genus Leucobacter; species Leucobacter aridicollis. The sequence continues at coordinate 3,160,455 of NZ_JACCBD010000001.1, read as the reverse complement.
AGCGATGGATCGAGTGCACATCAAAGACGCGGGGCGTCGAGTGGATCACTACCCACATGAGTTCTCCGGCGGGATGCGGCAACGCGTGATGATTGCGATGGCGCTCAGTATGGAGCCCGAGCTGATCATCGCCGACGAGCCAACCACCGCGCTCGATGTTACGGTGCAGCAACAGATTCTTGATCTGCTCACCGAGATTCGTCACGACTCCGGTCTCGGCATGATTTTGATCACGCACGATCTCGCGGTCGTGAGTGAAGTCACCGAGGACATTGTGGTGATGCGCGGCGGCGAGCTCGTTGAGCGCGGGCCGGTGGAGAAGATCTTCAGCGATCCGCAGGAGGACTACACGCGACTGCTGCTCGATGCGGTTCCCCGCATCGACGATGAGATCGGCCTGTTGCGCACCGCCACGGTGCCTGTTCAGATTCCGGAGGACTACTGATGAACGCAACGGCCAAGCCGCTTCTGCGCGCGACGAACCTGGTCAAGGAGTTCAATATTCCCGGCACCGGCGGCTTGCTGCGCAAGCCCGAGGTCTTTCGCGCCGTCGACGATGTGTCGCTTGAGGTGTATCCCGGCGAGACGCTTGCGCTTGTTGGCGAATCGGGATCGGGCAAGTCGACCACCGCGCGCTTGATCGCCCGCCTCATGTCGGCCACCTCTGGCGAGATTGAGTTTGACGGGCGCGATGTATCGCAGATCTCGGGCAAAGAACTGCACGAGTTTCGCAGTGACGTGCAAGTGATCTTCCAAGATCCTTACTCGTCACTCAACCCGCGGCACACGGTCGAGCGCTTGGTAACGGCACCGCTCCTCTACCAGAACCGCGAGGTTCCTGGCGGCCCAAAGAGATACACGCAGGACCTCATGGCTCGCGTTGGTCTTAACCCCGATCACTCGACGCGCTACCCGTGGCAGTTCTCGGGTGGCCAGGCACAGCGCATTGGTATTGCGCGGGCGCTCGCAGTGCGTCCGCGGCTCGTGGTCGCTGATGAGGCGGTTTCGGCGCTTGATGTTTCGGTGCAAGCGCAGGTGATCAACTTGCTCAAGAAGCTGCAGCGCGAAGAAGGCTTCAGCTACCTCTTTATTGCGCACGATCTCGCCGTTGTGCGTCAGATCGCCGATCGTCTCGCAGTGATGAACTCTGGCCGCATCGTAGAGATGGGAGAGCGCGATCAGATCTTTGGCGCTCCCCAAGATCCCTACACCCAGCGCCTACTCGGCGCGGTTCCCCGCATCCGCCCTGAGTGGGACGCGGCACGGCGTGAGAACGATCGCAAGCGACACCTCGCCGCGGCCGCGGCGAGCGAAGCGGCAGCCGCGGGCTCCGATCCGCTGCGAAAGGAGAGTTAGCAATGATCAGCTACATGGTGCCCGGTATCGCAGTGAGCGAGCGCTCGGTCGAGGTACCGCTCGACTGGCGCGACAGCGCTGGCGAACGCATTGAGATCTTCGTGCGAGAGCTCGTGGCCCCCGATCGCGCTGAAGATGCGCTGCCATTGCTCACGTACCTGCAGGGCGGCCCCGGCGGCTCAAACCCGCGGCCGCTCGGACGCAGCGGTTGGCTCGACGAAGCGCTCAAACACTACCGCGTGGTGCTCGTTGACCAGCGCGGCACCGGCCGAAGCACGCCGCTCGACGCGCAGGCCGTCGCCGAGCGCGGCGACGGTGAGGCAGGCGCAGACTATCTCGCGTGTTTCAGGGCAGACTCGATCGTGCGTGACCTTGAATACGTGCGAGAGCACCTCTACGACGGTCGTAAGTGGGCAACCATCGCGCAGAGCTACGGCGGTTGGCTCACGCTTAGCTACCTCTCGCACGCCCCAGAGGCAGTCGCGGCGAGCTTTGTGTGCGGTGGCATTCCGGGCACCCCGCCCAACGCAGAAGAGGTCTACCGGCGCACGTTCAGCCGCGTCGAGGCCAAAACGGCAGAGTTTTATCGCCGTTACCCGCAGAATGTTGAGCAGGTGGCGCGCATTGCCGACCGCATCGCCGAGGGTGACGTGCAACTGCCAGACGGCGACCTGCTAACGGTCGAGCGGTTCCAGTCGATCGGCATCGACTTCGGCATGAAGCCGGGCTTCGAACGTCTGCACTGGCTGTTCGACGAAGCCTTCGTGCGCCCCGGTCGCTTCTCGACAGCGTTTCTCGAGGGCGTTGCGCAGCGCTCTTCGAGTGCCTCGAACCCGCTGTTTTGGACACTTCAAGAGTCCATCTACGGGCACGAAGGCAACGGACCAGTCGCCTGGGCCGCGCAGCGAGAGCGCGAGCAGCGCCCGCAGTTCGGCCCCGATAAGCGCCCGCTGATCTTCACCGGTGAGATGGCGTTTCCGTGGATGTTCGAACAGGTGAAACTGCTGCGCGGCTTTCAGCCGGCGGTCGAAGCGCTCGCAACGCGCGAGACCTGGAGCAGCCTGTACAACCTCGAGCAGCTCGCGGCCAACAGCGTGCCGCTCGCCGCAGCCGTCTACTACGACGATATGTACGTAGACGCGCACCTGCAGCTCGACACCCTCAGCCGCGTTGGAAACTCCCAACACTGGGTCACCAACGAGTACGAGCACGACGGCATCGGTGACCCCCGCGTGTTCGCGCGCCTCCGCGAACTCGTGCAAATGCGCGGCGGCGAACAGCACGAAGCACTTTTGGTCAAAGGAATGAACGCATGAGCGAGCAGAGTTCACGCCCTCCGTACGCGGGCACCCGCTACCCGCGGCTCGCAAGCATCGAGGTGTTCACCTCGTCGATTGCCGAGGGCTGGCAAGACGTTCCGACCAAGCCCGATGTCGCACCCGGCACTGGCGCCGCGGCTGCCTCGCACCGCGAGCGCCTCAGCGCTTCGTTCCCGGGCAAGACCATCGTTGCCGCTGCTGGCACAGCATCGGTGCGCAACGATGACTGCGATTACCTGTTTCGCGCAGACAGCGATTTCGTGTGGCTGACGGGTTGCCAGATCGAGGGTGCCATGTTGGTGCTGCGTCCGGTGGGCGCCGGCCACGAGGCGACGCTCTACATTCCCGCGCCGTTTAAGCCGGGCGACGAGGGCTTCTTCGCCAATGCCGCTCACGGAGAGCTGTGGGTGGGTTCTTCGCCCGGCCTCGCAGAATGGGCCGACGCCCTCAGTATTGAGGTGCGCGACCTGCCTGAGTTCACGGCGCAAAGTAGCGCGCTCGATGGCGCGCTCGCAACTAATCGCGTTGACGCCGAGCTCGTCGCTCACGTCGGTATGTTGCGCTCGGCCGAGCTACACCGCCAGCTCGCGAAGCTGCGCATGGTCAAAGACGAGTGGGAGATTGGGCAGCTGCGCGAGGCCATCGATCACACAGTGGCCGGCTTTGGTGCCGTCGCCCGAGAGATTCCCATCTCCATCGCTGAGGGCCTCGGTGAGCGGTGGCTGCAGGGTACCTTCGACCGCCACGCCCGTACCTTCGGCAACGGCCCCGGCTACTCGACGATCGTTGGCTCAGGCGCGCACGCGCCCGTGTTGCACTGGGTGCGCTGCGACGGCCCCGTGCTGCCCGACACCGCAATTCTGCTCGACATGGGTGTCGAGGCGCGCAGCCTCTACACTGCAGACGTGACGCGCACCGTGCCCTCTGGCGGCCGCTTCACCCCCGCGGAGCGCGAGGTGCACGACCTGGTCGAGAAGGCGCACCGCGCTGGCCTCGCGCAGATTCGCCCCGGAGTCGAGTACCTCGACTTTCACTTCGCGGCCATGGAGGTTATCGCAACAGGTCTCAAAGATTGGGGCGTGCTCTCGGTATCGGTTGACGAAGCGCTTTCTCCGAATGGACAGCAGCATCGTCGCTACCTCGCGTGCGGCCTCGGCCACCACCTCGGCCTCGATGTGCACGACTGCAGCAAGGCCGAGTACGAGGACTACATGGGCGCCCCGCTTGAGCCGGGCGTTGTGATGACGGTCGAGCCTGGCCTGTACTTCCACGCCAACGACCTCACTGTGCCCGCTGAGCTGCGCGGCATTGGCGTGCGTCTCGAAGACGATGTGCTGGTAACGGCCACCGGTTCTGAGGTGCTCTCTGAGGCGCTGCCCATCGACGCCGCCAGCGTTGAAGAATGGACCATGCGACACCATGCCGGTTTCTAACAGCGTTTCTGCGCTGAAGTATTGGCGCGCTGCCGGGGTGAGCCTGGTGATCGAGCAGCGGGGTGACTCGCTACCAGAGGTGCTGCACTGGGGGGCAGACCTTGGCGAACTCGATCGGCAGGCCCTCGAGGGCATCGCGCTTGCCTCGCGCACCGCGCTTGGCTCAGACACCCTCGACGAGCTGCCGCAAAACGGCGTGCTTCCCGAGGCCTCGCACGGCTGGTTCGGCACACCGGGCCTCACCGGACATCGCGGCGGGCGAGCGTTCGCCACACGATTTCGCGTGGCGGGCGTGCGCCCGGTTGTCGGTGAAGGTGTCGCCGATGTGCCGCATCGGGCTGTGCAGGGAACGGTATGGCGCGCGGTCGACGACTACGCGGAGCTCTCGTTTGAGCTCGAACTGCGACTTGAAGCGAGCGGGCTGGTAAAACTGCGTGCTCAGGTAACCAACGAAGGCGAGAGCGAGTACGCGCTTGAGGCCCTCAACCTTGCGCTACCGGTGCCGCGCATCGCAGACGAGCTGCTCGACCACACTGGCAGGCACCTGCTCGAGCGGCAGTCGCAGCGATTGCCCTTCGCGGTTGGCTCGCACGTGCGCGAGAGCCGTAAGGCCCGTGCGCACGACGGCACCATGCTGCTCTCGGCAGGCACTACCGGCTTTGGCTACGAGCGCGGCGAGGTGTGGGGCGTGCACATTGGCTGGTCTGGCAACACCTCGGTGCGTGCTGAGCGTATTCAGCCGCGCGGTGAGCGCGTGCTCATGGCTGGCGAGCTGCTGCTCGCTGGCGAGGGGCGTCTCGCCGCGGGGGAGAGCTACACCACCCCCTGGGTTTACGCGAGCTACGGCGACGGCCTCAACGAGTTGTCTGCCCGTTTCCACGACTATCTCCGTACCAGGCCCTCGCACCCCGTGCGGCCCCGTAAGGTCTCGCTCAATGTGTGGGAGGCTGTGTACTTTGACCACAACCTCGAACGACTGTGCAGCCTCGCCGATGAGGCGGCAAAGCTGGGCGTTGAGCGCTTCGTGCTCGATGATGGATGGTTCTTGGGCCGGCGCGGGTCGAGTGCCGGCCTCGGCGACTGGGCAGTTGACCCGGACGTGTGGCCAGAGGGACTCGCTCCCATCGTCGACCACGTCACCGGGCTCGGCATGGAGTTCGGGCTGTGGTTTGAGCCAGAGATGATCAACCTCGACTCTGAGCTCGCGCGCGCTCACCCAGAGTGGATCATGCAGCCGGGTGATGGCAGGCTGCCGGCGGCCTCTCGTTCGCAGCACGTGCTCGACCTCACCAACCCCGCTGCCTGGCAGGCAGTGTTTACCGCGATTGATCGGGTGCTCGGCTCTGCAGACATCCGCGCGGTGAAGTGGGATCACAATCGCGACCTCTCTGAGGCAGGCAGCCTGATGACAGGAGCTGCCGCGGTGCACAGCCAGACCCTCGCGGCATACCGGCTGTGGGACTCGTTGCGCGAGCGCCACCCCGGCGTTGAGTTTGAGTCGTGCTCAGGCGGCGGCGGCCGCCCAGACCTCGGCATCATGGAACGCGCAGAGCGACTCTGGGCCTCGGATACCATCGATGCGCTAGAGCGAATCGGCATCGACTCTGCCACGTCGTTCATTGTTCCTCCCGAGCTGGTCGGCGCGCACATTGGTGCGGCCCGCGCGCACACGACGGGCCGCACCCACGACCTCTCATTTCGAGCGGCAGCCGCGGTGTTCGGGCATCTCGGCATTGAGTGGGATCTCGTCCAGATCTCTGACCTAGAGAAGCAGCAGCTTGCCGAGTGGATCGAGTACTACCGCTCGGCGCGCGGTCTGCTGCACTCTGGCCGCACCTTGCACGCAGACACGGCAGACTCTGCGCTTTCGCTGCGGGGCGTGGTGAACGCAGAGCAAACTGAGGCCGTTTACCGGCTCGCGCAGGTCGAGTCGGGGCTGAGTTACCCGCCGGGCCTGGTGCGGCTACCGGGACTCGACACCGCGCGAAGCTATCGAGTAATGCTCGCGGGGCCAACCCCTGACATTGGCCCGATCAAGCTCGCAGGCCCGCAGTGGTGGCTTGGCGGGGTCACCCTCACGGGCTCCGCCCTCACAGGTGTTGGCCTGCAAGCCCCGCCCCAACTACCAGAGCACGCCGTGCTCATACACGCTTCAGCTACTGAGTAATGAAGTAATACCGCGGCCAGCAGCCGCAATACGACCACGCTTTAAAGGAGAGACCTGTCATGACGTTCCGCGCGACCAGACCCCTAGCAGCCCCCGCGCGTCCACCACGCCTGCGCGAGCTGGAGCCGGGTGATGTGCGTATCAAGCAGGGATCGGTGTTTGCACGAGCTGAGCAGCAGATGCTGCACCTGGCCCGTGTGTACCCGATTGACCGCCTGCTCGCTGTGTTTCGGCGCAACGCCGGCCTTGATACCCGCGGCGCCGCTGCGCCCGGCACATGGGAAGACTTCGGACACCCCAACGAAGACGCATGGGGGGAACACGATTACCCCGGCCGTGAGAACGCACAGACCGCTAATCTGCTGCGCGGCCACTACGCCGGTCACTTTCTCTCGATGCTAGCGATGGCCGCGGCAGCCCAAGATGACGATACGCTGCGTGCCAAAGTAACCGATATGGTGGCCGGTCTCGGCGAGGTGCAGGAGGCGCTCGCCGCAACGGGCCGCTACTCGCACCCCGGTTTTCTTGCCGCGTACGGGGAGTGGCAGTTTTCCATGCTTGAGTCGTACGCGCCGTACGGCGAGATCTGGGCTCCCTATTACACGTGCCACAAGATCATGGCGGGCTTGCTCGACGCGTACGAGCTTGTTGGTAATGAGCAGGCGCTCGAGATCGTCACTTCGATGGCCTACTGGGTGCACAAGCGCCTCGCCGCACTCACCGATGAGCAGCGCCAGCGAATGTGGAGCCTCTACATCGCCGGCGAGTTTGGCGGCATGAACGAGACGCTCGCGCGCCTGAGCCTCGTTGCCGCCGAACCGCTGTTTCTCGAGACGGCGCACTTCTTCGACCAGCACAACCTGCTTGAAGCCGGCCAGTCGCGCACGGACATTCTCACCGACATGCACGCCAACCAGCACTTGCCGCAGCTCGTCGGTTACGTGCGCGACTACGAGGTGACGGGCGACGAGCGCAAGCTCGACGCGGTGGTCGGATTGTGGCAACAAATCGTGCCCGGCCGCACCTACGCCCACGGCGGCAACGGCGAGAGCGAGCTGTGGGGTCCGCCCAACTCTGTCGCTGGCGACATTGGACACCGCAACGCTGAGACATGCGTGAGTTATAACATGCTCAAGATCGCGCGGCTGCTCTTCGCCCACACGCTCGACGCGCGCTACCTGGCCTATTCCGAGAACACGGTACATAACCACATTCTTGGCTCGAAGCGCGATGTGAACTCAGATGTGAGCCCCGAGGTCACCTACATGTTTCCTGTGCACGCCGGCGCTATTCGCGAGTACGACAATGTTGGTACCTGCTGCGGTGGCACCGGGCTTGAGAATCACGTTGGCTACGGAAACGGCGTTGCGTTTGAGGGCGAGGAGGCGCTGTGGATCACGCGTCTCGCGGCCGTAGACATCGACTGGCGCGAGGGCGGCATGCGTCTCTCGCTCGACACGGAGCTGCCGGCAGACGGTGCTGTCGTGCTCACCGTGTCCGAGGCGCATGGCGAGGACGAGCGCAAGCTCAACGTCTGGGTACCCACTTGGGCTGGCGCTGAGGTCTCCGCGTGCGTTGGCGATCAATCGTATACCGCCGCGCCCGGCAGCTTTATTGAGATCACCCGTACATGGGCTGAGGGTGACACGGTGCGCTTCGAGCTGCCGCTCGCTGTGCGCATGGACCCCACGATCGACGACCCCACACTCGCCTCGCTGGCGATCGGCCCGACGTTGCTGCTTGCGCACTCAGACATCACGACCCCGCTCAGTTTCCCGTTCGACAGCTTGCGCGCGCTCGACGGCTCGCTGCGGTTCGACCGGTCGGCAGCCGAGCTCGCCTCTGCGCTGCGCAGCGAGGGCATCATTGAAATTGGTGGCATTGAGTTCGAGGCTTGCGGCTCTGGCCGCGAGGAAAAATTCCACATGTACCTGCGCCGCGCAGACGCAGAGATTGGCTTCGCCGGTGCTACTTCGGGCGTGCCGAACCGTGTGCGCGCAGACGGCGCAACACTCTTGAGCGCGCTTTGGTCGAGTGGCGGCTTCGCCAGCCGTGCGGAGCTGCTTGCGCGCGTGCGCAGCGAGGCGCTCGCCTCGCGCAGCGAAGGCCTCTTGAGCCGCGACGAATTCGTGCGCGTGCTCGAGGCTGCCTCTGTAGCCGACTACGGCCAGTCCGCGAACGCGGCTGCCGACACCTTGGCACTCGAGAGTGCCCTCGCCGAGTTCGATGCGATGATAGACATCCCGCCCGCGGTTGTAATCGAGGTCGATGCCGAGGCTGCTGCCTCGGGCTGGTACACAACGGCACCGGTGTTGTCGCTGCGCGTTTTCGACCTTGCTGGCAATGATGCGAACGCTGATTCGGCAGCTGATGCCGGATCCGTAGCCCTGCGCGCCGAGGTGCGTATCGACGATGGCGAGTGGGCCACCTACACCGGGCCCTTTGTGCTCGAGCACGAGGGCGTGCACTCGGTGGTAGCGCGCGTGACCGATGCACGCGGACTCGAGGGTCGTTCGGCCCGTGAATTCGCGATCGATACCAAGGCGCCCGAAGTGAGTGCGAAACTCAAGCGTCTCGGTGCGAGCGTCGAGATTACTCTCAACGCGAGCGATGGGATCTCAGGTGTCGAGCGTATCCAGTGGGAGGGCCCTGGCACGTTCTGGGCCACGTTCCAGGAAGCGTTTGTGCGCGCGCTCAGCGACGAAGAGCAGGTCATCGAGTTCGCCGCGACCGACCGTGCCGGGAACGAAGGTCGGCGAGCGCGCATCGTGCTGCCGAGAGTGAACGACTAGTCAGTGGTGCCGAGGCGCGAATGCTTCTGCGAAGAAGAGAGCTCGCCGTATTTAAGAGAGATAATGTTGGAGTCGACGAGGAGGCACAATGAGTGCTGGAACAGGTGAAGTGGCGCCACGCCGCAGGGCTGGAGTGCGCGATGTGGCTCAGCTCGCGGGGGTATCGCCGCAGACCGTGTCTCGGGTACTCAACGGGCACCCGAGCATCAAACCAGAGACTCGCGAGCGCGTGCAGCAGGTTCTTGACGAGCTCGACTATCGCGTAAATAATGCGGCTCGAGCTCTCGGTACGAGTTCAACTCGTACGATAGGAATTATCTCGGGTGACCCCTCGCTGTACGGTCCTGGCGCGGGCCTGGTTGCTCTCGCGTCGGCAGCTAGACAGGCTGGCAGGTGGATTGCCACCGCCTATGCAGACAGCTCTGATGCGGCATCGGTGCGCGAGGCCGCCGAGTATCTGTTGACTCAAGGGATCGACGGTTTGATCGTCACTGCGGCCTGTCAGGAAACGATGCAGATGCTGCTTGGTGCTAATTATGGCGTCCCAATTCGCGCGCTTCACGACGGGGAGGGCCGCGCAGCGCAGGTTCAAGCCGCTGCACTCGCAGTACAGCATCTCGTCGGCCTGGGCCACTCCCGCATTGCCGTAGTGTCGGGCCCGAGCCTATGGCTCGAAGCCTTGTCGCGAGCTGAAGGTATTGATGGGGCATTGCTGGCTGAGGGGTTGCAGCCGGTTTTGCGCTTGCAGGCCGAATGGACTGCTGCTTCCGGGGCGGCTCTAGCGGAAGAGCTCGCTGCCGCGGTTGCAAGTAAGGGAGGGCCGACTGCGGTAGTGGCCCCTAACGACCAAACGGCCCTTGGTGTGATTTCTGGGCTCCGGGACCGCGGCGTGCGTGTGCCGCATGACGTGAGTATCGTCGGGTTTGACGATATTCCTGATGCTCCGTTCCTTGTTCCGGCACTCACGACTGTGCGGGTCGATATCGTTGGCGAAGCGCGCCGGTGCGTCGCTGAAATAACTGGGGAGTTCATCGAACAGGCTCCAGAGTCACCGGAACTTGTGGTGCGTGCTTCTACGGCCGCAGCGCCTCGGGCCTGAGCCCCAACAGGTAACAGTACCTAAGTATTGACTGCCGACAAGCTAGAATGTTACCGGTAACATTGTGCAGAGCGCGACGGTGACATGGAGTACCAACGGAGGATTCATGGAAGAAGTAGAAGGTATCTCTCGGCTGCGTGAAGAAGTCGCGAGACTGCATCAAGAACTAGTCCGCGCAGGTCTTGTCGTGTGGACTGGAGGCAACGTCTCCGGCCGCGTACCTGGCCGCGATCTGTTCGTCATCAAGCCTTCGGGGGTTTCGTATGACGAGCTCACGGCTGCAGATCTTGTGCTCTGTGATCTCGATGGAAACGTGGTTCCTGGCAGCGAGGGCTGTGAACGGGCTCCATCGAGCGATACCGCAGCCCATGCGTACGTGTATCGCCATATGCCCGAGGTCGGCGGAGTGGTGCATACTCATTCGACCCATGCCGTTGCTTGGGCGGCGAGGGGTGAAGCGATCCCGTGCGTGATTACGGCCATGGCTGATGAGTTCGGAGGCCCGATTCCAGTGGGGCCACTTGCGATCATCGGCGACGACTCGATCGGGCGAGGCATCGTCGACACACTGCGAGGGCACCGTTCGCGCGCAGTCCTCATGCAAGGCCATGGCCCATTCACTATTGGTGTTTCGGCACAGGAGGCGGTGAAAGCGGCAGTGATGCTCGAAGACGCAGCCCGCACGGTTCACGTTGCTCGCCAAGGAGGCAATATCCAAGAGCTACCCGCAGAGATGATCGATCGGCTTTACGACAGGTACCAAAATGTCTATGGGCAGCAGACCGATGATCGACGCTGAAACCGCAGCCAGGGCCATAGCGGCTGGAGAAGCTCGGCTTGGCATCGAACTTGGCTCAACACGTATTAAAGCGTGTCTCACAGATGCTGCGGGTCAGGTCCTTGCAGCGGGCACCCACGAGTGGTCGACCACGTTCAACGGAACCCACTGGACGTATGACCTTACCGAAGTGTGGGGCGGTGTCCAACGGGCTTACGCAGAACTCGTGGCTGCAGCAAAGCGAAGCCTCGGGGTCGCACCGAAGACCTTTGCCGCACTTGGGGTTTCCGCGATGATGCACGGCTATCTTGTGTTCGATGAGGCAGACGAGCTGCTCGTGCCATTTCGTACTTGGCGCAATACGAATACGGGCGGGGCGGCCGCTTTACTCACCGAGCGTTTCGGGGTGAATGTACCTTTGAGGTGGTCCATCGCGCACCTCGGTCAGGCGGTCCTTGATGATGAACCGCACGTACCTCGAGTTGCGTTTATGACAACGCTGGCCGGCTACGTTCACTGGCGGCTAAGCGGCGAGCGGGTGCTGGGGATTGGTGACGCATCTGGACTATTCCCGATTGCAGAAGGGAGTCGCGAGTTTGACCCCAGAATGATCCGAGAATTTGATGAGTTCTCTGCCTCCCTCAGACTGCCTGGTGGCCGGGCATCTGTTGAGCGGGTCTTGCCACGCGTACTGCTCGCGGGTGAGGCAGGAGGAAACCTGACGGACTTCGGAGCTAAGCTCCTCGATCCCAGCGGGGAACTTGCTGCTGGCATCCCTCTGTGCCCACCTGAGGGAGACGCTGGCACCGGCATGGTTGCCACGGGGGCAGTGCGCCCGCGCACCGGCAATGTCAGCGTGGGCACGAGTGTCTTCGCGATGATCGTGCTTGAACATCGACCTACAGAGGTACGCGCCGAAATTGACCTGGTGGCGACTCCTGATGGCGCTGATGTAGCAATGGTTCACTGTAACAACGGGGCCAGCGAGCTCTCGGATTGGGTCAAGCTGTTCGTCAGATTTGCTCAAGCGGCGGGTTGGGAAGTCGAGCCTGATCGAGCATTCGCTGTACTACTTTCCGAAGCGATGAGTGTACCAAACGACCTTAGCCGGCCGCTCGCGCTGAACCTCGTTGCGGGCGAACCAGTGCTCAACCTCACTGATGGGTTGCCCCTTCTGCTTCGCAGGCCGGGCACACCGCTTTCGTTGGCGGGCACTACCCGAGCGCAGCTTGACGCGGTGTTCGCGGCGCTCGCCGTCGGCATGCGTTCCCTGGCGAAACAAGGCATCTCCGTCGATCATCTGGTTGCGCACGGAGGTGTGTTTCGCACCCCGGGCGCCGCAGAGACTGTGCTGGCCCAAGCGCTCGATACGGAAATCGTTGTCCCAAATACTGCGCCGGAAGGAGGCGCCTGGGGTATGGCTCTACTCGCTTCATACTTGCTAGACGGGCGCGGTCGCTCGCTCGCGGACTATCTTGACGACGTCGTGCTCCAAGAAGGCGGCCATCGTTCGGTGGTCGCATCACACGAGCAAGTAGCGGCCTATGACGAGTACCTCAACCGATACCAACGTGGTGTCGATGCGATTCTCATGCTTCAGAACTCACACAAGGAGAACTTCTCATGAGCAAACCTGCTCTCATTAATACATTCGTTAAGCAAGAGGTGTGGTTCGTGACGGGGAGCCAGTCTCTCTACGGCGAGGACACTCTGCGGCAGGTCGCTGAGCAATCGAGGCGTGTTGTCGAAGCATTGGGGTCACTGCCCATTCGAGTGGTGTGGAAACCAGTGGTCATCGGTGCCGAGGGGATCCGTCAACTTGCCCTCGAAGCCAATACAGACCCCCAAGTGATCGGGCTGATCGCCTGGATGCATACCTTTAGTCCAGCCAAAATGTGGATCGCTGGGCTCGACGCTCTAGCAAAGCCCTTGTTGCACCTTCATACGCAGGCCAATGTTGAAATTCCTTGGCAGGACATCGACTTTGATTTCATGAACCTTAACCAGGCCGCTCATGGCGACCGTGAGTTCGGGTACATTCAGACCCGCATGGGTGTGCCGAGGAAAACAGTGGTGGGCCACGTATCTGAGGCGCGGGTTGTAAATGAGGTGGCGGTCTGGCAACGCGCAGCGGCCGGCCTTGCTGACCTCCGCAGCTTGAAGATCGCCAGGTTCGGTGACAACATGCGTCACGTAGCTGTCACCGAGGGAGACAAAACTGAGGCAGCGATCCGCTTTGGGGTCGACGTCAATACGTGGTCGGTCAATGAACTAGCAGAGAGAGTTCAGGCCGTGCGAACCAGCGAGGTTGATCTCCTTATTCAGGAGTACGAGGCTCGTTATGAGGTTGTTCCCGAGCTGCGCCGTGGTGGAGACCGGCACGCTTCTTTGCGCGACGGGGCGGCGATCGAAGCCGGGCTGAGAGCTTTCCTCGAGGAAGGCGGGTTCGGCGCCTTCACAACGAACTTTGAAGACCTTGGTTCGCTGGCACAGCTACCGGGGCTCGGCGTGCAGCGCCTCACCGCAGAGGGGTACGGCTTTGGTGCTGAGGGCGATTGGAAGACCGCGATGCTTGTGCGGCTGGCGCACGTAATGGGTGAGGGGCTGCCGGGTGGTGCCACGCTTATGGAGGATTACACCTACGACCTCACACCGGGAGACGAACGCATCCTTGGAGCGCATATGCTCGAGGTAGCTCCTTCGGTAACTTCTGCTCGGCCGCGACTGGAGATTCACCCACTGGACATCGGAGGCAAAGCTGACCCAGTGCGGCTCGTCTTCTCTGCTGATCCTGGTCCGGCTCTGGTCGTCTCCCTCAGCGACATGAGAGACAGGTTCAGACTCGTGGCAAACACTGTGACCAACGTCACGTCCCCTGACCTCCCAAAGCTTCCGGTGGGGCATGCGGTATGGCGGCCGCAGCCGGACTTCCATACTTCCGCAACTTGCTGGCTTGCCGCCGGCGCTGCGCATCACACAGTGATGACGACACAAATTGGGGTTGAAGCGTTCCGAGACTTCGCGCGCATGACTGGAACCGAGCTGCTCGAAATCGGTGCTGACACTTCGGCACGAGGCTTCGAGCAAGAGTTGCGCTGGAATGAGATTTCCTATCGGCTGGCTGGCCGATGAGTGAGGAACTCGCAGACGTTGGTGCTGCGATGCGAGAAGACTCCAGCACCATGCTGGCCTATGGCGAGGCCTACTCGCTACGACACGGAGATGTCGAAGCGGAGATCGTAAGCATTGGTGCCTCGCTGCGCCGGTTGCGGGTGAGAGGCCGTGACTTGGTAGTCCCATTCGGGCCAGACGAGACACGCCCTGCCTACCGCGGAGCCTTGCTTGCGCCATGGCCGAACCGCATTGTCAAGGGAGTGTACCGCTACGGCGATAGGGAGTATCGGGTACCCATCAATGAGCCGAGCCGTGGTCATGCGCTACATGGTTTGTTGGCATGGCATCGGTTTCTACCGCTTGAGGGCGCTGCTGTTTCAGCACTGAGTCGGACTCTCTCGGACGCCGAGCTCACCCTCGAAGCGGTGATCGATCCCAGTGATGGTTATCCTTGGCGTGTACGAGTGCAGAGCACTTTCACACTTGACGAGGCCGGTCTCACCCAGCGAGTCACCGCAACAAACGAAAGCGATACGGAAGCGCCCTGGGGTACTGGTCCACACCCGTATTTGCGCGCACCCAGCGGGACACTCGATTCATGGACTTTGGAGCTACCCGCTGCCAGCGTCCTAGAAGTTAGTGAGCCGGGGCTAGCACCACTCAGTCTTGTGCCAGTTGACGCTGTGGATGCTTCTCGTTTTGACTTTCGAACCCCACGCCAGATTGGCGCGGCACAGATTGACCATGCATTTACCGATCTCGTCCGGGACTCCGAAGAACTCGCGGCGGTCGCGCTCACCGATCAAAACGGTGACGGAGTTGAGATGACCTGGGGACCCGGATGCCCATGGGTGCAGATTCACACAGCCGACTTATCCGTGCCCGAATGCACGCGACTAGGGCTCGCGGTCGAACCCATGACGTGTTCACCTGATGCCTTTAACGATCATGCCTACGGTTTTGAGACCGGGCTCGTGCGCCTCGCGCCGGGCGGTGTGCATCAGGTGAGTTGGCGCATCGGAGCGCGATCCTCCGGGAACTCGAATGAGTAGCGTGCGACCACTGCGCGCGAGCAACAGCACCGCTTTACCAGCAACCCCACAGCGCGAGGCCTACCGCGGCACCGCGTCGATTGGTAGCGTGGCGGCATGACTACCCAGGCATCCAAGGCCCAGCGCCTCTCCGAACTTCACGCAGCCCCTGAGATTCTTCGCGTCGTCAACGTCTGGGACGCGATCTCGACGAAGGCCGTCGCGGCCCTCCCCGAGACGCGTGCGATCGCGACCGCCGGGCACTCGATCGCGGCGACGTTTGGCTACGCCGACGGTGAGATCCCGCTCGAGTTGACTCTCGACATGGTCGGACGCATCGTCGAGGCCGCGGGAGAGGTGCCGGTGAGCGCCGACCTTGACGCGGGCTACGGCGACGCGGGGGAGGCGGTGCGCCGCGTCATCGGCGTTGGCGCTGTCGGCGCAAACATCGAGGACCGGCTGCGGCCGCTCTCCGAGTTCGTCTCCGAGATCGAGGCCGTCGTCGCTGCCGGCGCCGTCGAGGGTGTGCCGTTCGCGCTTAACGCCCGCACCGACGCGTTCGTGCGCGCGGGTGGGCGGCCGTTGGAGGAGTCCATCGCCGATGCGATCGAGCGCGGGCGCGCCTATCTCGCCGCGGGCGCGGACGTCGTGTTCGTGCCCGGCGTGCTCGACGCGGACACCACGCGCAGGCTCGTTGAGGGGATCGGCGAGCGGAAGATCAGCGTGATCGGGCTGCCCGGCGCGCTCACCGCGCGCGAGTACGAGGATCTCGGGGTCGCCCGCATCTCGTACGGCCCGATGACGCAGCGGGTCGCGCTGACCGCGTATCAGGATCTCGCGATCGACCTCTACCGCGACGGGGCGATCCCGGCGTCGGTGCGCGAGCTGAACTAGAGGAGGGGGCTCCCGTTCGGGCCGCCGCGAAGCTCGGTTCGGCACCGTGCGCAGCGGCGGTCCAGGGCGTATTCCGCCCTGGACCGCCTTCTAATGTCTGTCATCTTTCGCGGTGATCTTTGACCGAAGTCGGCTCTTGCGTATCACCGACACCTCAAGTGCCGGCCGCATGGAATCGAAGGCCGCCTAGAGGGTATGAACAGGAGCGGTGCCCACGTCTTTCTGGACGTCGACAAGGTCAGTCCGCGCTGTCTCGGGGGTGAAGAGGAGCCCGACTAGTGACAGCGTGCCGACTCCAATGAGGAAGAATGCCGGCGACGCGGAGTTACCAGTCGACGCGATGAGCCATGTTCCGATCAGCGGGGCGACCCCACCAAACAACATCGCGCCAACATTGAACGGTAGCGCAAACCCGAGGTATCGGGACTTGGTGCCAAACATCTCAGTGAAGAAGGCAGGGAATACTGCATCGTTCATCGCGAAGAAGACGAGGGATGCTACGAGCACGAGTGTGGCGAGGACGACGCCACCCTGCGAGAGAAGCAGCATGATCGGGTAGCTCAGCAGTATGAAGGAGGCGCTCGAAATGAGGAGTGTACGTTTGCGTCCGATGCGGTCGGAGAAACGTGCCATCAGAGGGATCAGAGCGATATGGGCCACGAGCCCAATTGTGACCACGAGCGTCGAGCTTGCTGGTGACATGCCGGCCTCTTCAATGAGGAACGTGGGAACGTAGCTGAGCAGCAGGTAGTACGCCCCAGCGTTGAGTGACATGACGAGTAAGACCTTCAACATCGCTGGCAGGCTGCTGCGGATCTCTGACCAACGCGCACTGTTCGGGGTCTCGTTGCCGCTCTCGATGGACTGAAGCTCGCGCTCTCTTTCCTGCAGGCGGCGGAACTGCGGGGTATCTTCCAACCGCGCGCGAAGCCACAACCCGATCAGGCCCAATGGTCCCGCAATAAAGAATGGAATTCGCCATCCCCAGGATGCCATTTGACCTGGGCTTAGTGCCGCGTAGAGCACGGTCGCCATGATCGATGCGAGTAAGAACCCTGCTGCTGCGGCCATTGGAACCACACTTGTGAGGATTCCTCTGTGTTTCGCCGGTGCATACTCGGCAACGAAAGTCCCTGCCCCTGCGTATTCTCCAGACGCAGAAAAACTCTGGGCGACGCGGAGCGTGAGCAGGAGAATTGGGGCAACGACGCCAATTGCGGCATATCCCGGCAAGAAACCGATGAGGAACGTTGCTGCTGACATTACGATGATCGTGGTCGCAAGAATCTGCTTCCGTCCGATTTTGTCGCCGAGAGAGCCCCATAGGAGTGCCCCGAATGGGCGGACGAGGAACGAAAGCGCAAACACGGCGAAGGTGCTGAGAAGGGCTACTGTCCGGTCTTCAGCCGGAAAGAACACAATTGCGATGGTGGTTGCCAGGTAGCTATAGCTCGCGTAGTCGAAGTACTCGAGAAGGGTTCCGAGTCCGCTCGCGACAAGCACGCGTCGAAGCACCGTCCGGTTCTCAGTCTCCGTGGTGGTGGTATTGGTGGACATGGGTGCTCCTCATTGAGTCCCGAGCGACCGTGCCGGCCGCTGACAGCGGGTGAACATGAATAGCGTGGCACCACTGGACTCGGCAAGGAATGGACGTCGTGGTCAAGTCGTCTGCTGGATATTGTCCGCCACGGATATAGTCACGTAGCGTCGTTCGCCCCTTTGGCTTTGAGCGCCAGCCAAAGCTCGGTTTGCACGTCGATGCTTTCAAGGTCGTGACCAGTGAGCTGTGCGATCCGCTGTATGCGATTGCGAACCGTGTGGCGGTGGACACCGAGTCGCAAAGCGGTCGCTTCTAATGAGCGGCGTTCGCTCAGCCAGGAAGAAAGTGTAGTGACTAGATCGTTGCCGCCGCGAGCGTGCTCGATGGGGGCGAGCGCCGCCGCAGCGAAATCCTCTAAATAGGTGGGGGGAGCAATGCGAATAAGAAACTCATGCGCTGCCCCGTCCAGGTACTCGATCGGACTGTCGACCCGGCGACTAGTCTCCAGGGCGAGTTTGGCCTGCCGCAAGGTGCGGCCGACGTGCTCGGGAGCTAAGAGAGTACCAATACCGACTGCGCTACTCAGGCCGTATTCGGATAGTGCCCTGCGGGGGTCATCGACTGTGAGGCATTCGACGAGCTTGCCTTGCTGGCGTATCAGACTTGTGTTGAGAAGTACCGACAAATCATCGACGAGCACCTCCGCGTGAGTATCGTTTTTCGCTTCGACTGCGAGCCCACGGAGTGCCGAGTCTGTCACGCCGAGCGAGCGTAGGTATGCACGTGCTCCGCCTTTGTCTGCGAGCTCAACGAGTCGAGTCATGCGGTGGGATCTCTCCCTTCTAGTCGCGTCGCCAAGTAGCCAATGGCGCTCATACTCAAGCGCAAGGAGTGATCGGAGCGCGGGAATTGCGAGCTGCGCGCTCGTGTCATTGCTGGGGTTGCGCACGAGAAAGCCGCGGACAATGTCGTTGCCTGCGAACGGGGTCAGTTCGAGGTGCGGCAAGCCATCTTCTGCGAGCGTCTGCGTTTCACCTATCCGTGGCGGTTCATGCTTTAGAGCCTCGCCAACAGGTGCGAGGAACTCTGCAGAGAAATTGCGGCTTCTCCCGAGAGGTTGGCCGAGCCTGGTGAACACGGCAACAGGCTCCCCAGTCTCGAGCCGCCAACTGTCAAGCAATCTTTGTGTCCCGCCCCCGCGGGCCACGACAGTCGTGAGGTCGATTTGCAGGGCAAGCGCGCGTTGTAGCGCCGAAGAGTCCGGCCGCTGGGGTTTGGGGGAGCTCATCGAGCTATTTTACCAAACCTTATACACCGCGCATATAAACGTGTCATCTCACTGTTTATTAGGGCGATTCAGTTGCCTTGCTGTGGATCCTACGCTGGGGTATGAACGGCACAGCCGCAACTAAACCGTCAATGAAAGGAAGTGGGCGATGATCGGTCAGAACGAGTACTACGAAGGTCAGGTACGGAGCCTCGAGTTCAAGAATGCGCAGGGCAACTTCACCGTCGGAGTGATGGAGCCGGGCGAATGGACTTTTGAGGCGCCTATCCTTGAGTGGATGCGTCTCGTGCGCGGAAGCTGGGACGTGCAACAGCCCGCGGGGCAAGGCGAGTGGACCACCTACACCGAGGGTGAGGAGTTTGAGGTGCCTGGAGGCACGGACTTCACGGTTCGCGTCACGGATACCGTCGCTTACCTGTGCCCGTATACGGGGGAGTTTCTGGGGCATCTCTCTGCATAGTGCACGTTAAGGCGCGGCACCGGCGCGGCCTGCAAACGATGGAAGCCGCGCCGGTGGCAAACCTCTGCACCCGCGCAAAAGCGGTTAATGGCGTTTAACGTTGTCAACGACAACGTTTCCTACTCTAGGCGAACCTGCGTTGCCTAGCGGTCACGTGCGTCCGACCGCAACTCGGAGACGAGGCCAGCGCGATTTCCCTCGGCGGCGTAGGTCGGGGAAAATGCCGCTTTGGATGTGGGAGCGCACGAGCAGCTGTTTCCATGCGATAGAGCGGACCGGGATTGACCACTCCGGAAATCTGGCCGAACGCAAGGCCCGGCGATCTTGTCCCCTCGTTCTTAACTTGCCGTTCGAGCGCGATTGGGCGGTGCAGCAACAACCGCGTGAGAGCCGTCCGATCGAGGGTCGCTTGCTGCCGAAAAGGAACCCGTCTCGGAGACGGTGACTATGTTCGCGTGGCCGACTACGTCGGAGAGACCTTCCAGACGCTTCACCTGGAGCCCAGCCAAGGCGACCTCTTTGAGGATCGCTTTGTGTACCGCAGCCTCCGCTGTAAATGTCGTCGGCACGTCGGCCGGCGTTTGCCGCCCTACGAGCCATCTGGCTCGTGCGACTGCATCGGCGGGGTGCGCGCCCTCGACCATTGAAGCAAAGATTTGGGCGTGAATCTGAGGCTGCCCCTGCCCACCCATGGTCGCGAACACGTACTTCAGGTGCCCATCTTGCGTTGCCAAGACTGGCATGAGCGTGTGAGCTGGACGTTTCCCGGGGGCATGGCAGTTGGTTGTTTCTGGGTTGAGGGAGAACGATGTGCCACGATTCTGGAACAAGATACCCGTGCGTGGCTCCAAAATCGCGGCGCCGAATTGGAAGTATACGGACTGAATGAGAGATACCGCATAGCCATCGGCGCTGGCCACGGCGATGCCAACGGTGTCACCCATGGGGCGACCCTTGTACTCCGACGTGACGACGGTGGGAGCCTCCACCTTCATGAGGGTAGCTCCGCTGGCGGCCCCGAACCTCGGGTCGCCGAGATATTGATCGCGCACCGCGTTCGTCACTAGAAACTGCTCGGCGAGGCGGGCGCGGTCAATGGCCGCCGAAGCGTCAGAGGATTCTGACTGTACCCGGGAGAGCGCGCGCAGCAACGCGAAGCCCTGCGTGTTTGGGCCGCTCGTGTACACGCGGTGCCCCCACACGTCCGCGTGCAGGGGAGAACAAATCGCCGGGCGGTACTGTGCAAGGTCTGCTGCAGTGATGCCGGATCCCAGAGCGCGGATCCCGGCGAGCCAGGCCGCTCCCACTTCCCCTGTGTAGAACTCGTCGGGCCCGTTCTTGGCGAGGGCCTCGAGCGTGTTCGCGAGAGCTGGTTGCCTGAACAGCTGACCCTGTTCGATGGGTTGGCCGTTAGCGAAGAAGACGGTTGCACACCCTGAATCAGCTTGCAGAGTATCTTTCAGCAGCGTAATGCCTTTGGCCACGGAGCTCGACATCGGGATTCCGTCGCGAGCAAGTCTCACCGACGGAGTGACTAGATCGCGCCACGGGAGCTTCGCCCCCTGGGCAGCGAGTGCCTCAAGGCCGCGAATCGCACCTGGGACGTTGATCGTGTCCACCCCATACATCGGCAGCTGTGCGCCATGCCGCTCGCGCAGCTCGTCGGTGGTTGTTCCGCTCCCCGCTCCGCCGGTCGCGTTCACCTCGGTGATGTTGCCGTTTGGGTCTCGCACGAGGGCTACAAGGTCGCTTCCGAGGGCCACATTGTTGGGGTATACGACGCACAAAGCGATCGCTGCGGCGACAGCGGCATCGATCGCGTTCCCACCGGCTGCGAGAATGGCCGAACCGATGTCGGTCGCATCAGAATGGGGGGTCGCAAGCGCCCCAAGTTGTGTTGACATTCGCTCAGTCACCTCGTGTTCTGTTCGTGCGCTGCGTGGTGGCGAGTCGGGGTACCCGGTCCAGGCGCGGTCTGCCCCGACACTTTCGTGAGTAGGTCGTGTGCGAGTACTGCGACTTGTAGCCGTAGGCAGGTGTCCTCGTCGTCGAGGCTCGCTCCGAGCACTGATTCCACCCGCTCCAACTGCTCGTAGATCCAGGGTCTTGAGACAAACGATCGCTTCGCTGCGAGCGACTTGTTCCGCCCTGCAAACAGGTAATTGCGGAGCGGGGTGATTAGATCAACACGGTGTTCGGCCTCATATCGACGGAGTGTCCCGAGCATGTCTTCCACGTACTGCGGAAGCCTGTCGCCCTCGCTCACCGCGAGCAATAGCCCCTCGAGCCCAAGGTTCTGCCGCTGTACGGGGCTCTCGTGCAATTCGAGCGTTCTCGCATGCTGAGCGGTTTCGACGGCTTCATTGAGCACGCGCGTGGCGCCGGGCGCGCCACGGTCAGGTCCGGCCCAAGCAACGAGCACCTGCTCGGTGCCGCGAGCGGCGAGCACACTCGTGGCTATCGCCGCGATCGACGAGCTATCCGTCTGGGCGTCGCACATCACGAGGAGGAGCACGGTTCCCGGGCGCTCCCTCGCGCAAAGGAATGGAATGTTGTGCTGCGAGAAATAGGATCTCACCGCAGCGCTGGCGCGGTGTAGCAGGTCGAATTGTTCCGCGGCTGCGCCGGTTGCTCCCACCTGAACGCTGATATGCAAAGCCACCAGCACCGCGGTACGCACGGGAAGCCCCATGGCCTCGGCAACCTCAACTCCCTGTTCAGCGGATGAACCCCCGCGTAGCAGGTCCTCGATGATGTCGAGGTGCGTTGTCTCGTGCACGATCCCGCGGTCGCGCTCGACGATCCTGCCGAGTGCAAGAGTCGCTGCCGAACGTTCGAGCAGGGCCACGAGGGTTTTCCTCACGGAACTCAGCGGGTCCTGGTCAACGCCCCTCGGGAAGGTCTCGTCGGCGGCCGACATCAGAATGAGCCGGCCCCAGTCATCGCCTCGGATCCCCACCGTGGCAACGAGCCACCCCGTGCGTGGGTCAAAATCAGTGCGTCGCATCGACCGGTGGCGCTTCGTGTGCTCCGACCACTCGGACACCACGTCCTGCTTCGTTCGGCGACCCGGCGACACCTCAAACAGTTCGTGGCTGAGACTCTCGAGCACCACCGGGCGATCAGAGAGGCGCGAGACCTCGGCGAGGATCTCGTTAGCCGAGCTGCCGTGCGCGAGCATCGCGCTGAGGGTTTCATGAATCTGCTCTGACAGTTGCAGCTCATGCAACTGGCTCTCCGCCAGGCGCGTGTGCACGTCCTCGGTGATGCTGACGAACGCGGTGTGCCTGCGCAGTACCACTACAGGCATGCCCCGGTCATCGGCCGCCTGCAGCATCTCGAGCGGGAGTGACAGCTCGAACCTCGGTCCCAGCCCGACCACGAGGGCTGAGACTTCTGCCAGAGCGAGCTCCTCGATGTAGCTGGCGAGCGCACCCGGCGCATCCGGGAGCGCAATGCCGGTGGTGAGCACCATTTCGTGGCCTCTGAGGAGGCCGGCGATGTCGGTAATCTCGCTGATGTGCACCCAGCGTACAGGCTGGGAGAGACCCACCGCCCCGGCTACGACGACCGGGTCAGCGGCCACCAATGAATCGAATTGGAGCACCTGAGCAACGCTCGGGAGTGGAGCCCTAGGGCTCCTCTTCGACACACGAGTCATCTCACCAGTCCTGAACGAGGGACCACAGGAGCTTCGATCCCAGCTCGATGTCCGCAAGCGGTACGAACTCGTCCGCGGTGTGCGCCTGGTCGGTGGCTCCGGGGCCCATGACGGTGCACGATTCGCTGCCGGTGAGGGCCGCAACCATGGAAGCATCGGTGTACGCCTCGTGCCCGTCTGCGCCGCCTACGACCGGCTGCTTTCCCGCGTGCTGCGCATAGGCCGCGCGCAGCCCTCGAATTATCTGCGAGTCGTCGTGTGCACCGACGGGTGGTCGTCGCGCGCCCAACAGCTCGACGTCGAACCTCGCGCCGGGGTGCTCAGCGATGGTCTGAGCTGCGGTCCGTGTGAGCATGTCAACGGCATCCTCCGGGACGAGCGGGGGAACGATCCGCAGATCGAGCTCAGCCTCAGCGCGCCCGGGGACTACGTTGGTGGCTACGCCCCCGTGAATCGTTCCGCAGGTGAACCGGGAACGGCCCAGGATCTCGTCCTCGAACGGAAGCGCGGTAAACGTGGTTTTGAGTCGGTCCACAATCTTCGCGAGTACGTGGTTTGCGTCGATGCCCAGATGCGCTCGACCCGCATGGGCCATGCGACCGTGCACGATGAGCTTCGCCCAGCGCAGGCCCATCTGTCGCTGTCGTAGCCGCATGCCCGTTGGCTCGGGCGCAAGCACTTGGTCATCCGCGCGCACTATGCCGTCAGCGACTAACTGATGTGCTCCGAGCATGCCGGGAGCTTCTTCATCGACGGTCGCGATGAGCACGACGTCGCTCCTCGGCGTCGTGTTGGTTTGGACGAGAGCTTCGACGAGGCCGATGCCGAGCGCCAGCCCAGCCTTCATGTCGCACGCACCCCTGCCGTAGATGCGGTCATCATCGATCACACCGCCGAGCGGCGGGTACGTCCACCCCTCGCCGATGGGCACGGTGTCCATGTGTCCGAGGATCACCAGCCTGGGAGCGAGGGGATCTACTCCTGGCACGGTCACCATGACGTTGTCACGGCCGGGTTCGACCTCCATGCGAACCGGTTTGAGCCCGATCCCTCGCAGCCGCTCGGTCACCCAGTCGGCGCACTCCGCTTCGAGTGGACCCGGGTTCTGGCTGTCGATAGAGATCAGTTTCTGTGTGTCGACCACTACCCTGTCAAAGTCAATCATCACGAAACCCTTTCAAATGCCTTCACTCGTTCTGAACTTGTTGCTACGGGCCTAAGGGCCATCAACGATGATGGCCTGCCCGCTGACTCCGCTTGACTGCGGAGAGATGAGGAAACTCACGACTGCCGCAACCTCATCGACCGTGATGAGCCTGTTAAAGGCAGACTCTGCCGCGAACCGATGCAGGATCTCCTCCGTGCTGACTCGCTCGCGGGCGGCGACGTCGGCTGCGAGCGACGCGAGGAGCGGTGAATCGACGTTTCCGGGGCACACCGAATTCGCCCTGGCTCCGCGCTCCGCAATCTCCGCAGCGAATGACTCGACGAACCCGATCAGTCCGAACTTGGTCGAGCAGTAGACCGAACCACCGGCCTCGCCCGAGAGCCCCGCGACTGAGGAGAGGAACACGTATGCGCCGGGGGCCAGGATCCGCTCGGCAGCCGCGCCGACGTGAAACGCGCCCTGGAGATTGACCCGCTGCAGCCGCTCATACGCGCTCCAGTCGGTGGTGGCCACCGGGCCGGTGTAGTTCACACCCGAGGCATAGACTACAGCGTCGACCTCGTTGCAAACCTTCTCGAGCGCGGCCTCGACGCTCGCGCGATCGGTCACATCGCACGCAACCGTGCGCCAGTTGCGTGGCAGGTCCTCCTGGCGCGCAATCGCATCGGGCAGATCGGCAATGATCACCCCGTACCCTGTGGCATCGAGGGCGCGACAGACCGCACGGCCGATCGAGCCCGTTCCGCCGAAGACCAGCGTGCTCCTGCCCGGCATCACAGTGCTCCGACCCGGCGAATGGCTGCCGCGATCGATTCAACTGTTGGCAGCACCGCGCGCTCGAGAGAGATCGCAGCGGGGATCGGCACGTTGTCGAGTCCGTGCCGTGCGACGGCGTCCAATGATGCAAGCCCCAATCGTTCAACCGTCCCTGTGATGAGTTCGCCGCTCAGTCCAAAGCCCAGGTAGTCTTCATCGACGACGAGCAACCTGCGCGTCTTGCGAAGCGAGGCCACGATTGTCTCCCAGTCAATCGGAACAACGCTCCGCAGGTCAATCACTTCAGCACTCATCCCCTCAGCGGCGAGTGTCGCCGCGGCCTCGAGCGCGTGAGCCACTGACCCGCTTAGCGTCACGACGGTGATGTCACTACCCGGATGCACCACCGCTGCCGTGCCGAGCGGAACCGTGTAGCGTTCTTTTGGCACCTCTGTGCCAAAAGAGAACTCGGCTGCCTTCTTCAGGAGCAGCCCCTTGTGCTCGATGAACACCACGGGGTCTTCCGATTGCACTGCCGCCGCCATGAGCCCCTTGCTGTCGTGCGGATTTGAAGGAGCGACGACCCTGAGTCCGGGCAGGTGCGCGAACAGCCCCCAGAGGCTCTGCGAGTGCTGAGCTGCTGACCCGATTGCGCCGCCGGCGGTTTTCACGACGATGGGCATGGTCACCTTGCCACCCGACATGTACGGGTTCTTCGCGATGGCGTTGTAGACCTGTTCGAGGCATACACCGATGAAGTCGGCGAACATGATCTCGACCACCGGGCGGTATCCCTCGAGTGCGAGCCCGACCGCCATTCCAGTGAACGCGGCCTCGGCGATGGGGGTATCCAGCACGCGCTCCGAACCAAACGCGCGCTGCAGACCGCGCGTACTGCCGAAGACCCCGCCCTGTCGGCCGACGTCTTCGCCGAGCACGAGTACGGAATCGTCCGCGGCCATTTCGAGCTTTAGGCTCTCCGCGATCGCCTGTGAGATGTTGATGTTCTGACGCAGCGTGGTCATGAGATCTCCTCCGTGCGAATGTCGAGTCCGGAGGCGAACACGTGCTGGCGGGCAGTTGCCGGATCCGGGAATGGGTCGTTGAGTACCTGCGTACGCAGTGCCGTCATTTCGTCCTTGGCCTCGTCCTCGATGCGGTTGAGTTGCCTCTGGTCGATGCCGACGCTCAGGAGTTCGGCGCGAGCGAGGACGAGTGGGTCGTGGGATACTCTGCGCTCTTGCTTCTCAGCCTCGGCACGATAGAGGTCGAGATCGCCCTCGTAGTGTCCTCGGAATCGGTAGCAGGTCGCTTCGATGATCGACGGCCCCTCACCTGCGCGAGCACGTTCGATGGCAGCTGCGATGGCTGCCCGAGTCGGGGTGACCTCGAGGCCGTTCACGCGTTCTCCGGCGGCGGCATATGCCGGCGCGCGCTCTGCGATAGTGGCGGTTGCGCTCGTCTCAGAGAATGGCACTGAGATGGCCCACTCGTTGTTCTCGACGACGACAACAAGTGGCAACCGCATGGCGCCGGCGATGTTCATCGACTCCGCAAATGGGCCGGTATTCGTTGATCCGTCGCCCACGACCGCAATAGCCACGGCATCATCCCCGCGCAGTCGTGCAGCGTACGCGTGGCCGAGTGCCACTGACACCGTGCTGCCGACAATGCCGGTCGTCGAGAAGTTCCGGTCTGGGTCGAACAGGTGCATGTGGCCGCCAAAGCCGCCGCACAGGCCCGCTTCTCGTTCGTAGATTTCCGCGAGTAACGGGTAGAGGGGCACCCCCTTGGCGATCGCATGCAGGTGGTTTCGATGCGTGCTCACCATCGCATCCGAGTCATGCAAGAGCCCGGCGAGCGCCGCCCCGATTGCCTCCTGGCCCATGGCGAGGTGAACCTCGCCATGGATCTGCTTCTCAGCGACGCCCAGGCGGCACACCTCCTCAAACTCCCTCATCCTGCGCATGAGGCGGTAATCCTCAACTCCACGATTCATGGGCGGTACCCCGTCTCTTCCTGTGTTGTCGGTTCTTCAAGCTCAAAAATGATTCCTCCGGGACTGCGCAGGTAAGCTGCTGGGCCCTCGGAGAACTCGACGATCTCGCCGAGCATCTCGCCTCCTGCGCGACGGGTTGCCTCAACCGCCGCGGCAATGTCGGTGACGAGGAATGCCGTATGCCCCACTCCCACATGAACCGGCAAACTCGGGTCAAGACCGGCAGGAACCGCGTGCACTCGGATGAGTTCAAGTCGTGTGTCCGCTGTCTCGTTTCGCAGCTGCACCAGGTCGCAGGTGATGCCTGGGACCCCGACGGTGCGTTGAAAAAGATCGCCCATGTTCGTCACGCGAAACTCCTCGTGGAACCTAAGCTCTGCGCTGTAGAATTCGACCGCTTGATCGAGGTCTGCGACCACGAGCCCGTGGTGATGGATGCCGGTGACGAGCCCGGCGAGCGTGTGCGCGGGTGACGTAGTCATTTCACTCGAGCCTTTCTTGCGGTGATGCCGCCGACCGGCAGCGTGATGCCAAAGACTGATCCCGCCTGTGGCTGCTCACGTCGTTGTTGGGCGTCGAGAGCGGCGGTGGCGGAGGTGATGTACAGGGTCTGCAGCGAGTCACCGCCGAATTCGCAGCTGGTGACATTGCGGCAGGGAAGCAGGATCTCCTGGCTCCAACTTCCGTCGAGTTCCAAGCGCCTTAGGCAGCCCTGCGACCACAGCGCCACCCAGATACTGCCCGCTGCGTCAACCGAGATTCCGTCGGGTGGCCCGTCATCGATGCTCACGAGCACTCGGCCCTGTCCGACAGTGTGATGCACAGGGTCGTACTCGAACGATGAAATCGTTCCCTCATGACTATCAACGAAATACAGGGTGGACAGGTCGGGAGAAAACGCGATGCCATTGGGCATGCCAACACCGGTGACACACTCGGTTGGAGCGGAATCAATCGGCCTGAGCCTCCAGAGGCTGCCGCCCGGTTGCATGTCTCGGCGCATCGTGCCGAACCAGATCTCCCCGCCGGCTCCCACCGTGCCGTCGGACAGCCGCATGTCACTGTCCTCGGGTAGCACTCGCACGCTCCGCACGAGGTTCCAGGCACTGTCGTGGAACTCGATGCGGTCGTTGAGCAGGAGCGCGAACCCTCCGTTGTCACACGGGAGCGCCTTGCTTAGGGTGCCGTTGGCCTCGTGCACGAGCGCGGTTCCCTCCGCATCGCTGCGGTGCAATCGGCCGTTGGGTATGTCGACCCAGTAGAGGGAGCCATCGTGCCATACCGGTCCCTCGCCGAGCTCAGCGCCTGCCGCGAATACCTGTCGCGCTTCCATGCGGATCATTTGTCATCACCACTTATGAATCCAAGAGTGCGTAGTTCGGGAGTCAGAGCCAGCAGGCGAGCACGTCGAGCGGCTGCGTCCGCGGCGACGAGATGCGTGAGACGCTCCTCTGCCCTCGTGATCTTTCGGTCAAGCTCTGTGCCGAGGGGGAACCGCTGCCTCCCAGCGACCACCACCGAGTACGGAGCGAATGGCACGGTGCCGTCGAGCAGCGCCTCGATTCCCGCGGTCACCGCGCTCACATCGCAGTCGATGCTGATGAGGTCGGCCCATGCGCCCCTGGAGATCTGTCCGACTGGCTCGCCGAGGGCTTCCGCGCCACCGAGCGTGGCTGCTGCGAATGCAGCCGAGAATTCGAAGTGCGTATCCGCGCACGCGCGCACCTCACCCGGGAAGTCAATCGGCGCTGACACTTGACTGTCGAGCCCCATTGCGGTGGGGATCCCATTCAGCACCCATTCCTCGACGGTGGCATGCCCGGTCGTCAGCGAGGCATTCGACGTGTGACAGTGCACGAGGCTGGCGCCCGCGCGAGCGATCACCGTGAGCTGCTCCCGCGTTGCGAAAGCGGCGTGCGCGAGGGAGGTGAAAGGGCCGAGAAGTCCGGCCTCCGCGAGTCGCCGTATCTGGTCGTGTCCTTTTCTTGACCAGCCCCGCTGTGCGCTGCTCTCGAGCGCGTGTGCGTGCACGCGTTTGGCGCCGCGCGATTCGGCGATGACCCGCAGTGCCTCGTCGGAGCACCATTGGGGTGCCACCGGCCCTACGCCCAGCTGGATGAGTGGTGCGTGCGGAGCGATCAGTTCCTCCGCCGCTGCCACGAATTTCCGCCACTCATGAGGCGCGAGACCGCGCTGCGGCTCGCCGAGTCTCTGGTGCAGCGTGACCGTATCCGGAACAAACTCGTCCTGATCGGTGAGACCCAGTACCAGCAGTGCCCGCAGACCGACGTGACTGACGGCTTGCACCACATCACTGAGTTCTTGTAGACGTCCGGCCATGTCTGACCAGCTGTGCAGCATGATTTGCACCGAGGTCACGCCAGCACGCAACAGCTCTGCGCTAGCCGCAAGCGAGTCTTCTGCTCCAGGCAGAGGGGTGAGCTCAGGCAATGAGTAGATCCATGCTTCGAGCCTGCGATCAGGCATGGTGGCCTGCTGCACTGCTGCTCGGCTACGTAGATGACTGTGCGCGTCGACGAAGCCTGGCAGCGTGAGCCCCGGTAGGTCGATAATCTCTGCCGACATGTGTCTCTCCCGCATCGAGGAGAATCCGCTGACCTCTATGACTCGATTGTCGCGGACTGCAACGCCCCGATCGAAGCCGATGTCCTCGCCGGCTCGCGGGTAGAGCGCTTCGCAGCGGAAGAGAGTGCTCGTCATTGTGATCGCGCCCATCTCACGACAGAACGCTCGCACAGGGAGACGACTGAGAACAGCACCGCGGCGAGCACTGCCGACGCGAGCACTGCCGACCACATTGTCGGCATCCTCAACGCCAGCCAGGAGGTGATCACGAGGTTTCCGAGACCACCGCCCACAATCCACTCGGCGGTCATGACACCGAGGACCGCGTTCGGCGCCGCGATCCTGAGGGCGCTGAAGAATGAGGGCATCGACGCCGGAATGCGTACGCGGAGGTAGGTCGTCAGGCGGGAGGCATTCAGGATGCGCATGAGTTCGAGCGATTCCGTGCGCACCGAGCGCAGACCCTGCAGAGAGTTGATGAGCGTGGGGAAGAATACGATGAGTGCAGCGACGACCACAGTGGCGGCGGCACCACGCCCGACAGCGAGCGTGATGAACGGGGCCAGTGCCACGACCGGAATTGATCGGAACACGATGGCTCCGGGAAAGATAATGCGCGACAGCGTAGGCGATGCCGAGATGAGCAGAGCGCCGATGTAGCCGACCGCGTTGCCGGCGACGAACCCGAGTGCAGTCGAAACGCTTGTCTGGCCGAGGGCCCGTAGCGTGTCCGGCCAGTCCGCGTGCGTGATGATGTCGAGCGGGGCAGGGAGAATAAAGCTGGGGACCCCGAACACCGTGACGGCGCCCTGCCACACCACTATCACCGAGACGAGTACCAGCAGGGTGGAGCGCAGGTCGTCCCAGTTCACGCGCTTCCGAGTGCGCTTGGGAACGAGAATGTTTCGCGTCAGTGTCATACTTCAGCCCTCCGCTGTGAGCTTTCGTGCCAGGGTGTTGCCACTCGCGCGATCACTCCGAACAGCAAGATGATGAGTCCGTTGATCGCGGTCGCGAGGACCACGATCGCCCAGAGGTCCGCCATCTTGTAACCGAACATTGCATGCATCATCGCCAGTCCGAGCCCCGATTCCGCGCCGATCCATTCGGCGATGATCGCGGCGATGAAGGCTGCGGGGGCAGCGATTTTCAACGAGGCGAGAAAGTCGGGGGCCACCGCCGGAGCGCGCAAATTCACGAGAGTGCTCACGTAGTTCTGGTTGAGTACCTTCCCGAGCTCGAGTATCCGCGGGTCCTGTGTGCGGAGCGCGGTAGTGATGTTCACCACAATGGGGAAGTAAGCACCCAGCATGGCGATGGCGATCTTGCTCCAGACGCCGAGACCCAGTGCTGCGACAAGTGCAGGCGCCAGCGCGATGAGTGGGATGGAATAGATGATGAGCGCAAACCGGTAGATGCCCTCGCCAAGCAGGCGAAATCGGTCGATCATAAGAGCGAGCACGGTGCCGAGAGCGATCGCCAGCCCGAGGCCCGCAACGGTCTCACCCAGGGTGGTGAGCGTGTTGATGCTCAACGCCACGCGCTTGTCCCAGATCGTCGTGAGGATCTCCGAGGGCGCGATGAGCGGCGATGTCGGGTCGGTGCGGCCCCGCCCCAGCAGTTCCCACGCGACGAAAATCGATAGGTACACCATCACCGGGACGAGGTACTTTTTCACCTTAGTCATCGAGACCCCGATAGGCATCGGTCAGCAGCGAAGTGAGGCGGTCCTCGTACTCGAGGAATTCGGATGCTCTGGTGAGGTCCTGGGTGCGTGGCCGCGGCAGGCTGATCGTCTCGTCCGCAATGATCCTGCCCGGGTTTCGGCCCATCACGAGCACGCGATCCGACATGAAGACCGCTTCGCTCACGTTGTGGGTGACGAGGATCGCGGTGGTGCCTGACTCGAGCCAGATTCGCTGCAACTCCTCGTTCAGCTGCCTGCGCCGCAACTCATCGAGACCGTTGAAGGGCTCATCGAGAAACAGGATTCGGGGTGAGAGTACGAGCGCGCGAGCGATGGCTACGCGTCTGGCCATGCCCCCCGAGATCTGTGAGGGCATGCGGTCTTCGAATCCCTCAAGGCCGACGAGTGCGAGCATTGCTCGGGCCCGTTCGGTGCGCTCTACCCGAGGCACCTTCGCAACCTGCAGTGGAAGGGCTACGTTCTCCAGGCAAGTGCGCCACGGCAGTAGCACCGGGTCTTGAAAAACAAAACCGAACGCACCGTCGAGCCTTGCTTCACGGGGTGTTTGGCCGAAGAGATTCAGCGTGCCCCGTGTCGGTGCAATGATGTCGGCAATTGTGCGCAGCAGTGTCGACTTCCCACACCCCGAGGGCCCGAGCAAGGTGGTGAACCCGCCCTGTGGGATCTCAATGTCTATTCCCTGGAGCGCGAGATAGGTGCCGCTCGCGGTCTTGAATTCGACGGCGACGTCTTCAACCAGGAGGGCTGGCGCCGTAGCTGCACTCACGGGGTCACGCCCTCGATGCGCAGGAGACGTGCGAGGTTAAGCCCTTCCACCAGGGCGCGGTCTGCCTCATCGGAGATGGCCCGTTTGATCTTGGCGCGCTCGAGATCGAAGTGGTTGCCAGGCCAGTCGGTGCCCATGATGAGCTTCTCGGCGCCGACCCTGCGGTAGGCCATCTGCACCTCGATGAGTTGCGTGCCGGAGGTCTCGAGAAAAATGTGGTCATTGCGCTCGGCCACGATCATGGCTTCCGTCACGTTCCAGATCGTTCCCATGTGGGCGATGATCACTGGGACGCTGGGAAACCCCTTCGCGATCTCCTCGATCGATAGCGGTGCACAGAAGGGGTCGTCGAGCGCGTTCACCAGGATGACGAGTCCGGCCTCAGCAGCTGCCTGAAAAATCGGGTCGAGCAGTCCGTGATCCGCGAAGTGGTAACCGTGCATGGTGGGGTGTAGCTTGAGTCCCTTGAGCCCGAGCTGCCCGACCCGGTGCACGGTCTGCACCGCGTCAGCCTCGCGCGGGTTTACCTGCCCGAATCCGATGATGCGGCCGCGTGATTCGGCGACGGTCTGTGCGATGAACTCGTTGTCGATCATCTGCCCGAGCGAGCACCCGACAGCCATGTCGACCCCCGCGAGGTCCATGTGGGTGATCATCGTCTCCGGGGTGTACGATTCAGCCGTCAGATAATCAGACGTGCCGCCGGCCTTCCAAGTGTTGTTGTAGGCGTCAATAATCACGGAGCACTTCCTTCGTCGTTGAATGTGGCTGAAACTTGGCGGCAGCGAGCTGCGGAACTAGGTGCCCGACTGGGCGTCTTCGAGCACGGAGGTGTCGACGAAGTCCGCAGCGTTGAGGGTGTCCTTGAGTGTGCCTGCCTCGACGAGCGCGTCGATGATTGCCTGCATCTTCGTGACATCGACGCTGAGCACTCCGTCGGGTGACTCGATGAGATCTTTCTGGATCTTGGCCGTCTCGGTCTCAGTGGCGAGATCGAGGCCACCCGCGGGATTGACTTTGTTCACCACGAGGCCAGCAATCTCCTCCGGGTTTGCGTTCATGTACTCGAAGCCTTTGATGCTGGCCCGCATGAAGCCCACAATGGTGTTGCGATTCTTCTCGAGGTTGTCTCTAGTCGTGATGATTACGTTTCCGTAGCTCGGGACTCCGAGGTCTTCGAGGAGCAGCGCGTGGGTCTTCACCCCCTGCAGCTCCAATGATGCACCCTGGGATGTCGCGTATCCGGCGTAGCCCGAGACTTGCTTGGTGGTGAGCTGCGATGGGTCGGTGCCGGCGGAAACGAAGGTGACGTCGCCCTCCGATAGGCCAGCGGACTTCGAGATCGCCTCGAACTGCGCGAGTGAGGCGTCTGACACGGCGATGGTGCGGCCCTTGAAGTCCTCGACGGACTCGATGGGGTCCTCCGCGAGGCTGATGATTGAGAACGGAGAGGTCTGGAACACGGTTCCGAGGATGACGAGTTCTTGGCCGTCTTCGATAGCGACGAGCGCGTTGGTGTTGTCCTCATCGCCTAGCAGCGCTTTGCCTGTGGCGACCTGCTGCCACGAGAGAATATTGGACCCGCCTGCGGTAAATTCTGCGGCGATGCCCTCGTCGGCGTAGAAGCCCTCTACGTCGGCGGCGAAGAAGCCGCCAAACTGGGTGAGCTTGAGCCAGCCTAGCTGGTAGTTCACCCGGGCCTCGCCGGTCGCTGTGCTGCCGTCGTTGGCAGGGGCGCATCCGACAATCCCAATTAGTGCCGCGCTGACTAGCGCTGTGACTACGGTTCTGCGAGTAATCTTGTTATTGTGAAACATCGTCGTTCCGTCCCTCTTTGATTTCGAAGTCACCGTTGATTGCGTCATCGTTGATGGGGTGATAGTGGATGGCTATGGACGTGGACTCGCCGACTCAGTGTTGCCATCTTTTATAGATCTTTGTGGACTGAAGGTCCGGCCACAATGGACAGTCTGTATCGGGAAACTGCCAACGATTGACAGAGTGTAAGTGGCTCCGATGTTTGCCGATCCGCAGACGGAATTCGCGCCAGTCTGGCCCTGACGGAGGTGGGATGGCATGAACCGACGACAGCAAGTTGAGTACGTGACCGCGCTCGTTGGCGCGGTCTTAGCAGGCACCTCATTGGCACTTCAAACGGCTGTGAACGGCGGCCTTAGTGAGGCGTTGGGAAACCCCGTTCTTGCGGCGTTTCTTTCATTCACGGTCGGCTTGTTGATCGTGAGCCTTGTTGCGTTGCTCAACGGACAGTGGCGGGAACGGTTGATCCCGCTTCTGCGCATTGCGCGGTCCCGCACCGTGCCATGGTGGTGTTGGTCAGGCGGTATCGCCGGAGCCTATTTTGTCTTTGCGCAAAGCGCTTCAGGCGGCACGCTCGGTGTCGCTCTCTTCACCATCGGGGTCGTGGGTGGTCAGTCGATTGGAGGTCTTCTGCTCGACCGTATTGGGGTTGGCCCCGCCGGAGGCGTCCCGGTCACTGGTCTACGCGTAGCGGGCGCAGCAACCACTGTGTGTGCGGTTGGGATCTCGGCGATCTCCACAGACACCCCGAGACCACTCACCTGGGTGCTCCTTCTGCCAGTACTTGCAGGGGTTGGGGTGAGCTGGCAGGCAACTGCCAATGGCGCTCTGGCAAACACAGCTCGAAGCGTGCTGGCGGCAGCCATCGTAAACTTCGCTTTTGGGTGGATGATCCTAGCCTTCGCCGCTGCCGTCTCGCTTGCGCTGGGAGGCTGGCCGGGGGCTTGGCCAGGCGGCTTGGCATATTACGTGGGTGGCGTGTTTGGAGTGGTCTTCATTGCCGCGTGTGCGGCGCTCCTTCGGGTGCTGGGGGCGTTGGTTCTTGGTGTGGCGACCGTTGTCGGCCAGATGGTCGCTTCTGTAGTAATTGATTCGGTCTTGACGGAGGCTCCAACTCCGTCAATGTTCGCAATAGGTGGTGTATTTATTGCCGCCCTCGCGGCAATAATGGTTGCGTGGCCCAATCGAAGATCTGGCGCATAGGAGCGAGGGTATGCGGGTCCGAGGCGTCTGGTGAACGCTGCTTCCCGTCTTGCGACTCGTCCCAGTACCCTAGTATTCATGCACCTGAATGAAACACGCGAGTGGAATCGGTTCTATGCCAAGGGCACGCCGATCGACATCGAGCCCGTCACGGGATCCCTCGCTGACCTGCTCGACGAGCGCTGCGCGCAGTGGGCCGATCGCGACGCGATCAGCTTCTTCGGCCGCACCGTCACCTACCGCGAGCTCGGCGAGCGGGTCTCCCGCGTCGCCCAGGGCCTCGCGGACCTCGGCGTTGGCGCGGGCGATCGCGTCGCGCTCATCATGCCGAACGCCCCGCAGCACGTGATCGCGTTCTACGCGGTGCTCAGGCTCGGCGCGATCGTCGTCGAGCACAACCCGCTGTACACCCGGGACGAGCTCGAGACGCAGTTCCGCGATCACCGCGCGAGCGTCGTCATCGCCTGGACGAACGTCGTCGAGACGGTGCAGTCGCTGCCGACGGACCTCGGCATCGAAACCATCGTCGCGGTCGACGTCACGCGCGCGATGCCGTTCGCGACCCGTGCGGCGCTGCGCCTCCCGATCGCGAAGGCGCGTGAGGGCCGGGCGAAGCTCTGGGCCGACACCACCGGGACCGTGCCGTTCGCGACCCTCGAGCGCGCGCAGCAGCTCCCCGCGAGCCACCCCCGCCCGAGCCGCGACGACATCGCCTGCCTGCAGTACACCTCGGGCACGACGGGCACGCCGAAGGGCGCGATGATCTCGCACGGCAACCTGTGGGCGAACGCCCGCCAGGGCGCCGCGTGGATGCCCGACTTTACCCGCGGCGAGGGCTCGATCTACGGCCTCCTGCCGATGTTCCACTCGTTCGGCGTGCTGCTGTCGATCATCTACTCGATCGAGACCGGCTCCCGCGCGGTGCTGTTCCCGACGTTCGACCCCGAGCTCGTCTCGCAGGCGGCGAAGCGCTTCCCGCCGACGTTCGTCCCTGCCGTGCCGCCGATGTTTGACAGGCTCGCTCGCGTCGCGCGCGACGGCAAGCTCGATCTCTCGGGCGTCGTCTACGCGATCTCGGGCGCGATGACGCTCACCCCCGCGGTCGTGAACCGCTGGGAGGCGCTCGCGGGCAGCATGCTTAACGAGGGCTACGGGCTCACCGAGACGAGCCCGGTCGCGCTCGCGAACCCCTTCAGCGACGCGCGCAGGATCGGCGCCATCGGCATCCCCTTCCCCTCAACCGACATTCGTGTCGTGAACCCCGACCAGCCGACGGAGCAGGTTGCGCTCGGCGAGGTTGGGGAGCTGCTCATCGCCGGCCCGCAGGTCTTCCAGGGCTACTGGAACCGGCCGGAGGAGACGGCCGCAACCCTGCTCGACGGCGGCTGGCTCCGCACGGGGGATCTTGTCGTGCAGGACGAGGACGGCTTCGTCACCGTCGTCGACCGCAAGAAGGAGCTCATTATCACCGGCGGCTTCAACGTCTCGCCGAGCGAGGTGGAGCGCGTCGTGAACACGGTGCCGGGCGTTGCTGAGAGCGCCGTCGTCGGTGTCGCGCGTGGCAGCGGAGCCGAGATCGTCACTGCGGTGGTCGTGCTCGACGAGGGTGCGACGTTCGATGAGGACGCCGCCCGCGAGACCGCCCGCGAGCACCTCGCCGAGTTCAAGCGCCCGAGTACGTACATCGTCTGGGAGGAGCTGCCGAAGTCCCTTATCGGGAAGGTGCTCCGCCGGACTGTCCGTGACACGCTCGTCGCCGACCGCAACGCCGTGCGCGCCAAGGTCGACCCGGAGGCATAGCCCGGGTCCTCGTCCGCACCGGATCCAGCGCGCATGAGTATGCCCCGCCCGTATCGGGCGGGGCATACTGGCCAGCGGAGAGCTGAACGCCTAGGGGGACCCGCTGGGGTGACGGGCGGGGTTACCCTCCGCTGGTCTCGTCGCCGCGGTCGGCTTCGCGTCCGTGCTCGGGCGCTGCCGTTGCCGGGCCGGACGGGGCAGCGCCGCCCTCGGCAGTCCAGTCTGAGCCGACGCGGGTGTCGTGCGCAGGGTCGCTCGCGACGTCGTTCAGTGCGCGATCTGGCCCCTTGCCTGTCTCAACGGTGACGGTGCTGGGCTCGTCGGACGCCCGATGGGCGGAGCCGGCGTGCGTCTCGGAGGCGGGGGTCGTCATGGTTACGCCTCCCGCCTGCGGCCGCCCGTGATCATCCCGAAGATGAGCAGTACGACGACCGAGCCGCCAATGGCAACCAGCCACGATTCAATCGACCAGAACTCTCCGAGGTTCGCGCCGAACAGCATGCCGCCGAGCCAGCCTCCGACCATCGCTCCGACAACGCCGAGCAGTAGCGTCATGAACCAGCCGCCGCCGTGCTCGCCTGGCAGTAGCGCCTTCGCGATAGCGCCCGCGATGAGGCCGAGGATAAGAAATGCGATGAAGCTCATGGTGCTGCTCCTTCCCGCCGAACGACTTTCGTTGAGGCGTGAGAACTACGGTACGCCCGGCTGCGCGGCGCGACGAGGGGGTTGTTTTTCCCGATGCGCCTGTGGTATTTCGGGCGTCGTCGGGGCTGAATCCTGGGAATTCAAGGGGTTGGGGAGTCCCGCTCTGAAAGGAAGGCTCGAGGCACACGTTATCGAGAGCGAGGGAGGCAATCATGACACCGCACGTAGACCCGCGAACGAAGTACCCGAGGCCACCGTGGGCGAAGCAGCCACAGGAGTCGCAGCCCGGCATGACGGGACCGATGATTCCGCAGCCCGACCACGGCGAACACAGCTACCGGGGCAGCGCCCGGCTGGCGGGGGCGCGAGCGCTCATCACTGGTGGAGACTCCGGCATCGGCCGGGCGGTCGCGCTCGCCTACGCCCGTGAGGGGGCCAACGTTGCGATCGGGTATCTGCCGGAGGAGGAGGTCGATGCGCTCGAGACGCGGCGGCTCGTTGAGGCCGAGGGCTCCCGGTGCGTGCTGCTCCCCGGCGATCTGCGCGACGAGTCGACCTGCGTGGCGACCGTGCGCGACACCGTCGTCGAGCTTGGCGGCTTGGACATTCTCGTGCTCAACGCGGGCACGCAGCGTCGGCGGGACGAGGACGCGCAGATCGACCGTGAAGCGGTGCTCACCGTGTTCGAGACCAACCTCGTTGCGCCGCTGCTGCTCGTCCGCGAAGCGGCGCCGCACCTCACGCCCGGCGCGAGCATCATTGTGACCGCATCGATCCAGTCGTTTGAGCCGAGCCCCGACCTGCTCGACTACGCGATGACGAAGGCCGCGCTCGTGGGGTTCACGCGCGCCCTCGCGGAGCAGCAGGGCGAGCGCGGCGTGCGGGTGAACGCCGTCGCGCCCGGACCGGTCTGGACGCCGCTGATTCCCGCGACGGGGTGGGACGAAAAGCAGGAGCACTTCGGCGACAACACACCGCTCGGGCGACCCGCCCAGCCCGCGGAACTCGCAGGCGCGTACGTGTATCTCGCGTCTGAGGAGGCGTCGTACGTGTCCGGTGCCGTGCTGCCGGTCACGGGCGGGCGGCACCCCTAGCGCCCCCAGCGGCGCGAGCGCCTAGGAGTCGAAGATGTCGCCGAGGAACTCGAACGGGCTCTTCTTCTTGCGGTAGCGCGGGTCACCGTAGCCGCCACGGCCGCGGTCGTCGTAGCGGGGCTTCCGGTCGTCGCGGTCGCGGTCGTAGCCTCGGTCGCGCCGATCGTAGTCCCGGTCGCCGTAGCCGCGGTCGCCGTACCCTGCGGGCTGCGGCGGCACCGGCTGCGAGTAGTGATCCCCGAGCGGCGGCGCGGTCTGCGGCGCCGCAGGAGCCGCCGGGGTCACGGGCGGCTGCGGTGCCTGCTGCGCGGCGAAAGCCTCGGCCTCGGCCTGGGCGCGTTCGAGGATCTTGTCGAGCTCTCCGCGGTCGAGCCAGATGCCGCGGCACTGGGGGCAGTAGTCGATCTCGATTCCCTGGCGCTCGCTCATGAGCAGGGTTGTTCCGTCACTAGGGCAGTTCATGGCTTCAGCGTAGAGAAAGCGGGCCGCGAAATACCTGGGACGGGGCCACTCTCAGAGCCGATTCAAAGGGACCCGAGATCAGGATCGCGCGCGCCCGACAGCGCGATGAGCGCCCGGGCGGCGTCCCGCGGCACCGTCGGGTCCATCCCGGTGAGATCGTGGAAAGCGCGGAGGCGGTTCACGACGGTGTTGCGGTGCACGAACCCGGCCTCGGCGGTGTGCTTCACGGAGCCCGTTTCGCAGTACGCGAGGAACGTCTCGACAATGCGGCCGCGGTCGCCGGCGGGCACCGCCCGGAGCCCGGAGATGGCCGCCGCGCTGAGCCCGGGGAGGATGGGCGCGAGCGCGTCGGCGGCGACGGGAGGCCAGAGCTCGTGCTCGTCGCTGAGTCGCCCCTCGGGGGCGTACGGGGCGAGCAGGTGCGCGAGGCGTGCCGCTTCGGCGACCCCGGCGAGGCCTGCGATTTCGTCGACGACGACCCCGCGCGTGGTGGCGAGCGGGTGGCGCCCGAGCACATCGGCGCGTGGTCGCACGAAGAGGACGCCGTCATCAAAATCCCAGATGAGGAACCGGGCGCGCGTGTGCTGGAGGTCTGCGACGAGTCGGTGGGCGCTGGCCGCGTCGGCCGACGGGACGAGCACCACCTCGTATTCCGCGTCGAGCGGTGTGCCGAGCTCCGCGGCGACCTCGGCGGCGACCTCGTCCGGGCGCTCGGCCGCGAGGAGGCGCGCCATCGCGCGGGTTTCGGCCGCGCGGGTGTCAAGCGCCAGCGTCTCGAGCTCGTTCAGGAACGCGACCTGCACCTCGCTGATGTAATCCTCGACCGTGGAGAGCACTACCTCCGCGTGCGCGACGAGCAGGGCCGCATCGCTTGCCGCGACGACGCGGGTGAGCCCCGCCCAGAGCACCCGGTAGTCGAGGCGCACGGCTTCGAGGAGCCGGTCGCGATCGACGCCCTGCCGAGCGCGCCGCACGCCGAGCCTGTGTGGGAGATCACGCAGGTGCTCGGGGAGCGGTTCGCCGCGGAGCTCGGTGATGAGCAGCGTCAGCGTCTCCCGCGCGGTCGCGCGGATGTCGCCCGCTGAGATATCCTCGTAGCCGCTCCCGACGGCCTGCAGGCGGGCCACGAAATCGTCGACGAGCGCGTCCATGTCGTCGCGAAGGTGTGCGAGGGTCGCGATCCACCACTCGTCGTGGGGTGCGTCGTCCGTCGCTGCGCTCGGTGCTGTGCTCGTCACTGCGCTCCTCCGTCGTCGCTGGCCGGTTCCATAGTATTGAATTTTTACACACTCGAAACGCCAATTTCGGGTGGATACCTGATTGAGGGTGTGCAGATGCATAATCTGCGGGGTCAACCGTGTGCGAATGTCGATTGCCGCGTCCACGAGAACAGGCGAACGTTAATAGGTGGGCCAGTGACGTGCCCAACACGTATTCCATGGAGGAAACAATGACTGCACAGCTAGCTACGGACGAGGCTGTCCCAAACGCACGCCTTGACCAGTCCAAGATGCGAAAGATCGCCACGGCGAGCGTCATCGGAACGACTGTCGAATGGTACGACCTGTTCCTGTTCGGAACGGCCTCGGCCCTCGTCTTCAACCAGGTCTTCTTCCCCGACCTGCCCCCGGCCGTCGGCACGATCCTGTCGTTCCTGACGTTCGCCGCCGCGTACG
Organism: Leucobacter aridicollis; assembly: GCF_013409595.1. Taxonomy (NCBI): domain Bacteria; kingdom Bacillati; phylum Actinomycetota; class Actinomycetes; order Micrococcales; family Microbacteriaceae; genus Leucobacter; species Leucobacter aridicollis. The sequence continues at coordinate 3,119,842 of NZ_JACCBD010000001.1, read as the reverse complement.
TCGCGCGTACCGTCGGCGCGATCCTGTTCGGCCACTTCGGCGACCGCCTCGGCCGCAAGTCGATGCTGCTCGTCTCGCTCCTCACGATGGGCGCGGCGACCCTCGCGATCGGCCTCGTTCCCGACTACAACACCATCGGCATCGCGGCGCCGTTCATCCTGCTGACGCTCCGCATCATCCAGGGCCTCGCGCTCGGCGGCGAGTGGGGCGGCGCGGTGCTCATGACCGTCGAGCACGCACCCGAGAACAAGCGCGGCTGGTACGGCTCGCTCGTGCAGGTCGGCGTTCCGTTCGGCACGCTGCTCGCGAACGTCGCGTTCCTCATCGTCACCGCTTCGGTGTCGCAGGAGGCGCTGATCTCGTGGGGCTGGCGCGTGCCGTTCATCGCCTCGATCCTGCTCGTCGCTGTCGGCATCTACATCCGCCTGAACATCGAAGAGACCCCGAGCTTCCAGCAGGTCCGCGAGCAGGGCGCAAAGGCCAAGCTGCCGTTTGCGTACCTCATGAAGCACTACTGGAAGCAGGTTGTGCTCGGCGGCATCGCGACCCTCTCGACAGGCTCCACCTTCACCCTCATGGTCGCCTCGGGCATGAACTACGGCACGAGCGAGAAGGGCTTCTCGGCGAACCTCATGCTGTGGGTTGTGCTCGTCGCCTGCCTCCTCGGCCTGTTCCTCATCCCGTTCTTCGGCAAGCTCTCCGACAAGTACGGCCGCAAGCCGATCATCGCTGCGGGCATCGCCGCCGAGGCGCTCCTCGCGTTCCCGTTCTTCTGGCTCATCAACACCGGCAACACGGGCGCCGTGTTCCTCGCGTACGGCCTGATGATGGTCGCGTTCTCGGCGAACTACGGCCCGATCGCGACGTTCCTCGCTGAGCTGTTCGGCTCGAAGGTGCGCTACTCGGGGCTCTCGATCGCGTACATGCTCTCCGGCCTGCTCGGCTCGGCGATCACCCCCGCGATCACCGTGTGGCTGCTCGACCTCACCGGCCAGAGCGACTCGATCGCCTGGTACATCGCCGCCGCTGCCGCGCTGTCGTTCGTCGCGCTGTTCCTGCTGAGCGACAACCACAAGCGCGACATCGACCGCGTCGGCGCGACGACGGCGATCTCGGTCGACCATTGATTCGGCGGATCGACTCGGCGCCGGGGCTCGCCCCGGCGATCGGACCCTACTCGCAGGCGGTCGTCGCGAACGGGTTCGTGTTCACCACCGGGCAGGTGCCGTTCCACGCGGACGGCACCGCGCCCGCGGCGTTCGAGGATCAGGTGCGTGTGTGCATCGAGAACCTCCGCTCCGTGCTCGAGACCGCCGGTTCCGGCCTCGATCTCGTGGTGAAGGTGAACGCCTACCTCACGGCCCCCGAACAACGAGACCCGTTCAACCGGATCTACGCTGAGTACTTCGGCGACGCGAAGCCGGCGCGCACGACAGTGTGCGTCGACATCTGGGACATTCCGTTCGAGATCGAGTGCGTCGCCGTCGTGCGCGAGGAGGCCTAACCAATGAGTCGATCCACCGATGAACTGATCGCGGCGCTTCGACGCGTCGAGATCCCGACGCTTGGGCACTTCCTCGAGGAGGGATTCTGCGATCAGGATCTCCGCCCGGTGAACAGCGGCCCCCAGCTCGTGGGGCGGGCCCGCACGCTCGATCTCACCGAGCCCGACGCGTTCGCCGTGAACCGCGCGCTGCTCGCGCTCGCACCGGGCGACGTGCTCGTGATCCGCGTGGCGGGTCGCGGGCACGCCCCGGTCGGCGCGGTCACCGCCCACGCCGCGATCGCGCAGGGCGCGGCGGGCATCGTCGTCGACGGCCCGGTCACCGACCAGGCCGCGCTGCGCGAGCTGCAGGACCGGCTCCCCGTCTTCGCGACGGGCCTCACCGCGCGCACGACCAAGCGCTCGGGCGCCCTCTCGGGGGAGACCGACGAAGCGCTGGATCGGGTGGTCGAGGTCGCCGGCGTGTCTGTGCGCCCGGGAGACCTCGTGCTGGGGGATGCCCAGGGGATCCTGATCCTGCCGCCCGATGGCCCGGGCGACGACGTCCTTGACGCCGCCCTCGCGTCCGACGCCGCGGAGCCCGCGCTCGTCGCGCGCATCGCCTCGGGCGAGCCGCTCTCGGCGATCCTCGCCACGGGCACCGACTGATCCGCGCCGACGCCTAGCCCCGCGCCCGGCCCCGCCGACCGACACTTCGAATTCCGCGACGACGCGTCGCACCGCTTCACAAGGAGAGACCATGACCACGCAGCACGCACCTGACGCAGCACCGCACTCGGCCGGGCACCTCATCGTCCGCACGCTCGAGGCGCACGGCATCGAGCGCGTGTACGCGGTGCCGGGCGAGAGCTACCTCGACGTGCTCGACGGCCTGCACGACTCGGGCGTCGAGACCGTCGTCTGCCGCCAGGAGGGCGGCGCCGGTTTCATGGCGCTCGCCGAGGGCCGCCTCACCGGGCGGCCCGGCATCGCGATGGTCACGCGCGGCCCGGGCGCCGCGAACGCGATGATCGCCGTGCACACGGCGTACCAGGACGCGACGCCGCTCGTGCTGTTCGTCGGCCTCGTGCCCGTGAACGACCGCGAGCGCGATGCGTTCCAGGAGTTCTCGCTCACCGGCTGGTTCGGCTCGACCGCGAAGCGCGTCATGACGATCGACAACCCGGACCGCGCAGGCGAGCTCGTCGCCGAGGCGATGCGGATCGCTGCCTCGGGCCGCCCCGGCCCCGTCGTGGTCGGCCTCCCGGAGGACGTGCTCGTGCTGCCGGCGGCTCCCTCAGTCGCGCTCCCGGTTGCTCCCCCCGCACCGGCCCCGCACCCCGCGGACATCGACGCGCTCCTCGAGCGGCTCGCGCAGGCTGAGCGCCCCGCGATCGTCGTCGGCGGCGACGGCTGGCACGACGGCCAGGGCGCCGACCTCATGGCGTTCGCCGAGGCCGCCGGTGTTCCCGTCTTCTGTGACTGGCGCGCATACGACGCCGTGCCGCACGCGGGTGGGGCATGGGCCGGCTGGCTCGGCTACGGCCGCACCGACGCCGTCGCCGAGGGCTACATCAACGCCGACGTGCTCGTCTTCGTCGGCTGCGGCCGCGCCGACGTGCTGAGCGACGGCTACACCCAGGGCTTCGAAGCGGAGACGGTGCTCGTCACCGCCGACCCGGACGCGACCATGCACTCCGGCCGCACCGACCAGTACGTGCTCGCGACGCCCGCGACGTTCGTGGCGGCGCTCACGGGCGTCGACGCGAGCGCCGCCCGCGGCGGCCGCGACGACGCCTGGATGGCCGGCCGCGCAAAGGCGCAGCTCGCGACCGAGGCACACCGTCCCGACGCGTCGATCGACGGCGTCGCCCAGCAGATGGACCTCGGCGTCGCGTTCGGCGAGCTCGACGACCGCCTCGCGGGCCAGGCCGTGCTCACGTTTGGCGCGGGCAACGCGACGATCTGGGCGCACCGCTTCGTGAAGCACCTCGCCCCGGCGAGCCTCGTCGGTGCCCGCAACGGCGCAATGGGCCTCGCGGTTCCCGCGGCCGTCGCCGGCTCGCTCATCTTCCCGGAGCGCAACGTCGTCGCGGTGTGCGGCGACGGCGACTTCCTGATGAACGGCCAGGAGATCGCGACCGCCGTCGCGCACGGCGCGAAGCCCCTCGTGATCGTCGTCGACAACGAGATCTACGGCACGATCGTGCAGCACCAGGAGAACCACTACCCCGGCCGCCGCTCGGGCACCCGGATGGCGAACCCCGACTTCGCCGACTGGATGCGCTCCTTCGGCGGGCACGGCGAGCGCGTCGAGCGAACCGAGGAATTCGGGCCCGCGCTTGACCGCGCGCTCGCGGCCGACGCCCCCGCGCTCATCCACGTGCTCATCCCCGACACCGTGATGCCGCCCGCGTCGAGCGACGTCCCCGCCACCGGCCTCGCCCGCGACTGAGCGATTCGAAAGGACAGACAGTGACTGAACAGACTGCAAGCGAGTCGTTCCTCGCCGACTGGGCGATCCACTCGCGCTTCGGCGCGGTCGAGGGCACGAACGGCGTCGAGCGACAGGCCGCGAGCGCCGCCGACGGCGAGCAGCGCAAGTGGTTCGCCGAGCTGCTCGAGTCGGGCGGCTTCACCGTGCGGCGCGACGCGATCGGCAACCAGTTCGGGCTTCTCGAGCTCGTGCCGGGGGCGCCGTACGTGCTGACGGGTTCCCACATGGACTCGCAGCCGACCGCGGGCCGCTTCGACGGCGCGTACGGCGTGATGGCCTCCGCCCACGCCTGCTTCCGCGTCGCGGACGAGCTGCGCGCACACCCCGAGCAGGCGAAGTTCAACCTCGCGGTCGTGAACTGGTTCAATGAGGAGGGATCGCGCTTCAAGCCCTCGATGATGGGCTCGAGCGTCTTCACCGACAAGCTCGCGCTCGAGGAGGCGCTCGCGACCGAGGATCCGGCGGGGATCACGGTGCGCGACGCGCTCGACGCGATCGGGGAGCGCGGCGACCTCGCGGGCCTCGACGTCGCCTCGTACGCGGAGATCCACGTGCAGCAGGGCCGCAGCATGGAGGAGGACGGGGTCACCATCGGTCTCGTGAACGCCACCTGGGCCGCCCACAAGTACGACTTCCGCGTGAAGGGCGAACAGGCGCATTCGGGCTCGACGCTCATGGCCGACCGCCGCGATGCGCTGCTCGGAGCGGCACGCCTCGTCGTCGCCGCGCGCGAGCTCGTCGACGAGTTCGAGCCCGAGGCGCTGCACACCGCCTGCGGCGAGCTCACGGTGTATCCGAACTCGCCCGTCGTCGTTGCGAGCGACGTGCGGCTGCTGCTCGACCTCCGATCGCCGAGCGCCGAGGTCATCCGCGCCGCGCACGAGCGGCTCATGGCCGTCATCGAGCGCGTGCAGCGCGAGGATCGCGTCGAGATCGAGATCGTCGCCGAGCACAGCTGGGACCAGAACCCGTACCCCGAGGACGGCGTGGCGCTCGCCCGCGAGGTCGCGGAGGAGCTCGGGCTCACGCACGACCGCGTGATGACAGTCGCCGGGCACGATTCGACGAACATGAAGGATCGCGTGCCGACCGTGATGCTGTTCGTGCCGAGCGTCGACGGCGTCTCGCACAACCTCAACGAGTACACCCGCGACGAAGACCTCGTCGCCGGCGTCGACCACCTCACGGGAGTGATCGGCAGGCTCGCCGCGGGCGCGCTCGTCGACTGACCTGAGCGTCCGGCCGAGTGCACGCTCGGCCAGCGTGATGCGGCCCGGCTAGACTGAGGGGAGAGACCTCGGGCGCCGGGCCGCTTCCGCGTTTCAGCACTGTTCGGCCGCGCATGCGCCCGCGGCGGACACTTCTGAGAGGGACGAATGGGCGAGCCGCGCGGCGCATGGCAGGTCCTTGTCGACGCGCTCCGCAGCCTCGTGGTGCTCGCGCCCGGCCCGGGACGGCGGCACTGGATCGCGCTGCGCGCCGCACTGTCGATGGGCGTTCCGCTCGCGCTGCTCACGCTCCTCGGCCGGCCGGACCTCGGCCTGCAGGTGAGCGCCGGCGCCTTCCTCGCGCTGTTCTTTGCTGGCAGCCCGGCGACCGAGCGGGCGCGGGCGCTCCCGGTGATCGGGGCAGTGCTGCTCGCGTGCGCCGGCGCCGGGGCCCTGGTGGCGCCGGTGCCGTGGCTGAGTGCGACGGGCCTCGTCGTCGTCGCGGTGCTCGCGAGCACGTTCGCGTTCGCGTACCGCGTCGGCCCGCCGGGCCCGGTCTTCTTCGTGCTCGTGTACGGGCTCGCCGGCCAGATCACGGCCGTGCGCGACGGCGCGCGGGCCGTCGAACCGCTCGGGCTGCTCGCCGCGCTCAGCTGCGGCCTCGCGTTCTCCTACATTGTCGCCCTCACCCCGCTCGCGCGGGCCGCCGAGCGACGGGTGCATCCGCGCCCGCTGCGCGAGATCCTGCCCGGCCCGTGGCTCGGGCGCGGGGAGTGGTTCCTGGTGCTGCGCGTCTTCCTCGTGGCCGCGATCGGTACGGCGGTGAGCGTGCTCTGGCTCGATCCCGCGCGCGCGTACTGGACGGTCGCCGCTGGCGTCGCCGTCATCGGCCTGAGTACCGTGCCGAATCACTCGTTCGCCCGCGGACTGCACCGCACCCTCGGTACTCTCGTCGGCGCGGCCGTCTACCTCGTGATTGCCCCACTCGCCGACGTGCCGTGGGCGTTTGTGCTGCTCCTGCCCGCGCTGCAGTTCGTGATCGAGCTCGTCGTCGTGCGCAACTACGGCCTCGCGCTGATCTTCATCACGCCGCTCGTGCTGTTCATCGTGGGCGCCGCGACCGGCAGCGCCGACCACGCCGCGGCCGCCGTCGAACGCTTCGTCGACACCGCGTTCGGGTCGGCTCTCGCGATGGCCTCGGGGCTGCTCCGCGAGCGCCGCGCTACCTGAGGAACAGCTCGCGCGGGTGCGTGAGGCGCCAGAGCAGCGTGGGATCCTCGATCGACCCGTCGCGATGCACGGCGACGCTCTGCTCGCCGGCGGGACCGGTGAGGGTGATGTCCGCGGCGGCCGCGTCGATGCTGCGGGTGAGCTCCTCGCCCGGCACGAGCACGGCGTCGACGGTCTCGTCCGCGCTGAGCTCGATGAGCTGCCCGTCGATGGAGGTGATCTGTCCGAGGTGCTCGCCGGCGCTTGCGACCGCCAGGCGCTCCGGCGCATCTCCGAGTTGGTTCAGCAGGGCGCGGGCGTCTCGCGCGCGGCCCTCCTGACTGTCGCGGCCGAGCACGACCGCGATCCGGGTGAGCTCGCGGTCGGCGAACGATCCCGTGGCGGCGGCCGCGAGGTTGTACCCGGCGACGTCGGTGTGGCCCGTCTTCACCCCGACTGCGCCGGTCATCGCGCCGAGCAGCGGGTTCGTGTTCTCGACCTCGCCGATGCCCCACGGCATCGTCACCCGCTCGGTCGAGACGATCTCGGCGAGCACAGGGTCGGCGAGTGCGAGCCGCGCGATCCTGACGACGTCGGCGGCGCTCGCGACGTTGCCGTCGTCCATGCCGCTCGGCTCGCGAACCACGAGCGAGTCGAGCCCCTGGCGCTCCGCCCAGTCGGAGACCGCCGCGACGAACCCGGCGTTGTCGCCGAACACCGAGTGCGCGTACGCCGTCGCGAAGTCGTTCGCGGACGGGATGAGCGCGAGCGACAGCATTTGTTTGCGGGTGACCTCGGTGCCCTCGGGGATGGGGAATGCGATCCCATCGATCTCCTGCAGCGCGGCCTGGATCTCGGTGTCGGCGGCGCTCCACGTGTGCGTGGGGCCGTCCGCTCCCGGCGCGAGCGGCTCCGCTTCCTGCCCGACGAGCACGGTGACGAGCTTCGTGATGCTCGCGAGCGGATGCGCCTCGTCGTCGTTCGCCCACACCTCCTCGCCGTCGAGCCACCCGACCGCGCTCGGCCGGCCGTAGCCGTCGACGGCGTCCTGCACCTGCGACTCGTCGACGGAGAACACCCGCGGCGACTCGGCCTCGAGCTGCACCGTCGGCGCGGGAACCGGAACGAGCGCGCAGGCCGCGACATAGCCCCCGCAGAGCGCGACGACGACGGCGAGCAGGGTGAGCGAGACGCGGCGCATGCGGGTGGCGCGTGTGGGGTGTGGCGTGGGCATAGCTCGCTATCCGGGGAGTGTGGCGGGGCGCTCGGGCCGCGACCAGAGTGCCGGCCGGGTCGTTCGCATGTCGAATAGCCTAGCCTTCGAGCGGCACGAATGTGGGCCAGGACAAACCGGCGCGAGCGTGCCACTTTTGCCCAGTGCCGCTGGCCTTCCCTGGGCAAGGAATGCGTGCATCTTCAGGCAAGACCGGGCACAATGAGGGGAGAGAGACGACCGTCGTAATCGAGGAGGATTTCCATGACCGCACTCATCGCGGGCTACGCACGTACGCCGTTCACGAAGTTTACCGGGCAGTTCGCCGGGGAGACGGCGGTCGCGCTTGGAGCGCACGCGGCGAAGGCCGCGCTTGAGCGCGCCGGCGTCGCTGCCGACACGGTCGACACTGTCGTAGCCGGGCAGGTGCTGCAGGGCGGCGCCGGCCAGAACCCGGCGCGGCAGACCGCCGTCGCCGCCGGGGTGCCGATGGGCGTGCCAGCGATCACCCTGAACGCCGTGTGCCTGTCGGGCACCGAAGCCGTCTCGCAGGCCGTGCGGCTCATCAACTCGGGTGAAGCCGACGTTGTGCTCGCCGTCGGCCAGGAGTCGATGACCCTCGCGCCGCACGTGATGCCGCTGCGCGCGGGCACCAAGTACGGTCCGGCGACCCTCATCGACACCGTCGACCACGACGGCCTCACCGACGCCTTCGACCAGGTCGCGATGGGCGCGCTCACGGAAACAGGCAACGCGCCGCTGCAGCTCACCCGTGAGGAGCAGGACGCGTTCGCGGCTGCGTCGCACCAGCGCGCCGCGGCCTCGGCCGACTTCCTCGCGGCCGAGATCGCGCCCTACACCGTCAAGACCCGCCGCGGCGAGACCGTGGTCTCGGCCGATGACGGCGTCCGCGCCGACACGACCGCTGAGGGCCTCGCGGGGCTGCGGCCCGCGTTCGCGAAGGACGGCACGATCACCGCGGGCAACGCCTCGCAGATCACCGACGGCGCGGCGGCCCTCGTCCTCGTGAGCGAGGCGGCTGCCGAACGGCTCGGTCTGAAGCCCATCGCGAGCGTCGAGGCCACCGCGTTCGTCGCCGGCCCCGACTCGCAGCTGCACTCGCAGCCGTCGCGCGCGATCGCGGCGGCGCTCGCGAAGGCTGGCCACGAGGCGAGCGAGCTCGCCGCCGTCGAGATCAACGAGGCGTTCGCGGCCGTCGGCATCCAGTCGACCCGCGAGCTCGGCATCGACCCCGCGATCGTGAACCAGCACGGCGGCGCGATCGCGCTCGGCCACCCGATCGGCGCCTCGGGCGCCCGCATCGTCGGGACGCTCGCGCGCCAGCTCGCCGAGGCGGGCTCAGGATCCCTCGGCGCGGTCGGCATCTGCGGCGGCGGCGGCCAGGGCTCGGCGGTTGTGCTCCGCGCGCTGTAACACCAGCGGGTATCGCGTGAGCGGGGCGGGCGTCCAGACCGGACGCCCGCCCCGCGCTCGTATCTCCCCGGAGGGCGGCTAGTTCGCGAGCCGCACGGTCCGCCCGTCGCGGAGGATCCAGCCGGCGCTGACGTGCAGCGTGAGCGCCGCCACCGACACGACGAGCGGTAGCGTCCAGCCGCCACTGAGGTCGTGCGCCCAGCCAAACAGCACGGGGCCGAGCGCGGCGATGCTGTAGCCGACGGCCTGCGACATTCCCGACACCGCCGCGGCGGTGTGCGCGTCGGGTGAGCGCTGCGCGATGAGCGTGAGCGACACGCTGAGCGCCGCGCCGCAGCAGAGGCCGAGGGCGACGATCCACACGAACGTCGCGCCGGGCGCGAGGACGAGCCCGACGACGCCGACGAGCTGGATCACGGGGAGCGCGACCTGCAGCAGCGATCTCCCGTCGAAGCGGAGCAGCAGTGGCGCCAGCAGGGAGCCGAGCATGCCGCAGATGTGGAACAGCGTGATGCCCGTACTCGTCATCGCCGCGCTCGCGCCGCGGGAGAACATGATCGGCGCGATCCAGGTCGCGAAGATGTAGAACGACGTCGACTGCGCGCCCATGTAGCACGCGAGGAGCCACGCGGTCTTCGAGCGCCAGACCGCGCGGCCGACGCGCGGCGCGGGGGCGGGAGCCGCGGGCGCGGTACGGGCGGCGCGCCTGGCGCCGCGCTCGGCGATGAGGATCCAGGCGAGGAGCGCGATCGGGATCGTCAGCCCGGTAGCCAGCAGCCCGGCCTCCCACCCGAGCGGCCGCCCGGCGACCTCAGCCCGCGACACCGGGATCGCGATCGCCGTGCCGATGCCGGCCGCGCCCCCGAGCGCCGCTGAGTAGACGCCCATCACCGCTGGCGTGCGGGGGCCGAAGTCACGCTTCACGATCGCGGGCATGAGCACGTTCGCGACAGCGAGGGCCGCCCCGATGAGCACGGTGCCGAGCCAGAGGTTCGCGGTTGAGAAGTCGAGTGAACGCCAGACCGTGCCGAGGGCGAGTACGACGAGCGACAGCGTCACCGTCCGGTCCATGCCGAACCGCGCCGAGAGTGTCTGCGCGAACGGCGAGACCGCGGCCCACGTGAGCAGCGGGATCGATGCGAGCAGCCCCAGCGTGCCCGCGCTCACGCCGCGGCTGTCCGCGATGTCGTTCAGCAGCGGGCCGACGCCGGCGATCGTCATGCGCATGTTCAGTGCGACGAGGAAGACGGCGACGAACTGCCAGAGCAGGCGCTTCGAAGGGGTACTCACTCCCTGATGCTACCCGCTCGGGGCGTGCGGGCGGCCGCCGAATCAGGGAGACTGGCGGTATGACGCAGCCTGAGACCTGGAACATCGATGCGCTCGACGGTGGAGAGCACACCCTGCTCACGGTGCCGCTGGGCGAATGGGAAGCGATGCTCGGGGGCGGGCCAGACCGGTTCGTCGTGACGGCATCGGCGGGCGGCGGGACGCGTATTGCGAACGCGCGTACGCTCCGCGAGGACTTTGATGAGGAGGAGACCGTCGACCTGACTGTCGGAGGCCAAGGCATCGACTACCCCTGGGAGTACGTCCTCACCCGCGACGAGGCGCTCGCCGCCATGACCGACATTGCGGCGGGCGAGCTGAGCGGCGAGCGCTGGGAACTCATCTCTTAGCGCAGAGTGCCGCCCCCTGCGGCGGCCGCGGGGTCGACAGCCGCGGCGGCGGTGGCGGTGGCCGTGGCGCGCTCACGGGCGAGCACGGTGAGCGCCCCGCCGGCCACCGAGAGCACCGCCGCGACCGAGAAGACGAGCCAGAAGTCGCCGACAAGGGCGACGAGCAGCGCGCCGATCACGGGGCCGAGGAGCTGACCGAGGGCCGCCGCGGTGTTCACGAGCCCGAGGTCGCGGCCGTGGTCGCGCTCGCTGGGGAGCACGTCGGTCGCGAACGCGAGGCCAACCGTCGAGAACGCGCCGTAGCCGACGCCCATCACGCCCGCGGCAACGATCGTCGTGCCGAACGTCGGCGAGACGACGAGCAGCACCCCAGACAGCGCCTGCACGACCGTCGCCGCGAACGCGAGACCGCGCCTGCGGCCCAGCCTGTCCGAGACGAGTCCCGCGGCGACCGATGCCACGACGACGAACACGGTGTAGACGACAACGACGATGAGTAGGTTGTCCTCGGCGGCGGCGTGTTCCTGGCCGAGGCCATACAGCAGAAAGAACAGGAACAGCGAGGTTCCGAGCGCGTTTCCGATGTTCACTACGAGCCTGCCGATGAGCACCCACCGGAAGTCGCGGTCGCGGATGGACCCGAAGCGGTGCCCCTCTGGAGCGCGCGCCGCCGATGCTGCGCCGGCGGGCATCGCGTGCGAAGGGGCGGTCGAGCCCGACGGATCGGGGAGCAGGATCGCGGTGAGCGTGCCGATCACCGCGACCCCGATCGCGAGCATGACGTAGCCAGCCGCGATGCTCAGCCCGAGCAGCACAACGGCCCCGACGCCGAGCACAATGCCGAGGGCCTGCGCCGACGACGCCGCGGACGACGCCGCGCCGCGCTGCTCGGGCGGGAGCTGGTCTGCGATCATCGCCGCGAACGCCGCGGAGGCGATGGCGGTGCCGATGCACACGCCGACCCAGGCGGCGCCGATCCCGAGCGCGGTCGTGCTCGCTCCCGTGCAGAGCAGACAGGCCGCCGCGATCCACACCCCGGCGAGCGCCCAGGGGCGGCGCTTGGGCCGCGATCCTGATTGCCTGTCTGACAGCGCACCGGCGACCGGGCCGGCGAGCACGCCGGCGAGCCCGCCGACGCCGAGCACGATGCCCGACGACACGACTCCCCGCACCCACCCAGCCTCGTTGTCCGGGGTGTCGAGCTGGAGCGGGAGGAGCAGCTGCAGCGGCGTGAGCTGCGCCGTCCAGAGCACGATCCACGCGAGCGTGAACAGGGTGAACCAGGCGCGGCCGACTCTGGCCCGCGTGATCTGTGTTTCGGACATCTTTATCCTTTGTGCATGAGAGCCGCGACCGCTGCGCCGGGCTGAATTTGCTGGATGAAGTTTACGCCCGTCCGCGCGTATGGTGGGAGTATGCGTGCGATCATTGCGAACCAGTCAGGCGGACCAGAGGTACTCGAGATTGCGGATGTGGCAGCGCCGCAAGCGGGGGAGGGCGAGCTACTCGTCGACACCGCCGCCATCGGCGTGAACTTCATCGAGACGTACCAGCGATCGGGGCTCTACCCGGTGCAGTACCCGTTCACCCCGGGCGCTGAGGCCACCGGCCGGATCGCGGCGATCGGCGAGGGCGTCGAGGGCTTCGAGATCGGCGACCGCATCGTCACCGCCGAGGCACGCGGCACGTACGCCGAGCAGTTCGTTGTCGCAGCTGAGGCGGCCGTGCGCGTGCCCGACTCGCTCGCCGAGGTCTTGACGGACGACCGGGCGGCGGCCCTGCCGCTCCAGGGGCTCACCGCACACTACCTCGGGACCTCGTCGTCGCGCCCTGAGGCCGGCGAGACCGTGCTCCTGCACGCAGGGGCCGGCGGCGTCGGCCTGCTGCTCACCCAGCTGCTCGCCGCACGCGACGTGCGCGTCATCGCCACTGCCTCCACCGAGGAGAAGCGTGAACTCAGCCGCGCCGCCGGCGCCTTCGAGGCGATCCCGTACGAGGGCTTCGCCGACCGCGCCCGCGAGCTCACCGACGGCGACGGCGTCTCGGTCGTGTACGACGGCGTCGGCAAGGACACCTTCGACGATTCGCTGCGCGCGCTCAAGGTACGCGGCAACATGGTGCTCTTCGGCGGCGCGAGCGGCCCGGTGCCGCCGTTCGACCTGCAGCGGCTGAACGCGGGCGGGGCGCTCAGCGTGACCCGGCCGTCGCTCGCGTACTTCCTCCGCAGCCCGGAGGAGCGCGCGTGGCGCTACGGCGAGCTGTTCGGCGCGCTGAAGGCTGGCACGCTCGACCTGCGCGTGGGGGCCACCTTCCCGCTCGCGGAGGCCGCAGACGCCCACCGCGCGCTCGAGGGTCGCGCGACCACCGGCAAGGTCGTGCTCACCGTCTAGTTGGGGCTGGCCCGGTGCTCGTGCAATGTCATCTGGCGTCACGCAACTGGGCCGCGCCGCGAACGCCGGATAGCGTCAAGGTATGACACGGATCGAGACCACCACAGCCGGCAGCCTTCCCCGCACCGAGGCGCTCATCGCAGCGAACGCCGCACGCACCTTCGAGGACGACGGGTTCACGCTCAAGTCGACCCCAGAGTTCGAGGCGCTCGTCGCCGAGGCGACCCGCGACGTTGTCGACAGGCAGCGCGAGGCGGGCATCACGCAGCCCGGCGACGGCGAGTTCGGCAAGGCGATGTCGAACGCCGTGGATTACGGCGCGTGGTGGACGTACTCGTTCCAGCGCACCGCTGGCCTCGAGATCACGGGTAAGGACATCTTCAGCCAGGAGCCCGTCCGCTCGGAGCCGGGCAACGTGCGCCTCACGACGTTCCCCGACCGCCGCGACTGGACCGCGTTCGCCGCCGCATACCAGGATCCGGAGGGCGGCATCAGCGTCGGCAAGAACGCGACGGCCTTCCCGGCGACGACCGGCCCCATCAGCTACACCGGCCAGGACGCGATCGCCGCCGACACCCGCAACCTCGTCGCGGCGCTCAAGCCGGGGGAGCGCGGCTTCCTCACCGCGATCGCCCCGGGCTCGGCGGCGCGCATCGAGAACGAGTTCTACGCGACCGAGCAGGAGCACATCGACGCATGGGTGGACGCGCTGCGCGAGGAGTACCGCGCCGTGACCGACGCGGGCCTCATTCTGCAGCTCGACGATCCCTCGCTTGCCGAGAACTGGGATCAGATCAACCCGGAGCCGAGCGTCGAGGACTACCTCGCGTTCACGCAGATCAGGATCGACGCCATCAACCGCGCCATCGAAGGGCTCCCGAAAGAGCAGATCCGGCTGCACCTGTGCTGGGGCTCGTGGCACGGGCCGCACACGACCGACATTGAGCTGAAGCACATCCTGAAGACCGTGCTCGGGGCGAACGTCGGGCAGATCTCGTTCGAGGCGGCGAATGCGCGCCACGAGCACGAGTGGGCGGTCTGGGACGAGCAGCGTGACCTCATCCCTGACGACCTGATCCTCGTGCCCGGCGTCGTGAGCCACGCGACGAACCTCGTCGAGCACCCCGACCTCGTCGCGCAGCGCATCGAGCGGTTCGCGAAGATTGTCGGGCCCGAGCGGGTCATCGCCGCGACCGACTGCGGCCTCGGCGGGCGAGTGCACCCGCAGATCGCCTGGGCGAAGCTCGAGTCGCTGGGCGAGGGCGCGCGCCGCGCACGGGTCTAGGGGGTTGGCCGCCCGGCACTCGGGCGCTCACTCACACCGCCAGCCCTGTACCCGCTCTCTCACAGCGCATGTGATCTGCAGTTCCTATGCCGCCCGCCCAGCGTGTCCGACATAGGAACTGCAGAACACAGATCTTGCGCCGCGCTGGGCTCTATCAAGGGACCCACTTCGGCGTTGCCCCTCGGGGCACTGTGTCCCTAGTGAGGGTCGCCGATGCAGAACTCGTTGCCGTCGGGGTCGGTGAACGTGTCCCAGGAGAAGTCGGACTCGCCGCGCCTGCCGAGGTGGGTCGCGCCGGCGGCGGTCCACTCGGCGACCATCGCGTCACGGTCGACGTCGGGGGTGCGGTCAAAGTCGAGGTGTACCCGGTTCTTGCCGGGAGTCGGGTCCTCGACCTTCTGGAAGCCGAGCGCGACCGGCACCTCTGACGCGCGCACCATGCAGAACCAGCCGTCGGCGTCGTGGACGATCTCGCCGCCCAGACGCTCGGCCCACCACGCGGCGAGCGGCCGGGGGTCTGCGGTGTCAATCGTGACCATGCCGAGTCGGATCATGTGGGGCTCCTCGTGGTGCTGTGGCGGTGGGCGGGACTACGGCACGCGCCGCAGCCACTCCTCGGATGAGAACTTCTGCTCGACGAGCCGCTCCGCCGCGTCCCACTCGCCCTCGGTGACCTCGCCCATCACTCCGCCGTGGCGCCGCTGGAAGACCTCGATCATGCGCTCGACGATCTCTTCGCGGGTCTTGCCGGTCTGGCTCTTCAGCGGGTCGACGCGCTTCTGCGCGCTCGCGGTGCCCTTGTCGGAGAGTTTCTCGCGCCCGATCCTGAGCACGGAGGTCATCGCCGTGGGATCCATGTCGTAGGCCATCGTCACGTGGTGCAGGATCGCGCCGGAACCGAGCCGCTTCTGCGCCGCGCCGCCGATCTTGCCGAGCGGGCTCGTGATGTCGTTGAGCGGCTTGTAGACGGCGTCGATGCCGAGCGACTTCAGCGCCTCGAGCACCCAGTCGTCGAGGTAGGCGTAGGAGTCGGCGAACGACATACCGCGCACCAGCTCGCCCGGAATGTAGAGCGCGTAGGTGATGCTCGCCTCGGGCTCCATATACATCGCCCCGCCGCCCGAGATGCGGCGAACGAGCGTCGCGTTGTGCTCGGCGGCGGCCTCCTCGTCGACCTCGTTCTTCACGGACTGGAATGAGCCGATGATGACGGCGGGTTCGTTCCACTCCCAGATGCGCAGGGTCGGGCCGCGAAGGCCCTCGCCGACGGCGGTGGTGAGGACCTCGTCGAGCGCGGCGTTGAGCATCGGGGTGACTGCCGGTTCGCGCACGATCTGCCAGTCGTAGTCGCGCCAGTGGGCGGCACCGGTGACGCCGCGGCGGATGGCGACACCGACCGAGTCGGGCGTGAATCCAAGCAGGTGCACCTCGCTCGGGAGCGCCTGCCTGATCGCGTTCGCGAACTCCTCGATCGTCGAGTTCGGGTTCATGCCCTCGATCGCAGCATTGATGTCGAGGAGCGCCTCGTCGGGTTCGAGGAAGAAGTCTCCGGAGAGCCTGAAGTCAACGATCTTGCCGTCGTCGACCTCGAAGTCGACGACCACGAGCTTGCCTCCGGGAACCTTGTATTCGCCGTGCATGTCACCCTCCTTGTGCCGTACTCCCCAGGGTACTCCTCGGGGGTCGCGAGGGCTATGCGGGCGCGGCCCCGGCCCAGGCTGGCTCCCGGCCCCGGCCCGGCTGGCTCCCGGCCTCGGCCCCGGCCCTCCCACCGGGTCCGCCCGCAGGACCCCGGCCCCGGCCGCTCGAGAGTTGGCGCTTGTTGTCGTTCTGATCGTCCCACAACGACAACAAGTGCCAACTCGGTGCGCGAGCTGGGGCGGGCAGTGCGGGCTGGGCCGGGGCAGGGATGGCTCGGGCCCAGGCAGGGCCGGCACAAGAACAGCGCAGGAGTAAGGTGAACAGAATGAACAGGAACTGTCGTGGCTGAACCGATCGCGAAGTTTCTGCTGCGGCTCGCCCCGATGATCTACGGGCCGACACTGCTGTTTGCCCTCGGTCAGGGCGCGCTGATCCCGCTGATCCCGACAATGGCGACACGGGCCGGCGCCGACCTTGCAACCTCCGGCCTCGTCGCGTCTGCCCTGGTCGTCGGCCAGCTGTGCGGCAACATTCCGGCGGGTTGGCTCGTCGCGAAGGTCGGCGAGCGCATGGCGATGGTGATCTCGGGGTTCCTCGCGCTCGCGGGCGCCCTCATGCTCCCGTTCGCCACGAACATCGGCGTGCTCGCGCTCGCGATCTTCATCAACGGCTTCTGCGCGGCGGCCTTCGGGCTCGCCCGGCACTCGTTCATGGCCACCCACGTGCCGTTCCACTTCCGTGCACGGGCGCTCGCGCTCCTCGGAGGAAGCTATCGCTTCGGCATGTTTCTTGGCCCGTTCGTCGGTGCGCTGCTGCTTGGGGCGAGCGGCCACGAGAGCGCCGTCATCTGGTTTCTCATCGCGTGCCTCGCAGCAACCGTGCTGCTCGTCTGGTTCGGCCCGGACCCTGAGCGTGAATTCGAGGCTGGCGCGCGCGAGCCCGTCACAGGAGAAGCGACTGCGGGCGTGAGTCTGCCGGACTCGCCCGATGCGAAGGAGGGCGTGTTCAGCACGATGGTGCGGTTCCGCGCCGTGCTCGCCAGGCTCGGGCTCGCGGCGTCGACACTCTCGGCGCTGCGGGCGGCGCGACAGGTTGTGCTCCCGATTTGGGGCGTCGCGATCGGCCTCGACGCCCAGACGATCTCGCTGGTCGTCGGCATCTCAGGCGCCCTTGACTTCGCGCTGTTCTACGCGAGTGGCCAGGTGATGGATCGCTTCGGTCGGTTATGGGCCGTCGTGCCGTCGATGCTCATGATGAGCTTCGCATTCCTCACGCTGTCATTCACGGGCGGCTGGGACTCGGCGACCGTCTGGTTCGTCGCGCTCGCCGCAGTCATCGGGGTCGCCAACGGGCTCTCGAGCGGGCTGCTGCTCACGCTCGGCGCCGACCTTGCTCCGAAGCAGAACCCGGCACCCTTCCTCGGCTCGTGGCGCACGCTCACCAGCGCGGGCGCAGCGGCCGCGCCCCTGCTGTTCTCAGGCATGGCGGCCGTCGCCCCAATTGGGGTTGCGACGGCTGCGATGGGGGTGATCGGGCTGTTCGGCACCTGGGCGTTCCTCCGCTGGATGCCACGGAAGGGTGGCCGGGCCTAACCCGACCGGCGCGGGCCTGGTACGGCAGTCCGCCGGCCCTCGAGCGGCCCTCTCACACCAGGTAGTTCGCGTCGGGCACGTCGGTGACGAACATGTAGCCGGGGGCGTGCGTGAGCGCGAACGGTGGCTTCGACGCCATGATGGCCGCCTGCGGTGTGACGCCGCAGGCCCAGAAGACTGGAACCTCGCCGGCACGAATCTCGGGGGCGTCACCGAAGTCGGGCGCCTGCACGTCGGCGATACCGAGACTGGCGGCGTCGCCGACGTGCACCGGAGCGCCGTGCACGGCCGGGTATCGGCCAGAGATCTGCACGGCCTCGGCTACCCGGTCGCCGGGGATCGGGCGCATCGAGACCACAAGTTCCCCGGTCAGCCGGCCCGCTGGGGCGCAGGCACGGTTCGTGCGATACATGGGCACGTTGCGTCCGAGGGTTTGATGCCTGATTTCGATGCCCGCATCCACGAGGCCGGCCTCGAACGTGAAGCTGCAGCCGATGAGGAACGACACGAGATCGGGATGCTCCTCCCACGCGGCGGAGGCGTCGGTCGGTTCCTCCGCAAGCTCACCGTCGCGCCATACCCGGTACTTCGGGATGTCGGTTCGCAGGTCCGAGCCGGGCGCAAGCAGCGACTCGGTCGTCCCCGCATCGAGCACCTCGAGCACCGGGCACGCCTGAGGGTTGCGCTGCGCGTACAGCAGCACGTCGTACGCCCAGTCAGCTGGCACCGAGATGAGGTTCGCCTGGACGATTCCGTGGGCGACGCCGCTGGTCGGGGCGACGGCGCCCGCGCGGTATTCCGCCCGCGCCGCTCTGGCTTCTGCCAGTTGTGCTGGGGTCGTAAGTATGCGTGTCATAGCGCTCCTCCTGCCGTCGTTGGTGAGTCGTACGTTGTGCGGGTACGGCCGCTAGTCAATGCTTCCGATTGCGGCACCGGCTGCGAGGACGGCCCCGCGCTCGGCGCCGTGCCGAAGCGTGCCTGCGACGGGCGCCTTGACAGGCACCTCCATTTTCATCGCTTCGAGCAGTGCCACGGTGTCGCCGGCCTGAACGACGGCGCCGTCTGCGACCGACCACGACGCGAGGGTCGACGCGAACGGCGCGGTGAGCGCCCCGGCAGGCGAACCGGAGTCCGGGCCGGCAGCACCGACACCGGTAACACCAACACCAACAGCACTCGCACCAGCTCCCTGCGTCACGGCCCCAGTCTCAAGCCGAGCGAGCAGGCTCTCGGGCAGCCCGAGCTCGACGAACTTGCCGTCGAGCTCGATTGGCAGGCGCGTGAGCCGCGGCACGCCAGGGGCTGCGACGGCGGTCGCGGGCTCGAACTCAGCAGTGGATTCCTCCTCGATCCAGCGGGTGTGGACGCCGAACGCGCCGCCCGGCGCGGCGAACGCGTCGTCCGCGACGACAGACCTGTGGAACGGCAGCACCGTCGCGACGCCCTCGACGACGAACTCGGCGAGCGCGCGCCGCGACCTGCGCAGCGCCTCGTCGCGGTCCGCGCCCCACACGATGAGCTTCGCGAGCATCGAGTCGAAGCTGCCGGGAACGGTGTAGCCCTGGTACACGCCGGAGTCCACGCGAACGCCTGGGCCGGCGGGCAGCTCGAGCCTGGCGACGGTACCCGGGGTCGGCAGGTAGCCGAGGCCGGGGTCTTCCGCGTTGATCCTGAACTCGAACGCGTGCCCGAACGTGGGGATCTCGGTGGGCACGGTCATCGGCTCGCCCGAGGCGATGATGAACTGCTGTTGCACGAGGTCGATGCCCGTGACTACCTCGGTGATCGGGTGCTCGACCTGGAGCCGGGTATTGACCTCAAGGAATGACAGCGTGCCGTCGTCACCGAGCAGAAACTCGACGGTGCCGGCGCCGACGTAGCCTGCGGCGGCGCACACCGCGGCGGCAGCGTCGTGGATCCGCGCGCGCAACTCGTCCGAGATGAAGGGTGCTGGTGCCTCCTCGACGAGCTTCTGGTTGCGGCGCTGTAGCGAGCAGTCCCGGGTGCCGAGTACCGCGATCCGGCCGTGGCGGTCGCCGAGTACCTGCGCCTCGATGTGCCGCGGCCTGTCGAGGAAGCGTTCGACGAGGCAGTCGCCTCTGCCGAAGGCCGTGGTCGCCTCGCGGACGGCGGCGTCGTAGGCGTCTGCGATCTCGGCGCGCTCCCGCACGACGCGCATGCCGCGACCGCCGCCGCCGAAGACGGCCTTGATCGCGAGGGGGAGGCCGTGCTCGTCGGCGAACGCGAGGACCTCCTCGACGTCTGACACCGCCCCTGGGGTGCCGGGAACGAGCGGCGCTCCGACCTCGGCGGCGAGCGCCCGGGCGCGTGCCTTGTCGCCCAGCGTCTCGATCGTGGTGGGGTCCGGTCCGATCCACGTGAGGCCAGCGTTCTGCACCGCGGTCGCGAAGTCTGCGCGCTCGGAGAGGAAGCCGTAGCCGGGATGCACGGCGTCGGCGCCGGCCCTGGCGGCGACGGCGAGGAGCTTTTCGATGCTGAGGTAGCTCTCGGCCGGGGTGGTTCCGTGCAGCGCGTATGCCTCGTCCGCGAGGCGCACGTGCAGGGCGTCGGCGTCGTCATCGGAGTAGACGGCGACGCTTGCGATGCCAGCGTCGTTCGCGGCGCGGATGATGCGGACGGCGATTTCCCCGCGGTTCGCGATGAGGATCTTGGTGAGTGTCACTGTCGTGTCTCCGTTCGTGTGTGCGGCTGGTCCGTGAAGAGGGTGAACCGCACGGTGGTACCGGGTGCGAGCTGCGCGGCGAGCTCGATGTCGTCGTCGTGGACGACCGCAATGACGGGATAGCCGCCGGTGAGCGGGTGGTCTGCGAGAAAGAGCACGGGCTGCCCGTCGGGCGGAACCTGGAGCGACCCGAGCACGACGCCCTCGCTCGGAAGCTCGGCGTCGGCGTGAGCCGCGTCTCTGCGGAGTGGCTCGCCCGTGAGTCGCACGCCAACGCGGTCGCTCTGTGGCGCCACCGTCCACTGCTGAGTGGTGAGGCGCGCGACGGCGTCGGCGTCGAACCAGTCGTCGCGCGGGCCAAGCACGACCCGTAGCGTCGCGACGTCGCCCTCCGAGGGAAGATCAGGATCCTGCGGGGCGGGCGCACCGACCGCAGACGCCGCCGCGCCCGCCGGACGGATCTCGTCGCCGACGGTGAGCGGCGCTGGCCCCAGCCCCGCAAGTGTGTCGCGGGAGCGGCTGCCGAGGAATGCATCGCCGCCCACGCCACCCCGGAGAGCGAGGATCGAGCGCAGCCCGCGCCCTGCGGGGCCGAGCGTGAGGCGCTCGCCGTCGCTGAGGCGGAAGGGCGTTCCGTGGGCGACGTTTCGCGAGCCGAAGGGGCCGGTGATGCGGCCCTGCCGTACGGCGCCAGTGAGCGCGAGCACGACGGTCGCGAGGGCGTCGGCGGCAAAGCCGCCGTGGCCGAGTTCGAGGGCCGCGGCACCCGGGGCGTTGCCGACGAGCGCGTTCGCGGTTCGATAGGCGCCGCGAATCGCGGTCCCTGCGCGTCCGACGCCCATCCCCGCGGCGCCGAGGCGCCCCGCATCCTGCACGAGCGTCTGCAGCCCGGCGTCGACGACGCGGAGCACAGCGCCGGGGCGATCCGGATCGGTGTTGCGCTGAGGCGCTGTCGCCCGAGTCGCGTGGATTTCCGTTTTCTCGCGGACCGCCGTGAAGCGGACCAGGCCGCCGGCGAGGAGCGCCGCGGGCTGCTCCCGCTCGGTGTCCCACATCCGCGCGCTCGTCGAACCGATGATCTGCCAACCTCCGGGACTCTCGCGGGGGTAGACCCCGGAGAACTCGCCGGCGAGTCCGACGGACCCCGGCTCGATGCGGGCCCTGGGGGTCGCGCGCCGAGGGACCGCGAGCGCGGGATCGCCGCCCGAGAGGTAGGCGAAGCCCGGCGCGAAGCCCGTAAAGGCGACCGCGTAGCTTGCGGCGGTGTGGCGCGCGACGACGGCCTCCTCGCTCATGCCGGTGAGCGCGGCGACCTCTGTGAGGTCAGGGCCCGAGTAGTGCACCGGAATGTTCACCTCGGGGCCCGCAGCCTGGGCGCGCGCCGCGGCGTGTGACGCGGCGAGCAGGGCAGGCAGCTTCGCTGCGATCCCTCGCGGATTGCGGCCGTCGCCCCCGAGGACGAGCACCGTCTGCGCCGCCGGAACGAGCTCGTCGGCGTGGAATTCGCCCCGCTCGCGCGCGACCGAGAGTGCCGCGAACACGTCGAGCGCAGCGTCGAGGGAGCCGCAGTCGATGAGCGCGGCTGTCGTTCCCGCCGGCTTGACGCTCGGCCGGTCGGTCGTCATGGGAGCGCCGGCCCGCTGAAGCTTGCGAGCTCGACGCCCGCTTGGAGGAGTCGTTCCCGCACCGCCCGCGCCATTCCGACGGCGTCTGGGCTGTCTCCGTGCACGCAGATGGACTCGGCCTCGACGTTGACGGTGCTACCGTCGCGCGCCGTGACGGTCCCGTGCTGGACGAGCTGCAGCATGCGCGCGGAGACGAGCTCCGGCTCGTGCAGCACCGCCCCGGGCTCGCTTCGTGCGACGAGCGCTCCGGTCGGCTCGTAGGCCCTGTCGGCGAACGCCTCGGGCACGGCGCGCAGCCCGGCGGCGCGCGCCTGCTCGACGAGCGGTGAGCCCGCGAGGCAGACGAGCGCGAGCTCTGGGCTGACGCGCTTGATCGCCGAGATCACCGTCGCGGCCTCGGCCTCGTTGAACGCGATGCTGTTGTACAGCGCTCCGTGGGGCTTCACGTAGCGGACCTTGGTGCCCGCTGCCCCGGCGAGGGCCTGCAGTGCCCCGATCTGGTAGATCACGTCGGCCTCGAGTTCGTCGGCCGGAAGCGTCATCGGGCGGCGCCCGAAGCCTGCGAGGTCGGGGTAGGCGACGTGCGCCCCGACGGTGACGCCGCGCGCGACCGCGTTCCGCACCGTCGTGAACGCGGTCTTCGGGTCGCCGGCGTGAAAGCCGCAGGCAATGTTCGCGCTCGTGACTGTCTCGAGCATGCTCTCGTCGTCGCCCATGCGCCACGACCCGTAGTGCTCGCCGAGGTCGCTGTTCAGGTCGATCCGCAACATCGATACCCCTTTCTGTATGGCGCGGCTATGCGCCGAGGAACTTGAAGATGGTGCTGAAGGAGACGGCTCCCATGTACCAGGTGAGCGCTGTCATGAGCGTACCGAGCACGAGCAGCCACAACTGAATGCGGTGGCCACCGAGCAGGTCGCGCCTGAACCAGGCGATGTACATGAAGACGGTGAACCCGATCGGCAGGATGAGGCCGTTGAATCCGCCGGCGAAGACGAGCAGCGCGACCGGGGTCGTGCCCATGACGAGGAACACGACGAGCCCGACGGCGATGAACACCACGGTCGCCCAGCTCCGCGCCCGCATGTTGAGCTTCGTGCTGAACACCGTCATGAAGGACACCGACGTGAACGCCGCGCCGATGACGCTTGAGATCGCCGCGGCCCAGAGCACGAGGCCAAACGCGCGCATGCCCCACTGGCCGGCGGCGGCCTCGAAGGCCTGCGCCGCGGGGTTCGCGGCGAGGTCGAGCATCACGCCGCTTGCGGTGACCCCGAGGAACGCGAGAAAGAGCACGTACCGCATGATGCCGGTCACCGCGATGCCGAAGAACGCGGAGCGCGTGACCTGCTTGATGTGCTCGGGCCCCGTGGTGCCCGAGTCGAGGAGCTTGTGGGCGCCCGCGTACGTGATGTAGCCGCCGACGGTGCCGCCGACGATCGTGGTGATCGCGGCGAAGTCGATGGTGTCGGGAAGCACGGTCTGCCGGAGTGCGTCGCCGACCGGCGGGTTCGCGACGACGGCGACGGCGACGGTGAGGCCGATCATAATGACGCCGAGCACGATGATCGCGCGGTCCATGATGAGCCCTGCGCGGTGTGACAGGAAGATCGCAATCGCGAGGACAGCGCTGATCGCCCCGCCGATGCGCGGGTCGAGCCCGAGGAGCGCATTCAGGCCGAGCCCGGCGCCCGCAATATTGCCGATGTTGAACACGAGGCCGCCGAGGATCACGAGGACCGAGAGCAGGTAGCCCGAGTAGGGGATGGCGGCGTTCGCGAGCTCTGCCGCGCGCTTGCCGGAGAGCGTGATGATCTGCCAGATGTTCGCCTGGACGATGAAGTCGATGACGATCGAGACCAGGATGCCGAACGCGAAAGCGGCGCCGAGCGTCGCGGTGAACGTCGCAGTCTGGGTGATGAAACCCGGGCCGATCGCCGAGGTCGCCATGAGGAAGATCGCGCCGAGGAGCGAGGATCGCCGGGCCTTCGCGAAGCCGACGGCCCCGCTTGCGACGGTCGCCGGGCCGGGAACGGTGACCTGGCTGCCGCCTGGCTCGTCGTGGTCGGGGGAGTGTGAGGTGCTCATCGCTGAGGGCCTTTCGCGTCGTTGCGTCACGTGCTTGACAGGGAGTGGAGTGATCCGTTCCATCAGCGTACACGGTTGTTTGAACAATGCAAGATGGATTGCTCAACAATCCTTGGTGCGCACTGTGCGCTTGCTACACTTCACGCATGTCATCCCCACGCACAACCGCGCCGTCAGAGGGCGACACGGCGGCAGTGTCGAGGGCGATGGAGGCAGCGGCAGAGATCCGCGGCCGAATCGCGAACGGCGAACTCAAGCCCGGTGACCGCGTCCCCGAGGCGAAGCTCGCGGAGTCACTCGGCATCTCGCGCAACACGCTGCGAGAGGCGTTCCGCACGCTCAGTCAAGAAGGTCTCATCACGCAGGTGCCGCATCGCGGGGCGTGCGTGGCGATCCCCAACATCAACACGATTATCGATGTGTATCGCGTGCGGCGGCTCGTCGAATGCCAGGCCGTCGCAGAGGCGCTCCCGCGGCACCCGGCGCTCGCGAAGATGCGCGCCGCGGTCGAGGAGGCGCTCGAGCATCGGAAGCGAGATGACTGGCCGGCAATCGCTGGCGCGAACATCCGCTTCCACCAGGCAATCTTCGAGCTCGCAGACAGTCCTCGCCTGAACCGGCTCTACGCCCAGCTCACTGCCGAGCTCCGGCTCGCGTTCGGGCTCATTGACGACCCCGAGTACCTCCACGCCCCGTTCCTCGAGCGGAACCTCGAGATCGTCGAGCTCCTCGAAGCGGGCGACACCGAGCGCGCGGCGAGCCAGCTCAGGGACTACCTGTTCCTCGCCGAGCGGATCCTGCTCGCGGGTTACGAGCGCCTCGACCTCGACTGAGCCGGCTCGCCCACGCGCAGCCCCGGGCCGGCTACCGGCTACTCGACGTGCTCGAGCAGCCAGGTCGCGAGGTCCGTGTAGACAGCGTCGCGGTTCGTCTCCTGGAGCAGCTCGTGACGCGCGCCCGGGTAGATCTTCAGCGCCACGTCGCGCACGCCGCGCGCCCGGTACGCGTCCGCGAGGCGTTTCAGCCCGTCTGCGCGGCTCAGCGGATCGTCGCTCCCGGAGACGATGAGCAGCGGGACGTCGACCGCGAGCCCCGGCCCGGGGGTTCCGAACAGTCGCAGCCCGTCGCTCACGCCGAACAGCTTCAAGATGTTCGCCTCGAAACACAGCGGATCAGCGATGAACGCGGACGCGGTCTCCGGGTCGCGGCTCAGCCACTCGAAGCCGTTCGCGCCGTCCTCGCCCGCCCAGTTCGCGTTGAGGTTGCCGCTCTCCATGAACCGCGGCGTCCGGTACGCGCTGCCTGAGAGCACGACGGCGTCCCACTGCCGCGGCGCCTCGTTCAGGATCCGCTGGGTCATCAGCGAGCCCCAGGAGTGACCGAGCTGCGCAACGCGCAGTCCCGGGTGCTCGGTCCGGATGATCTCGGTGAGCTGCCGAATGACCCCTTCGGCCGCGCGGAGGCCGCCGGGCCCGAGCTTGCCGAGGAGCGAGAGATCGCCGCCGTGCTGCCGGCGTCCCGTTTCGCCGTGACCGCGGTGGTCGTTCGCGTAGACGGCGAGACCCGCCCGCGCGAGGAATCGCGCGAAGCCGTCGTAGCGCAGCGCGTGCTCGCCGATGCCGTGAGCGATCTGCACGGCGCCGACGGGCTCCGGCCGCCGATCAGGATCGGGTAGCCACGCGTAGGCGCTGATCTCGATGCCGTGCGCGTCGGTATAGGTGAAGTCGCGGCGTCCGGGGGAGTGCTGGTCGTTCATGGCTCCATTCTTGCGCACCGGGCGCAAATATACTGTGGGAATGCGGCGATCGTTGCTCCGAGCTGCACCGCTCGCGCTGGCGGCGATGCTTGCACTTTCGGCGTGCGTGCCGAGCGAGGCTGAGGGGGATGAACTAGTGGGTCACGTGAGCGTTACGTCGTTCGAGGTTGCCGGGCCGGTGCCCGCCCCCACGGGCGGCATCAACCGCGCAGGATCGGCCCGAGTGCCGGTGCGCGGCTACGAGCCTGTCGGTGACGTTCAGCCGTGGGCCACGCTCGTCTGGGCGCACGGTGGCTCGTTCATTCGTGGCACGCTCGACTGGCCCGAGGCCGACTGGGTATCGCGCAGCTTCGCCGCGGCCGGACTGCGGGTGATCTCCGTCGACTACGTGCTCGCGAGCGACACCGTGAAGGCGCCGGCGCCGTCGAACGACGTCGCGGCGGTTGTCGCGTGGGCCGGGGCCGAGTACGGCGGGCCGCTCGTCGTCGGCGGGGCGAGCGCGGGCGCGCATCTGGCGACCCTCGCGACCCTCGCGCAGGCGGAGCGAGCCCCGGAACGTGCCGCGGCCGCGCTGCTGCTCGAATACCCGACGATGCATCGCACCCAACGAGTCGATCCGCAGCTCGCCGACGCCGTTGCTGCGCTGCCGGAGGCGCGTCGGTTCCGCGCCGACCGGATCGCCGAGATGTACAGCTTCTACCTTGGCAGCGGGCTGACTGATGGCGGGCCCCTGGTCGTGGGTGAGCTGCCCGCCGACCGGCTCGCGCTGCTGCCACCGACGATTATCGTGAACGCCGACGCCGACGAACTGCGCGCGTCCGGCGAGGAGTTCGCTGACCAGCTGCGTGCCGCGGGTGTGCCCGTGACGGAGCGGATCGAGCTCGGAACCGTGCACGGCTACCTCAACCGGCCGGACGAATCCGCCAGCGCGCGAGAGCAGTCGGCCGCGACGATGGCGCACTTCGTGAGCGAGCTGCGGAGGACACTCTCGCTGTAACTCCTGTGCGGACGACGGCCAAGCTGCATCGCCATACCGCGCCGCGCCACGGGCAGCCCTAGACTGAGGCAATGAGCGATTTCGTATTGTCACTGCCGACTGATCCGGGACTGCGAGCGGCGATTGGGGAGATCGACGGCGTCGACATCGTCGAGTGGGATCTTGATGGACCCGCGCCCCGATCCCACATCGATATCATCGTGCCCCCATACTGGGGCGGGATCCGCCGACTCGCCAAGGTTTCGGAAGTATCGGCGCAGCTCATCCAGTGGCAGTCGATCGGCTACAACGGAATCGAGAAGTATCTGCCGAGTGGTTACCCGCTCGCGAACGCGACCTCCGTGCACGAGGCAGCGACCGCCGAGCTCGCCGTCGGGCTCGCGATTGCGTCGCAGCGCGGGCTGCCGCGGTTCATCCGCGACGGTCTCGAAGGCAAGTGGGAGCTGCAGACCTTTCCGAGCCTCGCAGACCGCAACGTGCTCATCGTTGGCTATGGCGGCGTGGGGAAGGCTATCGAGGCGCGCCTCGCCGGGTTCGAGACGAAGATCACGAGGCTTGCCCGGTCCGCGCGCGACGAGCAGAACCTCGCGGGCGAGACCGTGCACGTCCACGGCCTCGACGAGTTGCACGCGCTGCTGCCCGCAACCGAGGTGCTGATCCTTGGGCTCCCGCTCAGCGACGAGACCCGCGGACTGTTCGACGCCGCCGCCTTTGCCGCGCTTCCCGACGACGCACTCGTCGTGAACGTCGGTCGCGGCCCGCTCGTCGTGACCGAGGATCTTGTCGCCGAGCTCACCGCGGGGCGTCTCCGCGCGGCCCTCGACGTCACGGATCCCGAGCCGCTCCCGGCCGACCACCCGCTGTGGTCGCTGCCGAACGCGCTCATCACCCCGCACGCTGGCGGCGACTCGACGGCGATGATGCCGCGCATGGTCTCCCTGATCCAGCGGCAGATCGCGGCGCTCCGTGCGGGCGAGCGGCCCGAGAACATCGTGCTGGGCGGTTAGCGCCAACACTGCCTCGTCGGCGCTTGCCGACACGCGCCCAACAGGTCAACGGCAGTCACCAGTGGAACTCTCCAATGGTGACTGCCGTTGTTGTGTTCGTACGCTGCTGCTGCATCATCTCGTCGACGCTGCACGTCGATTCTGAGGGCCCGCCGTCTGCGGCCGGGACACATACTGCACGTTTTCTGCAGAAGTGCTTACGAGGTGCTGACGGGCTCGGGGACCGGGTTGGAACGTACTTAATGCGGTGGGGAACGTCACCTCAGTTGCGGCGAACCTGGCGGCGCGGATGAGTCAGCCTGCGAGCCTATTGCAGGCCGCAAGAGCCGCTTGCGACAGGTGTGTGCCTTGGGCTCTTGCTCACAACAACGCGCCTGGCCAGCCCGCACCCTAGATGTGAAGGAAGTACCGTGTCTCCAACGCGACGCACCCGCACCGGGCGCCTCATTCGTCTCCTGTTGGGCGTCGGAGTCATCCTGGGCTTGATCTCGGGATCAGTCGTTGCGACGGATGCGCCAGCGCAGGCAGAGTCACGTCTGGTCGGCCAACTCATCTACAACCAGAACGCCAACTACTGGCCGATCAAGGTCGGCTCTACGGGGCCGGCCGGTCTGCACCTCAGAATCGCAACGGACTACTGGGCGAGCTCCGTCGAGGGCGTCTTGGCGCTTGAGCCGAACGCGAAATGGAGCATTCCCGGGCCCGGCGAGACCGGCAAGGTGATCAAGGTCGGCGGGCCGTTCGACGGATACTGCATGTCGACGGGGTTGCAGGATATCTGGGGCGGTCCCGACATCGTCGGAGTCTCGTTCGTTGACCCTGCGACGTGTTCGGGCAACGCCGAGGTGCTGATGTGGGAGCACCGCGTCAAGAGCCCGGGCAACTCGTTTACTCTCAGGCCCAAGGGCAACACGAGCCGCCTGGTGCAATTCCCGTTTACCTACAATCCAGCAGAAGGCCTCGATGGTACCGGGGTCATCATGAAGGAGGGCACCGGCTCCTTCAGCTACGGCGGGTTCGAACCGGCGCCAGTGACCCCCGACTACGCCGGCTCAACGCTCTCGGTTTCCGACGGGCAGGTGTATTGGGACGGCGGATCGCACACGGTCACCGCTCGAGTCAAAGGATCAGACGGCTCATGGATGAGCAATCAGGATGTCACGTTCACGATGTACACGGCCAATGGCTCAGCGATCACGAGCGAGTCGACGGTGGCGCCCGTGACGAAGACGTCGGACGGCCAAGGGTATGCGGTTGCGACGATTACGGCGAGCAAGGCTGGCTTCTACTCGGTGCGGGCAAAGATCGGGTCGAGTCCGGTCGCGAACAATGTCAACAGGGTGGTTGAGTTCGTCAACAAGCCAGCGCAGAAGGAGACCTCATATCTTGAGGTTTCAACCGGGACTCGCTGGGCGGACCAGGCCGACAAACACACGCTCACGGCGCACATTTTTGACGCGAACGGCAACCACAAGTCAGGCGTGCCGGTAACCTACAAGCTCTTCTCCGACGCGGCTGGCAAGTACCCAGTCGCCGCGAGTACGGCAGTCCCGGATCCGGTGTCGCCCACGTCGACGGGCGGAGGTCTGGCAGTATCGACGGTGTCCTCGAGGCTTGCAGGCACGTACTACGTGCAGGCAATCGCAAATATCGACGGTGTGGCGACCCCCATTCGCAACTCGCTTGCGCTGAAGATCCAGTTCGTTAATGGGGACGGCATCGACTTCTCGCAGTCGAAGTTGACGGTGACGCCGGGCGAGAAGGTCGTCGGCGTCGAAGACCACACCGCCACGGCGACGATATACAAGAGCGTCGGAGTGGTGTCGCAGGGCAAGGCCGTGATCTTCAAGATCTATAACCAAGATGGAGTCACTCCCGCGACCGGGGCAAGCATCACCGAGAGTGCGCTCACGGGTTCAGACGGAAAGGCCCACGCGACGATCCGCGGCACAGCTGCCGGAACGTATAAGGTCGTCGCGACGTATGCGGACGGTGGGGTCATCGCGGGTTCGCCTCAAACCGTCGTGTTTGTTGATCCGAAGCCCGATATGTCGCGCACTCTGCTTGAGGTGACAAAGGGCAACCGTTGGGCCAACGGGATCGACGAGCATGATGCGGTCGTGACTGTGCGTGACACGACCGGGGCTGTCATGTCTGGCCAGCCTGTGAAGCTCGTCGTGCGAAACGCCGACGGCACGGCGGCGCTCAACGCGGCGGTGTCGCCGAACAGTGCAACGACGGGCGGCTCTGGCAAGGTGTCCGCGACGGTCACGGCGACCACCCCAGGGAATTACACCGTCGTCGCCACGGTAGCGAGCGAGCGGGTCACTGGCGGCGAGAACCACATTGCGACCTTCATCCCAGCGGGGCCAGAGGTCGATTACGGTAGCTCGAACGTCGTGGTGACGCCAGGCGAGAAGATTGCCAATGGCGTCGAGACTCACACAGCGACGGCGACGGTCATGTCGACCACGAACGCGCCGATGGACGGCGTGAGCGTCAACTTCAAACTCTTCAACGAGGATTGGAGCGCCGCCTCCCAGGCGACGCTATCGACGAGCACACGTTCCACGGGCAGCGACGGGAAGGCCGCGGTGAGCATCACCGCCACGAAACCTGGCAAGTACTGGGTCGAGGCGACCGTCGCCGGTAAGGGCATCAAGAACTCGCGCGAGGTGTTCGCGCTGTTCGTCCCCGAGCCAGTGGTGCCGGGCCTGAATAACTCTGAGCTCTACGTGAGCCAGGACAACAGGTTCGCCGACGGCGTCGCAACCCACGTGGCGACGGCGACGATTCGGAGCACCACCGCGACCGGCGGCGTGCCGATCAAGGACCAACAGGTCGTGTTCACCCTGACGAACCCGGTGACTGGCGTGACCCTCACCTCGACGGGCACGAACGTGACGGACTCGAACGGCGTCGCGACCGCAAGGATCACCTCGACGAAGGCCGGAGACTACGTGGTTGAGGCGCGCCTCGCCGGAGACACCTCCTCGATCCAGGCACCCGTGAACCGCACCGCGCGGTTCATTGCAAAGCCAGCCGCGTCGCTCTCGGCCGACCACACCGTGAGCGCAAGCTCGGTGCCTGTCGGGGGGACGTTCGAGTACCGCATTTTTATGCGCAACACTGGCAACGCCGATGAGCAGGGGTCGGGCCTGAAGTTTCTTACCTCGACTGGTTCGACGAATCAGTTGACCACTGACTTCGAGATCGTTGACGTCAACGTCACCAGCGGATGGTTCGCGAATAGCGGAACGTGGTACAAGGACGTTTCGGCAAACTCCGAGGTCGAACTCGTCCTCACACTGAAGGCGAAGAAGGCCGGTACATACACGTCGAAGATCACTCAGGTACGGTCTGAGACGGTGTACTGCTCGGCGAACGGGCAGGCCGCGTGCGGCCCGAATCAGAAGATCACCGTGTTCGAGCCGACACCTCCCATCATGGAGTGCCCGACCGGGCCGTCGCTCGACGGTAAGGCGACGCTCACCGGCAAGGTGACCGCCGGCGCTGAGAAGGTCCGAGTGTACCAGCACCCGGCCGGCGGCGGAGCTGCGAAGCTCCTCGGCGAGGCGACGATTGCCGGCACGGGCGACGCGAGAACCTGGAGCTACAAGATCACCGATCCGCTCGAGCAGGGCAAGCACACCTTCACGGTGCGCGGCGTCGACGCGAGCGGCACCGAGACCGCGGACTCCGCGCCGAAGTGTGACCTGGCGGTCGTCTATCCCGTCGACGTCGTCGGCGAGAAGCGCATCGCGCCGGTCGCGCAGCAGTCGGGCTTGCTCGCACAGGCAGACCCCGCGAACTGGGAGATCACGGTCACCGAGGGCGGCAACATTCGCCCGATCAGTGGCGGCGCTCGGGAGCAGCTCGAGCCGGGCAAGACCTATACCGTCGGCGAGCGGATGCGGATCACGCCCGTGCCAGCGGTGAGCTCCCTGCTCTACGCGCAGCGAGGCCAGGTCGAGTGCGTTGACGGTGCGGGAGCTCCGCTGCCGGCGTCCATCTTCACCCCGGCAACGGGCACACTGAAGCTCGACGCCAGCGGCTCGGCGACCCCGGTGCGCGCGCCAATCACCTGCGGCGTGACGAACCAGACGGCGAACGTCTCATTCGTGACGAAGCGTGCGGGCGGCCAGACCATGGCCCCGGCACTGCAGTGGGGCCTCGAACTCGCGAACGCCAACTCGACCTACAACGTGCGCCTCGATTCCGTGCACTTCGTGAGCGAGGCGCGGCCCTCGGGCTACGACCTCACCGCGTCGGCGCCGATTGGGTACACCGTGACGGGGATCGACAGGCTCCGCACGGAGGCGCCCGATTGCGCAGCAGCGGCGAACGCAGCTACCGGCGCGACTGAGATGTGCTGGGAGCGAGTGAGCTCCGGCCCGACGCTCGCCGCCGCGGAGGTCGCGCAGGGTAAGCACTCCGTCTACCGGATCGTCGCCGAATACGCGCCGCAGGCGCCGCCGCTTCCTCTCACCGGAGGCCTCGGTTCGTGGCAGTTCACTGCCGGCGGGATCGGTCTCCTCCTCCTAGCTTCCGTTGCCTACTGGCGCAGGTCCCGGCGGTTTGCCGTGGCCGGTGCTCGGTAACGGTCCCCCCAAGCTCTTGGATCTTTTCGCGCAATCGAGAAGCACCCTGAGTTCCACCACACTTCGTGAAAATATGAAAGGACACGTTGTGACTGAAATGAAGAACCGCGTTCGTCGCAGCTCAGCCCTCCTGGGTGCCGCTGTGATCCTCGCTGGCTCGCTCGGCGTAGCGTCGAGCCCCGCCTTCGCCGCACCCGGCGACGCCGGCACGGGATCGATCACCGTGCACAAGCTCGAGAAGCCCGAGACAGCTGACTTTGGTGTCGCCGATGGCACCAAGCTGGATCTGTCGATCCACGGTGACAAGGTCAAGCCGCTTGTTGCAGGCTTCAAGTACTGCGAGATTCAGGGCATCGATCTGAAGACGCAGGCGGGCTGGGACGCACTGAAGGGCCTCACGGCCGTGCAGACTGTCTCGGACGACGTTGACGTTCCGGGCTACAACACCATCAACTGCTCGCAGCAGCGGATGACGAGCGCCGCGGACGGCACCTACGAGTTCACCAATCTCGTTGCGGATAAGGCGTATGTCGTCTTCGAGTCGAAGCGCGCCACCGGCGCCGTCGCCGTCGCGCAGCCCGCGATCGTCACGGTTCCGTACCCGGGCAAGGACGCAGTCTCGGGCGACCCCACCTGGAACTACCACCCGCATATCTACCCGAAGAACCTCATGGGTGGCCAGGGCTCGACGAAGACCGCTGACCTGCAGGGCGACCAGCTCGGCTTCGACATCACTGTGCCGATCAAGCCGCTCGGCGACGGCGTCACCTACACCGAGTTCCGCATCGAGGACGCCCTCGCGTCTTCGGTCGCGTACAAGGGCGGCAAGGTCGCGATCGACGGTCAGGATCTCACGCTTGGCACCGACTACACCCTCGTCGCTGGTCCCCCCGTCAAGATGACGCTCACCCCGGCTGGCCTCACAAAGCTGAACGCCGCCGTCGGCAAGGACCTCGTGTTCCGCATCGACGTCTCGCTCGTCGGCACCGGCACCACCGAGAACAAGGCTCAGGTCTTCATTAACGGCGAGAAGAGCCCGACCGATCCCGAGATCAAGGAGCCGGAGAGCGAGAAGTTCTTCGCTGGCGTGCACGTCCTCAAGACGGGCACCACCATCGCGGGTGACACCGTGAACCTCAAGGGCGCGACCTTCGAGCTCTACTCGGTTCCGGCCGCCACGACCGATTGCAAGGCGACCGGCACCGAGGTTTCCGGCGCGAAGAAGGTCGCGGGCAGCTTCGTCTCCGGCAACGACGGTAAGACGAACACCGTGACCGTCGCCGAGGGCACCTACTGCGCGTACGAGACCGTCGCACCGGCCGGCTACAAGGGCATCGCAAAGGGCGCTGTCTTCAACGTGAACGCCGCAGGCGCGTACACGACCGTCGACAACACCCAGATGAGCCTCGGCGCCGGCGACCTGCCCGCGCTGCCCATCACGGGTGCGGCCGGCAACGTGCTCATGCTCGGCGGTGGCGCGCTCGTGCTCGCGACCGCGGGCATCCTCGTTGCGACCCGTCGTCGCAAGCTCGCTGAGCAGGCCTAACCTCCGAGCCTCCGAGGCGACGCGCACTGTGCGTTGATCCTCGGTCCGCTCACCGTGCCGCCCCCACGCACCGCAGTGGGGGCGGCACACCCATGTCTTTTCCGCACACCTGGGGGTACACATGACGACCACCGCGCCGCCGCGCCACCGCGGAACTCGCGCCCACCGATTCTCGAAGCGCGAGTGGAGATTCAGCTGGCTGAACTTCTCGATCGCGCTTCTTGTACTTGTTGGGCTCGGGCTCGTCGAGTATCCGACCGTCGCGGCCTGGGTGTCACAGTACAACCAGTCGCGACTGCTCACCGATCAGACCGAGGCGAGCTCGAAGGTCGCCAAAGAAGATCTGCAGCGTGAGTGGGACAGAGCCGTCGCCTATAACGACGCCTTGAACTCGGGCGCCCTACTCGAGGCAGGGGCCAACGTCGCCGAGGGCACAGGCAGAATCACGGGGGCGCTCGACTACTGGGACATCCTTTCGCAGCAGCCGTCCAAGATGATGACCCGCCTGCGCATTCCCGCGATCGACCTCGATCTTCCCGTGTTCCACGGCACGAGCGACACGACCCTCCTGAAGGGGCTGGGTCATCTCGAGGGCACCTCGCTCCCCGTCGGCGGCGAGGGCACCCGCTCAGTCATCACCGGACACCGCGGTCTCGCGAACGCGGCAATGTTCACCCACCTTGACGGAGTGAAAGAAGGAGACACCTTTAGCGTTGAGGTCCTGGGCAAAGTCCTCACCTACCGCGTGAATCTCATTCAGATCGTCGAACCCGACAGTACGGAAGAGATCAGCGTGGTGAAGGGCAAAGACCTCATGACGCTCGTGACGTGCACGCCGCTCGGCATCAACACGCAGCGCATCCTCGTCACCGGCGAGCGGGTCACGCCGACACCGCGCTCGGACATCGACGCGATGGGCAAGGGCCCCGATGTCCCAGGGTTTCCGTGGTGGGCGGTCTTCGCTTGTGCCGTGATCCTGCTCGTGGGGTACTGGTTCCGGCGCGCCGGCTATCGCGAGGCGGTGCTCCGGCGAACCCGTCCGCGAAAGCGCGATGCCCAGTCGAACTCACACCCCGAGGGCTAGGATGGAGGGGTCCGTGCGCGCCAGTCGGCGCCCGACACGAACCAAGATCCCCGTCTGCCCCTTGGAGTGAATACACACATGGCTGAACAGTCCCGCCTCGATAAGGTCATCTCTCTCGCCCGCCACCGCGGCTTCGTCTTCCAGGCGGGTGAGATTTACGGTGGTTCGCGTTCCGCGTGGGACTACGGCCCGCTCGGCACCGCGCTCAAGGAGAACATCAAGCGCCAGTGGTGGAAGGCGATGGTTCAGCGCCGCGATGACGTTGTCGGTATCGACTCGAGCGTGATCCTGCCCAAGCGCGTCTGGGAGGCCTCGGGCCACGTCGAGGTCTTCAGCGACCCGCTCGTCGAGTGCCTGAACTGCCACAAGCGTTACCGCGAGGATCACCTCATTGAGGAGTTCGAGGAGAAGAAGGGCCGCGAGCCGAAGGACGGCCTCTCGGAGATCGTCTGCGTCGCCTGCGGCACCCGGGGTCAGTTCACTGAGCCGCGCGCGTTCTCCGGCCTCCTGAAGACCTACCTCGGCCCGGTCGACGACGAGGCCGGCCTGCACTACCTGCGCCCCGAGACCGCGCAGGGCATCTTCGTGAACTTCGCGAACGTGCTGCAGTCCGCACGCATGAAGCCCCCGTTCGGCATCGGCCAGATCGGCAAGAGCTTCCGCAACGAGATCACTCCCGGAAACTTCATCTTCCGTACCCGCGAGTTCGAGCAGATGGAGATGGAGTTCTTCGTCGAGCCTGGCACCGATGACGAGTGGCAGGAATACTGGATGAACGAGCGCATGAACTGGTACGTGGACCTCGGCATCGACCCTGAGAACCTGCGGTTCTACGACCACCCGAAGGAGAAGCTGTCGCACTACTCGAAGCGCACCGCCGACATCGAGTACAAGTTCGGCTTCCAGGGCAGCGAGTGGGGCGAGCTCGAGGGCATCGCGAACCGCACGAACTTCGACCTGACGACGCACTCGGAGCACTCGGGCAAGGACCTCAGCTTCTTCGACCAGACGAAGAACGAGCGCTACACGCCGTACGTCATCGAGCCGGCTGCCGGCCTCACCCGCTCGCTGATGGCGTTCCTCGTCGACGCCTACCGCGAGGAGGAGGTCCCGAATGCGAAGGGCGGAACCGACACCCGCACGATGCTCGCGCTCGACCCGCGCCTCGCGCCGGTGAAGGCTGCCGTGCTGCCTCTCAGCCGCAACGAGAAGCTGTCCCCGCTCGCGCGTGAGATCGCACAGGATCTGCGCGAGGACTGGAACATCGACTTCGACGATTCGGGCGCAATCGGCCGTCGCTACCGCCGCCAGGACGAGATCGGCACGCCGTTCTGCGTCACGGTCGACTTCGACTCGCTCGAGGACGACGCGGTCACCGTGCGTGAGCGCGACACCATGCAGCAGGAGCGCGTGCCGCGTGCCGAACTCCACGCCTACCTCGCAGAGCGTCTCCGCGGCGCGTAACAGGGAGCACCATGACGCAACCCCCACCGATCGACGGTCACACGCCAGGCACCGGAGGGGCTGAGCCCCAGGGTGGGCCGACGCCGAACCCGGCGCCGGTCCACCCTGACGTTCCCGTGCAACACCCGCAATACGCGCCGTACCCGGAGCAGACACCGCATCCCGCGCCGGTGCCACCCCAGGGGCAGACGCCGTACCCGCAGCAGCAGAGCGCCCCCGCGGTGGCGCCGCAGTGGGCCTGGGCGCAGCAGCAACCGCAGTTCGTTGAGGTCGAGACCGAACCGCTCGAGTACCACCGGCTCTACCGCGGCGCGCCGCGCTACGCGTGGTGGAAACCACTCGTCGTGCTCGTGCTCGCCGCGAGTATCTACTTTGCGATGAACATCGCGTACTCGCTCGCGCTGATGCCAGTGCTGCTCGCATTCGATCCCGACTATGTGAATGACGCGCTCTTCATGCAGATCGCGCCGATCCTCGACACGCAGCACCCACTCTCGATCCTGCTCAACCTGGGCACCGTCGCGCTCATGATCCCGGCCGTGCTGCTCGCAATGCTGGCGCTCGGCATCCGCCCGGTCGGCCGCGTGTGGTCGGTTGCCGGACGCATCCGCTGGGGACTGCTCTGGCGGACCACCGCGGCGGCAGTGCTTGCCGTCATCGTGATGAACGGCGTCGGGATCCTCTTCGGGATGGCGATGGAGAGCGTTGCGGCGTCACCAGCGACGGAGCCTCTCGCCGCCGAGGCGCCCGAGTTCAACGGCACCGCCGCGCTCATCTCGTTCATCCTCGTCTTGCTGCTCGTGCCGTTCCAGGCCGCGGCAGAGGAAGTCGTGTTCCGTGGGCTCTTCCTGCAGGTGCTCGGATCGTGGATGCGGTCGCCGTGGCTCGCCATTGGGTTGTCCACGTTCGCCTTCGCCGCGATGCACATTTATGACATTTGGGGTCTCGTGGCGGTCGGGCTCATGGGCCTCACCGCTGCCTGGCTCACATGGAAGACCGGCGGCCTCGAGGCCGCGATCGCGATTCACGTCATCAACAACATCGCAGCGTTCGGCTTTATGGCTGCGGGGCTGAGTGGCAGCACCGGGCAGGTCGAGAGCTCGGGTGGCATCGAATCCGTCGTTGGCGAGATCGCGGGCCTCGCGCTCTTCGTTTGGCTTGTCGTGCGCATCTTCACGAAGCACGGTTACGGTCGCGAGCGGATCGACCGTGTCTGGCGCGCCGCGCCGCTCGCGAGCGGCGGGGCGGGTGCCGCGTGAGTCAGGTACTGCTGCTTGGCGGCGGCATCTCGGCGTTCGCCGCAGCGCTCGATCTCGCCGAGGTCGGCGTCCGGGTGCTCATCGCTGACCCGGTCGTCAGGCTGCCGCAGGTTCCCGTGCGACGGGAAGGCGGAGAGATCGCCGCGCTGCTCGCCGAGGTTGCCGCACCGATTGCGGCCGACGGCCCGGATAGCCCCGAGGCCGCGCCGCGCCCGGTGCGGACGGCCGACGTGCTGCTGCGGGCCCGCGGTGGTTGGGCGCCGAGCCCGGAGCGCTCGGTCTGGGGGATTCCGCCGGTGCCGCTCGCGAAGTCGTGCATGGCGCTGCTCGGCACTGGCGGAGCGTTCAGGGCCTACCTTGACAGGTTGAAGCCGGTGCTGACGATCGGCAAGGAGCACAATCTCGGCGCGCTCGTGGACTCGCGGCTCGGACGAAACGTGCGTGACACGCTGGTGGAGCCGTTTGTTGTCGAGGGGTTTGGGGTG
The DNA here is from genome assembly GCF_013409595.1 of Leucobacter aridicollis. Lineage (NCBI taxonomy): Bacteria > Bacillati > Actinomycetota > Actinomycetes > Micrococcales > Microbacteriaceae > Leucobacter > Leucobacter aridicollis. The sequence continues at coordinate 3,081,616 of NZ_JACCBD010000001.1, read as the reverse complement.
CCGTCGCACGCGGCTGAGGTCGCGCTCGTCGAAGCTGGCCTCAACGAAGCGCTGACCCGGGCGGGCTCACTGAGCGGCGCCGCCGAACTCCAGTTCGAGGAGCACGCCGCGCGCGAACAGGTGATCGAGCCCGCGGGCGGCTGGGATCGGTTCGGGGAACTGCTTGTCGAACGACTCCGCCTCTTCGGCGCTGAGGTCTTCGCGGGGGAGGTTGCGTCGTGCGTGCTTGAGCCCGACGGCCGCTGGGCCGTCACCGACGCGGACGGTGCGCTGCAGCGATTCGACGCCCTGATTGGGGAGCTCGAGAACGTCGAGGCAACTGCCTCACACGCAGCCCAAGCGACCCCGGTCGCGTGGCCGCGTGACGAGCAGGCGGACGCCGACAACACGCCGCTATCGCTCCACGCGAGGCTGGCGGCGCTCCGACCGGAACTGACGCGGCAATATGCCGAGTTCGGCATTCAGGGCGTCCCAGCGGACGTCGCTGACGGCTCGGACGCGCTGGCGCTCATCGAAACAGGAGGCGGCGAGTCCTGGTCGGCGCGCATCGTCTCGAACGCTGGCAGCGAGGCCGTCCTGCGTCTCGCCGGCCCTGCGCGCCCGAACGGTGAGATCGGACAACCGCCAGTACCCGAGGCGCTCGCGTCTCTCGGCGTGCAGCAGGCGTCAGGAGCGATCGTCACACACGTCACCGTTGCGGCCCCGTTTGCGACGGACGCTGCGCGAGACAGGCAGCGCGAGGCCCGCGAGATGATTGCTCGGGAGTATCCGACGCTGATCCTGGCTGGGGAGGACGTGCATGGCGGTGCCCTCGGCGCTGCGCTCGCTGAACTCCGCCCCGCAGCCGTACAACTTCGGAGAAAGCTGACAGGCATCTCTGAATAGCGGCTGTGGCCATTGAGAGACTCGCAGCGTAGGCTGTATATCTCGAAAGAGGAATGTATTGGGCCCTGGCTGTGACGAGTAGGCTGGGAACACGACGCTCGGGAGGCAGTGCATGAGAGGCAAAGTAGGTTTCGTTCTGGGAGCCGCAGTCGGATACGTGTTGGGCACCCGCGCGGGCCGAGCGCGCTACGAGCAGATCAAGCGCGGGGCGATCGCCGTTTGGGAGACGCCGCTGGTGCAGCAGGGCGTGACCGCCGTGAAGGGATCGGTCAATGACCAGGTCCAGAGCGTGAAGGCCGCGGCCTCGCGCGCCGCGAAGTCCGCGTTCGTCGCCGCCACCCAGCCACAGCGCGACGCGGACTCGACTCAGCCGTCGACGCCGCGCACAGTCGACGCGCAGGGGGAGACGTCGGCATGAGCCGCAAGCGCGATGAGGCTGGCACTTTCGAGCTGCTAGCCCGCCTGCCGCAGCAGATCGTCTCGCTCGCAAAGATCGAGTACAACAATGCGAAGCAGGAAGCGATTGGCGCCGCGAAGAAAGCCGGCATCGGAGCCGCCGGCGTCGTCGTTGCGCTCTTCTTTGTCTTCTTCATGCTGCAGGCACTCGTGATCGCGGCGATCGCCGCGCTCGCGCTGGTCTGGCCCTGGTGGCTTGCCGCCCTCGTCGTTGCCGCCGCGCTGCTCCTGCTCGCCGCAGCGGCGCTCTTCGCGGGGTACAAGCTCATCCAGCGAGGGAACCCGGTTCCCGAGCAGACCCTCGACCGCGTCGGAAACGACGTGACCGCGCTGGCTGAGGTGCGCTTCAACGCGGACACCAAGCCAGGGCAGACCACGGACCCCACGTACGGCGCGCACACACAGGGAGGTCAGCGATGAATTCGCAGGACCGCAAGCAGCTCGGCATTGCTGAGGCAGACGCTGCTCGTGCCGAGCTCTATGACACGCTCGGACAGCTCAGCGACCGCCTGAACTACGCGAAGCGCATCGACGATGCGACCCAGCGCGTTGGGCTACGCATTCGTGAAGAGCGCACGGAGCGGCCACTCGTCTTTGTCGCGGGAGTGGTGGCCGTCGCTGCAACGGCCGGCGTCATCGTGTGGGCGATCGCGAAGCGAGCCGGGCGCAACTTCCGGGCGTAGCTGCCACCGCGCGGCGGTGTGCGGCCTACCCGATGTGGCGGGGCAGTGCGTAACAGCTCGGTTGCAATCGGGGAGAAGAGGCCCTCGGTTTTGCGTCTTGCCCGGCGCAGAGCGAGAATAGGTGAACACACGGCTCTTTCAGGGTCGTATTTTTGAGAAGTCGCCAGTGCGCGGCTTTGTTCGTTTCGAGTGATGTGGGGTGTATGTCGGATCAGGCTAAGCTGCTCGGCGGCCTCCGTGTGCTTGTACCACGCGGTGGGATCTGGGGTGACCTCGTCTCGCAGGCGCTGCGCGATCGCGGGGCCCAGACTGTTATCGCCCCGCTCGTGGATTTCTCGCATACCAGCGAGGAAGACAAGCTTGTTGAGGCCCTGAAGGACCTCGAAGCCGGTGAGTTCGATTGGATGACGGCGACGAGTGCGACCGTTGCCGACGTACTCAAGCACCACAATGCAACGTTCCACGAGCGAACGAAGGTTGCGATCGTCGGAGAGGCCACGGCCGTGGCGTTCCGGGAGGCCGGCTACCCGGTCACACTGACACCGGACGAAGACAACAACACGACCTTTCAGCTGCTGAAGGAGTGGACCGAGATCGATTCGGGCGAGGTGCTGCGTGTGCTCACCCTCCGATCCGATGTCGCCACCCCAGTGCTGACCACCGGGCTCATCGAGCGCGGCCACGACGTGACCCAGGTACTCGCGTTTCGCACCATTGGTGTTCCGGCATCGGTGCACATCCGCGAGGATATTGACTCGGGGCGCATCAACGCGATCCTGGTCGCCTCCGCGAAGATCGCCGAAGAAGTCCGCAAGCAGTTCCCGCAGCTTCCCGCGGACACGCTCGTCGTCTGCGTCGGCGAGAGCACGGTCGCGGCCGCCGAAGAGCTTGAACTCGCCGGTGCCGGCGGAGACCGTCAGGCCGAGGTCGACGCGATCATCGAGGCCGTCGAGTCCGCAATCGATCACAGCGACATGCTGGACTAGCCATGGCGCGCATTGAGGTTCACGCCGATCGCGTCGTCATTCGGCTCACCACTGCCGAGAAGACCGTTGCATTGCGCAAGCGCGACGTGGTGCTTGATCGCGCCGCGATCCGATCCGCCGTCATCACGGGAGACCCCTGGGTGTGGATCCGCGGAATTCGTTCACCGGGTGCCGGGCTCCCGCGCGGGTTTGCCTACGGGACGTGGCGCACGCGCGGTGGCCGCGACTTCTTGCTCGCCAGGCGCGGGCGTGAGGCCGTCGTTATCGATCTCGATGTGCCCGAGGGCGCCGACGAGAACCGCGGCTGGGTTGGGGAGTTCGACACGTTCTCACGTGTCATCGTCTCGACGGTGCACGCGGCAGATCTCGTGCGTGCGCTGCGGCTCGACGGCGAGGGCTACGAGGCCGAAACCACCGAGTAGGTGGTCCGGCCCCGCCCGGGGCGTCGTCGCGTCAGGAGTTAGTCGTTGACGACGATGATGTCGTCGACCTCGAGGCGCGAGCGGGGTGCGAGCTCACGCTCCTTCAGCGGTTCGGCGAGCTGGTCCGGGAGGCCCAGCTTGCCGATCGTCATCACGGACACGGCGCGCAGCTCATCGCCGAGGCCGAACGCCTCGCTGATCTTCTCGGCGTCAAAGCCGCCCATCTGGTGCACGTAGAGGCCCTCGCTGTGTGCCTGCACGGAGAGGTGCGCGACGGCCTGGCCGAGGTCGTACTCCGCCCAACGCTGCGGCTCGCCCGCCTCGTTCTTGACGACTGCGAGGTTCACCACGAGCGCCGAGGCCGCACCGGCCCAGACCGAGTTGAAGCCGGCGAGGGTCGCCTCAATCTTTGCGAAGGACTCGCTGCCGCGGCGCGCAACGATGAAGCGCCAGGGCTGAGTGTTGCTCGCGCTCGGCGACCACCGGGCGGCCTCGAACGCGCTCAGCAGTGCGTTCTCGGGCAGCGAGTGATCGCTATCGAACGCGCGGGGGCTCCAACGCTCCGTGAGGGTGCTCAGAATCGGTGCGCTTGTTGTTGCGTGCTTCGCAGACATGAATCTCCTGGGTGAAACGAATCGCGAGGGTATTCCCTCGCCAGATTGAATGAACGCCCGAGGTGCTAGCTGTATTCCGGCCCTGCGAAGCTCAGCGCGCGTTTGGCCTCCTCGGCAATGATTGCCGAGAGCTCGTCGAGCACGGGCGACCTGAGGTTCCAGCGCTGCCAGTACAGCGGAAGGTCGAGGGGCTCAGCAGGCGCAAGCTCGACGAGCGCCCCGGATGCGAGGAGCGGGGCGCACTGGAGGCGCGGCAGCATTCCCCACCCCATGCCAAGCTCGACGGCGGTCGCAAACTCCGCGGAAGAGGGCACGTAGTGGCGCGGCGGGGTGCGTGTGCCGTGGCCGAGGTTCACCAGGAACCGCTGCTGGAACATGTCGTGCCGATCGAACTCGACCATCGGGGCTCGGCCGAGTGCCGCCGCCGTGAGGCCGTCGGGGAAGTGCGCCGCGACGAAGCCAGGCGATGCGACCGCGTGGTACTTGTCGACGCCGATGAGCTCGGAGACGCAGCCGGGCACGGCTTCGGCCGTCGAGGTGAGCGCAGCCATCACCTCGCCGCTGCGAAGCTTCTCGGTCGAGACGGTCTCGTCGGCGCGGAGCACCTCAAACCGGGCGCCAGTTGCGGCGGCAGCCTTGGCGAGCGCTGGCACGAACCATGTCGCGAGCGAATCCGCGTTGATGACGAGCTTGACGAGCGAACCGGCCGCGCTCCCCTCGCCGAGCTCAGTCGCCGCGTCGTCGATGACGCGCGAGACCTGCCTGGCGGCCCGCAGTAGCGTCGCGCCGGCGGCGGTTGCGGTGACCGGCCGCGTGCGCAACAGCACCACCGTGCCGACGCGCTCCTCCATGCTTCGGACGCGCTGGCTGATCGCCGAAGGGGAGACGTGCAGTGAGCGAGCTGCGCCCTCGAGGGAGCCCTCGTCGATGATGGCGGCGAGGGTACGGAGGTGTTCGATCGGCAAGTCCACGCGTCTATATTAAGCAACGCTAATGTAACTTCAGAATCTTTCACTGCTCTGAACTGGCGAGTCGCCTGTCAGAAGCCCTAGCGTCGTCTACGTGATCCTTCCCTTTCTTACAGGCATCGGCAGCGGGCTTTCTCTCATCGTGGCGATTGGCGCGCAGAACGCGTTCGTGCTGCGGCAGGGGATCCGGCGGGAGCACGTGCTCCCCGTCGTGCTCATCTGCGGGCTGACTGATGCGCTGCTCGAGACCCTGGGCATCGCAGGCATCGGCCTCGTCGTCGAGCGCGCACCGATCGTGCTTGAGATCGTGCGCTGGGGCGGCGTGGCGTTCCTGCTCTGGTACGCCTGGTCCGCCGCGCGACGCTCGCTGAAGCCCGAGGCGCTGGTCGCGGGCGGCCCGGGGGAGGCCAGGTCGCTGAAGAGCGTGGTGCTCGCCTGCCTGGCGATCACGTACCTCAACCCGCACGTGTACCTGGACACAATGGTGCTCATGGGGTCGATCGGCAACGCCCAGGGCGACCCGGGGAAGTGGTGGTTCGCCCTCGGCGGCGCGGTCGCGAGTATCGGCTGGTTCTTCCTGCTCGGATACGGTGCTCGGGCCCTCACGCGGTTCTTCGCGACGCCGCGTTCCTGGCAGATCCTCGACGGCATCGTCGCCGCAGTCATGCTTGTCATCGCCGCGCGGCTCGCATTCGGCGGAATCTAGGGCGAGGCGCCAGCCGCCGGATCAGGATCGAAGAGGCCCGCGCCGGGCCCGGACAGAACCTATGCCCCGAGCAGCCCGATCAGCTCGTCGACATCGTCCGCGGTCGTGTCCCAGGCGCACATCAACCGGTACAGGCCCCGCTGGGTCGGCCAGGCGCCGAACGCGAATCGCTGCTGGGCGCGCTGTGCGACAGCCTCGGGAAGCTCGACGAACACGGCGTTTGATTGCACGGGGAAGGCGACCCGAACCCCGTCGACGCCGGACCGCTCGATGCCCGCGGCGAGGCGCGCTGCCATCGCGTTCGAATGGGTCGCCGACCGAAGCCAGAGATCACCGCCATAGAGCGCGTTGAGCTGTGCCGACGCGAAGCGCATCTTGGAGGCAAGCTGCAGGTTGATCTTCCGCAGGTACTCGATGCCGGCACCGGTGCCCGGCCGGAGCAGGACGACGGCTTCCGCACCCAGCCCGCCACTCTTCGTCGCCCCAAGGCTCAGCAGGTCGGCGCCGGCCTCGCTCGAGATCTCCGCGAGGCTCGTGCCGAGGTGGGCGGCGGCCGCGCCAATCCGCGATCCGTCGATGTGGAGCAGCATCCCGCGCTCGTGGGCGTGGTCGGCGAGCGCACGAATCTCGGCCGGGGTATAGCTTGTGCCCAACTCGGTGGTCTGGGAGATGGTGACGGCGAGCGGCTGTGCGCGGTGCTGCGAGCCCCATCCCCACGCCTCGCGCTCCACGAGTTCGGGCGTGAGCTTGCCGTCGGCGGTGTCGACCTGGAGCAGCTTCAGCCCGCCGGTCTTCTCCGGGGCGCCCGTCTCGTCGGTGTTGACGTGCGCGGTCGCGGCGCAGATGACCGCGCCCCACCTCGGGATCGCCGACTGCAGCGCGAGCACGTTGGCGCCCGAGCCGTTGAACACGGGAAAGATCTCGGCGTCGGGCCCAAACAGCCTGCGGGCGTGCTCCTGCAGTTCGGCCGTCCACGGGTCACCACCGTAGGCGACGGCGTGCCCGACATTGGCGGCGGCGATCGCCTCCATGACCTCGGGGTGGACGCCCGCCCAGTTGTCTGAGGCGAACGCGTGTGGGTGGGCTGAGAGGGATTCGGTCACCCACTCACCCTAAACCCAGGGGCCGCCGACTCGGGCTTTTCTCCGCCCCACACGCCTGGCATTAGGCCCCTTGTCTGTCCTGCCGCCCCACACCCGAACCGAATGTAATCGGCGGAAGAAATGCCAGGACTGGGCGATTCCAGCAGATCTTTTGCAGATCCGAGGAGTTAGCGCCGGCCTGGCGCATTCAGACCGTGCCACCCGCGCCGATGTCCGACGGGCGTCGTAAGGTCGGAGCAAGCCGAGAAACGAAGGAGGCACGCGTGGCGCTGAACTCACTCCCCTTGCGCTGGATCGAGGAGCATCCGGAGGCACCGGTCGACCCAGAGGCGTGGTTTGCGCAGGTGCCGGCCGTTCGGCAACTCCTCGAGACTGGAATCGAGTTCGGTCCCATCACGGTGTTTGTTGGCGAGAACGGTGCGGGAAAGTCCACGATCGTTGAGGCCATCGCTGCGGCGTACGGTCTGAACCCCGAGGGCGGCACGCACAACGCGAGGCACTCAACCTTCGCCAGCGAGTCGCCGCTCGAGTCTCACCTGCAGCTGGCGCGGGGCGCTGGTGCGTCACGAAAGGGGGTCTTCCTTCGGGCAGAAACGATGCACGGCCACTTCAAGTATCTGCACGAGATTGAGTCGGAGGACGAGGGGCCGCTGGGGCGACACAACCTCCAGAGCCACGGCGAGTCCTTCCTCGAGTATCTGGGCGCGCGTGGCCGCATTCGCGGACTCTGGGTCTTTGACGAGCCTGAGTCTGCGCTCTCGTTCACGAACTCGCTCGGGCTACTTGCGCGCATGAGTGAGCTAGCGTCGAGCGGGTCCCAGGTCATCCTGTCGACGCATTCGCCCGTACTCGCGGCGGTGCCAGGGGCCGACATCTACGAGCTCGGGGAGTGGGGGATGCGCCGCTCGCGGTACGACGACCTCGAGATCGTCGACAACTGGCGCCGGTTCATGGCCGCACCGGAGCGGTACCTGCGCCATCTCGAGTAGTCCTCAGCAGAGTCTCAGGTGGCGGACTGGCGAGAAATGGCGACAGGGATTAAACTTGAGTCATATCGACTCAGGTTTTCCGATCGGCAATCGTTGCCGGTCGAGCCGCACACCACGAAAGGACATCATGCAGGCAAATTGGCAGCCCGCCGAAGGCGAAGGCAACGAGAGCGCCCTCGAGCAGTTTGGCGTGAACCTCACCGAGGTGGCGCGCTCGGGCAAGCTTGACCCGGTTATCGGCCGCGACAGCGAGATTCGCCGCGTCAGCCAGGTGCTCACCCGCCGCACGAAGAACAACCCCGTGCTCATCGGCGAACCCGGCGTCGGCAAGACCGCCGTCGTCGAGGGGCTCGCTCAGCGCATCGTCGCGGGCGACGTCGCCGAGTCGCTGAAGGGCAAGGAGCTCATCTCGCTCGACATCTCCGCCCTCATCGCGGGCGCGAAGTACCGCGGCGAGTTTGAGGAGCGCATGAAGGCGGTGCTCGCGGAGATCAAGGAGTCGGACGGCCAGATCATCACCTTCATCGACGAGCTCCACACGCTCATGGGTGCGGGTGGTGGCGAGTCATCCGTCGCGGCGTCGCAGATGCTGAAGCCCATGCTCGCCCGCGGCGAGCTGCGCCTCATCGGTGCGACTACGCTCGACGAGTACCGCGAATACATCGAGAAGGACGCTGCCCTCGAGCGGCGTTTCCAGCAGGTCTACGTCGGCGAGCCCTCGGTGGAAGACACCGTTGCGATTCTGCGCGGCCTGAAGGAGCGTTACGAGGCGCACCACAAGGTGACCATCGCGGACTCGGCGCTCGTTGCGGCCGCGTCGCTCTCGAATCGGTACATCACCGCTCGGCAGCTGCCCGACAAGGCGATCGATCTCATCGATGAGGCCGCCTCGCGGCTGCGCATGGAGATCGACTCGGCGCCACTCGAGATCGACGAGCTCCGGCGCGCGGTTGATCGCCTGAAGCTTGAGGAGCTCGCGCTGAAGAAGGAGAAGGACGAGGCTTCGAAGGAGCGCCTCGCAAAGCTCCGCGCCGACCTCGAAGAGAAGCAGGGCGAGCTTGCCGGGCTTGAGGCGCGGTGGGAGCGCGAGCGGGCGACCCTGAACCGGGTCGGCGAGCTGCGCGAGAAGCTCGACCAGAAGCGCATGGACGCAGAGCGCGCCCAGCGCGAGGGTAACCTTGAGCGCGCCTCGAAGCTGCTGTACGGCGAGATCCCCGTCATTGAGAAGGAACTTGCCGAGGCGGAGCGGGCGGAGCTGCAAGGGGCCGCCGGACCCGACGGCGAACCGCGGATGGTGAACGAACAGGTCACCGACGAGGACATCGCGGGGGTCGTGGCCGCCTGGACTGGCATCCCGGTCGGGCGCCTGATGCAGGGCGAGACTGAGAAGCTCCTCGCCCTCGAACACGAGCTCTCGAAGCGCGTGGTCGGGCAGGACGAGGCCGCCCGGGCCGTCGCGGACGCGGTCCGCCGGACGCGCGCTGGTATCGCCGATCCCAACCGGCCGACCGGTTCGTTTCTGTTCCTCGGGCCGACGGGTGTTGGTAAGACCGAGCTCGCGAAGGCGCTCGCGGAATTCCTCTTCGACGACGAGCACGCGATGGTGCGGATCGACATGAGTGAATACGGCGAGAAGCACTCGGTCTCGCGCCTCGTCGGTGCCCCTCCCGGGTACGTTGGGTACGAGCAGGGGGGCCAGCTGACTGAGGCCGTCAGGCGGCGGCCCTACTCCGTCGTGCTGCTTGACGAGGTCGAGAAGGCGCACCCCGAGGTCTTCGACGTGCTGCTGCAGGTGCTCGATGACGGCCGCCTCACCGACGGCCAGGGGCGCACCGTGGACTTCCGCAACACGATCCTCATCCTCACCTCGAACCTCGGCAGCCAGTACCTGGTCGATCCCGAGATGGCGTGGCCCGAGAAGGTCGAGGCGGTCCAGGAGACGGTCCGGCGGGCGTTCAAGCCAGAGTTCGTGAACCGACTCGACGAGATGGTGATCTTCCACCCGCTCTCGGTCGACGCGCTCGCGCAGATCGTCGAGATCACGATTGACCGGTTGCAGGAGCGGCTCGCTGAGCGCCGTCTCACGCTCGCGGTCACTCCCGACGCCAGGGCCTGGCTCGCTGAGCGCGGCTACGACCCGATCTACGGCGCGCGGCCGCTGCGGCGACTCGTGCAGCGCGAAATTGACGATCGGCTCGCGCGCGGGATCCTGGGCGGCGAGATCCGTGACGGCGATGTCGCCCGGATCGATGTCGCGCCAGGCGGCAACGAGCTCGAGCTGCTGCCCAGCCGCGCCGAGTAGCGATCCAGCCGAGGGCCCGCCACGACACCTGTTGTGGCGGGCCCTCGGCGTGTCGACCCCGCGCCAGGCGCCTGCGCCACCCGCCCCCAACGCCGCGGGGGAGAAAAATCACAAAACGGTAACGGGATTCGATAGGGTGAGTGGCACGCGCAACGTAGCGCGGAGACAGGAGCCCCTCGTGTATCGCATGTTCAGCACCCCGGGCGGCCTGTTCCCGGCGCCAACCGGGCCCGCCAGGCAACGCGGAGCGCGGACGGCGCTCCTCGCCGCAATCTTTGTCGTGCTGCTCGTCACTGGCCTCGGCACGAACCCATACGCGGCGAGCGCGAGCGTACTCCAGCTCCACGGCGCCCTCAGCCGCGTCGAGGAGTTTGGCATCATCTCGCACCGAGGCGCCGCGGCGCTTGCGCCCGAGAATACGCTGGCGGCGATGCGGATCGCGTTCGACCAGGGCGTCGACTTCGTCGAGGCCGATCTGCACCTCACCGCCGACGGGGTGCCGGTGCTCATGCACGATCCGACAGTCGATCGCACGACGACCGGAACCGGCCCCGTCGCGAACCTCACGCTCGCCCAGATCCAGGGGCTCGACGCGGGATCCTGGTTCGACGGGGCCTTCGCTGGCGAGCGCGTGCCGACGCTCGAGGCTTTCCTTGACGAGCTCGCGCCGACCAACAGCCGAGCGCTGATCGAGTTGAAGGGGAGCTGGAACGACGAGCAGGTGGCCGCCGCCGTCGCGCTGCTCGACGCGCGATACCTCATGGACAGGGTCGCATTCGAGTCGTTCGAGATCGACAACCTCGAGCGACTGGCGGTGCTTGCCCCTAACTACGCGCGGGTGATGCTCACGCGGGAGTGGAACCGCCCGACGCTCGAGCTCGCCGCCGCGCTCAACATCTCTGCGGTCGGCGCGCGCGTCAGCGTCTTCGAGGCCGACTTCGCCCTCGTCGAGGACGCACGGGTGCTTGGCATCGGCACCATGGTCTACACGCTCAACACCGTGAAGCAATGGAAGCAGGCCCGATCGCACGGCATCGACTTGGTGATCACCGACGATCCAGTCTCGCTTGAACAGTGGCGGCACAACCAAAGCGCGACCGTGTAGCGTCGAAGGCGGTGCCCGCCTGCACCGCTGACGAAGGAGCAACATGGTTACGAGAGTCCAAATCGGTCAATCAGCACTCGAGGTCGCGCCGCTCGCGCTCGGTGCAAACGTGTTCGGGTGGACCGCAGACCGAGATGCGTCATTCGACGTCCTCGACGGCTTCACACAAGGTGGGGGAGACTTCATCGACACGGCCGACGGCTACTCGGCGTGGGTGCCCGGCAACACGGGCGGTGAATCGGAGACCGTCATCGGGGAGTGGCTGCAGGCCCGCGGCACCCGCGACGGCGTGACCATCGCGACAAAGGTATCAACGCACCCCGAGTTCTCCGGACTCGCCGCGGCGAACGTGCGCGCCGCCGCTGACGCCTCGCTCCAGCGCCTCCGCACCGACCGTATCGACCTGTACTACGCGCACTTCGATGACGCAGACACGCCGCTCGAGGAGACCGTCGCGGCGTTCTCCGAACTCGTCGACGCGGGCAAGGTGCGCGCGATCGGCGTCTCGAACTACACCGCCGAGCGTGTCACCGAGTGGTTCGAGATCGCTAGGGCGGGCGGCTATCACCTGCCCGTCGCGCTGCAGCCGCATTACAACCTGCTCGAACGTGACTTCGAGACCAATGGGCTGCGAGACGTCGCTGCAGCCGAGGGGCTCACAGTCTTCCCGTACTTCGGCCTCGCCAAGGGGTTCCTTGCCGGCAAGTACCGCGACCCGGCGTCCGCCGAGCAGGCCGGCGCGAGCCCCCGCGCGGGCCAGGCGATCGGCTATCTCGACGACCGCGGCCGCAGCGTGCTCGCCGTGCTCGACGGGATTGCTGAGCGCGAGGGCGTCGAGGTCGCGAGCGTCTCGCTCGCTTGGTTGCGGCAGCAGCCCACCATCGGCGGTCCGATCTCGAGCGCTCGCACGACGGAGCAGCTCTCGGCGCTCCTCGCGTCTATGCGGCTCGAACTGAGCGGCGAGGACCTCAGCGCGCTGAGCGCCGCGGCCGCCTAACTCCCGCCGTACTGAGACGAGCCGCCATCGCCCGGCTGGGCGGTGGCGGCTCGTCTCCGTGGATCCGGATCGCGCGCTGCGCTACTCGGCCGTGCCGTAGAGGCGGTCGCCCGCGTCGCCGAGGCCGGGGACGATGTATGCGTTTTCGTCGAGGCCCTGGTCGAGCGCGCCGAGCACGAGGGTGACATTACGGTCGCCGGCGGCCTTGCGCATCGCCTCGACGCCTTCGGGCGTGCCGAGGATGCAGATCGCGGTGATGTCGTCCGCGCCGCGCGCGAACAGGAAGTCAATCGCGGCCGCGAGTGAGCCGCCGGTGGCGAGCATCGGGTCAAGCACGAAGCACTGGCGGCCGGCGAGCGAGTCCGGGAGGCGCTCGGCGTAGGTTGTTGGCTCGAGGGTCTGCTCGTCGCGGACCATGCCGAGGAACCCGACCTCTGCGGTCGGCACCAGCTTCACCATGCCCTCGAGCATGCCGAGGCCGGCGCGCAGGATCGGGACGATGAGCGGCAGCGGCTCGCTCAAGCGGACGCCGGTGGTCTTGGCAACCGGGGTCTGGATCTCGAGCGGATCGACGCGCACCTCACGGGTTGCCTCGTAGGCAAGCAGCGTCATGATTTCCTCGACGAGGAGGCGGAACGTGGGCTGCGGCGTTTTCGCGTCGCGCAGCACCGTCAGTTTGTGTGTGATCAGTGGATGATCTGCAACGAAGACTCGCATACGCCTATTCTATTGCCGTGACCACCATCCCTCCATCACCAGACGAGCTCCACGCGATGGACCGTGCGCTCGAGTCGGCTCGCGAGGCCGCAGCGGCGGGGGAGATCCCGGTCGGCGCGGTCATCCTTGGCCCGGACGGCGAGGTGCTCGCGACAGGCCGCAACCGGCGACGTACGAGCACTGACCCCACCGGGCACGCCGAGATTGTCGCGATTCGTGGGGCCGCCGAGGCCGTCGGAGACCGCATCCTCGAAGGGTGCACGCTCGTCGTCACCCTCGAACCCTGCGTGATGTGCGCCGGGGTGATCCTCGCCGCGCGGGTGCCGCGCGTCGTATTCGGGGCGTGGGACGAGAAGGCCGGCGCGGTCGGGAGCGTGTATGACCTGCTGCGCGACGGCAGGCTGCCGCACGCGGTCCCGGAGGTCGTCGCTGGTGTGCGGGCGGAGGAGTGCGCTGCACTTCTCGAGGCGTTCTTCTCGGAGCGCCGCTAGGCGGGCCTGCCCCGCGCCCGACCACATCAATCTCTTCTGCGCACATCCTTTTACGCGTGTTTTTGATGTGTGCTCGAGAAGATGATGTGGCGGGCGCGGGCGAGCACGGGGGCGGGGGCGGGCGAGCACGGGGGCGCGGGCGCGGGCTCGGGCACGGCCGCGCGCGAGCGCGGGGTTACGCGATAGCGACCGGCTCGGGGGCGAACGAGACCGAGACGGGATCACCCGCGGCGTACGCGGTGTCCGCCCCGTGCTGCGCCGCGATCGTCGTGCCATCGTGGAGCTCGACAACAGTGCGCCTGATCGACCCGAGAAACCCGCTCGAGACGACTGTGCCACCAGCACCAGCACCAGCACCGGCACTACCGGCACCGCCAGCGGCGCCCGCCCCCGGCTGCGTGGCCGCCAGCCGCACGTGCTCCGGCCGGACATACGCGGTCACGGTGGCGCCCACCCCGGCGCCCACCTCGGCGCCCACCCCGGCGCCCATACCCACCTGCCCGAGCACAGGGATCACCGCGCCCTGCACGCGCACGACCGCGCCGTCAGGGTGCAGGTCAAGCACACCCGTCACCCGGTTCGATAGGCCAACGAAGTCGGCGACGAACGGAGACGCTGGCCGCCGGTAGAGCTCCTCTGGGGTGCCGAGCTGCGCGATCCTGCCCGATTCCATCACCGCGACCCTGTCGGAGATCGCGAGCGCCTCCTCCTGATCGTGCGTGACGAACACGGTGCTGATGCCGAGTTCGGTCTGGATCGCCCGGATCTGCTCGCGCAGCCGAACACGAACCTTCGCGTCGAGCGCCGAGAGCGGCTCGTCGAGCAGCAGCGCGCGCGGCCGGGTCACGAGCGCCCGAGCGAGCGCGACCCGCTGCTGCTGGCCACCGGACAGCTCGTGCGGGAACCGCTCGGCAAGATGGTCGAGGCCCACGATCTCGAGGAGTTCCCCGACGCGCCGCGTGCGTTCTGCCCGGTCGACGCGTCGCATGCGCAGGCCGAACTCGACGTTTCGCGCGACCGAGAGGTGCGGGAACAGAGAGTACTGCTGAAACACCATGCCGATGTCGCGACGGCTGACGGGGACGTTGGTCACGTCGTCGTCGCCGAGCATGATCCGGCCGCCCGAGACCTGCTCGAGCCCGGCGATGCAGCGCAGCGCCGTCGTCTTCCCGCAGCCCGAGGGGCCGAGCAGGCAGACGAGCTCTCCTGGGTCGAGCGCGAGGTCGACGCCGTGCAGCACGGTGGTCGCGCCGTAGGACTTCGTCACGCCCTCGAGCCGGACTGGTGACGGGGTAGCGGTGGGGTTAGCGGCCACGGCCGGACTCCTTGGGGTGGGGCGCGCGCGGTGCGGCGTGCGCGGGGGTGGGAGCGGGGAGGGCGCGCGTGCGCCGCCGCCGGGGCGGGCCGCCCGTCGCGCTCACGATGAGCAGCAGCACGAATGCGCCGACGAGCGAGATGAGTGCGACCGCCACCGCGACGAAGGGATCTGACTTTGAGATCTGCAGGAGCGCGGTCTGCAGGGTGACCCGGTTGAGCAGCGACGACACGGTGAACTCGCCGAGCACGATGGCGATTGTGATGAGCGAGGCGGCGAGGAGCCCGCGCCGCACTCCGGGGGCGATGACGCGCACGAGCACGGTCGTCCAGCCGGCGCCGAGGGAGCGCGCTGCCTCGGCGCGGACCCGTGCGTCCATCCCGGTGAGGTCGGAGGCGATCGCCCGGTACGCGAACGGCAGCACGAGCACGCCGTAGGCGAGGGCGAGCGTCCACACCCCCGAGCCGACGGCCTGGCCGATCACCCGGTAGATCGGCGCGAAGCCCACGACGAGCACAATGGCGGGGATCGCGATCGGCAGCACCGTGAGGAGGTCGAGCGCCCGCTGCAGGCGCGGGAACCGCAGGTGCACGAGGACGATGGTCGGGAAGAACAGCACGAGTACGATCCCGAGCGAGATCACGGCGAGCAGCAGCGAGTTCTGGATCCCCTGCGCGAGCACGCGGTAGCCGCGCGCCTTGTCGGGGTCGAACAGGGCCGCCCAGTGGGAGAGGTCATGCCCACCGGCCGTGTTGCGCAGGGTGAACTCGAGCATCGCGACGAGCGGGACGAGAAACACGAGACCGATGGCGGCGACGACCAGCCGTGCGACGGCGGGCGATGGACGCCCGGGGATGCCCGCGCTCACCCTTGCCACCTCGCCGTGCGGGCCATGAGGCGGCCGTACCCGAACATCACGATGGTCATGACGGCGATCATGCCGAGCGCAAGCACGCCCGCGTTCGATGCGAGCGAAGCGCCCGTCTCGCCGATGAGCGCGGCGCGAATCTTCAGCGGCACGATCTGCGAGCCCTGGCTGATGAGGGCCGCGGCCGTCGCGTACGACGAGAACGCGTTGGCGAAGAGGAGCAGCAGCGAGCCGAGGAACGCGGGGGTGAGGATCGGGATCCCGACCCGCACCCAGTAGCTGCCACCGCGACCGCCGAGCGTCGCGACGGCCTCGGCCCAGCCCTGCCGGAGCGCGAGCACCGCCGGGAGGAAGGTGATGACCATGAGCGGCACCTGGAAGTAGAGGTAGGGGAGCACGAGGCCCGGCAGCTCGTACAGCCAGACGCCGTCGGCGTAGATGTCGGTGCCGAGCCGCTCTCGCAGGAGCACGGTGATGAGGCCCTGGCTGCCGATCGTCGCGATAAACGCGAAGGCGAGCATCACGCCACCAAACTGTGCGAGCACGGAGCTTGCCGAGTCGACGACGCGCCGGAGCGGGCCCTGTTCGGGCAGTGCCGCGAGCGCCCAGCACAGGATCGCGCCGATGGCGGCGCCGACGACCGCGGTGATCGCGCTCAGCCAGATGCTCGCCCAGAAGGCTGACAGCGTCTCGGGCGCGAAGAGGACGGGCAGGTTGCCGAGTGAGAAGTGGCCGTCTGTCACGAACCCCGATCCGACGGCGACGAGCGTCGGGACGAGGAGGAACAGCAGAACGTAGGCGCCGAACGGGAGGAGCCCGAGCGCCGCGAGGAAGTTGCGCATGAGGAGGACGAGAACGCGAGGGCCTGTCCGCCGCGCCGAGCGCGGCGGACAGGCCGAGGCACTACTTGACGACCGCGGCCCAGCGCTCGGCGAGCAGCGCGTTCGCGGCGTCGGTCTGCGCCTGGTCGGGCGAGACCCAGTCCTCCGAGCTCGTTCCGAAGCTCACCTGCTCGATGAGCGACTCGTCGACCGAGCCGGCCTCCTTGAGCGCGTCGATCCTGACCGGGACCGCGTTGCCCTCAAGGAACAGTGCCTGCGCCTCGTCCGAGAAGATCCACTCCTGCCAGAGCCGGGCAGCCGCGGGGTGCGGTGCGTCGGCGTTGATCGCCTCGTTGTAGAACGAGACGTAGACGGGGCCGTCGAGCACGGTGGTCTTCCAGCTCGGCTTGCCGTCGGCTGCCGCGATGTTGTTGAACGACCAGTCGAAGACCGCCGGGGTCTCGCCGGAGGCGATCGTCGCTGGCGTCGGGTCGACTGTCAGGAAGTTGCCCGCGTCGCGAAGCTGCTGCGCGAAGTCGATGCCCGGACCGAAGTCGTCAACGCCGCCGCCGTTCAGCGCCGAGATCGAGCCCACCGCGGCGAACGCCGCGCCCGCCTGTGTCGGGTCCCCGTTGAGCGCGACCGCACCCTTGAACCCGGACCCGAGCAGGTCGTCGAGCTTCTTCGGCTCCGAGAGCTTGTCCGCGTCGTAGCCGATCGACATGATGCCCGAGTAGTTGTTCACCCAGAGGCCGGTTGCTTCCTTGTTCTCCGCCGGGATCTCGTCCCACTTCTCGACCTTGTACGGGGCGAACTTGTCGGTGTTCGCGAGCGCGACCGCGGCTCCGAGATCGAACACGTCGGGTGCGGTGTCCTGGCCCTTGAGGTTCTCGGCGGCCTGGATCTCCTCGGCGCTCGACGCGTCGGGCGACGCCGAGTTCACGGTGATCCCGTACGTCTCCTCGAAGCCTGCGATGATCTTGCCGTAGTTCGCCCAGTCCTCCGGAAGCGCGACGACGTTGAGCTCGCCCTCTGCCTTTGCGGCCTCGATGAGCCCGTCCATCCCGCCGAAGTCGGCCGCGCTCGTTGCGGTCGCCGCGTCGACCGAGCCGGCCGCGTCACCGCCCTCAGCCGAGGCACCCGTCGAGCACGCCGCGAGGCTGCCCGTGAGCGCGAGAACGCCGGCGACAAGCGCGGCACGGCGGTAGAAGACACGTGAAGTCACAGTGAGCCTTTCGTTAGCGTCGCGGGGCGCTCCCGGGCGGCGGGTGTGCCGTCCCGATCCTGAGCTCCCCGATCTGACGCGTCAACGATAGAAAGCCGCGGCGAACGCCGGACCACCAGGTCGTGCACGCTCGGTAAACGGGCGGCAAGCGTTCTCGAAACTCGTCGGAGTCGAGGCAGCGCTAGCGGCCGCGGCGCTCCCGCCGCGGCTCACCGCGGGTCGCCACCTGCTGCGCGGTACGCGCGCTCAGTGTTCCGCTCGGAAGTTGACCCCGACTCGCTCGCCTTGCGAGAAGTAGTGTCTGAACGTGTAGTAGATCGGCTTCCAGGCATCCACATCGACGTGGGAGGTCCCCGGCAGCGCGAGGGCGTGGTGCACGTGAGTGCGCAGGACCTTCGCGTGGACGATGGTGGCGTTTCCTGCTTCGTCGAGCGGCGTCATGGCGTCGACGCGGGCTTCCAGCTGAACCGGGCACTCAGCGATTCGTGGAGGTGTGACGGTCTCACTGGGGCGTGGGGTAAACCCCCCGAGCGTCCACTTGTCCGGTTCGTAACCGTACTGATCCCGTTTGGCCAACGGAACCTCTGCAGCTCCAGTTGTCTTGGCGATCCGCTCGATCGATTCCGAGAGCCCCGCGTCGGGCAGATTGATGACAAGCTCTCCGTGCCTCCGGAGGTTGTGTATCGCTTGGCCGAGGTTGCTCAAGCCCAGGACGTACGTGTCATCCAAAGCCCAAGCGGAGGAAATGGGCGTGATGTTCGCGGTCGCGTCGCCGGGCTTCGCCGTGGTGAGCAGAGCGATTGGAGTGCCGAAGTAGAAGACGGAGGGTTCGATCGCAAGCGTAGGGTGCATGCGATCCAGCCTGGCTTGCGAACTGTTCGGCCTGGGCCGAACCGTGCCGGCGATAGGATCTTCGGCATGGAGGGGACGAGCAGCCCGGAGCTGGCAGCAATGGCTGCTGTCTTCGCCAACGAAGCTCGCGCAACGATGCTGCTGGTCATGCTCGACGGCAGGGCATGGACGCTCACGGAACTGTCCAACGCCGCCAGCATCGCAAGGTCGTCCGCGAGCGAACATGCCGACAAACTGCTGACGGCGGGCCTCGTCGAAGAAGTGCGGCAGGGACGGCACCGGTATCTCCGGATAGCCGGCAGCCGCGCCGCGGCATTGGTCGAGCATCTCGCGGCGTTTTCCGGCCGTGTCCGGCCGGCACCTCAGTCGCTTGGGGCCCAGCACCGTGATCGGGCTATCCGGGATGCTCGAACCTGCTACCGCCACCTCGCGGGCAAACTCGGCGTCGCACTCGCCGACAGTATGCGAGAGCAGGGCCTCATCGCGTCTGACTTCTCGCTCTCCGATCGGGGGCGAGTCTGGTTGGAGCGGCTCGGGATCGAGTTGCCGACGCGACCGAACCGCCCCCTCACGCGTCCGTGCCTCGACTGGACCGAACGCCGCGAGCACGTGGCTGGGCTGGCCGCGGAATTGTTGCTCGAGACGTGCCGGGAGCGCGCATGGATCGAGCCCGTAGCTCCTCGCAGTCGAGCAGTGCGGCTCACCGCGGCAGGACAACTGGGGCTCTCTGGTCTGCTCGCGCCAGCTCCCTGGGACGCAGCGCCCACTGCGCGCATAGGAAACGCTGAGATCTAGCGGCCGCGGCGCTCCCGCATCGTCACCCGGAGGCCGGAGCCGATGAGGCGACGCACGAGCTCGTGCCCGCTGACGTGCGTGGCGCCGGCCGCGATGAGTTCGGCGTGACGCTCGGCCGGGACGTCGTAGTGGTCGTGGTCGAACCCGCGCTCGGGGATGCCGTTCGCCGCGGCGAATGCGTGCATCTCCGCGAGGTTGTCGTCGCTCACCAGATGGGCCCACAGCGTGCCGTGTGCCGGCCAACTGGGGTCGTCAATGAGCACCATGGCGCTAGTCGGAGGAGAGCATGACGATCGAGCTCGTCGTCGGTGTGGGAAGATTCGGGTCGAGCCACACGTCGGGTTCGATGTAGATCACGCGCGCCGCCGGGACCGCCTCGCGCACGCGGCGCTCGGCCATGTTGATGATCACGGAAACCTCGGACATGGTGGTCGTGGCTGGCAGCGAGACCTTCGCGGCGACCATGATCTCGTCGGGGCCGAGGTACAGGGTCTTCATGTGGATGATCCGGTCGATTTCCTTCGCATCCGCGAGGGCGAACTGGATCTTCTTCACATCTTCCTCGGTGGCTCCCTCACCGACGAGCAGGCTCTTGGTTTCGAGGCCAATGATGACGGCCACCGCGATGAGCAGCAGACCGATGAGGATCGTGGCTGCAGCGTCGAAGAAGGTGTTCCCCGTGATGACAGTCAGGCCGACGCCGATGAAGGCGAACGTCAGGCCGGTGAGGGCCGCGAAGTCCTCGAGCAGGATCACCGGAAGCTCTGGCGACTTCGAGCGGCGAATGAACGAGAGCCAGGTCGACTTGCCCTTCAGCGGCTTGCTCTCCTTGATCGCGGTGCGCAGCGAGAGGCTCTCAAGCACGATTGCGATCGCGAGCACGGCGAGGGGCAGCCACCACATTTCGAGGGTGTGCGGATCCCTGATCTTCGAGATGCCCTCCCAGATCGAGAAGAGACCACCGACGGAGAACAGCACCACCGCGACGATGAAGGCGTACACGTAGCGCTCGCGGCCGTACCCGAACGGGTGCTCGCGGTCGGGCGCGCGCTTCGCCTTGCGGCCGCCGATGAGTAGGAGCAGCTGGTTGCCGGAATCAGCGAGCGAGTGCACGCCCTCCGCGAGCATCGCCGATGAGCCCGAAAGCGCCCACGCGATGAACTTCGTAATGGCGATGCCAACATTTGCAAGGAGCGCCGCGATGATCGCGCGCTTGCCACCTTCACTGCTCATTGTGCCTCCTGGGTTTCATGCCCTCGGCCTCAAGTGTATGCGGAGCCACATGCTTTGCCAGGAGTCGCGCGGCATGCCCCGGGAACGTTGAGCGTGATGTTCAGGTGCTCGTGCGCTGGCTTTCAGCGGCCAGTGAGATCGAGATGCGTGTGGTTCCTGGAGACTCGCTGCACAACCGGAGCCCGTTGTCGGGCAGACTGGACGTATGACGACGCAGCCAGAGACCGCAACGCTTCCCCGCACCGCAATGATCGGAGTCGGCTCGATGGGAGGCGCGATCCTCGCGGGCCTCCGCAGCCCAGACGTGAGGATCGCGCTTCCGATCACCGTCACTACGAACTCCGCGGCGAGCGCAGCCGAGTTCGACGGTGCCTCCGACGTTGTCGCCTACGCGGCCGAGACCGACCCGGCCGCGAACCAGACCGCCGTGCGTGACGCGGAGCTTGTCATGCTCGCGGTAAAGCCGTGGATGATCGCGGGAGTCGCGAAGGAGATCGCCGCCGAGATCGCCCCCGGAACGATCGTGGTGAGCGTCGCGGCAGGCGTCTCATGCGAGCAGATCGAGGCCGAGCTCCCCGGAGCGCAGGTCGTGCGGGCGATGCCGAACACCCCATCACACCTCGGGAGGGGCGTGACGGGCGTCGCGGGTGGCACGTCTGCATCGGCTGAGGCGGTCGAGACGGTGCGCCAGCTGTTCGAAACCGTCGGAGACGTCATCGTCGTGCGTGAGGACCAGATCAACGACGTCGCAGCGGTCTCGGGGTCCGGGCCCGCCTACCTGTTCCTGTACGTCGAGGAGATGACCGCCGCCGCACTCCGGCGCGGCTTCACGCCTGAGCAGGCGCGTGTGCTCGTGAACGGGACAGTCTCCGGTTCCGCGGAGCTGCTCGTCCAGAGCGGCGAGGAGCCTGCGCAGCTGCGCCGCAACGTGACGAGCCCAAAGGGAACGACCGAGCAGGCCGTGCTCGTGCTGCAGGACGCGAACTGGGGGGAGCTGTTCGACCGGGCGCTCGCCGCAAACGTTCGCCGCTCGGAGGAACTGCAGCGGGGCGAATAGCCCGCACGCGGGGCGGCGTCCGCTCCCAGGGAGTTGCGTATGGGATCCGCACAAGATCAGGCCGATTTGGTCGGCTGTGGCAGATCTTCTGCAGATCCCATTCCGTGCGGCCGCGGCGGGCGGCCGGGCTAGCCGATTGTGGCGAAGCGCTCGACGTCGGCGGCCGTTCCCGACACGATGATGAGATCGTGTCGCGAGATCATGGTGTCCTGCGTCGCGTGCGTGAACGGTTCACCGGGCGTCTTCACGCCGACGACAGTCACCCGATAGCGCGTGCGCACGCCGCTCTCCCGCAGCGTGCGGCCGCGGACCGACCGGGGCGGGTACATCTTCGCGATGACGTAGTTGTCGTCGAACTGGATGAAGTCGAGCATCGCGCCCGAGAGCAGGTGCGCGACGCGCTCGCCCGCCTCGCGCTCCGGGTAGATGACATGGTTCACGCCGATCCGCTCGAGAATCTTGCCGTGGGAGTGCGAGATCGCCTTCGCCCAGATCTGGGGCACCCCGAGGTCAACGAGGTTCGCGGCGATGAGCACGCTCGACTCGATCGACGCGCCCGTCGCGACCACGGCGATCTGAAACTCGTCCGCGCCGATCTGCTGCAGGGCCTCCATGGAGCGGGCGTCGGCCTGCACCGCGTGCGTGACTCGGTCGGACCACTTCTGCACGAGCTCGGCGTTGCTGTCGACGACGAGGACCTCGCGGTCCTGCCGGTCGAGCTGACCGGCAGTCGAGGCGCCAAAGCGCCCAAGCCCGATCACGATGACGGGCGCATCACTTCGAATATCAACCAACGATCGGCCTTTCCTCCGGGAACCTGAACAGCCGCGACCTGCTTGTCGCGGCGACGGCGGCGGCGAGGGTGACGGTGCCGACACGGCCCGCCCACATCGTCGCCGCGAGAACGTATTTACCGGCGTCGGGCAGCGCCTCCGACAGGCCGGTGCTCAGCCCGCACGTGCCGAAGGCTGAGATCACCTCAAACAGGGTCTCATCGAGTGTTGTACCAGCGATGTGCATGATGGCCGTCGTCGAGATGAGCACGATTGTCGCGCCCCAGATGAGGACGGAGACGGCGACGCGGAGCACCTCGGTCGGGATCCTCCGGCCGAACGCCTGCATGTCTTGGTAGCCGCGCGCCTCCGCATAGGCGGCGAGGAAGAGCACGGCGATTGTGGTGACCTTGATGCCGCCGGCCGTGGAGGCAGACCCGCCGCCAACGAACATGAGCATGTCGATGACGAGCCTGGTCGAGCCGTTCATCTCCATGGGGTCGATGATCCCGAGGCCGCCGGAGCGCGTCATGATCGACATGTACCACGCGTCGTACAGGGTGCGGCCGACGGGCTCGGCTCCGAGCGTTGCCGGGTTGTTCCACTCGAGGGAGGTGATGAGGAGCCAGCCGAGCACGACGAAGACGAGCGTCGTCGCGAGCGTGAGCTTTGCGTGCAGCCCGATGTGGCGACGCTTTTCGGAGCCCTTGATCACGTATCTGTAGAGCGCGAAGATCACCGGGAAGCCGATGCTGCCGAGGAAGACGCCGAGGGCGAGCACGGTGAGCAGGTAGTAGTCGCCGAGATAGGGTTCGAGCCCGCCGGCGAGCGGCACAAACCCCGTGTTCGTGAAGGCCGACGCTGCGAGGTAGAACCCGTTCCACAGTGCGTGCCAGAAGTCCATGCCCTCGGCCATGAGCCTCGGCGTAATGAGCAGGGTAAGACCCGCCTCAATGACCAGGAGGCTGATCGCCACAGCCGACAGCAGGCCGCCGATGTCGCCGAGGCCGACGGCCTGGCTCTCGGAGGCGCCACGCGCCGTCCGGTTCGGGTTCGTGTCGCTCGCGACGAGCAGCCGCTGCCTGAGCCCGAGCCTTCGGGTGACGGTCAGGCCGAGCAGGCTCGCGATCGTCAGCACGCCGACGCCGCCGATCTGGATGCCGAGCAGGATCACGATCTCCCCGAAGAGCGACCAGTGCGTCGCCATGTCGATGGTTGAGAGACCGGTGACGCAGATCGCGGAGACCGCGGTAAATAGCGCATCGGCGAGCGGCGTGAGTTCGCCGGATGCGCTCGAGATCGGGAGTGCGAGCAGCGCCGTCCAGATAGCTACGAGGCTCGTGAAGACGAGGATCGCGAACCGGGCGGGGGTGGTGTGCACGAGCGCATGGAACCACGACGGCCTATTTCCCTGAAAGGGAGCCCTGTTCGTCAGTGCGCTTGAGCTCACTTCTCCTTCTTTCAGCGAACGGTGGGGGTCAATGTTGTCATGCTACACACTGGTCGGGATACCCTGGTGTCTATGCCAGACATTTTCGGAGTGATCGCGGACGCGACCAGACGTGACATCTTGCAGGTGCTGCTCGACCGTCACGTCGATGATGCCGAGATGAGCGTCTCCGAAATCGTCAACCAGCTTGAGATCAGCCAGCCTACAGTTTCGAAGCACTTGAAGGTGCTCCGCGACGCCGAGCTCGTCACTGTTCGCGAGGAAGGCCAGCACCGGTTCTACTCGCTGAACGCCGAGCCGCTCGAGATGGTCGAGGATTTCGTGATCCCGTTCCTGTCCGCTGGCTTCGAGACTGAGGTGACTGTCGAGTACCTCGATGGCAATGGCTCGTCGCTCACTGGCCCCGCTGGGCTGCAGGACGGGGAGCCCGTGCTGCCCGAAGAAGCGGCGAGCGCTGCGGAGCGTATCGGGCGCGCTGCCGCCGTTGCCGAGCACCGCGTGAAGGAACTTGTGGCGCGCTTTAAGCTGCGAGAGTAATCTGTCAGTTCGCGCGAGCGGGCCAGGCGTTGTAGACTGTTGAACTTGTGGGCCACGTTACGGTTAGGCCCCGTACGGCCCGAGAGACGTGAGGTAACTGATGGGTTCAGTAATCAAGAAGCGCCGCAAGCGTATGTCCAAGAAGAAGCACCGCAAACTGCTTCGGAAGACTCGCCACCAGCGTCGCAACAAGAAGTAATTGTTACACCACAGCGGCCGGCAACGATCACATCGTTGCCGGCCGCTGTGGTGTTTGTGGGGGCCTGCTTAGCTTGCGGAGATCAGGCCTCGCACAAGGTCGACCGCCGCGGGGCCGTCCAGCGCCGGATACCCGTCCCACGTGCCGCCCCCGACAGTCGCCTCGACTCCTGGCACCCACACGGTCGTGGCGGTGGCCCCTGCGACCGCGGTGCCGAGCGTGAGCGAGAACGCGACGCCCCCGTGTGCGCTCACCCAGTCGCTGTCGATGACGGTACCGCCATCGGACTGTGCAACAAGACTCGGGTCGGGAGCCTCCGCGTCAGGCTCCACTGGTGCGAGTTGCACCGACACTGCCCTGATGTTTGCGGGGTCGAGCTCGCCGTCCGCGGGCTCCCAGGAACAGCTGACGCCCCACTCGTCGACGACGCTCGCCTCGTTGGGGACGAGTCCCTCGATGTACGGCTGAACGGCGGCCTCCACCTCGGCGCATGACGAGACCTGTGCAAAGCTGAACTGCGGCTGGGCGCTGTCCGAGGGGCTCGGGTCTGCGGGGCTGGTGGCGTCAGCGGTCGGCGTTCCGCCGGCACCGGGTGCAGCACCGCAGCCAGTGAGGAGCATGAGGGCGGCGGCGGTCACGGAGAGCGGGACGGGTCTGCGCATGTCACCCAGGCTAGCGAACGTCGTCCGCCCGACACGAGCCCCCTGGAGCGAAGTGCGAAGCCGGTGGCCGGCCGTTCGGCCTAGACTTGCAGCGTGGAACCAGTTCGCATCACTCTCATTGGGAAGCCCGGCTGTCACCTCTGCGACGACGCTCGGGACGTCGTCGAACGGGTGCGCTCGGAACTCGCTGCTGACGGCGTAGCGACCGAGCTCGCAGAGCTGAATATTCTCGAGGACGCCGAGCTGGCGCGCCTGCACTCGGAGGACATCCCCGTGGTGCGCATCGGTGACAAGCGCCATGCGATCTGGCACGTTGACGCGGAGAAATTCGAGACTGCGGTTCGGCGGGCCGCCGGGAGCAAGAAGCCGTTCTGGCGTCGCTGACTGGCCCGGCGGGCCGCCGCCTGCCACCACACGTCGCGCGCGACCACTCGGGTCGCGCGGCACACCGCACTGATTGAAGGAGACCTCGTGACTGTACGCCACATTGTGAGCTGGAAGATGAATGGCGAGACCCCGGAGGACCGGGCGCGCCAGGCAACGGAGATCGCGGAGGCGCTCCGCCCGCTCCCGCAGACCGTGCCAGGCATCCTGTCGCTCGAGGTGCACCTCAACGCGTACAACGTCGATGCGAACTGGGATCTCGTGCTCGTCAGTGACCACGAGGACCAGGCTGCGCTCGACGTCTATGCAACCCACCCCGACCACCTCGCCGTCGTCGCGCTCGTCAAGGAGCGCGCCGCGGGTCGTGCCGGGGTCGACTTCGAGGTCTAGCCCGTGACCGCGGAGTCGCGGCCGCAGCAGATTCACCTGAGCTCGGCGCTCGCACAGCGCATTGTCGACGAGCTCGCTCCGGCGATTCAAGAGAACCTGAACCTGATGGACGCGCACGGCTTCATTATCGCGTCGAGCGACGTCGCGCGCGTGGGCACCCTGCACCCTGGCGCACGCGAGGCCGCCGCCACGAACGAGGCTGTGAGCGTGTTCGCGGACACGGTGCGCTCCGGGGAACGGCCTGGTGTGAACCTTCCCCTCGAATACCGCGGCACGGTGATTGGGGTCGTCGGCGTCACCGGGACCCCGGCCAAGGTCCAGTCGCTCGCCCCCGTGCTCGTGCTCACCATTGCACTGCTGTTCGAGCGCGAGGCTGAGCTTGCGGGCGAGTCCCGGAGGGACGCGGCGGACCGCGACGTGCTGGCGCGATTGGTGCACGGCTCGCGTCCGCTCGACGCGATCGGCGCGCTCCGCCAGCGCAGCCCCGCCCTGGTGGGCCCGTGGGCGCTCGTCGCTGGGATGGTGCCCGCGGCGACGGCTGCCGGCGTGGCGGCGTTCGACTCCGCGCGGGTCGCAAGGCTGCGGTCTGCCCTCGGCCCCCACGTTGTCGTCGGTGCGTTGCGGGGCGTGCTGTGGGTGCTTGCGAGCGACGCCGAGCGCGCTGCCGACGGGCGGACGGACCCTGGCGCCGCGCTCGCCGGCCGAATCAGTGAGCTCCTGCCGGATACGGCGCTCGTCTTCGGGAGTGTGTGTCGCAGCGATGCGCAGCTCGCGCTCGAGGCGAGTCAACTCGCTGCGCTGTCGGCGCAGCGCAAGCTGTGGAACGCGCCCGGCGTGCGGGCGGCGAGCTCCCATCTCTTGCACCTTGCGGCGGCGCACCTGCCCGCGCCGGTCGCCGAGAGCCTCATGGCTGTGCTGCGGGGGCTGAGCGCCGCCGAGCGCGAGACACTCGGCGCGTACCTCGCGGTGGGGAACGCTGCCGAGCTCTCGCGGTCAGGCTTCACGCATCGAAACACCGTCCGCCGCCACCTGCAGGCGATCGCCGAGCGGACGGGGTTTGACCTGCGCGTTCCGGAGCAGGCGGCGGTGCTCGCACTGGCGATTGCAGCCCAGCGGGCTGTGGGGGAGACGGGCGCCAGCGCGCGCTGACCTACTCCATCGACGCGCGCGGTGCAGAATGCACTGCCTGTTGCGCCACGGTGTGTGAGTTACGGTGCGCTTCGCACCTGTTCGGGAGTCGTCGCCGCTCCTATGCTGAAACGCATGCCCGGCAAAGAACGCCCCGTGATTGTTGCAGCCCCTGACTCGTTCAAGGGGAGCTGCCCTGCCGACGCGGCCGCGCGCGCGATGATTGCCGGGGCTCGCGACGTCTGGGGCGATGCAGCGGAGTATGTCGAGATTCCGCTCGCCGATGGCGGGGAGGGGACGCTCGACGCCCTGCTCACCGCCTGGGGTGTCGGGGCTCGTGATGCTCGCGTGCTCGACGCGCTCGGCCGACCGCGCACTGCCAGATACGGCGTGAGCACAGACGGGGCGACCGCGATCATTGAGGCAGCTGAGGCCAACGGGCTGCCCTGGGTGAGCGACGAGCCGCTGCGACCGCTCGACGCCGACACGTTCGGCGTCGGACAGCTCGTGCTCGACGCGCTCGATTACGGGGCGACCGAGATCCTGCTCTCCGTCGGCGGCTCGGCGACGAGCGAGGGAGGCACCGGCATCCTGCGGGCGCTCGGCGTCAGGTTCCTTGACGCCGCTGGTGTTGACGTGCAGCCGGGTGCGGCCGGGCTCGGTTCGATCACGACGATCGACACGTCGGGGCTCGATCCGAGGGCCAGCGCGGCGACGTGGAAGATCGCCGTCGACGTCGGATTCCCGCTCTGCGGACCCGAGGGCGCCGCCGCTGTGTTCGGCCCGCAAAAGGGCGCACGGGCGAGTGATATTGCGGTGATCGACGCCGGGCTCGCACGGCTCGCGACAGTGCTCGCGGAGCGTAACGGCCTGCCCGCGAGCGCCTACACCGAGCGGCCAGGCTTTGGCGCCGCGGGCGGCATCGCCCTCACCGCGGTCGCGCTGCTCGGCGCAGAGACCGTCGCCGGCGCGGATCTCGTGTCCGAAGCAATCGGGCTTCCAGACCTCCTTGCTCGCGCCACGCTCGTGCTCACCGGCGAAGGGCAGCTCGATAGCCAATCGACAAACGGCAAGGTCGTCGACCTTGTCGCGCGCACCCGGCCCACCGCTGTGCCGCTCGTCGTGATCGCCGGCTCTGTTGCGCTCACCGCAGCCGAGGGCCGGGCCGCGGGCATCACCGCCGCGTTCTCGATCGCCCCCGGACCCGCAGCTCTCGCCGAGCTCGTCGCCGACACCGAAGCCCGCATTTCCGAGACGGCGGCACACGTTGTCGCGCTCGCGATGCCCCGCAACCCCACCGCCTGACACCGCCGTCGGGCGACCCACCACACTGACACAGTCGTCATTCAAGAAAGAGAGAAACCGTGCTCGATCTCATCGTGCTACTGGTGCTGGTCGCCGGGATTGTCCTGGTCACCGCCAAGTTCAAGATATCTCCGTTCCTCGCCCTGCTCGGCGCAGCGTTCATCGGCGCCTTCGCCTTCGGGCTCCCCGTCGAGGAGATCATTCCGACGATCACCGAATCCTTCGGGAAGACCCTCGGCAACATCGGCCTCGTCATCCTGTTCGGCACGATGATCGGGGTGATCCTCGAACGATCTGGCGCGGCGATCGCGATGGCTGATGCGCTCATTAAGCTCATCGGAACGCGCTTCCCGACGCTCACGATGTCGGTCATCGGATACATCGTCTCGATCCCCGTGTTCTGCGACTCGGGGTTCGTGATCCTGAACTCCCTGCGCAAGGCCATCGCCAAGCGAACCGGCGTCTCGCTCGTCGCGATGTCGATCGCGCTCATGACGGGTCTGTACGCCACGCACACGCTCGTCCCGCCGACTCCCGGCCCGCTCGCGGCCGCCGCGAACCTCGAGGTCGATTCCCACCTGGGCCTCCTCATCGGCCTCGGCCTCATCGTCGCAGCAGTTTCCGCGCTCGCCGCGCTCCTCTACGCGAACACCTTCCTGAAGCGCGACATCGAGCTGCTCCCGCTCCCCGAGGGCGAGGTCGAGGAGAGCTACGAGGACCTCAAGGCCGCCTACGGGAAGCTCCCGAATGGCTTCGTCGCGTTCCTGCCGATCCTGATCCCGATCCTGCTCATCTGCCTCGCGTCGATCGCGAAGCTCCCCGGCCTGCCGTTTGGTGAGGGCGGCCTCGCGGCCACCCTGAACTTCATCGGCACTCCCGTCGTGGCGCTCGCCCTCGGGCTCATCTCCGCGATCTTCCTGCTGCGCGGCAACGGCAAGCTCGAGCGGTTCAACACGCAGATCGCCGACGGTATCACGATCTCGGCGCCGATCCTCATGATCACCGCGGCAGGTGCGGCGTTCGGTGGAGTGCTCGGCAAGAGCAGCATCACCACGTTCCTCGCCGACAACCTCGCGACGCTCGGCATCGGCATCGCGGTGCCGTTCATCGTGTCCGCGGCGCTGAAGACCGCGCAGGGCTCGTCGACCGTTGCAATGGTGACCACGTCTGCGATGATGCTGCCGCTGTTGCCGGCGCTCGGGCTCGGCAGCGACATCGGTGCGGTGCTGTCGGTGCTCGCGATTGGCGCGGGCGCGATGGTGGTCTCGCACGCAAACGACTCGTACTTCTGGGTGGTGTCGCAGTTCAGTCGCATCCCGACGGCGACGGCCTACCGCACGCTCACGCCGGCGACGCTCATCCAGGGTGTTTCCGCGTTCGTCGCGGTCTGGGTCATCAGCCTCATCATGCTGTAGCGCGCCCGCCATACGCACCGAGCCCGGGCCCCGGAGGCAGCCAGTCACTGGCTGAGACAGGGGCCCGGGCTCGGTGCGTGCCGCTACGCGTTGACGGCGCGGGCGGCTGGCGCCTTCGGCACAAAGTTCCACGGCACCCCGTCGCCGTCGTACCCGAGATACGAGTCCTGGATCTCGATCTGGTCCGCGAGATATTTTGCATCGTGCCAGACGCCCCAGATGAAGGTGGATCCGCGGCTCGACTGCCAGGGGAGGCCAAGGAAGTAGACGCCGGGCTCTGAGGACACGCCGCGCTGGTGGCGTGGGAGGCCGCGCTCGTCGAGCGCATCGACTTGGAGCCACGAGTAGTCACTCTTGAACCCCGTCGCCCAGACGATCGAGGTGATGCCGGCGGCGGCAATGTCGAGCTCGCGGATGGGGTCGAGCGCATCGGCCGGGAGCGGTCCGAGGTTGTGCGCCTCGGGCTCCTCGGGAAGATCGAGTCCGTTTCGCGCGATGTAGGCGTCGGCCGCCTGCAGGATGGCGAGGTAGTTGCTGTCGCCGCGTTCGATGTTGGCGGCCAGATCATCGTCGAACGTGAGCGTTCCATTGGAGTAGCCGCTCGCGCGCCCGACGAGACGGATGCCGTCTGCGGCGAGGTCGCGGAAGTCGACGGTGTGACCTCCGTCGGCGCCGCTCACGGCGATGGTGACGTGCTCGGATCCCGCTGCCGGGGCTGCCGCCTGCCAGAGGCCGAGGGTGCCGAGCCACCAGACGAATGCGCGGCCGCGGTAGCGCTGCGGTGGGCGATCGTGGGGTCCGACCGCCAACGTCACCTCGCGGCCCGCGCGGCGCAGCTCCGCGGCGATCTGCACGCCGGAGGAGCCCGCACCGACGACGAGCACGCCACCGGCGGGAAGCTGGTCGGGGTTTCGGTAGGTGCTCGAATGGATCTGAGTGAGCGGGGCGTCGTCTGGGACGAGGGGCGGAATCGCTGGATTCTGGAACGCGCCGGTTGCGGCGACGACGTACCGGGCGGTGATGGTGCCCTCCGAGGTGTGTGCGGTAAACCCAGCGCCGTGCTCGTTGCGGCGTACGGAGGTCACGCTCACCCCCGTGCGGATGGGGGAACAGAACGCCTTCGCGTAGGCCTCGAGGTAGTCGGCGACGGCGTCTTTCGGCGCGAACTCGTCAGCTGCGACGCCCTCAAACGCCATGCTTGGGAAGCGGTCGTGCCAGGCCGGACCATTTGCGACGAGCGAGTCCCATCGAGCGGTGCGCCAGTTCTCGGCGACGCGGTTTCGTTCGACGACGATGTGGTCGATCCCGCGCTGGGTGAGGTGCTCGCTCATCGCCACGCCGGCCTGGCCGCCGCCAACGACGAGGACCTCGGTGACCTCGGGTTCAGGGCTTGACATAGTTTCTCTCCGCTCGAGTAGAAGTGTGGGGTGCGGAGCGCCCGGATCGGGGCGTACTCCCGTTCGGCTGCTCTCTGCCGGGTCGCGCGGGCGGCGACCTTCGACGCACCTAGCAAACCGCAGGGGTAGCGAGCGAAGCCAATACACATTCGCGGAGCATTGGATCAGGGAAATAGATTGAACCCTGACGAGTTATCGGAAAAACGCATGAATGAGCCGCTGTCCGGCGGCTACTCGGTCGCGGTCGCCCCGTCTTCGGCGAGCAAATCTACGAGCGCCTGCTTCACGGCCTTGGACCGCGCGGTCTGTTCGACCTGAGCGAGGGTGGCGATCGTGACGTCGAGGCCGCGAACGTCGCCGCTGAGTTCGACGGTTGCGATGCTGTTGCCCGCGTAGGTCGCGGCGGTGCGCGGGCGCTGGTTGAGGATCGAGAACCCGAGCCCCATGGCGACGAACGACCGCACCGCCTCGTAGTTCTTCGTGCGGTAGCGGACCTCGGGGGAAACACCCGCCGTCGCGAGCAGGCTCAGAAAGTAGTCGTTGCTGTCCGGCAGGTCGAGCAATACGAAGGGCTCGCTGCTGAGTTCGGCGAGCGAGACCGATGCGCGGCTGGCGAGTGGGTGATCGGTGGAGAGCACCGCATGCGGAGCCGCGTGCCCGACGACCTCCTGGGCCACGCCGTCGGCGTTGCTCAGCGCGTAGGTAATGGCGACCTCTGCGCGGCCCCCGCGCAGGTCCGCGAGGTTTTGCTCGTAGTCGCCTTCCCTGACGGAGACGGCGAGGTTTGGGTGGCGCTCCCTCAGCCGGTGCAGCAGGGGTGGGATCAAGAAGGGGGTGAGCGTATGGAAGCTCGCGATGGTGATCTGGCCAGTGAGGTCGTCGCGATCTGCTTGGATCGTGTCGATTGTCTCCGACAGCATCCCGAAGAGCCGCTGGGTATCGCGAAGCAGCGACTCGCCCGCGGCGGTGAGGATCAACCCCTTGGAATGCTGTCTGATGAAGAGCGTCGCCCCGAGCGACCGTTCGAGCTGCGCGACGGCCGTGGATACTGCTGATTGGGCAACGTGGAGCTCCTGGCTCGCTGCCGTCATGTTCAACGCCTTCGCACACGCCGCGAAATAACTCAGCTGCGTGAGGGTGAGCGGAAAACGCTGCGCCATTGCCTGTCTCCTTCTCGCGTCGACGGATCGATCTGTTTTCCAGATACCCTATCTTTGTTTTGAGTATTTTACAGATACTCGGATTCTCTCGACAATTGGCTGGAGAACGAAGACCCCCACTCAACGAGGAGATCCTGTGACGGAGCCAACGCACACGCGCCTGCGGATGTTTAACACCAAGGAAACCTATCCGGAGCAGAACCTCGACAATGACCTCTGCCAGGCGGTTGTCGCGAACGGGGTCGTGTACCTGCGCGGGCAAATCGGTCAGGATCTCGAAACTCGCGAGTCCGTCGGCATTGGCGACGTCGTGGCCCAGACCGAGAAGGCCATGTCGAACATCGACATGCTCCTCCGAGAGGCAGGCAGCAGCCTCGCTGACATCGTCAAGGTGACCGTCTACATCATTGACCCCCGGTACCGCGAAGACGTGTATCGCACCATGGGCACGTGGCTGAAGGGCGTCTATCCGGTGTCGACCGGCATTGTCGTTCAGGCCCTCGCACGCCCAGAATGGCTCGTTGAGATTGACGCGACCGCCGTGATCTCGGAGGCGGACGCGGCATGACGCTCTCGCTGATTCTTCGTGACGCCGAGACCGGCGAGTTCGGTTCGGTCATCGCCTCGTCGTCTCCCGCTGTCGCGGCGCGCTGCGTCAACCTCGCCGACGGCGTGGGCGGTGCGCACTCACAGAACGTGACCGATCCCAGACTCGGGCAGTCATTGCTCGCCGAACTCCGCACTGGTGCGAGCGCGCAGGAAGCGCTCGATGCAGTGGTCTCCGCAGCCGACCCGGCCACCATCGACTACCGGCAACTGCTCGTGCTTGATAGCGCTGGCCGGCCCGCCGTCTTCTCCGGGGGAAAGGCGCTCGGCATCTTCGGCGCCGCCAGCCGTGAGAACGCGGTCGCCGGCGGCAACATGCTTGCCTCGCTCGAGGTGCTCGACGCGCTCGTCGACACTGCAGTTGCGGCAACGGGACGGATTGAGGAGCGCCTGTTCGCCGCGCTGCAAGCCGCGCTCGCGGCCGGCGGCGAGGCTGGCCCGATCCATTCGGCAGGCCTCGCGGTGGTGAGCGACGCCGGATGGCGCGTCACCGATCTGCGCGTTGACTGGGACGACGCCCCGGTCGAGACGCTCGGCCGCGTCTTGGCAGAGTGGCTGCCGCAGCGCGACGACTACACCCACCGCGGGCTCAACCCGGCCGCTGCCCCGTCGTACGGAGTCCCCGGTGACGAGTGACGCGCTGAAAGCTGGGATCGCGGCGGCCGTCGGAGCCGTGGAACCCGAACTTGTCGTGCTATCGAACCAGTTGCACGACGACCCCGAGCTCGGCTGGCAGGAGCATCGCTCGGCCGCGGCCGTCTCCGGCGTCCTAGAGGCCCACGGCTTCGAGATTGAACGCGCCTACCTCGGTCTTGCGACCGCGTTTCGCGCGGTGCGGTTGCCGGAGCGGGCCGCGCGGTTCACCGTCGGGTTTCTCGCCGAGTACGACGCGCTCCCAGGGCTTGGGCACGCCTGTGGGCACAACCTCATCTCGGCGATGTCGGTAGGCGGCGCGATCGCGCTCGCCGCCGTGGCCGATGAACTCGGCATCGCGGTCGAGGTTGTCGGTACCCCCGCGGAGGAGGGCGGGGGCGGCAAGATCGAGCTGCTCGAGCGTGGCGCATTTGCCAACCTCGACCTCGCCCTTATGGCGCACCCCGCCCCGGTGGACGTCGCTGAGGCCAAGCCGTTCGCCGTGACGCACTGGCACGTGCAGTACGTCGGCCAGGCCGCACACGCCGCGGCGTACCCCGAGCGCGGCACGAACGCGAACGATGCCTTCCTCGTGGCCCAGCTCGCGATCGCGCTGCTCCGGCAGCAGCTCCCTTCGAGCGTTCGGGTGCACGGCGTGCAGACCCGAGGTGGGGAGGCCCCGAACGCGATCCCGGAGCGCACCGAAGGCCGGTGGTACGTGCGCGCGGAGACCACCGCGGAGCTCATCGCGCTCGAGGAGCGCGTGTTGAAGTGCTTTGAGGCCGGTGCACTCGCGACGGGCGCGAAACTCACCGTGACGCCCGAGAGCAAGCGCTACGCAGAGATGCGCACCGACGACGAGGCGCTCGCCTGGTACCGGGAAAACGCGCTCGCACTCGGGCGAAACTTCGACGCCAACCCCGCCGACGTCACCATGAACCGTGCGTCCACTGACATGGGGAACGTCTCCCAACTCGTGAATGCGATCCATCCGTACATCGGGGTTGGCGGCACCGCGAGCAACCATCAGGCCGCCTTCGCCGACGCCTGCGTCGGCGAGACAGCGGAACGCACACTTCGGGACGGGGCGACGGCCCTCGCGTGGACTGCGCTCGACGCGGCGCGCTCCCGCGCCCACACCATCTGACACAACCCTCAACCCACAAATGAAGCAGGAGAAGTCAATGTCGACAGAATCGCCTGTCCATGAAATCAGCGATCTCGTGGACCAAAAGAGTCTTCGAAAAAGCGTCGTAGCGGGATCGATTGGTGTGCTGGTGCACTGGTTCGACTGGGCTGTCTACGCGTACCTCGCAGGCACAATTGCCGTCGTGTTTTTCCCGGAGAGTAATAGTTCGTCAGGTCTACTCGCGGCGTTCGCGGTCTTCGCGGTGTCCTTCCTAGTCCGTCCCATCGGAGCGGTGATCTTTGGCCGACTCGGAGACCGGCTTGGACGAAAGCAGACACTGTCCATCGTGATCCTGTCGATGGCACTTGCAACACTTGTTCTGGGCTTGCTTCCGGGGTACAGCTCGATCGGGATCGCCGCGCCGATCCTTTTGATCGCTACTCGAGTCGTGCAAGGGCTCGCCGCGGGCGGTGAGTTCGGTAGTGCCGCCGCGTTCCTCGGCGAGTTCTCACCCGCAAATCGAAGGGGGTTCGGGGTAAGTTGGCTCGAGTTTGGCAGCCTACTCGGCTTCCTCCTCGCCTCTTTCACTGTTGTGCTGCTCAACGTCGTCTTCGATCCTCAACAAATCATCGACTGGGCATGGCGGATACCGTTTCTCATCACTGTTCCACTTGGCTTTATCGGGTTGTACATTCGTCGGAAGATCGAAGACACCCCAGAGTTCGAACAGCTCAAGGAACTCGAAACGGTTTCTCACGCTCCCGTTCGCGAGGTGTTCCAGCGGAATAGGCGAGAGTTCATTCAGACCTGCGGCATGGAAATCTTCATGAACGTGACCTTCTACGTTGTGCTCGTGTATTTGCTGACCTACCAAGAGGTCTATATCGGGTTTGACGCTGGCCGTGCGGCCCTGCTGTCGACGCTTGCCTCGGCGCTCGGGCTCATTGTGGTTCCGCTCGCCGGCATCGCGTCGGACAAACTCGGGCGAAAGCCCGTGCTGATGACTGCTGCCGTGGCACTCACATTGCTCGCGGTTCCGCTCTTCCTCCTCATGCAATCAGGGGCATCGTGGGCGTCCTTCGTATCCACACTTGGGCTGGCGCTCATTCTTGCGATTATCCTCGGAACACATGCCGTGACCGTCGTTGAGCTGTTCCCGACGCGCACGCGGCAGACTGGACTCTCGATTGCGTACGCGGTGACGGCGGCTCTCTTCGCCGGAACGGCCCCATACGTGTTGACCTGGCTCCTCGACAGCACGGGAAACATGCTCGTACCGGGGTACTTCTTGGCCGCCGTCGGCGTCGTAGGAATCATAACGGTCATTTCGATACCGGAAACTCGCGGGGTAGCGCTCCTGAAAGAGCAGGACCTTGAGACGGCAACAGTCGAGATTCCGGGCGAGGTGTACGGGAGAGCCTAGCGGCGCCGAAGGTCGGGTCTGCAAGGAAGGCCAGACCCGACCTTCCTGCTTGCGGCGGCCCGCCCGCCGCAGTTGTAGACCGCCTTACCGGCCTACGACCCGAACGACTTGCTCCATTCGCGGACCCTGGCCGCGCTCTCCTCGTCCGACAGGTCCTCGATCCTGGTCATCACCGACCAGCGCACCCCGAAGGGGTCCCGGACGCTCGCGAATCGGTCGCCCGATACGAAGTTCGTGAGTGGTTCGCGCAGCGTCGCCCCGGCGGCGAGGGCGCGCTCGACGACGGCGTCGGCGTCGCTGACGTAGAGCCCGAGCGAGTAGCAGTCGTCGTCTCCGACTGGCGGTGCGACGAGTCGATAGTCGGGCGAGGGCTCGCCGAGCTGCAGGTGGCCGGACTCGAAGGCGAGTTCGGCGTGAACGACGGCCCCACCCATCTCGGTGACGTCGATCACGCGTGCGCCGAAGACGTCGCGGTAGAACTCGATCGCCTCGCGGGCCCCCGGGATCGCGATGAACGGCGTCAGGCTGGTGGCGCCGTTTGGGCGCCCGTTGGTGGTGTGCTCGCCGTTCGCGGCGGGGAATTCGGTGGTGGTCATGCAGTAAGCGTAGGGTCGCGCAGGCTTCGCCGGCTTGTACATTTGTGACAGGTGCGCCGCGGGAGGGGAGGCCAGGATGGACGTCGACGGCGGCAGGGGAGTGCTTTACCCCGAGCGCCTCCCCGAGTTTCATCGGGTGGCTGCGCCAGCCGATGTGAGCGAGTGGGTCACCTGGTTCTGGATTCCCGAGTGGCGGCTGCCAGACGGCGTGACGATCACCCAGGAGATTCTGCCGTTCCCCGCATGCAACCTCGTCGTTGAGCCCACGGGCGTGACGCTCGTCGGGCCACCGACTCGGCGATCGAGCCGGGTGCTTGAGGGAGCCGGGTGGGCGGTTGGCGCGCTGCTGAAGCCGGCGGCAGTGCCCGCGCTCGCGCCGGATCCTGCCGGGCTGCGGGACGGCGCGCGCACTCTCGCCGAGCCGGCGCTGCTGGCCTCGGTCGCGGGTGCTATGGAGTCGGCGAGGCCGGGAGACGACCGTCGGGGCGCGGCCGTCGCGGCAGTGACAGCGTGGCTCCGAGACAGGCTCCTCGAGCCCGATGCCGACGGGCTGCTCGCTAACCGGCTTGCCGTGCTCCTCCAGCAGCCGGAGATCACGCGCGTCGATCAGCTCGCCGCCGAGCTCCACGCGTCGACGCGCACGCTGCAGCGGATCGCGGTGCGTGCGTTTGGGCTCTCACTGCACGCGATGATCCAGCGGCGGCGCCTCCAGGAAGCTGCCGAGCGGCTGCGCGCTGAAGCGCCGGCCGATGCCGCCGGGGGAGCGGTTGCGAGTATCGCTGAGATCGCCGCGGCGACCGGGTATGCCGATCACGCGCACTTCACGCGCGACTTTACGGCCGTGCTGGGGATGACGCCTCGGGCGTACCGATCCCGTGCGCGGGGAGCCTGAACTCCGCCGGTGGGAGCGCGGCGCCGGTCGCCGCGTCGGCGAGAACCCGACCGATGGCCGGCGCGAACTTGTACCCGTGCCCCGAGAGGCCGGCGGCGATCGTGAGCGGCCCGACGCGGTCGAGCACGAAGCGTCCTGACGCGGTCGAGGTGTAGGTGCAGCTCATCTCGACGCCGGTGTCGGGATCGAGGCCGGGGAACCATTCGATGACGTGCTCGCGCACCGCCGCCCGTACCTCGGGAGTGGGGGCGAACGTGCGCTGATCCGGATCGACGACGTGGCCGACCGCGTGCAGGCCGACCTTGACGCCCTCGCCCGGGCTTGGCATGCCGTACACGTTGCCGCCGCGCTCATCGAGCTGGGCGGGCGTGAACATGTGGTTGAACGACGGCCAGATGTGCGCCGGGTCGCGCGGGGTGAAGTGCGCGGGGTGCTCCTCGGTGACGGTGAGCGTTGGCAGGTCGACGAGGCCATCGAGCAGGGATCCTGACCAGGCGCCCGCCGCGACAATCGCTGATCCCGCCGCGAGCGTGCGCACGGAACCATCCGCTCCCTCGACCTTGACGCGCACCCCGGCCGCCGAGGCGTCGATGCCGCGCACCCGCGCTCGCCGCTCGATCGTCGCTCCGGCGCCCGCGGCGGCAGCCTCAAGCGCGTCGAGGGCGCGGGCCGCGTACCCGACACCGGCCTGCCTGCCGAGGAGCACGGGGCCCGCGAACCGCATGCCCGCCCAGCGCTCGGCGGCCGCAGCCGGGGTGAGGAGCGCAACGTCGGCGCCGCGGCCGACGAGGGCCTCGTGCGCCGCGAGCACGACGGCCTCGTCACCCTGGGTCACGAGCCCGTGGAGCCCGAGGAGTGGCTCTGCCGCGCCCGCCTCGAGCTCCCGCCAGAGCGCGAACGCCTCGTCGAACAGGTCGAGGTAGAACTCCTCGTGGTACGCGTTGTTGATGTTGCGCGTCGAGCCGTGCGAGGCGCCGCGCGCGTGGTGCGGGTCAAACTGCTCGATGAGATGGACGCGCTCGCCGCGTCGCGCGAGCTGCCAGGCTGCCGAGAGCCCCATAATGCCGCCGCCGACGATGATGTGGTCAGTCTGTGTGCCCATGCTCCGAGCGTATCTCGCCCGCGGCCTGCTCGGCTGAAGCCCGCTCGGTTGAGGCCTGTTCGTCCGCCGGTGAGTGCACGTGGACGCGCTCGCCGGCGGCGTTGAAGATGCTGATGACCTCGGCCGGGCCGGGCCCCGCCGCGCGCATGCGATGCGGCACGATCGTGTCGAACTCTGCGGCCTCGCCAGGCAGCAGCGTGAGCCGCTGCTCGCCGAGCTCGAGGCTGAGCTCGCCCGAGAGCACGTAGAGCCACTCGTGGCCGTCGTGCACCTGCGGCTCGCGCGCCGGCGCATCGGGCCTGTACGTGATCTTGAACGCGCGCACGTCTGACTCGGTCCTGGTGAGCGGGGCGATCGTCATCCCGCCGCGGGTGACCGGGGTGCGGTGCACTCGCGGGTCGCGCGTCGCCGGCGCAAGCAGGTCGTCCACCCGGATGCCGAGCTGCCGGGTGAGCGGCAGCAGCAGTTCGAGGCTTGCCTGGCGCTTTCCCGATTCCAGGCGCGACAGGGTTGACACCGACATGCCTGCCCGGCTGGCGAGGTCGTCGAGCGTCCAGCCGCGGCCCTGGCGTGCGGCGCGCAGGCGGGGTCCGAGCTGACCGAGTTCTTCCATGGCTGTCTCCCGTCGCGACGATACACATCTTGCCGATAGTGCAAAACTCATTGCCATTGTCGCATACCGTGTTGGAGCATGGACGCATGAACACCACGGACTTCGATGCGATCGTCATTGGCGGAGGCGCCGCCGGCCTCAGCGCCGCCCAGGCGCTCGGCAGGTCGCTGCGGCGCACCCTCGTCATCGACGCGGGCGCGCCGCGCAACCGCTTCGCCACGCACATGCACAACGTTCTCGGGCTTGACGGCACGCCCCCGTTGGAACTTCTCGACCGCGGCCGCGCGGAGGCCAGTGACTACGGGGTGGAGTTCCTCGCCGCGAACGTCGTGACCGTGCGCGACGCCGGCGATACACTCGTCGTCGAGGCACTGCCGCATGGGGCAGGCGCTCCCGCGGAAGGCGACCCCGCGCCCGTGGCGATGGCGATCACCGCCCGCGCCCTCATCGTGGCGACCGGGGTCAGTGATCGGCTCCCCGATATCCCAGGCCTCGCCGACGGCTGGGGGCGCACGGTCCTGCACTGCCCCTACTGCCACGGGTGGGAGGTGCGCGGCGGCCGCCTCGGCGTGCTCGCGACCTCGCCCGCCTCGCTGCACCAGGTGAAGCTCATCAGGCAGTGGAGCGATACCGTCACCGTGTTCGCCGCGGGACTCGGAGGGCTCGACGACGGCACCGAGCGCGCTCTCGCCGCCCGCGGCATGCGGGTCGAGCGCGACCCTGTCGCTACCGTGGCCCCGGGGTCAGCCGGCGAGTTGCTCGTCACCACGTCGGGCGGCGCCTCGCACAGCATCGACGCGATCTTCACTGCGGGCAGCCTGCGGCCGCACGACGGCTTCCTGTCTGAGCTTGGCCTCGAGCGCACCGAGTCGCCCTTCGGTAGCTTCATCACCGTCGACGTGACCGGCCGCACCAGCCACCCGCGCGTCTGGGCCGCCGGGAACGTCGTCGCGCCCATGGCGACCGTCCCCATGGCGATGGGCGCGGGGGCCGGGGCGGGCGGAGCCGCGAACTACGCCCTCGTCGAGGAGGACTTCGCGCTCGCCGGTGCCGCGTCAGAGAGCGCGAGCGCGTGAGCGGGCACGAGCAGGATCCGGTCGCGTTCTGGGAGGAGCGCTACGGCGGCACCGAGCGGGTGTGGTCGGGCCGAGTCAACGCCGCGCTGGCCGCGGTCGTCGCCGCGCACATCGATGGATCAGGATCGACCGAAGCGCCTGAGCGCGCTGGCTCGCAGGGGCGAGCTGCGCGCGTGCGACGGAGATCCCTCGACCTCGGCTGCGGCGAGGGCGGCGACGTGCTCTGGCTCGCCGAGCGTGGCTGGGATGCAACCGGGCTCGACCTCTCCCCAACCGCGATAGCGCGCGCCCGAGTGGAATCGGGGGCGCGCGGCGTTGACGCACGGTTCATGGTCGCGGACCTTGCGGAGTGGGCCGAGCGGACGCTGGGTGCCGGCGCGGGCGACCGGTATGACCTTGTCACGGCGAGCTTTCTGCAGTCGCCCGTGCACCTGCCCCGCGCGGCCGTTTTGCGCGCGGCCGCGCGCCACGTCACGCCCGGCGGTCACCTCGTGGTGATCTCGCACGGGGCGCCACCGGATGCCTCACCCGCAGGCTCAGAGTCGGGGCATCACCACGCCCCAGGCTCGTTCCCGACGCCGGACAGTGAGCTCGCGGACCTCGACCTTGACCCGGCCTCGTGGACTGTCGTGCTGGCCGAGGCCCAGAGGCGTGACGCGGTGACGGGTCGAGGCGACCGCGTACGGGCCATTGATACGGTGA
The DNA here is from genome assembly GCF_013409595.1 of Leucobacter aridicollis. Taxonomy (NCBI): domain Bacteria; kingdom Bacillati; phylum Actinomycetota; class Actinomycetes; order Micrococcales; family Microbacteriaceae; genus Leucobacter; species Leucobacter aridicollis. The sequence continues at coordinate 3,040,454 of NZ_JACCBD010000001.1, read as the reverse complement.
TTGTCGCGCGGCGCGTGGGTGGAGTGACCCTTCAGGAACACTATTGAAATTCAATCGATTGACGTAGCATGTGGGCAATCCATCATGGGGATGGCTGGGTGATTGATACAAGGGAGTATTGCTCATGGTTGCTGCAAACAATGAAGATTCTGTCCGGTCGCGGCGCGGCTGGACGAAAGCCCGGGCGCTGCTCGCTGGCGGCCTCGTACTCGGCGTCGGCGCGGCAGTTACGCTCGCCGCGTGGACCGACAACGAGTGGGTACGTGGCGTCTTCGGCACCGGAACGTTTGGTATCGAAGGCTCGACTGACGGGGCGGCCTTCAGTGACAATCCCACCTCGGGGGATCCCGCACAGTTGAGCTTTGCCGTCGGAGCTGACAACCTCGCACCGGGCTCGCAGGTCTACGCCGGCTACGCGGTGCGCCTCACCCAGGATTCGACCTACCAAGCGAACGTGACCGTCGCGCAGGACGTGAGCGACGCGATTCCGGGCACCACCGCGAGCTACGTGTACACGACGAGCACGACCTGCGACGCTACCACCTTCGCGGCGGGCACCAACGCTAACGGGGCCACGTTCGAGCTCACGTCGCTCGCGGCACCGGCATTCCTGTGCTTCCGGGTCGTCGCGGACGACACGCTTGCACAGGGCGCGGACGGGTCGATCACCTGGACGTTCAGCGCTGAGTCTGGCGCGACACTCTAGCGCTCATGGCTCTGCGAGACGGCCGGCGGTCGCATCGGAGAGGACGAGACACGACCGGCACATTCACCAAAGTGCGTGCGCTCCTTGCTGGCGCGCTCGTCCTCGGGGTGGGCGGGAGCATGACGCTCGCGGCCTGGACCGACACCGAGACCGCCCAGGGCACCTTTGCCGCGAGTAAGTTCGGGATCCAGGGGTCCACGGATGCGACGGCGTTCGCCGACCATCCGGCAGCTTCGCCCGCGGCGCTCTCGTTCGCGATCTCGCCAACCGCGATGTCGCCGGGCACGACAACGTACGCACGATTCGTCGTGCGAACGACCGCCGACACCACAGTGCCCGGCAGCGTCGCCCTCGGCGGCGCGACGGTCACCGGTACCGGGCTCGGCGCGTACCTGAGGTACGGGGTGCGCACCGTACCCGCCGGGAGCCAGTGCACGTCGGCAACTTACGCGTCCGGGACGGTCGTCGTAGCCGCTGACAGCGCGCTCTCGACCGCAGCGGGCAACACGCAGGCGCTGGCGGCGGCCGCGGGCGCACCAGTGACCTACTGCTTCGCGGTGACCCTGCCCGACGGCACCCCCAACGCGGCCCAGGGCCTGAACGCGACCGCGACCTGGACATTCACGGGAACCTCGACGAGCTAGCCGACGGGGCTGATCCAGGAGGGCGAGCGCCGGCAGGCGGAAAGGAACCAGGCACAGGATGACGAGAAACGGGCGGCGCGTCCGCGGCGTCGCAGCGAACGCGCTGCTGAACGTCGCGGCGCTTGGCGGGGCGCTCTGCGTGCTGCTCGTGCTGCTCGGGACGCTCATGAACGTCTCGATCATCATGTTCAAGACCGGGTCGATGTCGCCCACAATCCCGGCCGGCTCCGCCGCGCTCGTTCGCGAGATCCCGGCGAGCGAAATTCGCGTGGGGGACGTGCTCACCGTCGACCGTCCGGGGCAGCTCCCGGTGACGCACCGCGTGACAAGCGTCGAGGGGACGGGCGCAACCCGGATGATCACCATGCGAGGCGACGCAAACGAGACGGATGATCCGGCGCCGTACACCCTCAACTCCGCGCGCCTCGTCGTGTTCTCCATCCCGCACCTCGCGCGGCTCATCGTCTGGTTCTCGAACCCCGCGGTCCTCGGGCTCCTGACTGTCGCAACCGCGATACTCGTCACGTGGGCCTTCTGGCCGAAGCCACGGGATGGGCGGGGGAGTGGCGCGTCGGCCACCGAGCCCGAAGACGAACGGTCGGGCCCGCGGCACGCCGCTCCGGTGGCGAGCGTCGCCATCGTCACCGCAGCGCTCGCTCTCGGAGGCGCGGCCGGGCCGCTCGGCGCTGCTCCTGCCCTCGCAGCGGGGCTGGATCCCGACCCCCGCGAGACAGCGGTGCGGGCCGTTTCGGCGGGGAACAACATCACGCTGACCTCGATCGGCGATCCTGTCGCGATGCGAACGATGCGGCCGGCAGTGCCGGTGCTGTGGCAGGTGGGGGTGCGGGTGCACTCGCCCGATCCCGGCGAAGTGTCGGTCACCCTCGACGCCGCCGGGGCGGCCTCGCTGGGGCTTCGGCTCGACGTCCGCGAGTGCGACACCGAGTGGCTGGCCGGCGAGTGCCCCGGCACTGAGACGCAGGTCTCTGGCGACGGCACGATCGACCCCGTTGCCGCACCGCGCCTCGTCACCGTGCTCCCGAACGACAGCGAGCGGTGGTTCCTCATCGCGGCCACGGTTCCGCGGGTCGCGGCCGGGACGGTCACGCTCACCCTCCGCGCGGCAGGCGGCAGCGAGGTCGTCACCGCCGAGCCCGGGCCGCTGACGGCGCTGCCGGAGACCGGCGGGGCGCCGCCCGCGTGGCTGCTCGCGGGCGGCGCGGTCGCGCTCGGTCTCGCCGCCGCTGCGACAGCCTCAGGCGTGGCCGCGCTGCGGCAACGGAGGTTTGAACGGTGAGACCGCGGCCCCGGACCGGCCTCCGCCGAGCGCTCGCGGCGGCGCTGCCACTGGCCCTGTTGCTCGGGCTCGCCCCTGGCGCAAACGAGACCGAGGCAGCGTGGGCGGATGTTGAGGCGGCGCGCGGGGTCTTCACCGCACTGAAAGTGCCCACGCCGGTCAGCACGGCGGCGTGCGTCACGACGCCCGGACCGCTCGGGTTGTCGCCCACAGTCACCGTGAACTGGCGGGCGCCAGCCACCGCGACCGGCTACACGCTCGCCCAGGCCGAGTTCGGCTACTCGACGGGCGGGCTCCTCCTGCCGCTCACCTCCGCGCTGCTCGGCAACGTGTCGACCACCGGGACGCCGGCCGCCTACTCGACGGTCGCGAGCGGCGGACTCCTCGGGGGGCTGCTCGGTGGCACCTCCACCGTCGCTGTCCGCTTCATCGGTCCGGGCGGGTGGCGATCCTCGTGGCTCGTCGCCACCGCAACCATGGGCCTCGCCGGCGCGAACCCGACCTGCACACTGAGTGAGGCCCCCAGCGCGTAGCGCATGGGGGCCTCAACAGGGGTGCTACCGCTCGGTATCGCCTACGGAAGCAGGCGGTTCGGTCCGCGGAACAGGTACGTCGTCTCGCGGATCGACGGCTGCTCGAGCATGAGCATGAGCACGCGGTTCAGGCCCATGCCGAACCCGCCGTGTGCGGGCATGCCGTAGCGGAAGAAGTCGAGGTAGAAGCCGAGCTCCGCCGGGTCCATCCCCTTGTCGCGGGCCTGCGCCTCGAGCACCTCGATGCGGTGCTCGCGCTGCGCGCCCGTCGAGATCTCGGTGCCGCGGTAGATGAGATCGTAGCTCTTGGTGAGCTCGGGGTTCTCTTCGCTGCGCATGTGGTAGAACGGGCGGATCGAGACGTCGTAGTCCGTGACGAACACGAAGTCCGAGCCGAACTCTTCCTTGACGTGAGCGGCGATCTGGCGCTCGCCCTCGGGGTCCATGTCGGCGTCGGCGCGGGGAATCTCGTAGCCGCGAGCCTTCACGATCTCCTTCGCCTCGGCGAGGGGGATACGCGGGAACGGGCGTGAGGGAACCTGCAGATCGACGTTGAAGAGCTTCTGGATCTCTTCGCCGTGCTTCTCCTTGACCGCGGTGAGGCCCGCAACGATGAGCTCCTCATGGATCTCCATGACGTCCTCATGGGAGTCGATCCAGCTGAGCTCGGTGTCGATCGAGGTGAACTCGGTTGCGTGGCGCGAGGTGAACGAGTGGTCGGCGCGGAACGCTGGGCCGACCTCGAAGATGCCGCCGAAGCCGGCAGCCTGCGCCATCTGCTTGAAGAACTGCGGGCTCTGCGCGAGGAACGCCTTGCCCTCGAAGTACTCGACCTCGAAGAGCTCAGCGCGAGACTCCGACGCCGACGCCATGAGCTTCGGGGTCTGGATCTCGATGAAGCCGCGCTCAACCCAGACATTGCGCAGCGCATGCAGGAACGTCGTCTGCACGCGGAACACGAGGTTCTGCTCGGGGCGGCGGAGGTCGAGGAATCGCCAGTCAAGGCGAACGTCGATGTTCGAGTCGTCGGCGACAGGGTTGTCGGGCAGCGCCTTCGTGACGACCTCGATGGTCTCGATCTGAATCTCGACGCCGCCGAGCTTGACGCGCTCGTTGTGCTGCAGCTCACCCTCGACGGTCACGAAGGTGCCGTGTGTGAGTTCGGAGATCGTGGTCGTGCGGGGCACGAGGATGTCGGAGCGCGGGTTCTCGGGGTCGGGCTCGCGAAGCACGCCGCCATTGACGAGCTGCACTGCGCCCGACTCGTCGCGGAGCACGACAAACTGCACGTACCGCTGGTCGCGTACCTTCTCAACCCAGCCGGATACGCGTACGGGGCCGTCAACGCGTGCGGCCAGGTCCTTAATCAATACACGCTCAGTCACCCCGACAGTCTACTCGGTCGCCGCGGGGGTGCTGCGTGCACCGTTCTATCGGGGCCGCGCGCCGCCTGACCGGTCGGTCGCGGAACAGCCCCAACCCTGCACGAGCACCCCATTCCTACTGCTGGAATCGGGTCATTCTGCGAGGAAGGGGCTCTGCGGCGAGGGGTAGGGGGAGGGCCACGTGGAAAGAGGAGGGCAGGTGGAGGGCGCCTGCCCTAGAGCAGGTGGCCGCCGCCTGAGACCTTCATCCGCTCGACGAGGCGCTTCACGTCCTGTGCACGATCCTTTGTCGTCACGAGCAGCACGTCCGCTGTGTCGACGACGACGACGTCTTCCATCCCGACGAGCGCGACGAGGCGGTCGCTCTCTGAGACAACGATGCCGCTCGACGCGTCCGACAGCACCTGGGCGCCGTCACCGAGCACGGCGAGGTCGGACGGCCGGCCGCGGGTCAGGAGGTTCGCGACCGAGGCGAAGTCTCCGACGTCGTCCCACTCGAAGTGGGCGGCGACGCAGACCATCTTGCCTGCCGCGGCGGCTGGCTCGGCGACGGAGTAGTCGATGGCGATCTTCGGCAGGGTCGGCCAGAGGCGTTCGCGCACCTCCGCGCCGCGCTTTTTGCCCCACGACGCTGCGATCTCGCGCAAGGCGTCGACGAGCTCGGGCTCCGAGAGTGCCATCTGTTCAAGCAGTACGGACGCCTTCGCAATGAACATGCCGGCGTTCCACAGGTAGCCGCCAGCCTTGAGATACCCCTCGGCCGTCGCGGAGTCCGGCTTCTCGACGAACTCGGTGACGTCGTAGAGGTCGAACGGCGACAGGTCGGTGCGTGCCTCGCCGCAGGAGATGTAGCCGAAGCCGGTCGCCGCGTGCGTCGGGTGGATACCGATCGTCGCGATGTATCCCTGGTCCGCGGCGCGCACAGCAGTCGCGACCGCGCGCCGAAACAGCACGTCACCCCGGATCACGTGATCGGCTGCAAACGAGCCGAGGATCGCGTCAGGATCGCGCAGCTCGAGGATCGCGGCCGCAAGGCCGATCGCAGCGGACGAGTCCTTCGGCTCGCTCTCCGTCACGAGATTCTCGGGGAGGATGTCGGGAAGCTGTGCGATCACCGATTCGCGGTGCGCGTTTCCGGTGACGACCATCATCCGCTCGGGGGGCGCGAGCGGGGCCAGCCGAGACCACGTCGCGGACAGCAGCGAGTCGCCCGCGCCTGTCAGGTCGAGGAGGAACTTTGGCGCGTTTGCGCGGGAAAGCGGCCACAGGCGCGAGCCGACTCCGCCTGCAGGGATGACGCAGGTGAGCCTGTCGAGCGCGGGGTTTGGAGAGGTCATGATGCCAGCCTAATCACCGCCCGTTGGGGATCGTGTATCCCCGACGCGCGCCGAGGTGTTCGAGACACCCCGAGAGAGTGCCATAATGGAAGTCGCAGAGAATTCTCAGCAATGTGGCGTGCCCGCATATCGGGCGCTTCCTCAAAGAATCTGGACTTTGCAGCGTGACGACCAAGGAGGAAGCTCGTGTCAGCCCTACCCGCTGAAGCCGCTCCAGCGGCGAAGAAGAAAACCCAACGCGGCGGTACGCTCTACCGCGGCAACGAGGGCATGTGGTCCTGGGTCCTGCACCGCATCACCGGTGTTGCGATCTTCTTCTTCCTGCTCGTGCATGTGCTCGACACCGCACTCATCCGCGTGAGCCCCGAGGCGTACAACGCGGTCATGAGCGCGTACAAGACCCCGATCATGGGCCTTGGCGAGTCGGCGCTTGTCGCAGCGATCGTGTTCCACGCGTTCAACGGCCTGCGCATCATCCTCGTTGACTACTGGAGCAAGGGCGCCAAGTACCACAAGGTGATGTTCTGGGTTGTCATCGCGATGTGGGCAGTGACGATGGCCGGCTTCCTGCCGCGCCACCTGATGAACGTGTTCAGCCACTAAGCGAGGGCGGAGAATAATCATGGCTATGACAATTGACGCGCCCCGCGCGAAGACCCCTGCGAAGAAGAACACCAACTGGGAGAAGTGGGGCTGGATCTACATGCGCGTGTCGGGCGTTCTGCTCGTCGTGCTCGTGTTCGGACACCTCTTCTCGAACCTGATGATCGGCGACGGCATCAGCGCAATCGACTTCGGCTTCGTTGGCGGCAAGCTCGCGAACCCGTTCTGGAAGGTCTGGGACCTGCTGCTCCTGTGGCTGGCGCTCATCCACGGTGCAAACGGCATGCGCACGATCGTCAACGACTACGTCGTTCGCCCGCGCCTGAACAAGGTGCTCCGCACGCTCGTGTGGCTGTCCGCTGCACTCCTCATCCTCCTCGGCACGCTCGTGATCTTCACGTTCGATCCGTGCCCGGCCGGGGCTGATCCCGCGCTCGTAGCCTCCTTCTGCTCGGCCCAGTAACCGGCCCTGCAACGAGACGTACAGAATTCGGAAAAGTTAGGAATCCAGTGACCACGAACACTCATGAGGGCGAAGACGTCACCGTGAAGGACGGCGTGACCTATCACCAGTTCGACGTAGTTATCGTCGGAGCTGGCGGTGCGGGCATGCGCGCCGCGATCGAGGCCGGGCCGAAGGCGAAAACCGCCGTCATCTCGAAGCTCTACCCGACGCGTTCGCACACCGGTGCTGCCCAGGGTGGCATGGCGGCCGCGCTCGCCAACGTTGAGGAAGACAACTGGGAGTGGCACACCTTTGACACTGTCAAGGGCGGCGATTACCTCGTCGACCAGGACGCGGCTGAGATCCTCGCGAAGGAAGCCATCGACGCGGTCATCGACCTCGAGAACATGGGCCTTCCCTTCAACCGTACGGCGGACGGCAAGATCGACCAGCGCCGCTTCGGCGGGCACACACGCGATCACGGTAAGGCCGCGGTTCGCCGTGCCTGCTACGCCGCTGACCGCACCGGCCACATGATTCTGCAGACGCTGTTCCAGAACTGCGTCAAGCTCGGCATCAACTTCTACAACGAGTTCTACGTGCTCGACCTCGTGATGACCGGCGAGGGCAAGGACCGCAAGCCCGCGGGCGTTGTCGCCTACGAGCTCGCGACCGGCCAGCTGCACGTCTTCCAGGCGAAGTCGATCGTGTTCGCGACCGGCGGGTTCGGCAAGATCTTCAAGACGACGTCGAACGCGCACACCCTCACCGGTGACGGCGTCGGCATCATCTGGCGTAAGGGCCTGCCGCTCGAGGACATGGAGTTCTACCAGTTCCACCCGACCGGCCTTGCCGGCCTCGGCATCCTCCTCACCGAGGGCGCACGTGGTGAGGGCGCGATCCTGCGTAACGCGAGCGGCGAGCGCTTCATGGAGCGCTACGCACCGACGATTAAGGATCTCGCGCCGCGCGACATCGTCGCCCGCTCGATGGTGCAGGAAGTGCTCGACGGCCGCGGCGCCGGCCCGAACAAGGACTACGTGTACCTCGACTGCACCCACCTGGGCGCCGAGGTGCTCGAGACGAAGCTCCCGGACATCACCGAGTTCGCGCGTACCTACCTCGGCGTCGATCCGGTCGTCGAGCCCGTCCCCGTCTTCCCGACGGCGCACTACGCTATGGGCGGCATCCCGACGAACGTCGACGCCGAGGTGCTCATGGACAACGACACCGTCGTTCCCGGCCTCTACGCTGCCGGCGAGTGCGCGTGCGTGTCGGTGCACGGCTCGAACCGTCTGGGCACGAACTCGCTGCTCGACATCAACGTGTTCGGCAAGCGCTCGGGCAACGCCGCTGCGGACTACGCGCAGACGGCATCGTTCGTTGACCTGCCGGCTGATCCTGCCAAGGAGATCCGCGAGCTCGTTGAGGGCTTCCGCACCGGCACCGGTACCGAGCGCGTCGCGGACATCCGTCGCGAGCTACAGGAGGCCATGGACCGCGGTGCACAGGTGTTCCGCACCGAGGACTCGCTCACCGAGGTGCTCGGCGTGATCCACGATCTTCGCCTGCGCTACCAGAACGTCGGCGTGCAGGATCGCGGCATGCGCTACAACACGGACCTGCTCGAGGCGATCGAGCTCGGGTTCCTCCTTGATCTCGCAGAGGTGCTCACCTACACGGCGCGTAACCGTAAGGAGAGCCGCGGCGGGCACATGCGCGACGATTACCCGGATCGCGATGATGAGAACTACATGAAGCACACGATGGCCTACCTGACGGGCAACCCGCATTCGGCGAACCCCGAGGACCACATCCGCCTGGATTGGAAGCCGGTCACCGTGGTGAAGGACGAGCAGGGCGAGTTGCGTTACCCGCCGCTGGAGAGGAAGTACTAAACCATGAGTGCTGTCACGACTGAGGCACCCGGCCAGAACGCCGTGGAAGAAATCAAGCCGTTCAACGTCACGCTCCTCATCCGCCGCTTTGACCCGGAATCGGGCCGCGACGCGTACTGGGAAGACTTCGACGTCGAGATGTATCCGACGGACCGTATTCTCGATGCGCTCCACAAGATCAAGTGGGACGTCGACGGCACCCTGTCGTTCCGTCGCTCCTGCGCGCACGGCATTTGTGGCTCGGATGCGATGCGCATCAATGGCCGCAACCGCCTCGCCTGCAAGACGCTCGTGAAGGATCTCGACGTCACGAAGCCGATCTACGTTGAGGCGATCAAGGGCCTGCCGCTCGAGAAGGACCTCATCGTCGACATGGAGCCCTTCTTCGCGTCGTTCCGCGAGGTGCAGCCGTTCCTCGTCGCGAACACCCCTGCCGAGCCCGGTAAGGAGCGCATCCAGGACATCGCTTCGCGCGAGCGTTTCGACGACACCACGAAGTGCATCCTGTGCGCAGCGTGCACCACGTCGTGCCCCGTGTTCTGGACCGACGGCCAGTACTTCGGCCCCGCGGCGATCGTGAACGCGCACCGCTTCATCTTCGACTCGCGCGACGATAACGCGCAGGTCCGCCTGGACATCCTCAACGACAAGGAAGGCGTGTGGCGCTGCCGCACCACCTTCAATTGCTCGGAGGCGTGCCCGCGGGGGATCCAGGTCACCAAGGCGATCGCCGAGGTTAAGGCCGCGATCCGCACCGGTGTGACTGTTTAACTGCGGCCACCCGCAACTACACAACGCCCCTCCTGTCGGCTGACAGGAGGGGCGTTGTGCGTTGAGCGGCGCCGTCGGGCGGGCTCAGCCGGCTTCGACTGCCCCGTGCGTCTCGGCGGGCAACGCCGAGACGTCGATCCCCGGTTTCGCGTGTGGCGGCCAGGTAATTGGGGGCCAGTTGCACGGGTGCCACCACGACGTCGGGCACTCGGTGCCGGGCGGGTCGACCTCGGGTGGATCGACTTCCGGTGGGTCGACCTCTGGTGGGTCGACCTCTGGTGGGTCGACCTCTGGCGGGTCGACCTCTGGTGGATCGACCTCGGGTGGGTCGACCTCGGGCGGATCGACTTCCGGTGGGTCGACCTCTGGCGGGTCGACCTCGGGCGGGTCGACCTTCGGCGGATCCACCTCTGGCGGAACCGTAACCGGCGGCTTCGTGACCGGCGGCACCGCCGGTGTAGGTTCGGCGGGCCCAGGCGCTGGGGGCGAGACCGGCGAGCTCCCCGGTTCTTCAACGACCTCGGGGAGTGCTTCGCCCGGCACGCCGGGCTCTGCCTCGGCCGGCGGTATGACGGTGAGTGACGTCCCGGGGTTCGCAGCAGCCTCGGCGGCGGGCGCGGGCTTCGAGCCGGAGGCCGTGGAACCTGCGGTGACGTCGGGACGACCGGCGTCGGCGACCGTACTGACTGTGCCGACCTCCGACTGCGGCACCGGCTCCGGGGCCGGCTGGAGGACGCTCGGGAGCGCGAATGCGGCAACGCCGACACCGACTGCGGCCGCGGCGAGGAGGCTCGCGCCCCCCACTGCCGCCGGAATCCCGATCGAGCCGACGACGCTGCTGAGTCCGGAGGCGAACGCGGCCGACGTGGCACCCGTGGCCGTCCCGCCAGCGGCGGCCCCGCTCGCGGTGCCACCGACGGCTCCACCGTGCCCCGCGGCCGCAGCGGTCGCGGCCGCACCGACGCCGGACGCCCCGAGGTGGGCCGCGAGCCCAAGCTGGCTCGCGAGCGCCGCGGCACCGGCCCCGCCGAGGCTGACCCAGGCGAGCACGAGCCCGAGCTGGCGGTTCAGCGTCGAGTACTCGGCAGCCGCCCGCCTGCAGGACTCGCACTCCTCAAGATGGGCCTCGACCTGGCGGGTGAGCTTCGCGGTGAGCTTGTCTCGCTGAAAGCGTTGGAGGTGCTCGAGGGTGAACCGGCACGCGCCGTCGGCAATCTCGCGGTTCACGTGGGCCTCGACCCAGGCCGACTTCAGCGCGTCGCGCGCGCGACCAGCGAGCACGGAGGTGCTGTTCGCCGAGAGGCCGAGCAGCTTCGCTGCCTCGCGTGGTGGCATGCCTTCGACATCGGTGTACCAGAGCACCGCCTGCCAGCGCGGCCCGAGCGTCGCGAACGCCTCGGATACGGCGTTCAGGTCGAACGCGTTGTCCTCCCACGGAGCGGCCTCGTGCAGGTCTGGAATGTCGGGGAGCTCGACGCTTGCTTGCTCGCCCGACCGGAAACGGTCCGCGGCCGCCGACCTGATGACCTGATACAGGTACGGCCGGAACGCGCCGGTCGGGCCACGGCCCGCCCGCACGAGCTCGAAGATACGCAGATACGAGTCCGACACGAGATCCTCGGAATCCAGCGTCGGGGCGATGCTCCGCGCGGCGGTGAGGCCGGCCCTTCTATGCCGCTCCCAGAGCGCGGCAAACGCCTCCGCGTCGCCCGCTCTGCAGACACCGAGTAGTTCCTCGTCCGACATCGCATCGCGCTGCCGGAGTGCTTCCTTGCGCAAGTAGTCCCCCTCTTACGCACCCGTAACGCGCCAACGCGCGTGAGTGCAGCGCATCCGGTCTCCCAAACCGAGTGCGCGTGTGAATCCCCGCAGACAGTATCCATCACGATGCTGGGAATCCGCGAGTTTCTGGAGCCGCGAACAACTATTTTTCATCCGAGCGTCACGATTCGGCCGATTCGCCGTGTTACTAGATGCCCGGCTCCTGTCAGGAATCCCCCCAAGGAGCATCCGAGTGCCAGGAGCCGGGTCTTTCCGTGTGTGGGGACACACGGTGGACAAGGGGAGAATACGCATGAATTTGGGGACATTCGGGGTGCGTCGCGCCAGGCAACAGGCGCGACGCGCGCTGGCGAAGGTGCTCGCGGGCGGGCTGACCGCCCTGCTCGTCGGCACAGCAGTCGTCGCAAGTAGTGGCGCCGTTCCGGCGGTCGCGAGCGAGGGCGCGTCAATCATGTTGGCGAAGAAGATCAAGCAGGGCGACGGCGAGTACGTCGACGCCGTGCGAGATCTGCGGCCCGGCGATTCGGTGACGTACTGGGTCGAGTTCCGGGTCAACGACGCCGACGCGGACGCGCCGGTGCGGGTTACCGATGTGCTCCCCGAGGAGTTCGCGGGATGGCAGCTCAGCGGCCTCACCGCGCTCGTTGGCGGCAGCACGTCAGGCGTCACGCTCGCGCTGCCGGGCATCACCGACGGCCAGGCGCCTGACGGACCGGTCGCCGGAACCGTCGGGCAGACCCCGGCGGAACGGACGATCAGCGTGGGAGTCGAACGTCCGGTGCAGACCGGGGCGACGAACCCAGATGGGCTCGGCATGTCGACGAGAGACACCGGCGTGCTCGAGTACACCCTCACGGTCCCGGAGGGCCTCGCCGCCGACGACCCGCTCCTCCGCCGCGATCTCACAAACACAGCGACCTTCACGGCGAAGGCGGGGGCGAAGGAGCTCCAAGCTGCCGACAGCGCGGTGATCGCGGTCGATAACCCGATCAGGATCGACGTTAGCCCCGAGAAGTCCTGGACTCCGAATGCGCAGGCCTACCAGCCGGGCGCGCAGTCCACACTCGAGATTCGCGGAACTCAAGCGTCCAACGTGCACGCGACGCAGCTGCGGTTGCAGGACCCCGCAGCACCCGAGCTCGCGCCGGATGGTGCGACCGAGCTGCCGGCCGGGAACCCCTTCAATTCCGTCGACTTCGCCGGCTTCACTGCTCCGGTAGACCCCACCACGAACCTTCCTGACGGCGTCACGTCGGCGACCGCCGAGGTGTACCGGTGCGCCGACGGCGCCTGGAACTGGGTGGCCTGGGACGCGGCGATCCCGAACGCTGACATCGCCGGAGTGCGACTGAGCTATGCGGGATCGATCCCGCCGGGCACGGTCGCGTCGCAGCAGTTCGCGGTGGCGCAGCGCGCTGAGCACCGCACCACGGGCGCCGAGCTCGCGGGAGGCTTCGAGCTCACGAACGACGTCCGTGCGACCGTCGTGGTCGACGGTCAGGAGCCGGTGTCGAAGGACGCCGAAGCGCCGTTCGCCGTCACGCCCCAAGTGATCGGGGTCGACGCGCAGAAGCGCTTCTTCTCGCTGCCCGATGGTGCAGAGACCGGCCAGCTCACCGGCATCACCGCGGGCGACACCGTCGGCGTCGTGCTGCGTGCGATCAACCGTGACGCACCCGCGAGCACTGAGCTCGGTTCGCTGACCATCGCCGAACCCGCGGCCGGATCGCACGAGGCATTCTTCGGAGACGACCTGCGCTTCGAGGGCTTCGCGACGGCCGACGCTGCTGCGGCGTGGCCGGCGGGCGCGACGGGCGCGACACTCACCTGGACGTACGCCGACGGTTCCACCCAGCGCGTCCGCCTCGACGCGGGGGCAGCGCTGCCGGCGCCTGCAGCTGGCAAGACCGTTGCCGGCTTCGAGCTCACGTTCACCGGCGCGATCGCGCCCGGCGCATCGAGCGAGATCCGCTACGAACTCGGGTCGAGCTCGGCCGAGTCGTTCGTCGCGCCCGGCAAGCAGACGGCGAACCTGAAGAACGTCATCGCCGTGACGGGGGAGCGCGACGGGCTCGAACCCCAGACCGCGACCGACAGTGCGACGGTCGGCTACGTCGCGCCGCGCATCGACACGAAGATCACGAAGCGCGTCGGCCCAGCCGTCGTCGCCGCGGGCCAGGACGTCGTCGTGCAGCTCGACACCGAGGTGAAGACCGAGGGCGGGCGCACGAAGCCGACCGAGATCGTTGTCGAGGACGCACTCACGGGCGACGGCACCTTCTGGGACGCATTCGACGCGAAGCAGATTCTTCCGCCGATCACGCGCCCGGCGAACAGCGGCGACCCGATCACGCAGGCCGACCTGACGATCCGCTACCAGGACGCGGAGGGCACGTGGCAGACGCTCGCGAAAAACCCCGACGAGTCGACCCCGATCAATATTCCTGCGGGCGCGACGGGCATCCGGTTCGTGTACACGAATGCCGAGGGATTCTCACAGACGACGCTCGTGAAGCCGAACATCTCCTTCACGGCGCGGCAGACGCTTCGCAGCGATACGCAGGCGCCGACGGCGACCGACTTTGCGCATCCGGTCAAGTACGAGAATGTCGCGACGGTTGCCGCCGAGGGCAAGCTCGACGACCGCGTCGTGACGGGCACCGATTCGAGCAAGGTGAACGTGAGCGTGCGGCCTCGGCCCGGCACGGGACCGGGCGTAAACGGCGCGCTCTGGGCGGAGAAGGAGTGGGGTCACGGCTCGCTCACGTCGCAGTCGGGCGCGAGGACAGTCACGACCCAGTCGTGGGCGCTCACCGACGGCACCTACCCGACAGTGCGGTTGCAGGACCCCGCGGCGCCGACAGCGTCGGGCGCCGGCACGGTATTCGAAGCGTTCGACCTGACCCGCATCCGGCCGATCCACTTCGCCGGAACTGATGGCGGCGTCGCGCGCGACGCGATGCTGCGCTGGGACGCGGTCACGGCGGTCGAGCTGTGGAACGGGAGCGAGTGGCTCACCGTCTCCGCGCCTGGCGCCGGCTGGATGAACGAGAAGGGCTTCGTCGGCTACACACTCACCGCCGACGAACGCGCGACAACGCTCGGCGTCCGCCTCGTGCTCGGCGAGAACCGCGAGGCGCGCGAGGCCGCGCACGCGGGCGCCGATCCTGATCTCACCGCGCCCGCGCCCGGGACCGGCGTGAGCACCTCCGGCGAGATCCGCGAGTACCTGCTCGATTGGCAGCTGCGCGACCGTGCCCGCACGGCCGATGGATCCGTGAAGTGGGTGAAGGAGGCGGACACCTCGTTCAACTGCGATGGCGGCGGCGACGGGTGCGTCGACAACGTCTTTAGCGTCACGGCCGTCCCCGAGACCGGTCAGCCGGTGTCGGAGCGTGCGAATGATACGATCCAGATCCTCGACGGCGCGACGAACGTGACCCTCACGAAGCGCGTGCAGCCGCTGCCCGAGGGCGACGCGTCGAAGAACGTCAAGATGGTGGCGCCGAACCCCGGCGAGGTTGCCCAGGCGGACTACCCGCGCGCGCGGTTCACGCTCACCGCACGGAACTCGTCGACGGCCCCCGCCGAATCCCACGGCGGCATGCGCCTCGGAAAGATCAGGGTCACGGATACAGCGAACACCGCCGCAACGGACGACCTCGACATCGACGCGAGCCCCTTCACAGGGCGCGACTTCGAGGCGGAGGCCGCATCGCAGGCGGGCAACCACTTCAACGAATTCACGCTGACCGGGGTGAGCTTCGGAACGCTTCCCGCGGCGATCGATACCGCAGAAAGCACCGTTGAGCTCTGGCTCTACGACGGGACGCCGGCAGGAACAACTTCTGTGTGGACGCTGCAGCAGGTGCTCGACGGCGACGCCGAGTTCCTCGCCCAGCTCCCGAACGCGATCGGGATCGCGGCGACCTACTCGGGGACAGACCCCGCGACGAACGGCAACCGCATCGGGGTCGGAGACGACCTCGTGATGCGCCTCGACGTGCAGCTCAGGGAGACCGAGCGGCTCTCGGGCAAGGCGGTGCGCGGTGGCGAGCTCGGCAGCGTCGTTGACGTGCCGAACGAGGCGGTCGTGCGCGGCTGGGACGCAGTCGTAGCCCCCGAGGCGCAGCCGACCAAGCGGGACGACGCGAACGTCGCGCTCGTTCAGGCGGCGGTTGCGGTCGGCCTGCAGAAGTCAGTCTCCGTCGTGCACCCCGATCAGACGAACGACACCGTGTACGAGAGCGACCCCGGCGCCACAGTGCGGGTGGAGCTCACCGCCGATCCGCGCGGGTCGACGGCTCCCATCAACACGCTGAACATTCAGGACGCGACGCCAGCTTTCTGGGAGCGCTTCCAGCTCGTCTCGTTCGACACCCCCACCATGCCGACCGGCGCTGACCGCGTGCGGCTGCAAGTACGCGTCGGCGACGAGTGGGTGAACTACGCCGACTTCGCCGGCGACCTCAGCGAGGTGCGTGGCGCCGCCGTCGTGTTTGACCGCGCAGACGGCGCGGTCTTCCCGGCCGGCGCGCAGTCGTGGAACGCCTCTTGGGGCAGCACCAAGCTGTCGTTCTCGGTCAAGCTGCGCCCCGGGGCGGAGGTGAACTGGAGGTCCGACAGCGTGAAGAACCGCGCGACCGTGACCGCGACGAACACCACGTTCGGCGAGGCCGATGCGGACGACGTCGACGACGTCAGGTTCTCGCCTGGCGAGAACGGGCTGCGTGTCGAGAAGCGCGCGCCGAACGACACGTCCACCCACCAGGTCGAGGCCCTCGCGAGCGCGCCGTGGAAGCTCGTCTTCACGAACGTTGGTTCGAGCCTCCTCCCGATCACGCAGGTGACCGACGCACTGCCCGACACGCTCTCATGGGACGGCCTCGCGCCGACCGTGACGAGCACGCCAGGCCCCAACGGCCTGAGCGGCCTGGACGCCGCGCCGACGGTGACGCTCTCCGACGACGGGCGCAACCTCGTCTTCGACTGGGGCGCGAACGCGCGGATGCAGCCCGGCGAGAAGGTGGAGATCGCGCTCGGGCTCATCATGGAGCCGCTCACCGCAGGCACTCGAGCCGTTAACGAGGTCACCGTCGAGACCGGCGTGCCGCTCGCGGTGTGCGAGCAGCCGACCGACCACGGTCAGGCGCCGACGGCGAGCGACTCCCCGAACAGCTGCTCGAACACGAACTACGTGCAGCCGCGGGTGGGCACCGTCGTTGGCGCTCGGAAAACCGTCAGCGGCGAGTCCGTTCCGACGCTCGGCGACCAACTCGTGACCGGCGCCCTCGACACCGCCGCGGGAACGGAGTGCGCTCCGGGCGCTTACCTGCCCGTCGGCTCCGACTACACGCGCAGCCCCTGCGCGTCCTACACCGCCGTTGGTGCGACCGACTCCTGGAAGCTTGAGAACATCAACTCGGGAACGAACGCGCTGTCGCGGATGACGATCGTCGACATGCTCAGCGCCCCGGGCGACGCGATGCTCGCCGGTGGCGGCACGCGCGGCAGCACGTTTGCGCCGGTGCTCGCCGACCTGTCGAACATCCGAGTGACGGGGTTGCCCGCAGGCGCGAGCTACACCACCGAGGTCACGACGAACCCCACCGCCTGCGTCGGCAGTACGCCCGGTACGTCGCTCTGGGGGAACGACCCCGAGTGCGCCGATACCGAGGCCAACCCGGCGAACGAGTGGACGCCGGTTGAGGGCTTCTCGGGCGACCCGGCTGAGGTAGCCGGGCTGCGCATCGCGGTCGACATGACCGAGACGCCGCTGCAGCCTGGTGAGACAGTGCTTGTCGAATTCGAAACTGTCAACCGGGTCGTTGGCGGGTCTGAGGCCGCGCTCCAGCCGACGCTCGAGCAGTTCACCGAACCGCAGTTCGCGTGGAATCAGCACGGCGTCGTCGGGTGGGGCACCAACGGGGTGCGGGTGAACCTCCCCGCCGCTCCGCAACGTGCCGGCGTCACCGTGAAGACGGGAACGCTTGAGATCGGCAAGGTTGTCACGGGGCTCGGCGCAGACCGCGCGCCAGAGCGCTTCGCGATCGACCTCGCCTGCACCGTGCCGAGTGGTGGCGCGGGCGGGCCCGAGCGGGTCGCGCTCGACCTGGGCGACCAGGCGCGGGTCTGGGTGCCGCGCGACGGCGCTGTCACCGTCGAGGGTATCCCGGTTGGTGCCAACTGCTCGGTGACCGAGGCCGGAGCGCTCGGCGCTTTCGGGGAGAACGTGCGAGCGATCGACGTCGGCGACGGCGTGTTCCCCACCGCGGACGGCTCGCGAGCTGAGGTGCAGATCCGTGAGCGTGCCGAGGCGTCGCCCACGCGCGTCCAGTTCGTGAACGGCTACACCCCGGTGGAGCCCGAGCCGCCGGTCGATCCGGAGCCGCCGGTTGATCCCACGCCTCCCGTCGACCCGACGCCGCCGGTGACCCCGGCGCCACCGAAGCTGCCAGAGACCGGCAGCGCGGGGCTCGCGGCGTTCATCGCTCTGGCAGCACTGGCGATGGTTATCGGGGCGGGGGCCGCACTCGTGGGCACCGCTCGAGCCAAGCGCGCCGCGCGAGAATCGGTGTAGCTCGGATGACGCGCGGGCGGGGACACGCAACGTGTTCCCGCCCGCGCTACACTCGCTCACATGAATGCAACCCCGCAGCCAGGTGTCATTGCCCGCGGGATGAGCCTCTGGCAACGCGTCCAACGGACCCGACCGTATCGAACGTTCTCCCACTTCACCGACGTCGGAGGCAGCGTCCTCTCCGGCGGGATGAGCTACCAGGCGCTGTTCGCCGTGTTCGCCGGGCTCGTCGTCGGGTTCAGCGTCTTCGGTATCGTGCTCCGGGGCCAGCCGGAGCTGCTCGCGACGATCATCGAACAGATCAACATCTTCGTGCCTGGGCTGCTTGGCGAGGGCGGCGCCGATGCCGCGGTGCCCGTGCAAACGTTGCTGGAGACCCGAGCGCTCGACTGGACGACGCTCGTCGCAGGCCTCTCTCTCGTATGGGTCGCGATCAACTGGTTCACCGGCACGCGTCGCTCGATCCGGATTATCTTCGGCCTCGAGGTGAAGGAGTACCGCAACGCCATCCTGCTGAAGGTGCGCGACTTCGCGCTCGCCGTCGGCTTCTTCCTCGCGATCATCGTCTCCGCGGCGCTCGTGCTCGTGAGCTCGAACCTCACCGACCTGCTGCTCTCGTGGCTCGGTGTGAGCTCCGACAACTGGTTCTTCGGCGGGGTCGGCACCGTCGTGCGCTACGGCGCGATGTACGTGTTTGACGTGCTCGTGCTCGTCGCAATCCATCGGTACCTCGCCGAGGTGCGGATCGGCTGGTGGAACCTCGTGACGGGCTGCATGGTCGGCGCCGCCGCGCTCTTCGGACTCAAGCTGTTGGGCACCGCACTGCTTGGCGGAGCGACGAGCAACCCGCTGCTCGCGCCGTTCGCCATTTTCGTCGGCCTGCTGTTGTGGTTCAACTTCATCTGCCGGGCCCTCTTGCTGACCTCCTCCTGGATCGCGACCGGCCTGGACTCCAAGCTCGGAACGCCGGAGGCGGCGGAGCCAAGCGACGCGTTCCGGCTATTCGAGTAGCGGGTGGCTCCGCGCCCAGCGCGGATGCGGCAGAATGGTGGGGTGAGCGAGAACCAGGAACCTGCTGCGAAGACCTCAATCCGTGTAGGCGTCATCGGCGGCGGCCAGCTCGCCCGAATGATGGTGCCGCCGGCGATCCACCTCGGCCTCGACATCTCTGTGCTCGCAGAGACCGAGGGCATGAGCGCTCAGCGGGCAGCGGACATGGTCGGCGACTATCGCGACCCGGAGACTGTCTACGCGTTCGCGGAGACCGTTGACGTTGTCACGTTCGACCACGAGCACGTTCCGCACGAGATCCTGAACGAGCTCGAGCGCCGCGGCATCGCAGTGCACCCGCGCCCGCACGCCCTGCAGTACGCGCAAGACAAAATCCTGATGCGCGAGAAGCTCGCCGAGCTCGGCGTGCCAATTCCCGCGTGGGCCGCCGTCGCCGACGAGGCGGCGCTGCAGACCTTCATCGACGCGAACGGCGGCCGCGCCGTCGTGAAGACCGCCCGCGGCGGCTACGACGGCAAGGGCGTGCGTGTCGTGTCGCAGGCCGACGAAGTACGCGACTGGTTCGCGGCGCTGGCCGAGGACGCGCGCGGCGGGTTCCTGCTCGCCGAGGAACTCGTCGACTTCACGCGCGAGCTCGCCCAGCTCATTGCGCGGCGGCCCTCAGGAGAGGCCCGTGCGTGGCCGCTCGTCGAAACGATTCAGCGCGACGGCGTCTGCGACGTCGTGCTCGCGCCCGCCCCGGTCTCCGACCCCGAAACCGCGGCCGAGGCTGCGCGCATCGGCGCGATCGTCGCCGAGGGCGTTGACGCGACCGGCGTGCTCGCCGTCGAGATGTTCGAGACGCGCGACGGGCGCGTGCTCGTGAATGAGCTCGCGATGCGCCCGCACAACTCGGGCCACTTCTCAATCGAGGGATCGATCACGAGCCAGTTCGAGCAGCACCTCCGCGCCGTCACCGATCTGCCGCTCGGGGACCCGGCGATGGCCGCGCCGTACGCGGTGATGGTGAACGTGCTCGGCGGCCCAGCCGAAGGCCCGATGCCGGTGCGCTACCCGGCAGTGCTCGCCGCTCACCCCGCCGCGAAGATCCACAGCTACGGCAAGCTGCCGCGACCCGGTCGCAAGGTCGGGCACGTCACCGTTGTCGGCGACTCGCTTGACACGGCGCTCGCCGAGGCGCGCGCCGCTGCTGACGGCTTCGCCTAGACGGAAGCGGGCCGGGTGGCCCGGTACGATAGGGGCATGAGCGAATCTGCACCCCTCGTCGGCGTCATCATGGGCTCCGATTCAGACTTCAGCGTGATGGAAGACGCGGTGCTGATGCTTCGCGAGTTCGGCATTTCCCACGAGGTTGAGGTCGTGAGCGCGCACCGGACGCCCGACAAGATGGTGAGCTACGCCCGTGAGGCCGCCGGTCGCGGCGTGCGCGTCATCATCGCGGGTGCCGGCGGCGCCGCCCATCTCCCCGGAATGGTCGCCTCGATGACATCTTTGCCCGTCATCGGCGTCCCGGTGCCGCTCGCGCGGCTCGATGGGATGGACTCGCTGCTCTCGATCGTGCAGATGCCGGGCGGGATCCCCGTCGCCACCGTCTCGATTGGCGGGGCGAAGAACGCCGGCATCCTCGCCGCCCGCATCCTCGCGACGAGCGACGACGCGCTGCGGGCCACGCTCGACGAGTACGCCCAGGGGCTTACTGACATGGTCGCGGAGAAGAACGCGGCGCTGCAGGCGCGGGTCGCGGGCACGGCATAGCCTCAGGCAGGGCCGTAATCCGCCCGCGCGGATCTCAGCTAGATCAAGGCGTGGGTCTCCCAGAGCTGCCACGCGACCGAGTTCCATGAGTAGCTCCGACCGCGGTCTGCCGCGTGAACGGTCAACCGCTCGAGCTCGCTCGTGCCGTCGCCGGAGCTCGCGATACAGAGCCGCGACAGCGCTGTGATGAACCCCTGTGCCTCCGGCTCGGCGATCCCGGCGTCGAGCACCTGCTCGTCGAACGCGGTCGAGCCGGCGTGCAGGACCGGAACGCCCGCCATGAGCGCCGCGGCGATCGTGTAGCCGGTGCCAGCGAAGGACTGCGGCTGCAGGAGCATCGTCGCCCCCGAGATAACTGCCCCGACATCGGAGAGATCTTCAACTGGCACGACGGTCACGCGCTCACGGATGGCCGCGGACAGCTGGGCGACGACGTCGCCGGGCTGCGGCGAGCCCTTCACGTGCAGCACCGGGTCGAGGCCGGAGATCACGACAAGATGCGGGAGCGACGGGTCGGACTCGTAGGCGTCGAGCACCCACTGCAGCCTGCCGTAGTCGTCAAGGTTCGCCGTCGTCACGAGGTACTGCTCGGGGAGGCCGAGGCGCTCGCGGCGCGCTGCGGACTCGTCGGTCGCGAGAAACGCGGACGGCGCGACCGGGGGGATGACCTGCACCGGTAGGTCGTGCCCGTAGTGCTCCTGCAGCAGCGACGCGGTCGAGTGTGAGGTCGTGATGAGCACGTCTGCGTAGCGCGCGGCCCGCTTCACGAACGACCGGGTGAGCCGAGCCTGTGCCGGAGTCAACAGGTCGGGGGCCTCCCAGGCAAGCCCGTTCGGGACCGTCACTGTTGTCTGCGTGCCGTCGTCCTCTGCGCGGGAGCGCAGCGGGATCATCGGGGTCACCGAGTGCGTCATCTCCCCGTCGAGCGGGCGAGCCGTGGTGCTCGACTGCCACAGGATGGGCAGCGCGTTCGCGCCCATGGGCAGGTGCTCCGAGGAGATCCGCGGCGAGTTGAACTCGGGCGGGACCGTCCCACGGGCGGACAGGAAACGTGCGCTGCAACTGCGCGGTGCTGTCGCAGCGAGCGCGTTCGCGAGATCCTCGGCTGCCGCGAAGTGCACGCGGGCTTCCCAATCGGGAAAGGGCTCGGCGATGAGGCTGAGAGTCGCCATGCCCACCTCCGAAACGTGTCTTCACTTACTGTTGGCCTTGAGCCATTCTACGGGGCCGTCATTGCAGTTTCTGTGCGGCGCGCCCTGAGAGTTCACGGAGTGCCTCATGGTTCTCCACAATCACGTGAAGTAGCCTCTTGCTATGCGTGTTCTGCTCACCGGAGGGGCCGGCTACATCGGCTCCCATACTGCCCTTGTGCTCCTCGAGCGCGGCCACGATGTCGTCGTGCTTGACGACTTCTCAAACAGTAGCCGCGAGGCGGTGCGCCGGGTCGAGGAGCTGACGGGGCGGGAGATCCCAGTGATCGAGGCCGACCTGGCCGATCGCGCCGCGGCCGAGGCAGCGTTCGATGGGCTCGAAGTCGACGCCGTCGTCCACTTCGCCGGGCTCAAGGCCGTGGGGGAGTCGGTGGCGCAGCCGACGCGCTACTACCGCGTCAACATCGACTCGACGCTCAACCTGCTTGATCTCATGCGCGAGCGCGGGATCGCCAGGCTCGTCTTCAGCTCGAGCGCCACGGTGTACGGCGACCCGCAGTACGTTCCCCAGGACGAGGAGCACCCGGCGGGACTCGGCCTGACGAACCCGTACGGCTGGTCGAAGGCGATGATCGAGCAGATCATCCGCGACGCGCAGGTCTCGTGGCCCGCGCTTGAGGCCGTGCTGCTGCGTTACTTCAACCCCGTCGGCGCGCACCCCTCGGGGCGCATCGGGGAGGATCCCTCGGGGATCCCGAACAACCTCATGCCATTCATCGCGCAGGTCGCGGTCGGCAAGCGGGAGAAGCTCAGCGTGTTTGGCGATACCTACCCGACGCCCGATGGCACGGGCGTGCGCGACTACATTCACGTGATGGACCTCGCCGAGGGGCACGTGGCCGCGCTTGAGCGGATGACAGCCGGCGTGACGGCCTACAACCTGGGATCGGGCACCGGATCGAGCGTGCTCGACGTCGTCCGCGCGTTCGGCGAGGCCGCGGGCCGCGAGATCCCGTACGTCGTCGTGCCCGGTCGCGACGGTGACGTCGCTGAGACGGTTGCGAACCCGGCAAAGGCGAACCGCGAGCTTGAGTGGCAGACGCGCCGCTCGCTTGCCGACGCCTGCAGGGATTCGTGGGCCTGGCAGTCTGCGAACCCTGACGGGTACGGTGTATGAGCGCAAGCCTGGACTATGACCTAGAACGGCCGATCCGCACCCCGGATCTGTCGTCCCCGCCGCTCATGACCAAGCGGGCGCGGTGGCTCGTGGTGCTCGGCTTCCTGCTGCCCGGAAGCGCGCAGCTGCTCGCCGGCAACCGGAGGCTCGGCCGGTTCGGGATCGGTGTGACCGTCGGCGCGCTGCTGTTCGCGGCGATCACGCTCCTCGGGCTGCTGTTCGCGCGCGCCGCGACGCTGTCAGTGCTTACCAACGGCCTGTTTCTGCTCGTGCTCCAGTGGCTCATCGTCGGGGTCGGCGTCATGTGGCTCGTGCTCGGCATCGATACCCTCCGGCTCACCCGGCTCGTGAAGGTGAAGCCGAAGTGGCGGGTGCCCGTTGCGATGCTCTCGGTGATCCTCACCCTCGTTCCCGTCGCGGGCGCCGCTTGGGCGGCGACCCTCATCAACTCCGGTCGCGGCGCGATCGGGAGCATCTTCATCGGAGCGCCGGCTGTCGCCCCGATCGACGGGCGCTACAACATCCTGCTCCTCGGCACCGACGCGGGCTCGGACCGCGAGGGCATGCGTCCCGACTCGATCTCGCTCGTGAGCGTCGACGCGAAGACGGGCCAGTCCGTGATCATCGGCCTGCCGCGCGAGCTCATCGAGATGCCGTTCCCCGAGGAGTCGCCGATGGCGGCGATCCACCCCTACGGCTTCGGCGTCGCACCCAACTCGTTCGGCGACTGGGGCGGCTGCTACACGACCTGCTACCTCAACGCCGTCTATACGGAGGTCGAGGACTTCCCCGACATGTACGGGGGGCTCTACCCGGAGGCGGCGAAGCGCGGCTCCGAGCCGGGCATCGAGGCGACGAAGGACGCGGTGCAGGGCGCAACGGGCCTCGACCCGCAGTTCTTCGTGCTGCTGAACATGGACGCATTCTCGAACATCATTGACGCGCTCGGCGGGGTCACCGTGAACGTCCCCGAGCGACTCCCGATCGGTGGCGGGATCGACGAGTACTCGGGCGAGCTCGTGAACGTCGACGAGTGGATCGAGCCGGGCGAGCAGCACCTCAACGGGTACTACGCGCAGTGGTTCGCCAGGTCACGGTACGGCTCGGCGAACGGCGACTACGACCGCATGCAGCGCCAGCGCGACCTCCAGGCCGCGATCCTCGCCCAGATGAACCCGACGAACGTGCTGCTGCGGTTCCAGGAGATCGCCGCGGCCGGAACGCAGCTCGTGAAGACCGACATTCCCGACTCGATGCTTGGGCGATTTGTCGACCTCGCGGGTAAGGCGCGCGGCCACGAGATTGTCAACGTCGAGCTGGTACCGCCCACCGTCGACCCCGAGGCGCCCGACTACACGGTGATTCGTGACCTCGTCGCGCAGGGCGTCGCGGCGGCCAGCCCGCAGCCCGAGGGCGACGCTCAGTGAGCGATCCCCTAGACTAGGTCGGGTTTCACGTGCAACGAAAGGGTGGTCATGCGGGTCACTGCAGTACTGGTCGCCTTTAATCGACGCGAATTGCTCGCGGAGGCGCTCGACGCGCTCGCGGCGCAGTCGCGACCCGTCGACCGGCTCGTTGTCGTCGACAACGCCTCGACCGACGGCTCGACCGAGTTCGCCGAGGAACGGCTCGCCGAGTGGGGCGAGTGCGCTCGGCTCATCAAGCTCGACAAGAACACTGGCGGGGCGGGCGGCTTCGCCGTCGGCATCGCCGCCGCCGTCGTCGATGAGGAGACCGACTGGGTCTGGGTGATGGACGACGACACTGTCCCAGGGCCCGACGCCCTCGCCGGCGCCCTCGAGACGCACGAGCGCTACCGCGCTTCAGGCCGGGACGATCTCGCCGTGATGGGCTCGCGCGTCGTCTGGACTGACGGCGAGGACCATCCGATGAACACGCCGAAGGCCAAGATCCGCGCCGGCCAGGCCGAGCGCGACCGCGCCGCGGCTGCCGGCGGGATGGAGATCCGGTCGATCTCGTTCGTCTCCGCGTTCCTGCGCGCCGCCCGCGTGCGCGAGCTCGGGCTGCCGATCGCCGACTACTTCCTGTGGAACGACGACTTCGAGTACTCGGCACGGCTGCTCCGCGGCGCCCGGGGCATTTACACGCCGGCCTCGGTCGTCACCCACAAGACCGCGAAGCGCGGCTCGAGCGACGCCGACCCCGGCCCCCGCTTCTTCTTTGAGGTGCGAAACAAGCTCTGGGTGTTCCGCCGCTCCGACGCGCTCTACGGCTGGGAGAAGTTCCTGTACTTTGGCGCGAGCGTGCGCCGCTGGATCCGGACCTTTCGAGCGTCGAGCGACCGCGCTCAGCTGCGTGACTGCCTGAAGCGCGGTTGGCGCGAGGGCATGCGCACCAACCCCCGGTCGACGCGCGACGTGCTGCGCGACACGGGCGTCCCCGTCGACGTGATGATCGAGATCGAGCGGCTCGAGAAGGTCGAGCGCCGCTCCTAGCGCCGCCGCGCCGCGCGACACTGCGCGGAGTGCGTGCGCGCCCCTACTGGGAGTGCATGCGCGTGAGGAAGCTCCACATCCAGTTCGCGGCGGTCTCTGGAGCCGGCAGCGGATCCTGGGCGAGCCACGCCTCGATGACGCCGAGCAGCGCCCCCGAGGTGCCGGCGGCCTCGATGTCGACAGGAAGATCGGTGAGGCGCCGATACTCCGGCGAGAGGAGGATCCCGGCGCGGACGAGCGCGAGGATCCTGGCGCGCACGCGCGCGACGACGAGCGCGGATCCGTGCGGGCCGAAGACGCCGCGATAGAGGCCAGCGTGGTCGGCGAAGTGATGCATGAAGCGCACGAGCTCCGCCGGCGGGCGAGTGGGATCGGTGATGACCACCGGCTCGTCGGCGCGCGCCATCTCGGTCTCGATGTGCTCGAGCGCGGCCGCGAGGAGCTCCTCGCGGCTCTCGAAGTGCTGGTAGAAGCTCGAGCGGTTCACGCCCGCGAGCTCGATGATGTCTTTCACCGTGATGTCGGTGATGGGCCGGTCAGACGCGAGTGCCACGATCGCCGTGCGCAGAAGCGTCTGAGTGTGTGCCGCGCGTGGATCCATACCGTCGATTCTGGCAGGAAAACCGCGACTCGTACGCCGCGAACGAACGCCCTGTGTCTCCGACACGTGTTGGAGTAGCCTGGAGGTGCTCGTCCTTGCGCAGGGCAGGGACATCCACCGAGGGAGGCCCCATGTCCACACTCACCGCCAACAGCACCATCGGCGACTGGCTCGATCACCCGGAGGGCGGCGCGGCAATCCGCGCGATGCTCGCCCAGTCCGGAGGCGACGCCGACTCGCTTACCCCGGTGCGCGCGCTGCCGCTCCAGCAACTCGTCGCGCTCAGCCAGGGACAGATGCCCCAATCCGTCGTCAACGACCTCGTGCGTTCGGTCAACGGCGGTGAACTTCCCGAGGATACCGACAGGGGCGCATGGCGTGAACGCGTCACGGGCGGCCGCTTCGACGGCAAGACCGTCATCGTTACGGGCGCCGCGAGCGGAATCGGCCGCGCCACCGCCTCGCGAATCGTCCGCGAGGGCGGCCGGGTGGTCGCCGTCGACATCTCCGCCGAGAAGCTCGCTGAGCTTGCCGAGGGCGCGCCCGAGGGGAGCGTCGTCCCAGTCGCCGGTGACGTCACCAAGCAGGACGACATCGACAAGATCCTCGCGGCTGCTGGCGACCGCATTGACGGACTCGCGAACATCGCCGGCGTGAACGACGACTTCTCGCCGATTCACGAGACGAGCGATGAGATCTGGGACCGTGTCATCGGCATCAACCTCACGGGTGTCTTCAAGCTCACCCGGGCCGTTGTGCCTGCGATGCGCGCGGCTGGCGCCGGCTCGATCGTGAACATCTCGTCGGAGGCCGGCATTCGCGGCAACGCCTCGGGCAACGCCTACACCGCGTCCAAGCACGGCGTCATCGGCCTCACCAAGAGCGCGGCATTCATGTACGCGACCGAGGGCCTGCGCGTCAACGCCGTCGCCCCTGGAGGCGTTGCCACCGGTATCCCCTTCCCGGCAAACGTGTCGGAGTTCGGCAGCGCGCGCCTGAAGCCGTTCCAAGACGCGATCCCGTCGGTCGCGACCGCCGAACAGCTCGCGGCGTCGATCACCTTCCTGCTGAGCGACGACGGCGTGAACATCAACGGCGCGATCCTCACGTCTGACGGCGGCTGGTCGGTCCAGTAAGCGCACTGGGGCGCCGCGGGCCGGGGTCTGTGCCCCGGCCCGCGGCGTTCGGAGGCGGGGCGAGCCCAACCGTTGCTAGGACGGCGCCGCTGTGGCGCAACCAGCGGTTGTTCCAGCACGCGAGCGCAACTGGCAGGTTGGCCGGTTCGCGTGACTCTCGAGGCGCTCTGCCTCGTTTGCTCGATACGCTCGAGAGGCAGGATGAGTGCGAGCGGAGGAGTGGAACATGGCCGGAATCGGATCGTTCGTCGCCGAGGCGCGACGTCAGCGCGGGTGGACACAGGAAGGTCTCGCCGCGAGGCTCGGGGTGTCCGCTCAAGCGGTCTCGAAGTGGGAGACCGAACAATCGATGCCAGACGTCGGAATGCTCCGGCCACTCGCCGAGGCGCTTGATTGCACCGTCGACGAACTGCTCCAAGGCGATCCGGCGGTGCTGAAACGAACACCGGGCGCGCTCGTCGGATCGCGGGCGGCCTCCTCCGCGCATGTGACGACCAAGGTTGTCGTGCGGGTTGAGGATCCGCAGAAGGAGACGCCGACAGTGATCACCGTGCCGATCGGACTCGTGAGGTTTGGGGCGCAGATCTGGGACCGCATTCCCGGGCTTGCGGAGGCCTCCGAGATCGACATGGAGGCACTGATGGACCACATCGCGCGCGGGCTCGTCGGGGAGGTCATGCGCGTCGAGACCGGCGAGAGCGGCGTCGTCGTCATCTCGCTCGAATAGCAGGCGGCGTTGGCGCGGCGGCGTGAGGGCGGGGTGGGGCGGCGCTGCTCCGGCTAAGCTGGTGAGGCTATGGTGACTGCCCCCGAATTCTCGCTCCTGCTGCCTGTGTACGCCGGCGACACCCCCGCGTTCCTACGGTTGGCCTACGAGAGCAGCGTTGACGATCAGGTGGTGCGACCCGCCGAAGCGGTGATCGTCCAGGACGGGCCCGTGCCAGCGCCATTGGAAGCCGAGCTCGCGCGCATCGAGCGCGACAGCCCGATCCCCGTCCGGATCGTGCGGCTTCCGGAGAACCGCGGCCTGACCGTCGCCCTCAACGCGGGTCTCGACGCGTGCGCCTACCCGGTGGTTGCCCGCATGGACGCCGACGACGTCTCAGACCCTCAGCGCTTCCGCAAGCAGTGGGCGATCATGAACGAGGGGGCCGATCTTGTCGGGACCGGCATGGCCGAGTTCGAGAGCGACGCTGCCATCGTCGCGGCCGTCAGGGTGCCCCCGACCGGGGCAGATCGGATCCGCGAGCACGCCCGTACCCACAATCCCTTCAACCATCCCACGATGATGTACCGGGTCTCCGCACTCGACGCTGTCGGCCGCTACCAACCGCTCGGAAAGATGGAAGACTACTGGCTCGGCGTGCGGCTCATCGCCTCGGGCGCGCGGGTCGAGAACATCGCCGAGCCGCTCGTGAGGTATCGGGTTGGCGCCGGCGCCTTCGCCCGCCGCGGGGGCTGGCAGGAAGCGAAGACGGAGTGGAGGCTGCAGCGCGAGATGCTGCGGATCGGGTTCATCACCCGCACGCAGTACGTGCGCAACGTTGTCGTCAAAGGCGTCTACCGGCTGATGCCGGCGTCGCTCAAGCGAGTCCTCTTCCGCCGATTCGTCGGCTCAGGGTTGCCCGGGGACAAGTAGCCTCCCGTGTGGGCGCCGGGACGAAGTTCCCGGCGAACTTACCTGAGGGTGGCGGTCATCACGTTCCGGTCGTCACGACCCACCCACTGAGCGAGATCCGCCGCGAGGCCCGTGCTGAACTGCGCCAGGTCGAGCTCGGCGAGCAGGAGATCGCCCGAGGCGTACGCGGCGACAAGGGAGTCGATTTCTGCCGCGGGGATGCCCTGCCTGGACATTCCGACAGTATTGACGCCCCGCACTCGGGCAGGCACGCCAAACGCCTTCGAGTGCGGCGGCACGTCGCGCGCGACGGGAGTGCCCATGCCGATCATGCTGCCCGCCCCGATGAAGCGACGCTGGTGCACGCTCGCGTTCATCCCGATGTTGACCCGATCGCCGATGACGCAGTGGCCACCGATAGAGACCCCAGCCGAAACGGTGGTGCCAGCGCCAAGCAACACGTCGTGCGCCAGGTACGCGCGGTTGAGGATCCAAGAGCCCGCGCCGACGGTCGTTTCGCGGTAGCTTCCCTGGTGGATCACTGCGCCCTCCCGGATGACGGCGCCAGCGCCAATACGGACGCCGGCGTGGGTGAGGTCACCAGTCCAGGCAGCGTTCTGCGGCTGGTCGGTCATTTCCGGCGGTGCGCCGATCTGGGCGCCGGGGCCGATCCACACGTTGTCGCCGATCGTGCACGGGCCAAGGATCACAGCGCCGGGGCCGATCGTTACATCCGCGCCAAGCACAACGCCTGGACCGACGTAGGCGAGCGGGCTAATCTTCGAATCGCTCACGAGCTAGCCCGCGATGGCGACGGTCGCGCCGGTCTGTGCCGACTCAAGAGCGGCCTCGCAGACGCGCAACACCTGCAGGCCCTCACGGAGCGTGACGATCTCGGTCGCGGTGCCGAGGATGCGGTCGCGGAACGCCTCGTGCTCGGCCTTCAGCGGCTCGCGCTTCTCAAGCTGGAATCGGGTGACAGTGCCTTCACTCACGCCGCGGAACGACGTGACAGCCTCCCACTCCGTGGTGTGCGTGCCGTTCTCGTAGAACGTGAGGTCGGCGGTGAGCGTGTCAGCAATGAACGAACCGCGCTCGCCCGTGACGAGCGTGAGGCGTTCCTTGAACGGCGTGAGCCAGTTCACGACGTGGTCGGTGATGATCCCGTTCGCGAGCTTCGCAGAGATGCTCACCATGTCTTCGTGGGCGCGGCCGGACCGGAACGCGGTCTGCGCGGCGACCTGCGTGTAGTCGGAACGTGCGAGCCACGCCGTCAGGTCAACGTCGTGGCTGCCGAGGTCCTTCATGACGCCGACGTCGGCGATACGCGCGGGGAACGGGCCCTGGCGGCGTGTATGGATCTGGTAGACCTCACCGAGATCACCGTTCTCGAGCCGCTTGCGGAGGCTCACAAGTGCGGGATTGAAGCGCTCGATATGACCGACAGCGCCCACGAGATCCTTCGCCTCGAACGCCTCGACAAGGCGGGTCCCCGCCTCGAGCGAGTGCGCGACAGGCTTCTCGATCAGCGCGTGCACGCCAGCCGCAGCGAGCTTCAGTCCGACTTCCTCGTGAAACTGTGTCGGGACAGCGACCACGACCGCGTCGACGCCGTGCTCAATGAGCGCGTCGACGGAGTCGTACAGCGGAAGGCTCCCGGCGACGCCGTGCGGGTCACCCATTGCGTCTGCAACGGCGACGAGCTCGACGCCTTCGACTTCGCGGGCGACACGAGCGTGGTGCCGTCCCATCATTCCGAGGCCGATGAGGCCGAAGCGGAGCGTCATGGCGTTCTCCTTGGGTCGGTGTATGTGCGTCAGCAAGCCTATCGGAGGGGAGCTGGCGCGGGTGTGGGAGGGGAAGTTGAAAGCTTCGGACTACCCGCCGTCGTGCGGGTGGAAATGGATGCCCGTGTCGAGCGTGAAACGTGCGACGCCGTTGGAGAACTCCATGATCCGCTCCTCGAAATCTTCGAGGCTACCGGTCGGCTGAGAACGGATGAACCCCCACGGCCCGGAGGGGCCGCCGTGCTTCATATACATCGCGAGAAAGTGCCCACGGCCGAGCCCGATGGTGAGGGGTTCGTCCCGCGTCCGCGGAACGTAGCTCGTGATCACGCCAAACTCGAACTCTTGGTAGACGCCAGGTTCTGGCCCCTCAACTGCCTGTTCGGGACCCGTGGGAGCTCCAAACCTTTCGGGGTCCGCTGAGTACACGTCGTAGATCGATCCTGACACCGGGTACGCGGTCTCTACCGAGTCCGGGTTGGATTGGAGCCGCACGATTGCCTCGTCGATCGGGCCATCGTAGATAACCCGTCCGCGATCGAGCACGATGCCGCGGGTGCAGAGCTTTCGCACCTGGTTCGCGTTGTGGCTCACGATGAACATCGTTTTGCCCTGCGCCTGGAGATCGAGCATGCGCTGCTCGCACTTCTTACGGAACTCAGCATCACCAACCGAGAGCACCTCGTCGACAAGCAGCGTGTCGAGCTCCGTATGCACCGCGACGGAGAACCCCAGTCGCGCGTACATTCCCGAGGAGTAGCGCTTTACCTCGGTATCGATGAAGTCGCCGATCTCTGAGAACTCAAGGATGTCATCGAAGCGCGCGTCGGTCTCCTCCTTGCTCATTCCGAGGATTGCAGCATTCAAATACACGTTCTCGCGACCCGTCAGATCGGGATGGAAGCCAGCGCCCACCTCGAGGAGGCCGGCAATCCGGCCGCGAGTGCGGATCCAACCCGCGTCGGGATCCATGACGCCAGAAAGGAGCTTCAGGGTAGTCGACTTGCCCGAGCCGTTCCGGCCCATGAGGGCCACCGATTGGCCCTCAGGCACCTTGAAGCTCACGCCGTCCACTGCGTGAAAATCAGTCGAAAGCTCTTTCCGCTTGATCTTCGAGATAAACGCCTGCTTGAACGAGTGCGCATGCTTGATCCGGAAGGTCTTGCTGACGTCGTTGAAAACGATGACCGGCTTCTTTGGGGGCGTCTGCGGCGCTGAGTCAGAGATGCTGGGCAAAGCTGCCCTCCAATTTCCTAAACGTAAGCTGGCCGATCACAAGCGTTGCGATTGCGATGCCGGCAGCAATAAGTGTGTGAAGAATGATCTCCGGCGGACGCGCGTCGTTCGGTGCGATCGGGGCCCAGAATGCCGTATGGAAAAGCTCCACAGCGGCGGTCATCGGATTCACCATATAAATCTGATAGAGCCAGTTCGGGGCATGCGTCGCAACCATGCTCCACGTGTAGAGCACGGGCGATGCCCACGTCGCGAACATCAGGATGAGGTCGACAAAGTTCTTGGCGTCGCGATAGGCGACATTGATGGCGCCGAAGAACAGCCCGAGACCGAGTGAGAAGATGAGGATGAGGATCACGCCGGCGACAAACGAAAGCACGGCAACCCAGCTGAACGTCCAGCCGAACAGTAGAACGACTGCCAATAGCAATGCCGCCTGGGGGAGAAAGTGAATCAGGGCGACGCCGAGCGCGGCTATCGGGAAGAGTTCGCGGGGCAGGTAAATCTTCTTGACGAGCGACTTGTTGTCAGTGATCGCGCTCGTCGTGTTGCGGAGGGTCTCGCTGAACAGGTTGACCGCGACGATCCCAGTGAAAAGATAGACGGGGAACGACGTAATGTCGTCTCGGCCGCCCATGAGGATTCCGACCACGATCGAGTACATGATGAACTGTGCGGCCGGTCGAATGTATGACCACACCCAGCCGAGCGCCGACCCGTGATAGCGGGTGGCGACGCCCTTCTTCAGGAGGAGTGACAGGAGATGCCTGTGACGGAAGACACCGAGGAGGCCGCTGTCGGTCCCCGGTTTCGTAAAGTCTGGATCGTTCAGAATCGCATTTGCGCTCACAAAGTCCAGTCTACCGGCCGATAGCTGCACTCCTGATGAAGGGGACTACCATGTAAGTCGCGCGGTACTCGTCGTGAGTAGCTCGGAGTAGGGGGTTCCATGTCTTTTGCGGTTACGTCCGCTGGGGTGACGCTGCCGCCGCTCGAAGCAGGAGTGCTTTCAGTGGACGTCAGTTTTGCAGATCATCGCGTGTGGTCGATTGATCTCAGCTCGGGTAACGTTCCGCAGGACCGGTCCTATCCGTGGCCGGCACCACTACTGCCGTATCTCGTTGGCCGAACGAATGTCCGTCTCTCGCAGTCCGGGACCGGGCGGCTACTTGGCTCTGTTGAGGTGCGTTTTACGGAGGACCCCTCCGAGCCGCGCGTGACCGATGCAGACGGAGTTCCGCTCGCCATCAATAAGTGGGGCAGGCTGGGGAAGACGCTTGAGGCCGGAAATACGGGCGTGCAGGGACGAATCCTCGACCGCACCACCGAGGTCATTGCCCATCTCGAGGGGCTTGGATTGCGTCCGTTCGTCGTGGGCGGCACCCTCCTCGGCGGCATCAGGGACGGTGCGCTGCTTCCGCACGACGACGACGCTGACGTCGCGTATCTCTCCACGCATACGAACCCCGTGGACGTTGCCGCCGAGGGCTTCGCCCTGGGGCACAAGCTTGAGGCTCTCGGCTACGAACTCGTTCGCCACAGCGCCACCCACATGCAGCTCTACTTCCGGGGAGAGCACGGGCAACTCGACTACTACGTTGATGTGTTCACGGCGTTCTTCACCGACGACGGCCACATGAACCAACCGTTCCACGTGCGCGGTGAGATGCGCGAAGAGCAGATGCTCCCGTTTGGTACCGTGCAAATACAAGGGCGGTCATTCCCCGCACCAGCCGACCCCGAGGCCTGGCTCGTCATCAACTACGACGAGAATTGGCGCACTCCGATTCCCGGCTACCGGCTCGAAACACCACTCCCCACAGTTCGACGATTCCGCAATTGGTTTGGCTCGTTTCACCACTCACGGGACTTCTGGAATGACCGTTACCGTGTTGAAGGGGCGGATAGTGACCGCCAGTGGCAGAGCGGGGCTGACTGGATTCTCTCTCAGGAGTCCGATTTCACCGGCGGGTGGCTCGTGGACCTCGGTGCAGGGGCTGGGGCGCTCGGGGCACAATTGCGGGACCGTGGGCCGCACCGTCAGGTCATCGCGGCAGACTACTCGCCGTATGCGCTTGAACTTGCGGCGGCACACGGTCCTGAGCGCTTTTCGACGATTCACACGAACCTCTATCGGAGTCTTGCGCTAGCGCTGCCACAGGACGCTGAAATCAGGGGTCCCTTCGACCTCGTCGCGAATCATCTCATTCAACACCTCGGCCCACACGCGATTCCGAATGCACTGCGACTCATCCGCATGGCCGTCCGGTCGGGCGGAACCGCGGCTGCAACGCTCTATGGCGAAATCGAGAGTGCGGATCCGCATGAGAACCCCACAGACTGGGCAATTCCGCCCGAGGTGCTGCAAGATCGTGCAGCAGACTTCGGGCTGCACGCGGAGATATCGGAGATTGCCGCGTCCCCCGAAGAACAACATCGGCGACCATACGGAGTCCGCTTTTCCGAGAACCGTAATTCTGGCAAGGAGAACCAATGATGCAGGAGCGCCAGCGCTTTTCACAGCGAGTGTTGAATACGCTATTTCGAAGCCGCCAACTGGCGGTACGCGTGGATGAACTTGAGCGAGAGCTCGACGAGGTTCGCCGCGATAGCCTTCGGGTCGCCGAGATGCTCGACCTCATCGAGACGCGACTCACCCCGGGCTACCCCGGGCAGGCCGTAGACCAGCCCAACAACTGACAGCCCAGGTTTCTCCTTGTGAGCAATCCGAATCGAGAAAGGCCAGCAGTGGCAGAATCCTTTGACGAGAAGCGCCCCGAGACTCGGCCTGTACCGATCGTCACGAACCCACAGGTCGCTTCAGTACAGGGACGCGTTGCTGCGGTCATTGTGACCTACAACCGCCTCGCGAAGCTTCCGAAGACGCTCGAGACTGTGCTTGCACAGAGCTATGGGTGCGACTGGGTTGTCGTGGTAAACAACAACTCAACCGACGGGACCCGGGAGTACCTCGAGGGCCTCGACAATCCCAAGCTTGAGATCCTGCATCTCGACGAGAACCTCGGTGGGGCGGGCGGCTTCGAACACGGCATGGCACGAGGGTACAATCTGGGCGCCGACTACGTCTGGATCATGGATGATGATTGCTACCCAGAAGCAGAGGCACTCGAGATCTTGCTGCGCGAGCGAGACCTGTCGTCACAGTCGCTCGGCTACGACGTGCCCTTCGCCTGTTCGCTCGTCAAATTCATCGATGGTTCCCTCTGCGAGATGAATAATCCGATCACCACTTGGGATTGGCCGCGCGCCTACCTCGACGGCCGGAAGTCGCTACTCATCACTGAGTGCACCTTCGTCTCAGTTCTTGTCCCGCGGTGGGCGATTGAGGAACACGGGCTGCCGCTCGGCGAGTACTTCATCTGGTTTGACGACAAGGAGTACACGAAGCGGCTGACGCGCCACTACGGTCCGGGGATTATTGCGTTGGATTCGCTTGTCGTCCATGACATGGGAGTGAATGCCGGCGTGAACTACCGAATGATCGACGAGTCCAACGTGTGGAAGTTTGAGAAGGGCGCCCGAAATCAGGCGTCCTACAGGCTCCGCAATGAGGGCCGTATTCCCTATGCGCTCTACTACCGACGGATCTTGCGTGAGATGCGCGAGGGAGAGGTGTCGAAGCCGGTTCGCAAGCGCATGCGTCGTGCGCTGAACGAGGCCCGGAAGTTCAACCCACAGCCCCGTTTTCCAGACAATCCCCTCTACCAGTAGTGCGATGCCCGCGGATCACCGGTGGATGCGCGGCGGTTGCTACCTGAAAACTAGTTCCTGCACCCGGTGATTTCGAAGAGCACGGCGTCGCCCTCACGGTCGACCTCCGTAAGGATGCTGCTGTCCTCGACGCCGCTAATGCCAGCAAAGGGCTCAGCACGAGGAGTGCCCGGGAACACGTAGTGTTCACCGAAGTCAAGGACGAACTCCACATTGAGATCTGCGGCGAGTTCGCAGACTCGGGCTCCACCATCTGCGAGATTGGAAGTCAGCTCCGCAACCTCGGGGGCCAACAAGCCTCCCGTATGCGCGACTAGAACCTCTCGGTCACTAATCGCGTACGCAAGCGAGCCGCCGTTCCACGGGTTCGTCGCGAGTACGGTGTCGGCCGGGACATGCTCGTCCAAACGCTTGAGCAATGCTTCCTCGTCTTCGGAAAGGAGGATGGGATTGCCGACGGGATCGTAGCGTGAACTCACGGCCTGGACCGCGGCATAGATCCCGGAGCCCTGAGTGGCTGCGAGGGCTAGAAGCACGGCGGCGCCAACGGCGGCGGCTCGGCCGCTGGCGGGATCCTTGCCGAGCAGGGCGCGCCAGCGCAGCCATCCGACATGGAGTAGGGCGGCGAGCGTGGAGAGTCCGAGGACGGCAAGGGGAATAGCGGCGAGCGGCAGGATCGCTGCAAGCCGCCAGGCATCGTTGTACCACAGGCCAATGAGCGCGGTCCGCAAAGCACTCGTGGGGAGGCCATTGGCTACGCCAAACAACAGCAACAGCGCGGCGTAACTGACAATAAGCCACCGGTGATGTCGTCGGCCGATAGCGATGATGGCGCCAAGCACAACGAGCACTGTAAGCACCCAGGCGTGCCCTTCGAGACGCGGGCTCGAGCCGAACGCGTCCAAAACGGCCGCAGGGAAACTCTTAGTTCCTTCCCATCCGTTGTCGGAAGTTGTGGCGCGCATCCAGAGGAAGCCGATCGCGCCGCATAATGCCAACAGGCCCAGCGCGATGGCCACTCGTGCCCCGAACCGCTCTTGGCCAGGACGTCGCCAACCGCGATACGCGGCAACGAACACAGCTGGGAGGCCGACGACTACGAGCGCGAAGAACGCGTTGGGGTGGGCTGTTGAGGCTGCTCCGAGCGCCCCGAGAAAGAGCACAATCCGTGTGCCACTGCTCGCAACAAATGAAGCCCTCGCCGGTCCGAGGTTCATCAGAGCAAGGAGCGCGACGAAGGCGAACGGAATGAGCGCGGTCGCGAGGAGGTTGGGATAGAGCACCCCGTACCGCACGAGGAGAAGGGGAAACGACGGAAATGCCGCTGCGAGTATTCCCGACACGAGTGTTACGCGCATGGATGGCCCCGCGACGGCGCGGCCGAGGGCGACGACGCCGATGGGCCACACAACACAGGCAACTGTGAACACCGCTGCGTTTGTGGCGAGCGGGATCGAAGCACCAGATAGTTGCACGATGAGCGCGACGAAGCCATGCCAAGGAGTTGGGTAGTACACCGCAGCGTCCGGCGAGGTGGCCAACGTCATATCAAACGGCGAAGCGGATCCTGTGTCGAGGATGAAGCGGACGGCGTTGAGATGGAAAATCGCGTCGTATGACTGTGAAACGTGGCTTGGTCCCTTGATTCCGAGCACGAGCGACACTGCGATTGCTGCGCCGCCGATGGCTGCCGCCGCGGACACAGGCCAGAACCGGGCCGCACGGTTTCGCGGCTCGTTCTGGGAACCGAGCCAGCGACGCACGATGAGCAGCAGCAGTGCGAGCCCGACACCGGAAGCACAGACTGTCACGGGGGTCCACGTGAGGCCCGCGAGCGGGAGCGCGATGCTCGCAACGGAGATGACCGCGAACGCAGCTGGGATTGTGAGTAATGCGAGTGTGAACCCCCGGGCCCCGAGAGCAAGGGCTGCGGGGAGTCCAAGGGCCGCGACCAGCGCGAGCGAGCAGGCCAGCGGAAACAGCAGAGAGAGCCACTCGGTCACGGGCGGGGTGTGCCTTCCGGCTCAGTGAGACGAGCCTCCATGAGTGCGACGGCTCGAGCTAGTTCGGTGACGCGAGCGTCGCTCCTTGCTTTCGCCCGAATCGTGAGAACTGCGAAGACGAGTCCCGCAACCACAAAGAGGTATAACAGGAGGTCGGTGCCGCGTCCGATTCCAAAGAAATTCGCAACAGCGGAGAGCAACTGGGGGAACAGGATCGCTAGAATCGCGGCGGCGACGAACAGAAGCGCGATGAGGCGCTTGACCGCCAATGACTTCTCGCCCGGCAAACTCCGGACTGCAAATACGGCAATGATTATGACAAGGGCAATGAGGAGCGCTTGGAAAAGCATGTCGCCTACCGAATCAGAAGGTCAACGAGAATGTTGACGGAGTTAAGTAAGGATTGGCCCTTGGCCTTGGAATAGTCCGTGTACAGGACTTCAACGGGCTGCTCGACAAACGGGAGCCCGGTCCGCCCAAGCTGAACGACAATCTCGGTACCGTGTGCCATACGGTCTTGCCGTAGCTTGATTTGCCGGAGTGCATCTTCTCGAATGACCCGCAAGCCGTTGTGGGCGTCAGTGAGTTTTGTTCGGGTTGTGACGTTTGTGACCCACACCGCGGTCTTGAGGACGATCTTCTTGAGGACACCTGGCTTGGTTCTGTCATCCAAAAACCGGGAGCCGAAGACAATCGCAACGTCCTCTGTTCTCGCGCGCTCAACCATGGCGACGGCGTCTTCTACGCGATGCTGGCCGTCAGCGTCGAACGTGACAACGAAACGCGCGTCCCGTTCAAGGGCGAATTCAAACCCGGTTTGCAGCGCGGCACCCTGACCAAGGTTGATTGGGTGCGACACCAAACGTGCTCCTGCAACTTCGGCAATCACTCCGGAACCATCCGTGGAACCGTCGTCGATACACACGACATTCGGGAACGTTGGAAGCAGTCCATTGATAACCGAAGCAATAACGGTTGCCTCATTGAATAGAGGGATGACGACCCATACATCGTTATTCGATCTGGAGCGCGAATTACCACTCGGAGAGGCGGGGATCATATCCCCTATTCTGGCAGAAATATGCCTCAGCGGGAGCGCCCGAGCGCACCTACTCCCCTCGGCAGAAGAAATAGAGGTAATCTAGGCCAAATGAGCGCAACTCAGCATATTTCTCTCTCGAGCGCAGTAATCGGGCACGGCAACCCAGTCTTCACGATCGCCGAGATGTCGGGTAACCACAACGGCGACCTGAACAGAGCGCTTGACATTGTCGATGCTGTCGGTTCGACCGGGGCACACGCGCTCAAGATTCAGACCTATACCGCGGATACGCTCACGATCGATTCAGACGCTCCAGCGTTCCGCGTGCGGGGAGACCACGGCCTGTGGGGAGATCGAAACCTGTACTCCCTTTACCAAGAGGCGCATACGCCCTGGGAATGGCACAAAGAGATCTTCAGCCGCGCAAAGTCTCACGGCCTCATTCCATTCTCAACCCCTTTTGACCCAACGTCCGTGGCGTTCCTCGAAGATCTCGGCGTCGAGCTCTACAAAACCGCTTCCGCGGAGATTGTCGATCTTCCCCTCCTGCGCGAGGTCGCCCGAACAGGCAAGCCTGTGGTTGTGTCGACGGGGATGGCAACGCTCTCCGAAATTGATGCCGCGGTGACCGCGATGCGTGATGCCGGGTGCAAGGAACTCGTGCTGTTGGCGTGCACTGCGGCATACCCAGCCGAACCGGAGGAAGCACGGCTGGGCAACATTCAAGTGCTCCGTGAAGCGTTCGATGTTCCCGTCGGGCTTTCTGATCACACGCTCGGTACTGGAGTCGCCGTCGCAGCAGCCGCTTTGGGCGCGACGGTCATCGAGAAGCATTTGACGCTTGACCGTGCCGATGGGGGAGTCGACTCAGACTTCTCTCTGACGCCAGCTGAATTTGCTGCACTTGTGACGGGGGCGGAGCAGGCCAGAGTAGCGGTTCAGAGCGGCGTGGCGTTCGGGCCCACCGAGCAGGAGCGGGCGGTCCTCGCACTCCGGCGATCGCTCTACGTCGTCACCGATGTCGTAGCGGGCGAACAAGTCTCCAGCCAGAATGTGCGCTCTATCCGTCCGGCCGGGGGTCTGCCTGCCGACAGCTTCGACCTCGTGGCCGGCCGGACGTTCTCGCAAGACGTTTCGCGAGGAACAGCGTTGACCTGGGACCTTTTGTAAGGTTCAGGATGGTGAGTCGCCGAGGGCTGCGTGGCCCTCGGTGGGAAGCTTCCATTTGGACCGCATCTCGAATCCGTCCTTGTCTGCAGGCAGGTACGGCAGGTATTTCGCTCCTCGAAAAAGCCGCTGGGATGCAGTATTCGACGAGTGGATCGTCGCGAGGAGTTGCACGGGTTCTGCGCTCACGAGCCAATCTTCGCCTGCGGCCAGCGCACCCTTGCCGATGCCGCGCCCCCGAGACGTCGGGGCGATCGTGATTGAGGCCTCCCACGACGTCACCCCGCGGCGATCCCAACGCACGGTCGCGACCGGTGTGCCCGCCTTTTCAATTATGAGTAAGCGGCGATTCTCGTCAGCCACAACACGTTCTAGCCATGCACGGTGATCAGGCCAGGTAACTGGTTCTTGGGAGCGCGATACCTGCCTGGTGACAGGGTCGTTCCGCCAGTCGAAGAGGAACTCGGCGTCGGAGAGCTTGGCGACTCGAGCAGCGAGCTTCACAGGCTCCTCCACCCGAGCCGAGTGGGCACCGGCAGCAAGAAGCTCTTCCCACGCCGAGACGACGCGCCAGGCCCCGCGCCCGTCGATGAGTGTCCTTCCCAGCTCGGCGCTTTCGCTCAAACGCGCGGTGTCATCCAGGAAGTCTGCGAAAGCTTCGAGTCTGTTGGGAATGTCACCGTATGGCGGGGTTCCGAGCGGAAAGCCGATCCCGTGAGCCTCGCATGACCTGTAGCCAGGTAGCTGGTTTTCGGTGACGGCGACTATCCCCATGGGGATCCCGGCTGCGGCGAAGTCCCACACTGAGGTGCCTGCAGCAGTCACTACGGCATCCATCGAGTCGGCGAGGCGTGGGAGGTCGCTCGTGAACGAGAGAATGTTGACGCGGCCTGCGGAATCGCCGAGGGACCGGCGGAGCGCGGGCTGCACTTCAGGACGGCAGATGACCGTGAGGGAGACGTTGGGGAGCTGTAACAGGCCCTCAACAATCTGTGGCGTGACATCGAACGGATCTGTTCCACCAAGGACGACGAGTACGCGCTTGCGCAGTTCCGCCTCCGGCCGCACTCGGTGAGAAATCGCGCGCATCGTTTTTCGGATCTGGACAACAGATGCTCCGAGTAGGGCGAGATCCGCCTGACCGCTGGGGACGTAGCGGAGCTCGGCGTCGAGGTTTCCGTCCACGTGGAGATCCGCGGGGCGACGCCCGAACTGACCGTCCTGCATGTTGCTCGTCAACGTGGCGCCGGGGAAGAACCCGTCGAGGGCTGTGTCGTAGCTGTCGATGTGGAGTACGTCCACAGATCGTTCGGAGAGGAGACGCTGCAGGTCGCGGCGCGGTTCGGAAGCATCGAGCTGGATGAGGCTCTGTCCGGGAAACAGCTCGTCAACGTGCTCGACCGCGCGGTCACCGAACCGGCCGGCAATGTCAACACTCCACCCCCGCGAGGAGGCCTCTTCAGCTAGGCACAACGCCCGCATCAGATGCCCCATGCCGCGCTCTAAATCGGCGTTGCAGTGAATGAGTGCAGTGTGTGCTGCCATTGATTTTCCTCTCGCGCGGAGCATTACGGCTGAGGGGCGTACCCTAACGATAGAATAGTTCGCACGCACTACGACGGATGTCGCCAGCTCTCGGACTTGGCGCAGGAATGAGGAGAACACGTGTCGATACTTGAGGGGTCCACGATCCTCATTACCGGAGGTACTGGTTCTTTCGGCAAGGCCTTCATCCGATACGCTCTCGACAACTTGAATCCGCGCAGACTCATTGTGTTCTCACGGGATGAGCTCAAGCAGTATGAGGTGCGACAGCAGTTCAACGATGATCCGCGACTGCGGTGGTTCCTGGGCGATATCAGGGATGAGCGCCGGCTGGCGAGAGCTCTGCACAAAGTTGACTACGTCGTCCACGCCGCAGCCCTCAAGCAGGTGGACACCGCCGAATACAATCCGTTCGAATTCGTAAAGACAAACATCATTGGAAGTCAGAACGTTATCGAGGCTTCCATCGACGCCGGTGTCAAGAAGGTTGTGGCGCTATCGACAGACAAGGCATCGAGCCCCATCAATCTATATGGTGCGACGAAGTTGACTGCCGACAAACTCTTTATTACTGGTAACCACTACGCTGCGGCGTACGACACGAGGTTCGCTGTTGTCCGTTACGGCAACGTGATGGGATCGCGGGGCTCCGTCATCCCATTCTTTGCGAAGCTGGGCGCTGCTGGTCAGCCGCTGCCCATCACGGACCTGCGCTGTAGCCGGTTCTTCATCACCCTGCCCGACGCAGTACAGATGGTGGTTGACGCTTTCGAGCTGATGCAGGGCGGCGAGCTGCTAGTCCCGCGCATTCCGTCGATGCGAGTCGTTGATCTGGCCCACGCAGTGGTTCCGGGCGCGGAGCTAGTTGATGTTGGGCTCCGTCCCGGCGAGAAGCTGCACGAGGAGATGATCAGCCCTGAGGAGGGGCGTCGAGCGGTGACGATTCAGGGCGGGAAGTACTTCGTGATCCAACCCGATCTTGCCACGTGGGGTTACGAGCCGCCTGCTGATGCGATTCCAGTCGCTGAAGGCTTCGCGTACCGCTCGGATCTCAACGATCAGTGGTTCACCCAGCAGGAGATTGCCGACATTATTCAGGCTGGAATCTAAGCATGCTTCCCTACGGTAGGCAGTCAATATCCGAGGACGACATCTCCGCGGTTGTAGAGATCCTTCGTGGTGACTGGCTGACGACTGGTCCCGCCGTCGCTGCGCTCGAATCCGAGATATCGCGTCTCTCTGGCGGACACCGTGCGGTTACCGCCACCTCGGGGACTGCTGCGCTGCATATGGCATACGCCGCAGCGGGAATTGGCCCCGGGGATGAAGTCGTGGCAACCCCCATGACCTTCATCGCGACCACCGCCGCGGCGTCAATGCTTGGTGCCAGGGTGCGCTTCGCAGATGTTGAAGAGGACACCGGACTCATCGATCCGAGTGCGGTCGCAGCTCAGTTAAGCGACCGGACCAAGGTGATTGCTGCGGTCGACTATGCTGGGCACCCCGCCGACTACGACGCGCTTCAGTCACTTGCCGACTCCGTAGGGGCGCTTACCCTTGACGACGCCGCCCACTCAATTGGGGGAAGCTATCGTGGACGGCCGGTCGGAGACCTGGCCGACATGACGACCTTTTCGTTTTTCCCGACAAAGAACCTGACGACAGGAGAGGGCGGAGCATTCGTTGCGAAGGACCCGGTCTTAGCCCAGCGTGCTCATGAGTTCCACTACATCGGCCTCGTGCGTGATCCCGATCGGTTTAGGATCACGACCGAAGGACCATGGCACCAAGAGGTCCACGAGTTCGGGCTGAACTATAGACTCCCCGATATCGCCAGCGCACTCGGCCTGTCGCAGTTGCAGCGCCTGGAAGCCTTCAAACGGCGTCGGGCGGAAATCACAGCGAGATACAACGCTGCACTGAGTGACGTTGACGGTGTACGCATTCCGACGCAGCGTGACGACGTGGATCCTGTCTGGCATCTGTACCCGCTCCGTGTGGAAGGCGGGCGCCGGCGGGAAGTGTTTGACAAGATGCGCGCTGCGGGAATCGGTGTGCAGGTCAACTACATGCCCGTCTATTGGCACCCGGTCTACACAGAGCAGGGTTACAAGCGGGGCATGTGCCCGAACGCTGAGTCGTTCTACGCTGAAGAGCTCTCGCTGCCAATCTTCCCGGGGCTTTCCGATGCGCAGGTCGATGATGTTATCGATACGCTCCTCACTGCCATGAGGTAGTCAAGGTGGCGCAGAGCGACAAGTAGGCGACGGCTAG
The DNA here is from genome assembly GCF_013409595.1 of Leucobacter aridicollis. Classification (NCBI taxonomy): domain Bacteria; kingdom Bacillati; phylum Actinomycetota; class Actinomycetes; order Micrococcales; family Microbacteriaceae; genus Leucobacter; species Leucobacter aridicollis. The sequence continues at coordinate 2,996,782 of NZ_JACCBD010000001.1, read as the reverse complement.
CAGCGTTGCTCAACCCCAAGAAAAGATAAAGGACAGGCACCGATGATTCTTGGAATCCTGCAAGCACGTTCAAGTTCGTCGCGCTTCCCGAGGAAGGTTCTCGAGCCGCTCCTTGGGAAGGAGATGATTCTGCGCCAGCTAGAGCGGCTCGCGCGCAGCAAAAACATTGATCGGCTCGTCGTGGCGACTTCCGAAGAAGCATCAGACGACCAGCTCGCCCTGCTGCTTGCGACAAACGGCTGGGAGGTTCGCCGCGGCCCGCTCGATGACGTTCTGGGCAGGTTTGCGCGGGTCATCGCCGAGTTCGAACCTGATCAAGTCGTGCGCCTGACTGCAGATTGCCCGCTTGCCGACCCCGGCGTCATCGATCGTGTCATCGACGAGCATTTGCTCTACAAGACCGACTACACATCGAATGTGCTGGTGCCGACTTTTCCACATGGTCTCGACGTGGAGGTATTCTCACCTGCTGCGTTCGCCCGCTTGGCGGACTCTCCGTTGACGGCTTCCGAGCGTGAGCACGTCACCCTTGGTATGTATCGGCGAACAGAGGAATTCACGACTTGGAACGTACAACAGGGCACAGATCACTCTGATCTCCGGTGGACGGTTGACGTTCCCGAAGACTTTGTCTTCGTGGAGCGTGTTTACGAGCAGTTGTATGCGTCGAACCCGGAGTTTGGCCAAGACGACGTTCTGAAGTTGCTCGCGCAGCAGCCCTCGCTTTCTCGAACCGCAGCGGATCTTCCTCGCAACGTCGGGCTTGTCGAGGAGAAATAGCAGCGGCGGCAACGTGACGCCTCCCGCAAAGGGAGGAACGGTGCGCCAATACGGCGAGGTTGCCATCAAAAATAGCGTTCAACTACAGTGGTTGTATTCGGGAAGTTCGATCTCTAGTTGAAGGTGAATGAGTGGCGACGAAAAAGCGGTTTTGGGCGATCGTTGTGGCGGCGCTGTCGGCCAGCGTGATCCTCGCTGGCTCCTCCTTGACGGTGACCGGAAGCGTAACTCCAGCCAACGCGTGGAGTGCAATGGATTTCAAGGCCGGAAATATCGTTGACGACGGGCTCTTCTATAACGGGGCCGGGATGACCACTGCTGAAGTGCAGTCATTTTTGAATAAACGCGTGCCGGAGTGTTGGCTTGGGCGTCCGGGTTATGAGGTTGGCAAACCGGTCACCTGGAACGGGCCAACCAAGCTCGCGTCGAAGTGCACGCGCGACTATACGGTGACGACGGCTTCACGCCCCGCGAATGCGTACTGCAAGGCCTACACTGGCGCTCCCAATGAGAAGGCCGCGGCGATTATCGCCAAGGTGGGGGCCGCGTGTGGGATCAGCCCTCGCGTCCTCCTCGTGATGCTCGAGAAAGAGCAGAGCCTGATTACCGATCCGTGGCCGAATGAGAATCAGTACTTCATGGCGATGGGATACGCGTGTCCGGACAGCGGGCCAGGCGGCACAGCGGCATGTGACCCGAAACAGGGCGGATTCTTTCAGCAAGTGTATCGAGCCGCGTGGCAGCTCCAGGTGTACCGTGCATTCTCAGACTCGTACAACTACAAACCACTGAAAAAGAACTTCATCCAGTGGCATCCGAAGCAGTCGTGCGGTGGGTCCAACGTGTACATCGAGAACTGGGCCACAGCTGCCCTGTACATTTACACGCCATATCAGCCGAACCAGGCCGCGCTCCGGGCGGGCTCCGGAACGGGCGATGCGTGTTCGTCGTACGGCAACCGCAACTTCTTTATCCTCTGGAACACCTGGTTTGGATCCACGGTCATCGACGACCAAATGTCGCCCGGGATTCGACAGGTATACGACCAAGCGCTTGCTTCCGGCTTCAACTATGGGAACCCGCTGGGTGCACGAGTCACCGTTACTAAGAATGGTGGCGGTTTTCAGATGGAATTTGAGAACGGAATCATTACAGAGTCCAAGTTGCTCGGGAAGAGTTTCGGTATTCTTCGTGGCTGGATGATGGACGCCTATCTCGCCGCGGGCGGAGCGTCAGGTTCCTGGGGATTCCTCGCGAGCGGGATCTCCGGCGTTGCAGCGAACGGGAACTATCGCGCCTCGTTCCAGCACGGGACCACGGTCTACGATCCCAAGAATGTGGTCATGAGATACATGCCAACGCTGGTGTTCAACGCTTGGAAGGCGCGTGGAGAGCAGAAGGGTCCGCTTGGATTTCCATCGAAGGACGCCACACTTCACTCCAGCACTGCCGCTTCCCAGCTCTTCCAAGGGGGAACACTGATGGTGTCCAGGAACGGAACCGCGGTGCTCGATGCCGCGGAGCTGAAGACCTGGACTGCGCTTGGCGGGTACCCCGTTGTCGGGCTCGCGAACGCAGATCGGACACCCTTCGCAGGTAAGAGCTATCGGCGCACTGAGAAGGGCGGGATGGTCCAGACATCCGCAAGCGCACAGGTCTTCGTTCCGGCCGGAATTTTTGAACGGTTTGTGTCGTCTGAATCGACGGTGCAGACCTGGGGATGGCCGGTATCGGCCATCACGGTCAGCGGCGGTGCCGCGATGAAGTTCCAGAAGGGCAATGCGGTGTATTCCTCGAGCACTGGTGTTGCTGCGTTCATGCAGACGGCGACCTTCGATAAGTGGGTTGCGAGCGGTGGTCCGAAGGGTGCCACTGGCTTCCCGGTGAAGGATACTGTCGTCGTTGATGGTCAGGGCACGTATCAGGTGTTCGCTCGTCAGACGGTGTACTACGGCCCGTATGGCAAGCCGTTGGCGTTTAGCCCGAGTGCGTATTTGTCGGCGTATGAGAAGTCTGGTGGTCCGACGGGTCCGTGGGGGTGGCCTGCTGGTCCGGGGTTCGCTGTTGGCAGCGGGAAGGCTGTGCCGTTCCAGAAGGGCAATGCGGTGTATTCCTCGAGCACTGGTGTTGCTGCGTTCATGCAGACGGCGACCTTCGATAAGTGGGTTGCGAGCGGTGGTCCGAAGGGTGCCACTGGCTTCCCGGTGAAGGATACTGTCGTCGTTGATGGTCAGGGCACGTATCAGGTGTTCGCTCGTCAGACGGTGTACTACGGCCCGTATGGCAAGCCGTTGGCGTTTAGCCCGAGTGCGTATTTGTCGGCGTATGAGAAGTCTGGTGGTCCGACGGGTCCGTGGGGGTGGCCTGCTGGTCCGGGGTTCGCTGTTGGCAGCGGGAAGGCTGTGCCGTTCCAGAAGGGCAATGCGGTGTATTCCTCGAGCACTGGTGTTGCTGCGTTCATGCAGACGGCGACCTTCGATAAGTGGGTTGCGAGCGGTGGTCCGAAGGGTGCCACTGGCTTCCCGGTGAAGGATACTGTCGTCGTTGATGGTCAGGGCACGTATCAGGTGTTCGCTCGTCAGACGGTGTACTACGGCCCGTATGGCAAGCCGTTGGCGTTTAGCCCGAGTGCGTATTTGTCGGCGTATGAGAAGTCTGGTGGTCCGACGGGTCCGTGGGGGTGGCCTGCTGGTCCGGGGTTCGCTGTTGGCAGCGGGAAGGCTGTGCCGTTCCAGAACGGTAACGCGGTTCTGGCACCGCCGTCACCCGTGGTGTTTGTTCCAAAGTCGAGCGCAGCGAAGGCCGAGGTGGAGCCCTCACCCGAGCCGACCGAAGGTCTGCCGCCCGAGCCGACCGAAGTGTCGCCGCCCGAGCCGTCAGCTGCGGAGGGGCTAGCAGCCGAACAAGACTGACAGAAGGCAGCCGGAGACGTCGAGGAGACGGGTCCGTTATAATTGACGCCATGAGCGCTGAATTCATCCCTGCGGCAAAACCAATCATCGGAGACGAAGAACGCGAAGCAGTAGATCGTGTGTTGCGTTCCGGGATGGTGGCCCAGGGGCCCGAGGTTGCAGCGTTTGAGTCGGAGTTCGCAGATCACTTTGTCCAGGGGCGTGAGACGGTAGCCGTGAATTCGGGTACGAGCGGTCAGCATCTGGGTCTGCTCGCCGCAGGGGTCGGTGCTGGCGATGAGGTGATTGTTCCTTCGTTTACGTTCGCTGCAACTGGCAACTCGGTGGCGCTTTCTGGCGCGACCCCAGTCTTCGCCGATATCGATCCCCAGACTTTCACCCTCGATCCTGTCGCTGTCGAGGCCGCGATCACGCCGAACACCAAGGGCATCATGCCTGTACACCTCTACGGACATCCCTTCCTGGTCGACCAGATCGAGGACATTGCGAAGAAGCACAACCTCGCCATTTACGAGGACGCGGCTCAAGCACACGGTGCGTCGTGGTCGGGGCGCTCCGTCGGCTCCATCGGCGATTTTGCGATGTTCTCGCTCTACCCCACCAAGAACATGACGTCGGGGGAGGGCGGCATGGTGACGTGCGCCACGCCTGAAATTGCCCGAAACATGCGTCTGCTGCGAAACCAGGGCATGGAGACCCAGTACGCAAATGAGATCGTTGGCTTCAATATGCGTATGACCGACATTCACGCGGCAATCGGCCGGGTGCAGCTCACCAAGGTCGACGCGTGGACTCGGCAGCGTCAGGCGAATGCCGCAGTGCTCAACGACGGTCTCGCCGGCGTCGCGGGCCTCACGACGCCGTACGTGGCACCCGAGGCCGTACACGTCTACCACCAGTACACGATTCGAGTCGACCCAACAGAGCGTGACCGCCTGCGCGAAGCACTCAAGGCGGAGCACAACGTTGGGTCCGGAGTGTACTACCCGATTCCGAATCACCGGCTCCCCTCGCTCGAGAAATATGCACCGGGCCTCGACCTTCCCGAGACCGAGCGGGCGGCGAAAGAGGTACTCGCGCTGCCAGTGCACCCGTCGCTGACCGCGGCCGACCTCGACCGGGTCATCGCCGGAGTGACCGCTGTACTGAGCGCGGGCGCGTAACCCACGTCGTGCGAATCGCGATAGCTAGCAGGATTTTCAATCCTGAGCCGAGCGCAGCTTCGTTTCGGCTTCAAGCCCTCGCCGAGGCCCTAGCTGAACGCGGTGATGACGTGACAGTGCTCACCGTGCAGCCCCCTCGCCAGATTGTGAACGCAGCGGCGGCCGGGAAAAACGGATCCCAGCACACCCTGGCGAACGTAACAGGTGAGATCCCGACCGTCGTCGAGCCTCAGAAGTTCCGCGTGAGGCGTTTCCCGGTGCTCCGTGACCGAAATGGCTACGTGCGTGGCTACGTGCAGTACCTGAGTTTTGACGTGCCGCTGTTTTTCCGTATTCTCTTCGGGAAGAAACGGAACCTCATCATCGCGGAGCCCCCTCCAACGACCGGCCTCTTTGTGCGGCTGGCGGCGGCTGTGCGTCGCACCCCGTATGTGTACTATGCGGCCGACATTTGGTCTGACGCCGCATCGCAAACAGGTGCCCCAAGTTGGATGCTGGATGTGGTTCGCCGTATCGAGCTGTTTGCCTGGAAGGGCGCTCGGCTGGTGCTGTCTGTGTCGGATGGCGTGACCATGCGCCTCGCGGAGCTCGGAGTGACCGAGAACGTTGCAACAATTGGCAACGGAGTGAACGCTCGCGAATTCGTCCGCGGGGTTGCCGTCGGTACCGCTCATGCGCCCGCTCACCCGGAATTCGTGTACGCGGGCACCGCGTCGGAGTGGCATGGAGCTGACGTGTTTGTGCGTGCGCTGCCCCGGGTTCTCGCAGAACGGCCCGACGTCGTACTCCGGTTCATCGGCGGTGGTTCCGAGCGCGAAGCGATTGAAGCTTTGGCAGACGACAACGGTGTCTCTCACGCGGTGCGTTTCGAGCCGGTGCGGGGCCCGGCGGAGCTTGCGCCTGTGCTGCACGGGGCAGTCGCGGCTCTAGCAAGCGTGCGGCCGGGGTCTGGATACGATTTTGCTTTTCCAACGAAGCTGTACAGCGCCGCCGTCTGCGGCGCTCCATTGATCTACGCGGGCACTGGGCCTGGACAACCGTTTGCGCGCACGGAGGTTGACGGCGCCCCCATCGGGGTTGCGGTCGGGCTCGAACCCGGAGAGGTTGCGGAAGCAATGCTCGCCGCCCTCCAGCGGCCCCACGACGCCGCTCGGAGATCCCGGGTGAGTAGCTGGGCGATGCACAGCGTCAGCCTCGAGGGCGTCGCCGCGCGCGCAGTCGCTGAGATCTCACGTCTCTAAGCGGCTGAGTCCCTTGCCCCTGGCATGGGAGAGGCACGTGTTCCTCAGTTAGTCGGTCCTCTTCTCCGCGCCCGAGACAACGCGTTCGACGACTTCACTCCACACGACAGCCTGGCGTTCGCCTGACAGTTCATTGGCGTGCAGATGGGAATGCTGTTTCCACAGCGAGACCTTCTCTGGTGTCAAACCGTCCAATGCCGCAGTGAGACTCTCAGCCGTAAAGTCATCGGTAGCCTCACCGAATCCGTATTCATTCACGTAGCGCACCATTTCAGGCGATGGCCCGGTAATGACGCCGAGACGAGCCTGAACAAAGTCGAAGAACTTGTTGGGGAGGCACCACTCCAGGTTGAACGTCGTGGGGGCGATGAGGCTGAGCCCCACATCATAGCCGTGCAGCGTGGTGACGAGTTCGGTGTACGTGACTGGGTCTCGGAAGGTGATTCGAGGATCCCCGCCAGCGCGCTGCTTCAACTCCTCTAGATATGCCTTGTTGTTCTGCATGAGATAGAGGTCGAGCGTCACGTTGGTGTGTGTGGCAAGCACGGCATCGATCATGACTTCGAGCTTGCGGGCTGGGGCCGGGAGGCCACTGTGAACGAGACGTATCGGGGAGGCTACCGGGAGCGGTTCGAGGTCATGCCAGGGTGTGGCGTTAACAGCAAGATCACCGCGAATACCATAGACCCGTTCGTACTCGTCGAGGATTCCCTGGCCGACGCTGGTGGCAGCGACGACCTTCGGAGCAACCTCCTTGCGCAGGATCCAGTCGAAGTATGGTGCGATGAGCAGGCGCCACATCATGCGGTTCTCGCCCTGCCGGGGAGCGTATTCGTGGAGGTCAGCAACCACGCCATAACGTGACTTCACTCTGTTCGCGAGCGGAACCCCGAGCAGATCGTTGGACACGACAATATCCCATTCGCCACCGGCAAGCTTGGCATGCGCCTCGGCGAGCAACGGGTTGTGCCGCAAAGCCGATCGATGCATGCGGAAGAGATGCCTCGCAGCGGTCGCAAGCTTCGACACCAGTCCAGGACTCGACTCCGAAGGGTTCGAGAACTCAATGTGTGGTAGATCCGGAAACGGCGATGGGCCAATGCCTGCAGTGGTGACGTCATGGTGCTTGCGAAGCTCCATGACCTGCTTAATCCCTCGGGGCTCAGTCATGAATGGAGTCACTGCAAGGACCAATACCCTGAGCGGTGCGGAAGTGTTCATAGCAGAATCCAACTCTCTTGCGTCACGATCAATCAATGAGGCCCGACAATCGAGCCTGCCTCTCGAAGCGCTTCACCTTGCGAACGAGGTCATCAAACGAACCACTCGCTACAAGCCGTCCTTGCTCGAGATAGAAGATCTGGTCCGCGTTGCGCACGGTGGAGAGTCGATGCGCGACAAGGATCAAAGTGGTGTCGCCCTTGAGCGCGTTTACTGCGCCCGTGATTGCGGCCTCTGTCTCCGCGTCAAGTGCACTTGTTGCCTCATCCATAACGAGGACCTTCGGGTCGGTATAGAGTGCTCGAGCAATGCCGAGGCGTTGCTTCTGTCCGCCGGAAAGTGACAGACCCCGCTCGCCGACGGCGCCAAAGATGCCCCCCTCGCGCCGCTCGACAAGCCCAAGGAGTTGAGCGCGATCGAGTGAGTCGCGTACTTTGTCTTCGTCGTAATCGTTGCGCCAGGTGAGCGCGACGTTTTGCGCAATGGACGCGTCAAAAATTGACACCTCCTGCGGGACGTAGCCCAAGCGGGAGCGCCACCCTCCCTGCAATGAGGCAATCGAACTGTTGTCAACAAGTACGTCGCCCTCGGTGGGCGCGAGGAGGCCAAGCAAGATATCAACCATCGTGCTCTTGCCGGAACCAGATTCGCCAACAAAAGCGACTGTTTGCCCAAAGGGGATCTTCAAACTGATATCGCTAAGTGCGTTGGAATCAGTTCCACCGTAGCGGAAACTCATATTCCGTACTTCGATGCTCTGCGGGTCGTTGGGGAACTCAGCGGTCTGGGGCGGTATCGAGCGAATGGCAGCGGATTCAGCCGATTCGATCTCCTCAAGCACACGCTTGGCATGCGCCGAAGTAGATGTCATTTGCGACATGATCGTTTGGAACCGGATGACGGAAGGCGCCATCCGGAAACCAGCCAACCCGAAGAGAGCGACCGCTGTGAGCGCTGAGGAAGCCCCTCCGAAGAGGAACGAAGCGCCTCCAACAATGAGGAACCCGCCGACAATGCCAGCATCCAACACGAACCGCGGCACTTGCCCAAGAAATTGGACATTCGCTCGCGCCTGCGTGGTCTTGGTTCGGTTCTGCGAGAGGAAGTCTGACACCTCGTCCGATTTTCCGCGCAGCGTGATCTCCTTGAGCGCGCCGACCATCTCGGTAATCAGGCGTGAATTCTTGAGCGCGTAGGTGAGTGTTACCTTTCCCGCGATGCGAGCGTGTCGGGCAATCCAGAAGTACAACACCATCCCGATCGCCCCAAGGTACACGAGCGTAATGACGGCCACGAGCGGCTGTGCAATCGCGAGCACCAGAATTACCGCAATGAGGCTCGAAGCTTCGCCAATCAGTGTCGCACCCGGAAGCAAGAAGCCACTGATCGTCTGGGCCACGCTGCCGTCGATGAGCCGCGTGAGGTCAGTCGAGTTCTTTCGAAGGCGTTCCTCCCAGGGTGCTCGAAGATAGCCCCGGAAGAGCCGCGCGCCAAGCTGCAGCTCGTATTGGGCAAAGCCCTTGGTAGCCCAGCGCAGCAGGATGACGGAGACGATGGCTTTGGTCATCATGAGCACACAGATCAGGACGATCGCCCACACCACTCCCTTTGTGCTCAACTCCCCGAGTACGGGCAGTACCACGGGTGAGCCAGTGCTGAGTGGGGCGATGACTGCCGCAAGCAAACCAAGAGCGGCAGCGTCGAAAACCGCAAGCACTCCCAGCGCAGATGCGTAGAAGCCTAAGAACCGGCGGGCCTGCTCGGGGAGCGTGCCCAGTACGCGACGGTACAGTTTAAAAAGGTCTCTCACGCGTGTTTCCAATCTATCGGGCGCACCGGAGGGAGCCGCCCCGATTATCTTACGCGAGCACCCGTGAACGAAGCCTGCGCGGCATCTTGCCGCGATAGGGAACAATGGGCTGTCGGACATGAAGTAGGAAGGCCACCCGAATGGCAAGGAAGATTCTCTGCATCTCGCTGACGCCGATCCATCGTGACGCTAGAGTTCTACGGCAGATAGCCCTGCTCGCGGAGATGGGGGAGGTCACAACGATTGGATTCGGAGAAGCGCCGAAACTCGCGACGGCGCATATCAGGGTTCCTGATGGACTTGCCACTTTGCCGCAGACCCCAGTGGGCGTGCTGAGGTTGGCCCTGCGGATGCATGCGGCGAGCGAATGCTCATCGCCGGCAGCGAGTTGGGTGCTGAAGCAGCGGGAGAACGTCGCATCGGACTGGGACCTCGTCGTTGCGAATGATGCGCGGGTGCTGGATCTCGCCTTCAGCCTGGCAGGCGGCTCCCCGGTCTGGGCCGACCTGCACGAGTGGGCGCCGGAAGAGCGAACGCACGTATTGTCCTGGCGGCTGCTCGTGGCACCGTTCATGGTCTATTTGTGTCGTACCTACCTGCGCCGAGCTTCGCTAGTTACCACGGTGTCGCGTGGAATTGCAGAGCTGTACCGTGAACACTTTGGGGTAGAGCCGCTGCTCATGACGAATGCAGGACCGTTTCAAGACATCGCTGTGCGTCCGTCTCAGGGCGATGCCATTGCGTGCGTGCACAGTGGGGCTGCGATTGGTGGCCGCGGACTCGAGACGATGATTCAGGTTGTGAAGGACTTGCCAGCGAGGTTCACTCTCGATCTGTTCTTGGTGCCAGGCGGTGACGGAGGGGCTCACCTTCGAGAGCTGCAACGAGCTGCCGAAGGCTGCGATCGAATCCGGTTCCGGGATCCAGTTACTCCGAGCGAGTTGCCGCGGACGCTGTCGAGTTTCGACCTTGGGCTGTTCTGGATCCCGCCGACGCACACGAATGCGAGACTGACGCTCCCAAATAAGTTCTTTGACTACGTGCAAGCTCGCATCGGGGTAGCGATTGGACCCAGTGAGGAAATGGTACGTGAGCTGCGGGAATACGGACTAGGCGTGGTGAGCCGCAGCTTTGATCCGAAGGATCTCGCGGATTCGCTGCGAGATCTCGACGCAGACAAGCTCGACTCGTTCAAGCACGCAGCAGATCGTGCCGCTGAGCCGCTCAGCTTCTCCGCTCAAGTGTCTGACGTCAAACGCGCGCTGCAGGCATTGCTGTCTCGTTAAGCTGAGCGACACTGGCATTGATCTCGGTTCAAAAACTGCCGATGGCCGCGTCAAACATTAGAGGGGAAGAGTGACTATGGAGGACACGCCGACGGTTCGTGCGCTACTAGAGGTGGAGGACGAAGCTTCGGAGTTGCTGCTGGAGACGGTACCGGGCACTGATGCGCTTCTCTGGCCGCTCGTGCGTTGGCCGCTTGCGCGAGCGCTGTCAGAAGAGGGCCTTAACGTCACGAGCGTTCCGAGGAAGCGTCCGTCGCGGCCGAAGGCACTGGTGCAGCATGCACTCGGGATGGTGCCCACTCCCGTCTCGTCAGACCGTCTGAGAGAGCCCGTTGAGCATCTTTTTATCGTGTCTGGCACAACGCGAGTGGAGACTCTGGGAGGAGTGGGGAACTGGCTGACCGACTCGTATGCAACGGCGCTCGACGAGCGAGCCGCAGTCGTGCAAGACGCTCCGCTTCGCTATGGGGGGCCGAGGTCTGAGCGTCCCCTTGTGGCTCGAACCTGGTCATTCTCGCGAGCGTTGCGGCGGGTTGACCAGCGGACGCGCCTCGAGCCGCTAGCGGCCAAAGAGCTTTCTCAGTTCGACAGCATCATGGCGGACATGCTTGCCCCGTTCTCGCGGCAGCTTTCGGAACGGCTTCGCTCGCGAGTGCACACCCAGGTGGTCTACCGTGTCAACCGTTTGCCACACGTGGCCAGAGAGTTTCGGGGACTCCTGGAGAGGACTCGCCCACGCAGAATCTATATGCAGACCGCGGCGTATGGGGACCGTTCAAACCTCATCCGCATCGCCCATGAGCGAGGTATCGAAGTCGCCGAGCTCCAGCATGGGTGGATTGGCGCCTCCCATGCTGCATACAACTTTGGTGCTGTCATGCGCCGCCCTGAGCTGCTGGCATGCTTGCCCGATACGTTGTTGACCTTTGGAGAATATTGGGGCGAGGAGGTACGTTTTCCGGGGCGCGTGATTCCCGTTGGCAAGCCCTCGCTTGAGGAAGCCGCCCGAGTGGCAGTGCCGTATGAGAAACGGCCACCCAGGGTGCTTGTGGTGTCGAGCATCATGGAGCGCGAACGCCTGATTTCTGTGACCCAGTCGCTCCGGCGTCAGCTGCCCGACCACTGGCAAGTGGTGTTCCGTCCTCACCCCTCGGAGCGCGCCACGGTCAACGAGCTCTACGCCGCATTGCTGGATGACGGTGTTGAGGTCGACGTGCAGTCGGAAGTCAACAGTTCGATTTCGAACTCCAAAGCGGTGATCGGAATGGTGAGCACCGTGCTCTATGAGGCGTTGGCGTTCGGAGTTCATATCGGTGTCATCGAAACGGACCTCGCCGACCATTATTCGTCGGCCAAGATGTTTCCGGACCGGATCAGCGACGACAGTTCGCTTGCGCTATTTGCTAACCGGATTGCCTCCGGTGACGCTCCGCACAGCACACCTGAAGCACGTGTGTGGCAATCGGAGTCCGTCGGTTCCTTCCAAAGCTTCGCGAGGAACTGACCGCGCGGGTAGCCGCGACAGGCGCTGTGTTGAGCGTCGGCTCGCCCGATCCAGATTGGCGCGGGGTGCGGGTACGCCCTCAACGGGCAACTCGTGCAGCGCCAGATTCCGCCGTCCAACGAATGAGGTCTACGCTGCGACGGGGCTCATGAGCTGGTGAGATACAATTGCCGCGTGAAGATTGCAGTCGTAGCTACCGGAAAAATTGGCCTTCCTCTCGCGACCCAGTTCGCATCGATGGGGCACGAGGTTGTCGGCGTTGACGTCAACCAGGCGCTCGTCGACGTCATCAACTCGGGCGTTGAACCTTTCCCGGGCGAAGCCGGCCTGGCGGAGAAGCTCGCCGAGCAGGTGCCCGCTGGGAAGCTCCGTGCGACCACGGACTATGCTGACGCGATCCCTGGAGCCGATGCGGTCGTCCTCGTCGTGCCGTTGCTCGTCGACGAGGAGACCTGGGAGCCTGATTTCAAGTGGATGGATGCTGCGACCACGTCGCTCGCAGAGCACCTCACACCTGGAACGCTGATTTCGTACGAAACGACGCTCCCCGTTGGCACCACGCGCAACCGCTGGAAGCCACTCATTGAAGAGGTTTCTGGACTGACCGAGGGTGAAGACTTCCACCTCGTGTTTTCTCCTGAGCGCGTGCTCACCGGCCGCGTCTACGAGGATCTGAAGAAATACCCGAAGCTCGTCGGTGGGCTCAACGACGCCGGGACGAAGAAGGCAATCGAGTTTTACGAGTCGGTTCTCACGTTTGACGACCGGCCGGAACTGCGCCAGCCCAACGGCGTCTGGGACATGGGCACGGCTGAAGCAGCCGAGATGGCGAAGCTCGCGGAGACAACATACCGCGACGTAAACATCGGGCTTGCTAACCAGTTCGCACGGTACGCGGATACTATCGGTATTGACGTCTACAAGGTCATCGAGGCCTGCAACTCGCAGCCGTTTAGCCACATTCACCGGCCCGGAATCGCCGTCGGAGGCCACTGTATCCCGGTATACCCCCGGCTGTACCTCTCAACCGATCCCGATGCAGATATCGTGCGCACCGCGCGCAACTACAACGCGACGATGCCGACCTACGTTGTGGACCGCGTCGAGCAGACCATTGGAGAGCTGGCCGGCCAGCGTGTGGTCGTGCTCGGGGCGTCGTACCGCGGTGGTGTGAAGGAGACGGCGGTATCCGGCGTCTTCCCAACCGTCGAGGAACTGACACGGCGAGGAGCAGTCGTGACTGTGCACGACCCTGTCTTCTCAGATGATGAGCTTGCCGCTTTCGGCTTTATGCCTCACAAGATCGGCGACGCAGTTGACGTTGCCATCTTGCAGGCGGATCATGCCGAGTATCGCGAACTGGGACCCACGAGCTTCCCAGGAATCAAGCTCTTTGCAGATGGCCGCAACTTCACCGATCCGGCGGCTTGGAAGGGCGTGCCGAGGATCGTGATCGGCGCATCCGCGTAAGTCTCAGCTGAAGCCAGCACCGCCAGGTGCTGGCTTCAGCCATGTCCAGGGGGGCCCGTTGAAGGCCCCTTAGAATAGACCCCATGGATCTTCTCGTAGTTGGCTCTGGTTTCTTTGGCCTCACCATCGCCGAGCGCGCCGCAAGCGCCGGCAAGAAGGTGGTCGTGATCGACCGCCGCAATCACATTGGGGGGAACGCCTACTCCGAGGCCGAGCCCGAGACTGGCATTGAGGTGCACCGCTACGGCGCCCACCTCTTCCACACGTCGAACGAGACCGTCTGGGAGTACGTGAACCGGTTCACCGAGTTCACGAGCTACCAGCACAAGGTCTACTCGAATTTCAAGGGCGAGGTGTACCCGCTGCCGATCAACCTCGGCACCATCAACCAGTTCTTCCGAGCCGCGTACAGCCCGGACGAGGCTCGTGCGCTGATCGCTGAGCAGGCTGGGGAGTTCGACACGAAGAGCGCTCAGAACCTGGAGGAGAAGGGCATCTCGCTCATCGGTCGCCCGCTCTACGAGGCGTTCATCCGCGACTACACCTCGAAGCAGTGGCAGACGCCCACCACAGAGCTTCCCGCAGAGGTCATCAGCCGTCTGCCGGTGCGCTACAACTACGACAACCGCTACTTCAGCGACACCCACGAGGGGCTTCCCGTCAACGGGTACACTGCATGGCTCGAGAAGATGGCTGATCACCCGAACATTGAGGTCCGGCTGAACACCGACTTCTTCGACGAGTCACAGCCGCTGAATAAGGCCGCGGTCCTCGGTAAGGTCCCGGTGGTCTACACCGGCCCCGTCGACCGCTACTTCGACTACTCGGAGGGTGAGCTCGGGTGGCGCACGCTCGACTTCGAGCAGGAGGTGCTGCCGGTTGGTGACTTCCAGGGCACGAGCGTCATGAACTACGCCGGCGCGGACGTCCCGTACACGCGTATTCATGAGTTCCGCCACTTCCACCCGGAGCGCGACTACCCGACCGACAAGACCGTCATCATGCACGAGTACTCGCGGTTTGCGAAGCGCGAGGATGAGCCGTACTACCCGGTGAACACCCCGGAGGACCGCGAGCGGCTGCTGAAGTATCGCGAGCTCACCGACTCGGAACCCCAGGTGTTCTTCGGTGGTCGCCTCGGCACGTACCAGTACCTCGACATGCACATGGCGATTGGCTCGGCCCTCTCCATGTGGAACAACAAGCTCGACGGCGTCATCTGATCTGACTCGTGGCTCGCCGCGCGGCGGACAAACACAGAACGGCCGGTCTCAGCATTCGCTGAGGCCGGCCGTTCGCCGTCCCGCTTACTCGTCCGGAGGCAGCGGCACGGTGCGGGTCGCGGGCGTCTGCGGCGCCCTCCCGCCCTCGCGATCGAGCTCGGCCTCACGCACGCGCCACGACTGATATCCGGGCTCGTCGGCGAGGGCCGCTGAGATCTCCTCGGGCGTTGCCTTGAGCTTCGGGTCGAATTTCAAGTAGGCGCGCGTCTCGCGGGCGACGAGGCCCGAGAGGATCAGCAGGCCGATGAGGTTCGGGATCGCCATGAGCCCGTTCATCATGTCCGAGAACGACCACGCGATGTCGAGCTGGGTGGTCGCGCCGACGAACACGATGAGCGAGAACAGCACGCGGAACGGGATCGCGATTTTGCGGCCGAAGATGCGGACGATGTTGCGCTCACCGTAGTAGGCCCAGCCGAGGATTGTCGAGAACGCGAACATCACGAGGCCAATCGTCACCACCCAGTGACCCCACTGGCCGGGCAATCCGTGTGAGAACGCCTGACCGGTCATGAGCGCGGGGGAGAGCTGCTCGTTGGTGGCGGGGTCCACCTGCGAGTAGGTGCCGGTCGTGACGATGACGAGGCCGGTCATGGTCACGACGATGATCGTGTCGATGAAGGTCTGCGTCATCGACACGAGGCCCTGCCGTACGGGGTGGCTCGTCTGTGCGGCCGCGGCCGCGATCGCCGCCGAGCCCATGCCCGACTCGTTCGAGAAGATGCCGCGCGCGAAGCCGTACTGCACCGCGATGATGAACACTGAGCCGGCGAACCCGCCGGCCGCCGCGGTGCCGGTGAACGCGTCGTGGAAGATGGTTGCGAGGGCCGCCGGCACCTCCCCGATGTTCGCGCCGAGAATGTAGAGCGCGGCGACGACGTAGAACACGATCATGATCGGCACGAAGCCGGCGGTAACGCGGCCGATCGACTTGATGCCGCCGACGAGCACGACGAGGGCAAACGCGGTCAGGATCAGGCCGGTGACCCAGACGGGAACGTTGAAGCTGTGCTCGACGTTCGCCGCGATCGAGTTCGACTGGGTGAGGTTGCCGATGCCGAAGCAGGCGAACACCGCGAAGACGGTGAACGACCAGCCGAGGATCTTGCCGAGCGGCCCACGAATGCCCTTCTCGAGGTAGTACTGTGGACCGCCGTTGCGCTCACCCTTCGCGTCCGCCTGGCGGAAGCGCACGCCCAGGAACGCCTCCGTGTACTTCGAGGCCATGCCGAGCAGACCAGTGATCCACATCCAGAACAGGGCTCCGGGGCCACCGATCCCGATCGCGGTCGCGACACCGACGATGTTGCCCGTGCCGACCGTGGCCGCGAGGGCCGTCGTGAGTGCCTGGAACTGCGAGATATCGCCCTGCGCTCCGGGGTCCTTGCGGCGCAGCAGGCCGAGGTTCAGCGCGGCTCCAAGCCGCAGAAACTGGATGCCGCCGAGCCGTACGGTGAGGTACAAGCCGGTGAGGAAGAGCAGCGGGATAAGGACGAACGGCCCCCAAATGATCCCGCCGATGGTGTCGAGTATGTCCTGCAGCTGTTCCGTCAAGATGCGTCACCGTCTTTCGCGTCGTTGCGTGGTTAAACCGGACGCCGGGGCGTCCCAACCAAGATAACAACGCAGACTAGCACGCGCCAAGAGAGACGCGCGAAGGTGCTAGCGCCCCTCGAACGTCTTGCGCCACTCCTCGACCGAGGTCATCTGGGGCAGCGCCGCGCGGTACTCGGACGAGAGCGCGTCCCAGTTCTTTTCGATCTGCTTGCTCAGGCTGCGGGACTCGCGCAGGAGCCGGCGGAACTTCGCGCGGTCGTGGCGGTACCACATCTTGCCGCTGCCGTCGGCGGCGCCGACGATGACGTTTGCATGGTGCGGGATCTGCCACCAGTGCGCGCCCTGCTTCGCGTACTCGAGGCCCGGCTGCTCGCCCTCTGGCACCGTCGCCCGCCGCCAGTGCTGGGGCACCATCCTGAGCGTGAAGAGGGCGAGCCGGATCCCGGTCGGGCCCTTCGGCTTCTCAGCGAGCTCTGGCAGGGCGCGGCCACCGAGCGACACGGGGGTCTCGGGGTCGCCGGGCCGGTACACGCGAGTCTCGGGGAAGTCCTTCGCTCGCCCGCGGGCGGCAGGCATGTCGCACGAGATGTCGTCGTGGAGTGACGCCGGGCCGCGGAGCACGGCGCGCATGCCGTCCACCGCGAGCTGGGTCGCGTAGTACTGCATGTTCAGCAGCTTCTTGATGTCCTGGCGGCCGCTGTTCTGCAGCAGCTTCCCGCTCTTCGGCCTGTCGGAGTGCAGCAGGCCAGCGATGAGCCGGTTGCGGGTGTGGAAGAAGGCCTGCCAGTCCTGTGAGTCGTCCTTATCGAGCCAGGACACGTGCCAGAGGGCGACGCCGGGCAGCGATACCGTGCGGTAGCCGGCTGCCTTTGCGCGCAGACCGTACTCGGCGTCGTCCCACTTGATGAAGACGGGGAGCGCGAGCCCGATCTCGGCGATGACCTGCTTCGGGATCATGCACATCCACCAGCCGTTGTAGTCGGAGTCGAGTCGCGCGTGCATCCACTTCGTCTGGCGCAGGTTGCGGTTGCGGAAGTCGTGGCGGTGCTGCTCCTCGAACGACGGCCCCCACATGAACGGGTCGGGCCGCACGACCTCTGCCCACGCGTGCATGACGGGCTTGTCGAGCAGGTCGAACATGTGGCCGCCCACGATGACAGGTTCGCGGCTGAACCGGCCGAACTGCAGCGCACGCAGCGCGCTCTCGGTCTCGAACTCGATGTCGTCATCGAGCAGCAGCAGGAAGTCGGTGTCCTCGCGCTCGAGCGTCTCGGACATGGAGCGGGAGAACCCGCCCGAACCTCCGAGGTTGCCCTGCTCGATGATCTGCAGGTGCTCGCCGAGCGCGGCCGCGACCTCGTCGAAGCCGGCTTCGTCGCGCACCTTCTGCGTACCCTGGTCGACGAGGAAGATCCGGTCGATCCCCGCGACGAGCGCCGGGTTCTCGGCGATGTTCGCGAGCGTGGCGACGCAGTAGTCGGGCTTGTTGTACGTGGTCATGCCGAGGCTCAGCTTGCCGGTCTGCACCGGCTCTGCGGCGGTCGACCACTCGCCGCCGTCGAGCACGAGGTCCTCGGTGCTCGCGATGAGGTCGAACCAGTACCAGCCGCCGTCACTGAACGAGGTGAGGGGGAGGTCGAAAGTGGTCGACTCGGAGCCCGAGACCTGGTGTGACGCGACGCGCTGCGGCACACCGTTCGCGTTCGACCGGTAGACGATGATCGTGCCGCGGCCGGTCGTGCGCAGCGAGAGCGTGACGCTCGTGACGACGGTCCAGCGTTGCCAATATGCAGCCGGGAATGCGTTGAAGTAGCTCGCGAACGAGACGCGCTGGCCGGCACGCACCTGCGCGCTTGAGCGCGAGAGCACGTTATCGATGCTCGCGTTGTTGCTCAGTCGGATCGGCCTGGTGCCGACCTTAGTCCAAGTCTCGGAGTCGGCGTAGAGCGGCAGGACGTCGGGGTCCTGCGACACCGGGAACACGATGGTCTGCAGCGTTGTCGGCATCTAGGAGCGTCTCACTTCCGGATCAGGGTACTGACCGGCTTATTCTATCCTCGCGGAATTCGACCGGCTGAGAGCCTACGGAACTCGGGGCGCGACGGGTGGAACGTTCACTCCGGCGACACACCCCGTTGTGCGCAGGCTACTCGACGTTCAGCTTGCCGGCGGCGCGCCAGACGGCGACTGCGAGCTCGGGCACCGAGTCGGCAATTTCGCGCAGCAGTTCAAACTCGACGCGGTCAGCGTTGGCGCGGTGCGTGTCAGCGTCGGCGCTCGACGACTGCGCGGCAAGGCGGGCGAGCCCGTACTCGGCGAGCTGGCCACGATCCTCGAGCAGCTCATCGCGCAACGCGGCAACGACGAAGTCATCGAGCTCGGGAACCTCTTCGTAGGCGACAGCGGGATCCTGCCCACCGCGCACCCGATACTCGAGAATCGTCTCGCGTTCGAGGTGCGCGTCGTCCCGCAGTTTCTGCAGGCGCTCTGAGGTGAGGTTCACGGGGCAATTCTACCAAGCCCGCGTGGAGTCGCCTGGCGTCAGACGTGGCTAGCGCGCGGTGGTCGCCGGCGCGATCTCGCGCGGGATGGGAACCTGGCGCCACGGCATCCGCTGCGGTTCCGCGTCGAGCGATGGCAGCTCGAAATCGAAGCGGCTCTTCGCCGCGAGCATGATGAGCAGGAGCCAACCGCTCTCGATCAGGATCCGGCTCTCTGCGAACGACTGCACCACGAGCGCGACCATGAGGAGGAACGGCCACAGGGCGCTCGTCGCGTACGGCAGCGGGGGGCCGTACCCGCGGCGCGGCTGGTCGACCGCGCGGAACCACACGCGCCAGAGCGTGAGGGCGACGAGCGGCACGAAGAGGAGGAGGCCGACGATGCCGAGCTGCAGCCAGACGTCGAGCCACGCGTTGTGGGCGCTCATGACAGGGATGCCACCCTGCACGTCGAGTGACTTGTACGGCTCGACCCAGGGCGCCCAGTAGCTGATCCAGCCCCACCCGAACCACGGGCGCTGCTGCGCGAGCGCGATGACGCCCTCCCAGGTGTCGACGCGGCCTGTGAGGTCGCTGCTCTTGCCGAGCAGCGAGAACACCCACGACCGGGCGAAGAGCGCGATGCCGGCGATCGCGGCGAGCACGACGGCGCCCGTGATGTAGACGGGGAGCCGCCCGACGGGTCCGGATCGGCGAGCCCACAGCGCGAACGCGAGCGCGATCACGACGGCGACGAGCGCGACGGTCACGGTGGCCGAACGCGTGAGCGCGAGCGTGGCGAGCGACATCGCAACCCAGAACCAGCCGGCAAACCGCGTGATGAGGCGCGCGCGCAGCTGGATCGCGAAGATGATGAGGCCGATGAGGCCGATGAAGCCGAACAGCGTCGAGCTGCCGACGAGCCCCTGGATGGGGCCGCCGTCGAACAGCAGGTCGCGGCTCCAATAGAGCAGCTTCGGGGTCTTCTCCTCCTGCGTGGCGGTGAGCTCGATCCACCAGGGGAGCACTGGGTGCTGCACGAACAGCGACACCCACAGCTCGAACAGGAGCGACAGGCCGATCACGTAGCGCAGCGCGGTGCCGAGCGTTCGCAGGGTCTCGTGCCAGGTCAGGATGAACGCGAGCGCGACGGCGACGAGCGTCGTGAGCAGCTGGGCGACAACGCCGAGCACGCTCTCAAGCCGGTACTGCGACCACAGGATCGAGCAGGCCGCGAGCGCGAGAAAGAGGTAGATCGGCGAGGGGAGCCGATACCACCGGAACCGCTCGGGCCGCATCTTCAGGAACATGATTCCGCCGACCGCCGCAAGCACGATCGCAGCCGCGATGAAGCCGGGCCAGCCGAGCAGGTTTCGCACGCCGTTGCTGGCGAGCGTGAAGACAAACACGACGATCGCGTACGCGCTCACCCCGAGTCTTGTCTTGCTGTTGGCCATACCCGGTATGGTAGAGCATCGGGATACCGCTGGGAGCATTGTGCTGATCTTCATCGAGAACACTCCGCGCGCATACGCGTGGGGCTCAACCGATGCACTCCCGGCGATGCTCGGCCACGCGCCGACCGGCGAACCGCAGGCCGAACTCTGGCTCGGCGACCATCCGGGAAGCCCCGCGAGCGTCGCGAAGGCAACCCCGGTGCCACACACGCTGATCGAGCTGATCTCGCAGGATCCCGAGCGCTATGGCGTGAACGGCGGCCCGCTGCCGTTCCTGCTGAAGGTGCTCGCGATCGGGGCGCCGCTGTCGCTACAGGCGCACCCTGACGAGGCGCAGGCGCGGGCAGGCTTCGCAGCGGAGAACGCGGCGGGCGTGCCGATCGATTCGCCCGTACGCAACTACCGCGATCCGAACCACAAGCCTGAGCTGCTCGTCGCGCTCAGTGAGGTCACCGCACTCAGCGGGTTCCGGCCGCTCGCGGATACGATCATGGACCTGCGTGCGCTCGCCGCAGCCGCGCCGCACGGCGCTGCTGCGCTCTGGGCGGTGGCGGATCGGCTCGTGGGCGCGGACCAGGAGCGCGGGCGGGAGGTGTTCCTGCGGTGGGCGTTCTCGGACGCTGTTGAGGTCGGGGACGCGCTGCGGGCCGTAGTGGACGCGATCGGGCAGGGATCCCGCCCGGCGATCCACCCGGACCGGCTCGAATGCCTGCGAAGCCT
The DNA here is from genome assembly GCF_013409595.1 of Leucobacter aridicollis. NCBI lineage: Bacteria > Bacillati > Actinomycetota > Actinomycetes > Micrococcales > Microbacteriaceae > Leucobacter > Leucobacter aridicollis. The sequence continues at coordinate 2,975,898 of NZ_JACCBD010000001.1, read as the reverse complement.
CGCCGCCCACTACCCCGGCGACCCAGGCGCGCTCGTCTCCCTGTTGCTCCACCACGTCCGGCTGGCGCCAGGCGAGGCCGTGTACCTGGGGGCCAGGCAGCTGCACGCGTACCTCGGCGGGATTGCGGTGGAAGTGATGGCGGCCTCGGACAACGTCTTGCGCGCTGGCCTCACCGAGAAGCACATCGACATCCCCGAGATGCTCCGAGTCCTCGACTTTGGCGAGTTGAGCGAGCCGCGAATGTTCGGCAGGCGTGCCGCTGCTGGACTCTGCGAGTGGGATCCGGGCGTGCCCGACTTCCGGCTGTTCAGGGCACGCGTCACCCACGACAGCAGCGCGGGCGCCGGCGGCGTGTTCAGCGATGCGGCGTCCCTTGGCGGCGCACAGCTCGAGGGGGCGGCGACGGAAGTCGTCGTCGACGCGCACGCCCCGCTCGTGCTCATCGCGACCGCGGGGCGCGTGCTTGTGTCTCGCCCAGAGGCGGAGCTTGCCGAGATGGCGAACGTCGCCCGCGGGCAGTCCCTCTACGTCTCCGCTGGCGAGCCGATCCACCTCACCGGCAGCGGTGAGGTCTTCCTCGCGACGGTCGGAGCGCCGGTTACGGCGTGACTTCTGGGCTGCGGTACACGAGGTGATGCATGCACAGCGAGACAAACAGCACGGCCCTCGCATACGGCTGCGAGAGCGAGTAGCCAAACGCCTCCTCGGCCTTGCGGACCCAGTGGGCGACCGTGTTTCGGTGCATGTAGAGTTCGGAGCCCGCGCCGCGCACTGAGGTCGTGGTGGCGAACGCCTCAAGCACGTGGAGCACCCGGTCGCCGTGGGCCTTTCGGAGCTGCTCGAGAATCTGTACGTCCTCGAGGGCCCGGAGCTTGCCCCGCGGCAGGCTCGTGAGCGCGGCGATACCGTGAAGTTCACCGCCGTTGCGCCACCCGGTGTCTCGCGCGAGGTGGAGCGGGCTGCGCTGTCGCGTGAGCGTCGTGAAGCGCAGCGCGTCTTGCGCGTTGCGGAGCGCCCGATCCGCGCGTTCGGCGGGGAAGACGCCGCTGAATGCGGCAAGGACGCCCGGCGGGGGCGGACCGACGGGCTCGGGCGTGAATGCCGCGGACACGAGCATGGCCTCGTGCTTCGGAAACGTCATCCGGCCGTAGAGCTCGCTCGACTGCGTGCACTGCTCCACGAAGCGCTCTGCTGGCTTCTCGCTCCCGGCGATTGCGAGCACCCGAACTGGCTGTTGCGGCAGGAGCGAGAGCTCCGCCAGGGCCGCCGTCTTCGGGGCCGGCGCAGCCTCGGCATGGAAGAGCGTTTGGATCGCGTGATTACCGTCGTTGGGTGCCCGATCCCAGTGTGCAGCGATGCGCAGTGCGACAGCCAGCCGGGGCAGGAAATCGTCGGGCACCTCCTCATGCGCGTCCTGGTGCCAGACGTGCAGCCCGTCGGGTGCGTGGTAGTTCACCCGCGTCGGCGGGCGCGAGAAATGCGGCTTGATGGCTGGGCTCACCCGCACGATCCGATCGCCGCCGGGAAAGCGCACTGCGACCGTTCCGCGGATGGCCACCGCGGCCTGAGCCAGGATCGCCTCGCGCGATCGCGCCTCCGCGAGGAGCCCGTCGAAGAATTGAACTGCGTCGGTGATGCCCGCCATGCGGCACACGGTAGCACGGTGACACAGGCCACTGACAGGAGTGCACAGCCAACGTGGACAACCGGCCAACATGGGAGTGCAGTCCGGTGGGCCGAGCCGGGCGCCGCCGAGCGAGCGGGGGTGGTCTACGACCCAACCGCGCCCGGAGACAGCGATGGGGCCCGAGACATCGTCCCGGACCCCATCGCTCGCGCGCGCGGCGCACGCGCCGCGCGGACCACTACTCGGAGAGCAGCGCCTGGATACGGCGGATGCCCTCGACGATCGCGTCATCGCCGAGCGCGTAGCTGAAACGAAGGTACCCGGACGGGCCGAACGCCTCGCCCGGCACCGCTGCGACCTCTGCCTCGGACAGGATGAGGTCAGCGAGCTCGAGGGAGGTCGTCGGAGTGACCCCGCGAATCTCGCGGCCGAGCGCTGCGGTCACGTCAACGTAGGCGTAGAAGGCGCCCTCCGGGGTCGGGCAGTGGAAGCCGGGGACCTTGTTGAGTTCCTCGACGATGAGCCCGCGACGGCGGGCGAATGCCTGCCGCATCTCCTCGATCGGCTCCTGGGGGCCGTCGAGGGCCGCGGCTGCGGCGATCTGCGCGATGTTGTTGATGTTGGACGTCATGTGGGACTGCAGGTTCGCTGCGCCCTTGACGAGGTCAGCCGGGCCGATAAACCAGCCAATGCGCCAGCCGGTCATCGCGTAGGTCTTGGCGACGCCGTTCACGAGAATCGTGTTGCTCGCGAGCGCGGGAACCGCCTCGACGATCGAGATCGCGCGGACCCCGTCGTACGTGAGGTTCTGGTAGATCTCGTCGGTCACGACGAGCAGGTTGTGCTCGAGCGCCCACTCGCCGATGGCGGTGGTCTCCTCCGGGGTGTAGACGGCGCCGGTCGGGTTCGACGGCGAGCAGAACAGGAGCGCCTTGGTGCGGTCGGTGCGGGCAGCCTCGAGCTGCTCAACTGTCACCTTGTAGCCCTGATCGGCCCCGGCGAAGACCTCGACTGCGGTGCCGTCGGCGAGCTTGATCTCTTCGGAGTAGCTCGTCCAGTACGGGGCGGGGAGGATGACCTCGTCGCCCGGGTCGAGGATCGTCTGGAACGCCGAGTAGACGGCGTGCTTCCCGCCGTTGGTGACGATCACCTGCGCGGGCGTGATGTCGAGGCCCGAGTCGCGCTTGGTCTTGCGCACGATCGCCTCGCGCAGCACGGGGAGCCCGACGGCGGGGGTGTAGCGGAAGTTCTTGGGATCGTCGAGGGCGCGACGTGCCGCGTCAACGATGTGCTCCGGGGTCGCGAAGTCAGGCTCGCCAGCGGCAAAGCTAATGACGGGGCGGCCTTCGGCTTGGAGGGCTTTCGCCTTCGAATCAACCTTGAGCGTGGCTGACTCTGCGATGGCGGCGATCTTCTTTGACAAACGGTTGGTTTCGGTCACGCAATAAGCCTACTCCTGAGCGCATGCTCGTGCGCGTCCGTTGGTGCGGTGCGGGTCCGCGGCGCACCCGGCGTGCGCCCAAACGAATCCCAGTTCGACAAGCAGCACAGGATCGCGTAGTGTTATACCTAGGCATTGACTTCTGCCATTATCGGTTGTGCCCAAAACGCAATCGTGAGGCGGGGGTCGTCTACTTAGGGTGGTGGCGCAATTGGTAGCGCAACGGTCTCCAAAACCGTAGGTTGCAGGTTCGAGTCCTGTCCGCCCTGCCACTCCTGGTCGTCAGATCAGGGCACTGAAAGGACAACCCGATGAGCAGCATGGAACTCGCTGAGAACGGCGGAAACGTCGAGCCAGCGAAGAAGGATGACCGCAAGCGCGGCTTCTTCGGGCGAATCATCCTGTTCATTCAGCAGGTCTTTTCGGAGCTGAAGAAGGTCGTCACCCCGACCCGCAAGGAGCTCGTAAGGTACACCCTCGTCGTGCTCGCCTTCGTGGTCGTCATGATGGCGCTCGTGTGGGTGCTTGACCAAGCCTTCGGCTGGGTCACCCTCTTCGTCTTCGGCACTCCGCTTCGCTAGAGCCCAGACGACCCACACGCACGTAACGAACGAGAAGGCACCCTGAGATGACGCCCGAGAACAGCACCACACCCGAGTCAGAGCTCGACGCGGCGCTTGACGCGCTGGCGAACGTGGCCGACCCCGAGGTCGACGCGGCAGTCGAAGACGCACTCGATATCGACTCGGTCGATGAGGCAGAGGCCGCCGCACACGCAATCGTCGACGAGGAGTCGACGGAAGAGGGCGAAGCGGCCGAGTCCGCTGAAGATCCCTACAAAGCCTTCAAGAAGGACCTGCGCCGCCGTCCCGGCAAGTGGTTCGTGATCCACACCTACGCCGGGTACGAGCGCAAGGTGAAGTCCAACCTCTGGAACCGCCGCGAGGTCATGGGTGCCGTAGACGACATCTACGAGATCCAGGTCCCGATGGAAGAGGTCATGGAGGTCAAGAACGGCCAGCGCAAGATGGTGACCCGCGTGCGGATCCCCGGCTACGTGCTCGTTCGCATGAACCTCACCGAGAGCACCTGGTCCGTCGTCCGCCACACCCCGGGCGTGACCGGCTTCGTCGGCAACGCGCACAACCCGGTCCCGCTTCGCCTGAACGAGGCCTTCGAGATGCTGAAGAGCACCGTCGAGCTCGAGCCGGCTGCGACCGCAAAGGGCAAGGCTCCGGCAACTGCCGTTGCGCAGGGTCAGGTCGAGATCGACTTCGAGATCGGCGAGACCATCACCATCAAGTCCGGCTCGTTCGAGGGCCTGCCCGGCACGATCAGCGAGATCAACCCGGCCGCCGGAAAGCTCACCGTTCTGGTGTCGCTCTTCGAGCGTGAGACTCCGGTCGAGCTCGGCTTCGACCAGGTCACGAAGATGGTCTAGCCCTGGCTACTCAAGCTTCACCCGCTAAAACGCGCGTCGCCCTTTGGGACAACGCGCGTTTTGCGCTTATTGTGCTCGTCGTCATCGGGCACCTGATCTCGACGGTTCGCACGGACACCGAGCTCGGGTTTGCCCTGTACGCGTACATCTACCTGTTCCACATGCCCGCGATGATCGCGCTGTCCGGGCTGTTCTCGAAACCCGAGGTCACGCCGAAGGCGATCGCCTCCACGGTGCAGCTCGTTGTTGTGTGGCTCGCCTGGGAGGGCATCTGGGCGGTGCTGCGCGGACTCGTCGAGGGCAAGCACCTGAGCCAGAGCTTCCTGGTGAGCCCCGCGTGGACGCTGTGGTTCCTCGTCTCTCTCGCGACGATGCGGATCCTGCTGCCCTACATCGCGAGAGTTCGGCACCCGCTCGCGCTCGCGACGGGCCTCGCGCTCATCGCACCGCTCCTCCCCGCCATCGGTGTGAACTTCTCGGCCGCCCGCACGCTCGCGTTCCTGCCGTTCTTCGTCGGCGCGTGGCTCGCCCGCGAGCACGGCTGGCTTTCGGGCGACTGGTTCATGGCCCCGACTCGAGCGCTGCGCGCGGGCGCCTGGGCGCTCCTTGGCGCGGTGGCGGCGGCTATGGCCGTGCTCGCGCTCCTGCCCGGCGGGCTTCGGGGGTTGTGGCGCATCGATCGGTGGCTGACCCACCGCGACAGCTACGCGTGGATGTTCGCCAACGCCCCCGTTGGCGGATGGGACGCGAACGGCTCCGGCGTCGCGGGCTGGTTCGGGCTCGCGGGCGGCGGAATCCTCGTTGGTGGCCTGCTTATGCTCCTCGCCGCCGCGATGACGCTCGCGCTGCTCCTCATCGTGTCGCGTACCCACTCGATCGCGACGGTGTGGGGAGCGCGCACCCTGTACGTCTACCTCCTGCACGGCGTCGTCGTCTGGGCGCTGCGCGAGTCGGGCGTCGTCGACTCGATCGGCGAGCTCGGCTGGGTCGGGATCGTGATCCTCACCGGCATCTCCGTGGGGGTCGCGGCGCTACTGTCGACGGCCGTGGTCTCGAAGGTCTTCCGCCCGATCGTCGAGCCGCGCATCGATTGGCTCTTCCGCCGCGACGACGCCTCGGCGACGCGTTAGTTCGCCAGATCCTTCGGCACGAGCAGCTGATGCTGCGCGAGCTCGCGGTAGAGCGGCACCGCGGCGACGAGCTCGGCGTGCGTGCCCTCGCCGATCACGGCGCCGTCGTTCACGACAATGATCTTGTCTGAGTCGACAACGGTCGAGAGACGGTGCGCGATCACGACGAGCGTGCGGCCGGTCGCGACCGAGTCGAGCGCCTCGCGCATCAGGCGTTCGTTCACACCGTCGAGTGATGCGGTCGACTCGTCGAGCAGCAGGATCGGGGGAGCGGTGAGCAGGGCGCGCGCGATCGCGAGCCGCTGCTTCTCGCCGCCGGAGAGCATCAGGCCGTTCTCGCCGACCTGCGCGTCGAGGCCGCTTTCGAGCCCGCCGGTCGCGGCCGAGCGGTCGAGGAGGCCGCCGAGGTTGACGGCTCGGAGGACACGCTCGCACGCCGCGTCGCTCGCGTCGGGTGACGCGAGCAGCAGGTTGTCGCGGAGCGTACCCGCGAGCACCGGTGCGTCCTGCTCAACGTAGCCGAGCTGGGCGCGCAGCTCGCCGCGGTCGAGGGAGCGCAGGTCGACGCCGAACAGCTCGATGGTGCCGGAGTCAGGATCGTAGAAGCGCTCGATCAGGCCGAGCACTGTCGACTTGCCTGCGCCGGACGGGCCGACGAGCGCGACGCGTGTGCCACGTGGAACGTCAAATGATACGCCGTGCAGCACCGGGGTCTCGACGATTTCTGCGGGGATCGCCGCTGCTGCGCGCCCCGACCGGCCGCGCACGAGCTCGCGTGCATCGACACGGTCGGGCGCCGCCGAACGGTAGGTGAAGCGGACGTCGTCGAAGCGGATCGCCGGTGCCTGCTCAGTCCCGGCGTCAGCGAGGGCGACGAGGTTCCCCGACGGGGAACGCTCGGCGTCGCCCGCGGTCTCCGTGCTGAGCGAATCGATCTCCTGGATACGTCCGAGCGCACCGAGGGCCTGGTTCACCGCGGAGAAGGCTCCGAAGGCCTGCCCCAGGGGCGCGACCATCATGAAGAGGAAGATGATGAAGGTGACGAGCTGACTGATTTCGATCGCCCCGGAGGCGACCCGGTACCCGCCGAAACCAAGCACGGAGAGCAGCGAGACCTGCAGCGCGATGAACGAGATGGGCACGATCAACGCAGAGATCCTGGCGATCTTCAGACCAAACCCGTACGCCTCCTCCGCCTGCTGCACAATCGCCACCTGCTCGCGTTCCGCGGCGCCAGCGGCGCGGATGGTGCGCATCGACCCGATCGCGCGGTCGACCGACGCGGCGAGGTCACCGACCTTCTCCTGGGCTCTCGCGACCGCGGGCCGGATGCGGCTTGCGAGCAGCACGACGACGACAAGGGAGACGCCGATAATGCCGAAGGTGATGAGGAACAGCACCGGGTCGATGATGAGCATGCCGATCAGCGCGCCAACGAAGAGCAGCGATCCGCCGACGGCCTCGACGAGGCCCTGCGTGAGGACAGCCCGGAGCAGCGTCGTATCCGAACCGACACGGGAGACGAGGTCGCCCGTGCGGCGGCGATCGAACTCGGAGATCGGCAGATGCAGGATCTTCGCGATGAGCCTGCGCCGCGACCGGAGCACGACGCCCTCACCCATGCGCTGGAGGAGGTAGTGCTGGTAGCCGTCGAGGAGCGCGCCGACGATCACGACGACGACGAGGACCCCGACGAGGACGCCGAGCGGGCGCGAATCCTGGACCCGCTCGATGACCTGCCCAACGAGCAGCGGCTGCGACAGCGACACAAGCGCGCTCACGAGGCTCAGCGCAATGATGAAGGCGAGCAGCCCACGCTGCTCAAAGAGGTACGGGAGGAGCTGCTTGAACGACGCCCGCGGCCCACCGGACTGGGCTCCACGCCCGCGTCGCCGACCGGACGCACGCGCCGGCTCGGCGGCCTCCGTCGGAACCGTGTCGCTGAGCGGTGAAGACTGACGCGCGTTGGATTCTGGCACCCGATTACTCTATCCAGCAGCGGTGGGTGAGCGCTGTGAAATCGGCGCGCTGAGGCTAGCCGCTGGCGCCCGGTCGCGGGACAGGGACGGAGCGCGCGACTAGGCGCCGGCCTCGCGAATCGCCCGCACCGTTGCCGCGAGATGGAGCGCTGCCTCGGCGGCCTCGACGCCCTTCGACTCGACGGACCCCGGCAGACCGGAGCGGTCGAGCGCCTGCTGCTCGCTGTCGGTCGTGAGCACCCCGAAGCCGACGGGGCGGCCCGTGTCGAGCTGGACGCGCGTGAGGCCGTCGGTCACGGCGCTCGAGACGTACTCGAAGTGCGGCGTGCCGCCGCGGATGATGACGCCGAGGCAGACTGCAGCGTCGAACCCGCCGCCGCCCTCCGCCACGGGGGTGAGCGCCGCCTGCGCGGCCGCCGGCAGCTCGAACGCACCCGCGACCCGAAACAGCGAGTGCGCGGCGCCCGACGCGGCGACCGATTCCTCGGCGCCGGCGATGAGGCCGGTCATGATCTCCGTGTGCCAGCTTCCGGCGATGATTGCGACGCGCATCCCGGTCGCGTCGACGGCGAGCGTCGGGGCTCCTGCTCCACTCATGTCTGGTGTCCTTACTTCGTGTGATTCGTGGGGGTGGGAACGCGGCCTACAGGTCGCCCTCGGGGAGCTGGTGCCCCATCCGGTCGCGCTTCGCCTGCAGGTAGCCGCGGTTCTCGTCGGTCACGCCGACGAACAGCGGCACGCGGTCGGCGACCGCGAGTCCGTGTGACTCGAGCTGCGCAACCTTGTCGGGGTTGTTCGTGAGCAGTCGCACGTCGCTCACGCCGAGGTCCGAGAGGATCTCGGCCGCGGCGGTGTAGTCGCGCGCGTCGGCTGGCAGACCGAGCTGCAGGTTCGCGTCGAGGGTGTCGATACCGTTCTCCTGCAGCTGGTACGCGCGGAGCTTGTTGGCGAGTCCGATGCCGCGACCCTCCTGGCCGCGGAGGTACACGACGACGCCCCCGCGCTCGTGAATGAGGTCGAGCGCGGCGTCGAGCTGCGGCCCGCACTCGCACTTCAGCGACCCGAACGCCTCCCCGGTGATGCACTCGGAGTGGACGCGAACGAGCGCACCCTTGCCTGGCATCGCACCGTCTGGACCGGCAGCGACGAGCGCGACGTGGTCGACGCCGGCGCGGCGGTCGCGGTACGCGAGCGCGCGGAAGTCGCCGTGCTCGGTGGGGAGCAGGGTGTCGGCGCGGAGGCTCACGCGGCGCGAGTGACCCTGCTCGGCCGGGGTGCCGGCGGGGTCGTGCTCGTTCAGGTAGGCGATGAGCTGTTCGATCGTGATGACAGGAACGCCCTCCGCGCCACCGAGCTCGATGAGCCCTGGCAGACGCATCATCTCGCCGTCGTCGGCGACGATCTCGGCGATGATCGCGACCTCGCGCAGGCCCGCGAGCCGCATGAGCTCGACGCCGGCCTCCGTGTGGCCGTCGCGAGCGCGGACGCCGCCGTCGACGGCGCGGAGCGGGAGAATGTGGCCGGGCCGGTTTACGTCCGTCGGGACGGCGTCGGGGTTGGCGAGCACGCGCGCCGTCGTCGCGCGGTCGCTCGCGCTGATGCCGGTGGTGACGCCGTGCGCAGCGTCGACGGTGACCGTGTACGCGGTCCCGCGCACGTCCTCGTTGCGTTCGACCATCATCGGAAGGTCGAGCTGGTCGGCAATCTCGTTCGTCATGGGCGCGCAGAGCAGCCCAGACGAGCGGTGCACGGTCCAGGCGATCCACTCGGCCGAAGCGAGCTCGGCCGAGATGATGACGTCGCCCTCGTTCTCGCGGTTCTCGTTGTCTGCGACGATGACCGGGCGCCCGGCCTTGATGGCGGCGATGGCCTCTTCGATCGAGGCGATACCCTCGGTGCGTTCGGTAGTCATTCGATGTCCTTTAGCGTGTGTGTGGATCGTGGGAGCAGCGTGCTACGCCTGGGTAGTGAAACTGAGCATGCGCTCGACGTGGCGGGCGATGAGGTCGGTCTCGACGTTGACGCGGTCGCCGGGGCGGAGCGCGCCGAGCGTGGTCGCTTCGAGAGTCTCGGGGATGAGCGACACCTCGAACCACTGCTCGGCCGCCTCGGCCGGCGAGATCGCAGAGACCGTGAGCGAGGTGCCGGAGAGCGTCACCGAGCCCTTGTCGACGAGCAGCGGGGCGAGGTCGCGCGACAGGGCGAAGCGCAACGTGCGCCAGGCGTCGCCGTCTTCGAGCGTGAGCAGCGTCGCGGTGCCGTCGACGTGGCCCTGGACGATGTGGCCGCCGAGCCGGGTGTCGAGGCGGGCGGCGCGCTCAAGGTTGACCGGGCTGCCGACGCCAAGGTCGCCGAGCGTGGACATCTTGAGCGACTGCGCCATGACGTCGGCGCTGAAGGTACCGCGACCGGCGCTGTCCGTGCCCTGGTCGACGACAGTCAGGCAGACGCCCGAGACCGCGATCGAGGCGCCGTGGGTTGCGTCGCTCGTGACGAGCGGGCCGGCGACGGTGAGGCGGAGGGAGTCGCCGAGCGGCTCGATGGCGAGGATCTCGCCGATTTCTTCGATAAGTCCGGTGAACACTAGCGGGTCTCCTTCGGTTCGGGCGTTGCAACAATCAAGAGGTCTGGGCCGTGGTGCTCGATTCCCGTGAACGACAGCCTGACGATGTCGGTCATCGTGCCGATGCCCAGGTCGTTCACCGCGAGTCCGGGCCCGCCAAGCAGCGCGGGAGCGACGTAGACGAGCAGCTCGTCGACGAGCCCGAGCCGGAGCAGGGAGCTCACGATGTGGGGGCCGCCCTCGACGAACACTGACCGGATCCCACGCTCACTCAGCGAGGCGAGATCGGCGGCGAGGTCTGCGCCGGCGAGCCGGATGGGCTGCGCCCCGGTCGCGGCGAGGGCGGGGTGCCGCAACACCTTGGCGTCCGCGGGAATGTCACGGGTGCCGACGACGACGGGCAGCGGCTGATCTGCTGCCGCGACGAGGAGCTCGCCGTTCGGCGTCCTCGCGGTGAGCGATGGGTCGTCGGCGAGGAGCGTGCCGGTGCCGATGAGGATCGCGTCGGCCGCGGCGCGGCGCGCGTGGACGTCGGCGCGCGCGGCGGGGCCCGTGATCCACTGGCTGGTGCCGTCTGCGGCTGCGGCGCGACCGTCGATCGTCTGCGCCCACTTCACGGTGATCGTCGGTCTAGTCGTCATGGTGGGCCTCCGCCTGCCGCGCGAGCCAGGGGGCGAGAAACGCGCGCACCTCGGCCGCGAGCACGCCACCGGTCACAGTGACACCCGCCGCGCGGAGCGTTTCGCCGCCCCCGCTCGAGGCCGCACCGGGATCGGAGAGCCCGTACGCCACGGCGCCGATGCCGCGCGCAAGGAGTGCCTGAGCGCACGGGCCGGTGCGCCCTGTGTGGTTGCATGGCTCGAGCGTGACGACGGCGGTGAGCCCGGCGGCGTCGACGTCTGCGGGGAGTCCGGCGAGTGCCATGACCTCCGCGTGCGGGGTGCCCGCGCCCTCGTGCCACCCTTCCGCGACCGTCGTGCCCGTTCGGTCGAGGATGACGCAGCCGACCTGCGGGTTCTCATTGTCGGCAGGGCCGCGCTCTGCGAGCACGAGCCCGCGACGCATTGCGGCCTCGATCACCTGTGGTGAGAGTGCGTGCGCGGCAGGCATTCGATCCCTTTCGGGTGCCCGGGTGTGGGGTGCTCGAGGCGTCGCCTCGGTCACCCGCGTTCCTCCTATCCGGACTTGTGCGCGAGCGTCAGCTCCACACATCACCGTCGGTATCGGAATTTCACCGATTCAGCCCCGCGGATGCGGAGGTCGCGGACTTTCACCGCCGGTTCGGAATCCCACCGACCCCGGAACACCCCCTCAGCATAGCGCCCTCCGGCGCGCCGCGGGTGGGGGATTGCTACAGGCGAACACGGCCCCGCACCTCGAGGTGCGTGGAGCGGGCGGCGGCGCGGGCGAACCGGCGCTCGGACGGCGGGTGCTACCGGCCCTGTACGACCGGGATCGCCTGGGTCGTGGGAGTGAGCGGCAGCCGCACCTCAAACGTCGTGCCGACGCCCTCGTCGCTCACCACCGTGATGCCCCCGCCGTGTGCGACCGCGATGGCGTGGGTGATGTTGAGGCCCAGACCGACGCCGGGGATCGCGTTCTGGGTCGCCGTCGAGGCCCGGAAGAACCGGTTGAACAGGTCGGCCTGCTCGGCCTTTGGGATCCCGATGCCGGTGTCGCTCACTGAGATCACCACCGCGCCGTCGTGGGGCGCGGCGGACACCGACACGCGCCCGCCGCGCGGCGTGAACTTGATGGCGTTGGAGATGAGGTTGTCGATCGCCTGGCCGATTCTGCCGCCGTCCGCCACGACGAACAGCGGTTCGGCTGGCACGTCGAGCCCGAGCTCGACGCCCTCATCCTCGGCGTGCGGCCGCGCCGACTCCGTCGCGAGCCGCAGGCTGTCGTAGATGTCGAGGTGATGCGGGGTGATCGGGAACCTGCCCGACTCGACCTGCGCGGTGAACAGCAGGTCGCCGACGAGTGCGAGAAGCCGCTGCGCGTTGCGCTCGATGATGTCGACGAACTCCACCTGCTGTTCGGCGAGCGGCTGCTCCGGGTCGTTGCGGAGGAGGTCAAGAAACCCGATGATCGCGCTGAGCGGGGTGCGAAGCTCGTGCGAGATCATCCCGACGAACTGGTCCTTCATGCGCGCGACCTCGGCCTGGCGCGTCTCATCGGTGATGACGAGCAGGTACCCCTGCTGGTGTCCGGCACCGTCGTCGCGCCGCGTCACCGTGACGCGCGCTGGGAGCCTGCTGCCCGCCGCCGTCTTGATCTCGAGCTCCTCGTCGAGCGTGGATCCGGCGTTTGCCCGCTCGAACAGCGCCTGGACGTTCGGGGCGACGGCGTCGGCTGCCGCGGCGCCCGGCTGGCCGCCAGCCAGCGTCGCGAGCATCGCGGGCGAGAAGAATCGGTCGATGGTGACCCCGTCCAGCGCCTCCTGCTCGGTGAGCCCGAGCATCCGCTCAGCGCCGGGGTTCCAGGCGCTCACGCGGCCGCTGCAGTCGGTCGCGATGACGGCCTGCGCGGTGATGGCCGCCCAGAGGCTCTCGTGAGACTCGAGGAGTGTGCGGTAGCGCGTCTCGCTCTCGCGCAGCTGGGCGAGCATCAGCTCGTTCTCGGTGAGCGCTCGCGTCCGCTCGGCGGCGAGCCGCTCTGCCTGCTCCATGCGGGCGCGCTGCTGCCGTGACAGCTCGTTGATGACGGCAGCGACCGCCGCGTAGATCAGCGGGACGATGACGCCGCGCAGCAGGTCAGTGCTGTTCTCTGGCGGGTCGGAGATGTATGGGATGAAGACCATCGCAGCGCTCAACACGAACACCGTCGCGACCTGCCGGATGCCCGGCGCGGTCGCGAGCCATGCGATCGGGATCAGCACGAGTGTCGCGAACATCGACTGTCCGGCGCCCGTCGCGGCCCGGAAGAACGCGAGCCCGACGAAGTCGATGAGCGGGATGAGTAGCACGAGCCCGCCTTGGAACTGGCCGCGCACCGTCAGCGCGACCGCGAGCGAGGTCGCCGCCGCGAGCAGGACGGCGGCGAGCACCATGAGGGTGCCGTCGAGCGGGGCGAGCCCCGGGACGAGGGCCATCGTGGCAAGGGCAAGCACGAACGCGATGACCGTCGGGGCCTGCTTGAGGAGTGGGCTCGGCTGGTCGAAGTTGCGGTACCACCTGACCTCACGGCTGTCGATCATGTTGACAGCTCAGCTAACACGTCGTGCAGGACCGCGCTGGTGACAGGTTTGGGAAGCGCGGCGTCTGCGCATGGGTACTCGTCTGCGTCGAGCACGGAGCTCACGATGATCCGGCAGCCCGGAAATCGCGAGCGCACGAGGTCGATGCATTCGCTGCCCGTCACGCCGGGCAGCCGAAGGTCGATGATGGCGATCTCGGGTTCGATCGTCGGGAACGCGGCAATCGCGGTCTCGGCGTCGGGGGCGGAGAACACCTCGTACCCCTCCCGTTCGAGCATGTGGCGAAGGAGTTCTGACTGCTCGGCGGAGTCCTCGACGGTGAGGGCGAGCGCGCGCGGGGTCACCGGAGGAGCAGCTCTCGGACAATGGCGATGGCCGCAACGACGACGAGGGCGAGGATCGCCTGCGGCACGAGCCGGAGCTCGCGCTTCGCGTCGCGGCGAATGTCTTCGTCTGATTCGTGTGTGCTCATGAAACGACCCTTCCAACCTTCTCGGTCTTCACCCAAGAAGCGTCCGCTCGGCGCCATTCCTTGATGTAGGAATCAACAGTAATGGCACACAGCAGCGAGCCATAGCCGCACACGTAAATCAGTAGACCTGCGACAAACTTTCCGCCCCGGAAGCGTTCGATCCAGCGCGCGAGCCACGCCCCGAGCAGCGACAGCGGTCCCCACAGGTACAGGATGCTCGAGGTGACGAACCTGTCGCTCGGGGTGAGCCTGCCGAACCACTCGGTGAGCGCCGCGTCGGTGACGCCGGGGAACAGCGCGACGGCCATGATGAGCATCGCCCCGAGCCCGGGAAAGAGGAGCGCCTCGCGCCACGAGCGGCGCGCGGTGCGCGGGTCGAGCTGCACGGCAAACAGGATCGAGTACAGGTACGTGCAGGCGGCGACGATCCACATGAACCGGAAGACGGATTCCGCGATGTCGCTGTGCAGCAGGAGCAGCGCGAACAGTGCGGCGGCGGAGAGCAGGAGGAACGCTGGCAGCAACAGAATGCTGAACCAGGCGACACCGAACGGGATGCTCCCGAGCCTGTGCGTTCGGCTCGGACGGAACCACAGGCGCTTGTAGATCGACGTGAGCTGCACGTTGCCGCGCGCCCACCGCAGCCGCTGCTTCCAGAGCGCGTCGACCGTGCGCGGCTCCTCGGCGAGCACGACGGCGTGCGGTTCGAACACCATCTTTCGCCCGGTGAGCTGGCTCTCGAATGTGGTCATCGTGTCCTCAGCGAGGGTGCCCGTCGGGATCCGCCCCCCGATCGCTTCGAGGTTTGCGCGCGAGTGCAGTTGGGCCCCGCCAGCGAGGCAGGCGATCGCGCCGAGCACGTTCTGCGCCCGCCGCGCGGCGAGCTGTGAGATCACGTACTCGACGCCGATGAAGCGGGTGAGGTAGTTGCGGTCCGCCGAGCCCTCGGCGATGTACGCGGTGACGGCGCCCACGCGCTCGTCGGCGAGGTGTCGTGTGAGCTTCCGCAGCGAATCGTGCGCGAAGATGACGTCGGCGTCCATGATGAGCACGGCCTCGGCCCATGAGTCGGCGAGGACCTGGGAGATGCCGTGGTTGAGCGTGTGCGCCTTGCCCTCGCCGCCGACCTCGCGGCGGAGGTGTACGACGCGGCCCGGGTGTTCGGCGGCGCGGGCGAGCACGACGTCGGGCGTATTGTCTGTCGAGGCGTCGTCGACGACGAAGACGCGCAGGTTCGCTTCGGGATAGTCGAGGGTGAGGAGCCTGTCAATCGACGCCCCGATCACCAGTCCCTCGTTCCACGCGGGAACGATCACCGCGACGTTCGGCGTGTACGGCGCCGCGCGCCGGTAGTGGTTCTTGACCGCGTGAAACGGAAGCACGAGAAACTGGAAGGCAGTGTTGAACACGGGCAGCGTGCCGACGAGCACGCACACGAGAAGAAAGACCGCGAGCGCGATCTGAAACCCGTTCACTGGCCGACCCCGGCGGCAGCGAGCAGGTCCCGCACGCGCGCGTAGCGGCCCACGGTCTCCGCGTCGTGGCTGTCGGTCGAGGCGACGACCGTCGCGCCGGCGGCGCGGAGCGCTGTGAGCGCGCGCGGTCCGGGGCAGGCCCACTTCTCGTTGACCTCGACGTGAGTGTCGGTGCGTGCGGCGGCGCGCGCCCACGCGACGAGCTGATCCTGCGAGAGATCGGCCTCGCTGAGTTCGACCTTCGGCAGGATCGAGAAGCAGTGGGCGAGCTGGTTACCCGGATAGCGCTCCATCGCGGCAACCAAAGCGGTGACGAGGGAGTCGAGCGCGTCGTCGGGCGACCAGCCCGCGGAGATGCGCTCCACGACCGCGGCCGGCCCGATCGGCCCGTCCGGGGTCGGGAACTGGTGGTCGGCGATGAGGATCCTGTCGATACCAGCGGGGAGCGCCGGGATGTCGAGTTCGCCGGCGGTGTTCAGCACCTTCGCCTCGACGCCTGTGAGCACGGTCAGCCCGTTGGGAACCTCGAGGGCGGCGACGGCCGCGAGGTAATCGGGCACCCACTCGGTGGACTGCCGGACGTGGTCGACGAGCCGCACCGTGTGCAGGCCAGCCGCAGCGGCCGCAGCGACGTTCTCGGCGAGGGACGAACGCGCGTCGTCGGAGAACGTCGAGTGCACATGGAAGTCGCCGCCGAGGACGCGTGGGGCGGTCTCGCTCATGCGTCGTCCTGGTGGCCGGCGTGCGCCGATTCGAGCACGTCAGACACCTCGACGACGATGTCCTCGAGGAACCGGACGGCCGCAACCTCGCGGAACTCGACGGTGGCCGGCAGATCTCGGCCGAGGAACAGGTCGACCACGAGCGACGGGATATCGACCCCGGCCGAAATCGTCAGCGGGAGCGCCCCGGGGAAGCGCGGGTTGACCTCGAGGAGCATCGCGCGACCGGAGCGGTCCCGGCGCAGCTGCACGTTGGCGACGCCGGTGAGCCCAATGGCGCGTGCGATCGCAGCGGCGGTCTCCTCGAGCTCGGCGTCGTGCACGGTGCGACCCGCGATTGCGACGCCGGAGTCCACGCGCGCGCGGGTGCGCGGGACGGCGGCGACGACGTTGCCTGCCGCGTCCGCGATGACGTCGACCGAATACTCGTCGCCTGGCAGCAGATCCTGGACGATGAGGTCCTCGTCGAGCGGGAGCGCCTCGAGAGCAGCCCGGTCGGGCACCATCCGGATGCCGCGGCTGCCGGCACCCTGCCGGGGCTTCGCAAAGGCGGGAAACTCCCAGTCGAGTGCGAGCGCATCGGGACCGGCCGCGACGGTGCGAGGCGAACGGCCGGTCGGCGCGCACCGTTCTGCGAGCGCAAGCTTGTCGAGGCAGACGCGCAGCGTGTCCGAGCTCGGGGCAGCGAGCACTGCCGGCGCCAGCTCCTCCCTGCGGTCCGCGACTGCGACGAGCTCGACGTCAACCGTCGAGATGACGAGGTCGAGCTCGTCATCGGCGACGAGCGCGGCGAGTGCCTGAACGAACGAGTCGTCGCGCCCGGGCGGCACGAGCCGGCGCCGTTCGGCGGGCACCAGGTAGAGCCCGCTCGCCCAGCCATCCATGTCGGCGGCGAAGACCTCGAGGTCCGGCCTGCGCAGCAGCGACCTGATGACGGAGACCCCGGCGGGGCCGCCCGCGCCGGTGACAAGTACGCGAGTGGGCATCAATTCTCCAACCGTAGGCGCTCGTAGCTGTGCGCAAGTTCAGTGCTTTCCCGCACAATCTCGAGGGGCTCGACGGCTTTGCCGCCGCCGAACCGGGTCCAGTAGCGTGCGGTGGCGGCGACGAAGTCGCGCGCGAGGTAGTCTCGGCTCGCCACCTGGGAATCGAAGCAGGCCAGCAGGTCGAACTTCCGCTCAAGGAAATCGTCGATCCGCACGAACCTGGTCGGTCTGAAATCGATCGTGGCCGACGGGCTCTGGTAGCAGGCGACAGTCGCGACGCTTCGGGTCGCGACGACCGTGGCCTCGCTCACCGCGCGGTGATCCTGATGCCGGTCGTTGCTCGTGTGCGTGTAGACGACGGTCGGCTGCACCTCACGGACGACCTCCTCGATGAGCCGCACGGTCTGGCCGCTGTTCGTGATCTCGGTGTCGACGAGATCCTTCAGAAACAGGCGCGCGCCGAGGAGCTCGGCGGCCGCGAGCGACTCGAACTGTCGGCTGTCGGCGTCGCCGCCGCGGGCGCCCCGGGACAGCGTGAGGATCGTGACTGTGTCGCCGGCTGCTGCGTGCGCCGCAAGGATGCCTCCGACCCCGATCTCGACGTCGTCGGGATGCGCTCCCACGGCGAGCACGGTCTCGGGCCGTCGCCCGGGCCCGCGCGTGCGTGCCTCCGCCGCGAGGCGGGTGACAGCCTCCACGAGCTGCGCGTTGTCGAGCGGCTTCGTGAGAAACTCGTCGGCCTGCGCCCGCAACGCGGAGACGGCGTAGTCGACGGACACATGCGCCGTCATCACGAGCACGGGGACCCCGGGAAACTCGCGCCTGATGTCGCTCAGCAGGTCGATGCCGCTCGCGCCAGGCATCTCGATGTCCGTGACGACGACGTCGGGACGCGCCGCACGCGCCCGCTCGAGCGCCTGCGGCGCGTCGTGCGCGACGGTGACCGCCGCGCCGGCGCGCCGTTCCAGCACCGTTTTCACGAGGAGCGCGACGTCCGGATCGTCGTCGACAACGAGTATCTTCAGCCCTGACATCTCGCGTCCCTCTCCAGCGAATTAGCTCGACTTTAGCGCATGAGCCCCACGCGCTCATAGACGAGGTCGAGTGTCGCATTCGCGATCTCGTTCGCACGCTCTGCGCCGCGCCCGAGGAGCCTGTCGAGCTCGGCGGGATCGGCCATGAGTTCGTCGGTGCGCTCGCGCACGGGGGCGAGGGACTCCTCGACGACCTCTGCGACTGCCTTCTTCAGGTGGCCGTAGCCGAGCCCGGAGAATTCCTCCTCGATCGACTCGATGGAACGCTCAGCGAGCACGGAGAAGATCGTGAGCAGGTTTGAGACGCCCGGCTTTGCCGCGCGATCGAAGCGGATCTCGTCACCGTCGTCGGTGACCGCCCGCATGATCTTTTTCTTGGTGACGTTTGCGGGGTCGAGCACCTTGATGAGCCCGGCCTCGGTTTCGGCCGACTTTGACATCTTGGCCGAGGGGTTCTGCAGGTCGTAGATCTTCGCGACGGTCTTCGGGATCTGCGCTTCGGGCAGCACAAAGGTGTCGCCAAAGCGCGAGTTGAAGCGGTTCGCGAGGTCGCGCGTGAGCTCGACGTGCTGTCGCTGATCCTCGCCGACGGGCACGGACTCCGCCTGGTAGAGCAGGATGTCGGCGGCCATGAGGATCGGGTAGGTGAACAGCCCGACCGACGCCGCGTCGGCGCCGTGGCGCTGCGACTTGTCCTTGAACTGGGTCATGCGCCCAGCCTCACCGAACCCGGTGATGGTGTTGAGCACCCACGCGAGCTCGGCGTGGGCGGGCACGTGCGACTGGATGAACAGGGTCGACTTTGCGGGGTCGATGCCCGCCGCGATGTACTGGGCTGCGGTACGACGGGTGCGCAGGGCGAGTTCCTTGGGGTCCTGGGGCACGGTGATCGCGTGCAGGTTCACGACGCAGAAGATCGCGTCGTAGTCCTCCTGCATCTTGGTCCACTGGCTCAGCGCGCCAATGTAGTTGCCAAGCTGGAGGGAATCGCTCGAGGGCTGCATGCCCGAGAAAATGACTGGCTTTGAATCGCTCATGTGAGATCTAAGGTGTTTCTGTGTGAAGTGTGGTTCGCTGTGCCGCGGCAGCGCGGTCAGATGCGGTAATCGACGACGACGGGAGCGTGATCGGACCATCGCAGGTCGTAGGCGGCGGCGCGGTCGATCGTGTAGTCGAGCACACGCTCGCCGAGCTGCGGGGTCACGACGTGATAGTCGATGCGCCAGCCGGTGTCGTTGTCGAACGCCTGGCCGCGGTTCGACCACCACGAGTAGGGCCCGTCGACCTCGCCGGCGAACGTGCGCCCGACATCGACCCAGCCGTAGCCCTCGCCCTCTGAGCCGTCCACGCCAGCGACGACCTCGCCGCGCGGGCCGAAGAAGCGGTCGAAGTAGGCGCGTTCCCGGGGCAGGAAGCCGCTCTTCTTCACGTTGCCCTTCCAGTTCTTAATGTCGAGCTCGCGGTGGCCCACGTTGAAGTCGCCCACGATCGCGGCGAAGTCGCGCTCGCTCGCGAGCTCCGTCATCCGGACGCCCATCGCGTCGAGGAAAGCCCACTTGGCCTCCTGCCGCGGCGTGTCGACCTCGCCCGAGTGCGTGTAGTTGCTCACGACGGTGAGCTGCGAATCGCCAAACGCGAAGTCCGCTTCGAGCCAGCGGCCCGACGACTGCACGCGATCCTGATCGGCGACGGCTCCGAGCCCGACGCGGTGCGAGAGCGCGGGGACGCGGCTTGCGATCGCGACACCGGCGCGGCCCTTGATCTCGCAGGGGTCGTGCAGCCAATGCCACCCAGCGGCGCCGAGGAACTCCTCGAGGTGCTCATCCTGGGCGCGCACCTCCTGCAGCGCGAGGATGTCGACGTCCCGCTCGGCGAGCCACTCACCCATACCCTTGCGGTAGGCGGCCCTGATGCCGTTGACGTTTACCGACGCGACGCGAAGAGAATCAGACATGGCATCAAGTGTAGAGGTGCGACACGCGCCGCTCCACTGACCCTCAATGCGTACTTGAGGGTTTAAACTCCTCGGCTTGACATTCAACGAATGACAAGGGTGTAATTATTTAGGTAATGCGGCGTGTCAGCGTCACAAAACGGAGATTTCGAGAAAGGAGCGCACCCATGGAACAAGCTTCAGGGCCAGGCGTTCCCGGCGACTGGTTTGTCGATCCGGTATTTCTCGGCACCCCAGGAATTCGCCGCCAGACAGAGGACGAGGCGCTCGCCTGGCAGTCCGACGCGCTGTGCGCACAGACCGATCCCGAGTCGTTCTTCCCCGAGAAGGGCGGCTCCACCCGCGAGGCGAAGCGGATCTGCGAGAGCTGCGAGGTGCGCTCCGAGTGCCTCGATTACGCGCTGGAGAACGACGAACGCTTCGGCATCTGGGGCGGACTGTCCGAGCGCGAGCGCCGCAAGCTGCGTCGCGAGGCCAGCTGAGCTTTGCTCTCTTCGGCATGCCCCCAGTTTGAAACCATGCCACCCCTTCTAGACTGACGGCGTTATGCGCACCACAGTTACCGCAGTCATCGTCGCTTCCCAGGGTGGGGAGTGGCTCGACGAGACGATCGCAGGGATCGCCTCCCAAACGCGGCGCCCAAACGCCATCGTCGCGATCAACAACGGCGGAGCCGAGCGAGTCGGCACCCAGCTTGTGAACGCGAACCTCGGCGGCGCCGAGACGTCGCGGGTCATCGGGATCCCGTCGCGCGTCTCCTTCGGGCGCGCCGTCGCCGCTGCGCTGACCGCCGTGCTGCCGGGAACCAACCCGGCCGAGGAATGGATCTGGCTGCTGAGCGAGGACTCCTGCCCGGAGCCCGAGGCGCTCGAGCGAATCCTGTCGAGCGTGCAGCGAGCGCAGTCGGTCGCGGTCGCCGGGCCCAAACTCGTGGACTGGGATCACCCGGAGCGCATCATCGAGCTGGGCCAGAGCCTCACCACGACCGGGTCGCGCTGGCTGCTCCGGCGGCAGGAGCTCGATCAGCAGCAGTACGACCACCTCGAAGACGTGCTCGGCGTCGGGCCTGTCGGCATGCTCGTTCGCCGCGACGTGTGGGACGAGCTCGGGGGCTTCGACCCCGCATTCACGAGCTACGATGACGCGCTCGACTTCTGCGTGCGCACACGCCTGGCCGGCTACCGGGTCGAGGTATCGCCCGAATCACGGGTCCGCTTCGCCCGAAGCGGCGTCGCGGGACCCCACATCGACCGGTCCCGCGGCGTGCTCCGCACCGCCCACCGGCAGGCGCGCACCGCGCACCTGCACCGCCGGATCGCCTACGCGTCGCCGCTCCCGGCCTTCTTCATGTGGCTCGGGCTGCCCCTGCTCGCGATCGTTCGCGTGTTCTGGTCGCTCATTCGCGAGCAACCCGGCAACATGATCGGCGAGTTCGTGGCGGCCCTGACTGTTTTCTTCCGTCCGAAGGCGCTCCTCGCGTCGCGGAAACGCGTGAAACGCGCGTCGCGCGTCGGCTGGGCTGCGGTGCGGCCGCTACGCACCGACCGAAAGACCGTCCGAACGGCGCGCATGATCGACCGCGAGGCGATCCTCGCGGCCCAGGGGCGCGTGCCGCGCGAACTCGGGTTCGTCTCCACTGGCGGCCTCGCCGTCCTCGTACTCACCTCCGTTATCGCGATCGCGCTCACCTGGTGGGCCGTCGCCCAGACGAGCCTCTTCGGAGGTGGCCTTGCCCCGCTCAGCCCCATCGGTGAGCTCTGGCACCACACCCGCACGCTCGACGGCGTGCCCGCCGACCCGTTCGCCTGGGTGCTCGCAGTGCTCGGGTCGGTGACGTTCTGGAACCCCTCCCACGCACTCGTCATCCTGCTCATCGTCGCCGTACCGCTCTCGGCGCTCGGCGCCTGGATCTGGGCGGCGCAGATCTCAGAGTCCGGCGCCGCGCGAGCGGTCGTCGCCATCGGGTTCGCCCTCAGCCCCGTGCTGCTCGGCTCGATCGCCTCGGGCCGCGTCACCACGCTGATCCTCGCCGTCGTGATGCCGTGGCTGCTGCTCGCGGCCACCCGCTGCCGCGAGTCATGGAGTTGGGCGGGCACCGCGTCGCTGCTCGCAGCGGTCGCCCTCGCGAGCGCCCCCGTGCTCATTCCGGTCGCGCTCATCTTCCTCATCGTTGGCGTCTTCTCAAGCGTGCGCGGCGCGCTGCGCGTGCTCTCGATCGCCATCGCTCCGCTCGTGCTGTTCGGGCCGAAGATCATTGCGACGGTGTTTGGCGGCCGACCGCTCGACCTGCTTGCAGACCCCGGCATCGCGCTGCCCTACACACCTGGGACGACCTGGCACCTGTTGCTCGGGTTCCCCGAGTTTGGCCTTGACGGCTGGGCGCGCATCTTCGAATCGATCGGGCTCGGCAACCTGCCCGCGACGCTGCTCGTCGGTGTCCTCATGCTGCCGATCGCGCTCCTCGCGCTGCTCGGGCTCTACACGGGCAAGGTCGCAGTCACACTGCTGCACGCCCTCTTCGGCGGGCTCGGAATCCTCGCCGCCGTCGGCTCGACGCAGCTCATGCTCACGACCGCGGGCGACACCCCGATCGCCGTGTGGACGGGCTCCGGGCTGGTGCTGTACTGGCTCGCCGTGCTCGGCCTGGCAGCGCTTGGCGCCGAGACCGCGAGGCGAGCAGCGCCAGCGGTCGTCGCCGTGGCGCTCGTCGCGGCCGTCGTCGCAGCCGGGCCAATCGCCTTCCGCCTCGTCACGGGCAACGTGCCGATGGGCGCGGGCGAGACCCGGATGCCCGCGCTTGTTCAGGTCGCAGGAGAGCAGAACACGAACACCCGCACGCTCGTGCTCAGCGCATCGGGAGACCAGGCCATGCGTGCCGAGGTCGTGACGGGCGAAGGCATCGAACTCGACGACATCCGTACCGCCTCGCGCCTGTCTGACCCGACCGACGCCGACACGCAGCTTGCCGAACTTGTCGGTTCGCTCGCGAGCATCGGCGGCGGCAGCGTCGGCGACGCACTGAACGCCGAGCGGATCAGCTACGTCCTGCTGCGCTCGGGCAATGAGCCAACCGCCGAAACACAGCTCCAGCGCACGCTCGACCAGCACCCGGAGCTCGCAAGCGTCGGCACGACGGAGCAGGGCCTGCTCTGGCGCGTATCCGACGCCGCCACCGGACGCGAGTCAGAAGGCGACGAGTCCGCCGACCTCGTCGGAACCTCGTTCGGCGGTCAGACCGTGTGGACCGCGCAGCTCGTGCTGCTGTTCGCGATGCTGCTGCTCGCGCTGCCGACGGGCGAGGTCGTGGAGCGCCCTGAGCGGCGCAAGCGCCCGAAGCGGGTGCGCACGCGGTTGAGCAAGCGCGCCGAGCGCCGGGCCGCCGCGTCCGCGACGGCCGGGGCTGGCGCCGTGGCAGGTGGCGCGGTTGCAGCTGGCGCCGATGTCGCTGCCGCTGATGTCGCTGATGTCGCTGCCGCCGACGGCGCTGATGTCGCTGTCGCCGCTGACGCTGGCGAGCCGGTGGACGCCGATCCGGTAGTTCCGGGCCCTGATGCCCCTGAAGCTGAGGCGGCCGCCGTCGGCGCTCCGGACGAGGACCCCCTCGACGCGACCGAAGTCGTGTCTGCTTCGGTCGTCGCGCCGGCGGAAGACCCCGCGCCTGCGGCAGAGGTTCCCGCGCCTGCCGAGGACGCAGGGCCGGCGGAGGACGCAGTGCCGTCGGAGGACGAGGCACCTGCTGAGGAACCGGTACGCGCGGGTGACGCGGTTCCCGGCTCGGAGTCCGAAGGCTCGACAGATCAGGGTTCGACAGACGCAGACGAGCAGCCGGAGGAGGGCAAGTAGATGAGCACGAGTAAGAGGTTTGTCCGCGGCGGTGCCCGCGCGCTCACCGGCCTCGTCATCACCGGAGCCGCCGCCGCTGGCGTGCTGCTGCTTGGAACGGTTCAGCTGCCGGGCGTCGAGCGCGCGCCGCACGCCGTCAAGGTGAGCACCACCCAGACGGGCGAGCGCAGCATCGTGTGCGCTGGCGCATTCGCCGAACTCGGGGCCGATCCCTCGCGCCCCGATGTCGCCGTGCCTGTTGGCGAGGCGAGCGTCGTCGTGAGCGGCGACGGTGAGCTGGGCACGCTCAGCGGCGGCGAGGGCGCGAGCGCGAGCGGTGCACGCGTGCTGACGGGCGCCGCTGAGGCATCGATCGCGGCCGCCCAGAGCCAGAAGCTGTCGTCTGCATCGCTGCGAGGCGCAACGGCGAGCGCGTGCGTCGAGCCCGTGAACGAGCAGTGGCTTGTTGGCGGCGCGAGCACGCTCGGACTCTCCACCACGCTCAGCCTCGGCAACGCGAGCGAGGTGCCTGCGACCGTGCAGATCTCCGTGTTCGACGAGAACGGCGAGATCGACGCCGTGCAGACCTCGGGCGTCATTGTGACGCCGAACTCCGAGCAGATCGTCTCCCTCAACGGCTACGCACCGAACCGCGAGCGCCTCGCCGTGCGCGTGACGAGCACAGGCGCGCCGGTCACGGCAAGCCTCGGCGTCGCGCGCGTGGACGGCATCGTGCCTGTCGGCACGTCCGCGGTTACCCGGCAGCTTCGTCCCGAGCAGCAGCTCGTCATTCCCGGCGTCGCGAACGAGGACTCGCACGACCACGAGGAGGTGCCGACCGACACTGGCCCGGCCGACCGCTTCCCTGTGCTCGTGCACGCGATCGCCCCGGGCGACGCCGCAGGCAGCGCAACGATCTCGGCGATTGACGCGAAGGGCGTCCGCACCGAGCTTGGTGTCATCGAGTTGGAGCCGCGCATCGTCGGCGCGCTTGCGGTCGAGGCGTGGCCGCACGACGCAACCGCAATCGTCGTCGACGCCGACGTGCCGGTCTTCGCTGGTGCGGAAGGCGCAGCGAACTCCGGCGAGACGCACGACTTCCAGTGGTTCGCTGCGGCGCCGACGATCCCGGCGAATACGCCGACGGCCGCTCCGGTGACCCCGGGCGGGGCGCTCATCGTCGCGAACACGGGCGACAGGGAGGCCGAGGTCACCGTCGCCGGTGGCAAGGAGCAACAGCTGAAGATCGCTCCCGGGTCCGCGGTCGTCGTGCCCGGTGAGGGCAGCCGCACGCTCACGAGCACCGAGCCCGTGCATGCCGGCGTGCGCATGATCGGCAGCGGTTCGATCGCAGGCTACCCGATCATGCCGCGGGCCGAGCACACTGGGCAGCTCACGGTCTACACCCGCTAGCGCGGCCCGTAGACTGGGTGGCATGACTTCTCGGACCCCGCGGACGCAAGGGCGGCCAACGCGGCACGGGCGGCGCCCGATCCGCTCGTCGATCACCGGGCCCGCGCTCGCGAACCCGCAGAGCAGGGTCACGAAGTTCGAGGCCGACGCTCGGGGTGCCGTCGAGTTCCTGCAGCGTGCCCTCCCCGAGGAGCTGCACGGAGTACAGATCGGCTTTCAAACGGTGCCCGCGGCGATCGGCGAGAGTTCGATGCCGATGCTGTACTCGATCGACCGCGCGGCGCGGAGCATCATGCTGTACCGGATGCCGATCCAGCGGAGCAAGGGGCTGCACGTCGACGACGACGAGCACCGGCGCTACTTTGTCGAGCACTGCGTGTACCGCGCCGTGTGCGAATATCTCGGTCGCGAACCGTGGGAACTGCTGCCCGGAAGGTTCGACCACTACTAGTGGCGCCACCCACCGAGGGGCTCGGTTGCACGTTTATCAGGCCGACCGGTCATAATAGGCACATGAGCGCACGAATCCTCGTAGTGGATGACGACAGAGCACTCGCTGAGATGCTGAGCATGGTGCTGCAGGGAGAAGGATTCCTTGTCGAGCATGCGTACGACGGCTTCGAAGCCGTCGAGCAGTTCCGTGCGACGCGCCCTGATCTTGTGCTTCTCGACGTGATGCTGCCTGGGCTCGACGGGATCGGGGTCTGCGAGCAGATCCGCGCGGAGTCCGGCGTACCGATCATCATGCTGACGGCCCGCACCGATACCCGCGACGTCGTGCGCGGGCTCGAGGTCGGCGCCGACGACTACGTCGTGAAGCCGTTCAACCCGGCCGAGCTCATCGCGCGTATCCGCGCCCGCCTCCGCGAACCGCAGGAGGACACGAACGAGACGCTGATGATCGGCGACCTGCACATCGACGTCGCGGGCCACGAGGTCAAGCGGGGCGACGAGGTCATCGCGCTCACGCCACTCGAGTTCGATCTCCTCGCGATCCTCGCCCGCAAACCCCAGCAGGTCTTCACCCGCGAGGTGCTGCTCGAGAAGGTGTGGGGCTACCAGTACAAGGCAGATACGCGCCTCGTCAACGTTCACGTCCAGCGGCTGCGCGCGAAGATCGAGATCGATCCTGATCGCCCGGCGATTGTGACGACCGTGCGCGGGGTCGGATACCGTGCTGGTGCGCGCGCAGAATAGTCCCTCGCATGACTGAGCCAAGGTCTCGCGGTCGAGTGCAGCGGACGTGGCGGCGCCTGCGCTTGCGCTGGATCAAGCTGACCCAGCCCGTGCTCGGTCCCTTCCGTGCGCGGTGGCGGCGCTCGCTCATGCTCCGCACGATGACAATCACTGGCCTCGTGACCGGCGCGATGATCGCGATCGCTGGGGTCTTTCTCCTCACGAGCGTGAGCAACGACCTCTATCAGTCGCGCCTGGAGCAGTCGCTGCAGGACTCGGCGCGCGCAACGGTGCAGGCGCAGCGCATGATCGACTCGTTCGACCCCGCCGACCGGGGCGGGCTGCAGTCGCTGCAGACGTCCGTACTTCGGACGGTGCAGGATACGTCGTCGAGCCAGATGATCTACATTCGGCGCCAGGAGAACCAAGCGCCGTTCCCTGAGCTCTCGCCCGTCGCGAGCACCCCATCAGCGCTCGGGCAGGCGGTGAGCGAGGAACTCGCGAACGCCGTACTCGTCGCCGAGGAGCCCCAGTACTGGCAGGCGGTGACCTTCCGCGACGGCGAAGCGAAGGACTCGCCGGGCATCGTCGTTGGCTCGTCCCTGAAGTTCCCGGCCGGCGCCGGCGTGTTCGACCTGTTCATCGGCTACGAACTGTCGGCGACCGCTGAGACGCTCTCGTTCGTCCAGCGCACGCTCCTGTTCACCGCGGCAGGCCTGATGCTGTTCATCGGCCTGCTCGTCTGGGTGATCTCCCGCATCGTCTTCCGGCCAATTCGCGTCGCAGCCGACACGAGCCGTCGGCTCGCAGCGGGCGAGCCTGATGCGCGTATGCCGCTGCAACACGACGAGCACTTTGACGTGCTCTCGGAGGGATTCAACGACATGGCCGACACGCTGCAGGCGCGCATCCAGGAGCTCGACGACCTCTCCGAAATGCAGCAGCGGTTTGTGTCCGACGTCTCCCATGAGCTGCGCACACCGCTCACGACGATCCGGCTCGCGAGCGAGGTGCTCAGCGGCCAGCAGGACACGCTGGCGCCGGGTCAGCAGCGCGCGGTTGAGGTGCTGAGTACGCAGGTTGGCCGGTTCGAATCGCTCCTCACCGACCTGCTCGAGATCTCCCGGTACGACGCAGGGCGCGTGACGCTGGAGACGGAGCCCACGAACCTCGTCCACCTCGTTGACGAGGTGGTGACGCTCCTCCGCCCGCTGTCCTCGAGCCTCATCGAGGTGCGGCCGCTCGGCGGCTATACCCCCGTCGATGTCGACGCGAGGCGAATCAGACGCATCGTGTCGAACCTCGTCGGAAACGCGATCGAGCACGGTGAGGATCGGCCGATCGTCGTCACCGTTGATTCGAACGCGCACGCGATCGCCGTCTCGGTGCGTGACTGGGGCGTCGGGATGAGCGCAGACGACGTCGACCATGTCTTCGACAGGTTTTGGCGCGCCGACCCGTCGCGGAAGCGCACGCTTGGCGGCACCGGTCTCGGTCTCGCCATCGCCCGGGAGGATGCCGCGGTGCACGGCGGCTTCCTCGAAGTGTGGTCGGCGAGGGGCGTCGGCACGAACTTCAGACTCACCCTCCCGCGCGGCGACGAGGTCACCGACTTCGTCTCGCCGATCCCGCTCATCCCCGAGGACGTGGCGGATGGAGCTGACGTTCGCGAGACGACGGGAGGATGGCTGAAACGCCCATTCCGTCGGAGCATCAAGACGCCGAAGGAAGGCCGATCATGACTCAGCGCAACACCAAGCGCGCGTCGCGCGCCGTGCTCGGCGTCGTCGTCGCGGCGACGATGTCGCTCAGCGCGTGCGCCGCGATTCCAGGATCCGGCGCGGTTCAGCCTGGCCTCACCGACATCAACCAGGCTGAGCAGGCGCTCCAGTTCAGCGCGTTCGGCCCGTCGGCGGGGGCGACGCAGGAGGAACTCGTGCGCGGGTTCATCACCGCCGCGCGATCGCCAATCGATGACTACTCAGTCGCACGTGAGTACCTCACCCCCGAGTACGCCGATCAGTGGGACCCCTACTTCGGTGTGCTCGTCTGGGAGGGATCGCGGCCGTTCCGACCCGACGGCGATGCCGCGGGCATGCTGCTGCTCTCGGTCGTCGCAGAGGTGGACCCAGAGGGGCGACTGCTGCTGACGGAGGCGGGGGAGAGCACCGAGCTCCGCTTCGAGTTCACTCGCGAGGGCGACGAGTGGCGGATCTCGTCGGCTCCCGCTGGCGTGATCCTCGACCGCGCGACGTTTGACGCGATCTGGTCGCAGCATCAGGTGAACTTCCTCGGCGCCGGCGGCAGGCTGGTGCCCGACACGAGATGGTTCCTGTCGCGGGCGGCGCTCTCGACCGAGATCGTGAATGCGCTGCTCGAGGGGCCGAGCGAGCGGTTCGAACTCGTCGCGCGGTCTGGGTTCCCCGAGGGGACCTCGCTCACGAAGAACGCCGTCACCGTCGAGGACGGGCTCGCCCGCGTCGACATCAAGGGCGAAGGGCTCAACAATCCGAACGCCCAGGAAGAGATGCTGCTGCAGCTCCAGACGAGTCTGCAGACCGTCTCGGGAGTGAATCGCGTGGAGCTGCTCATCGAGGGGACGCCGGTGAAGCGGAAGCCGCAGGCCGTGGCGCCGATGACGCCGTCGCAGGTGGGGGCGAAGCTCGCCGGGATGCAGAACGGCAAGTTCGGTGTTTTCACTGCCTCGGGCATCGAACCCGTCATCGGGATCAGCCCGGTCGTCGAAGAACTCGACGGTGACGCGATTGCGCTGTCGCGGTCGAAGACCGTCGCGGCCGTCCGCACCGCAGCCGGTGTGCACATCGTCTCGCAAGGGTTCACCGCCGTCATCGACGGGCGCAAGGGGCTGCTCGCTCCGAGCGTGGATGACGACCTGTGGACCTGGTCACTGTCGGCCGCCGAGCCCACCAAGATGCACGTCGCGAGCGCCTCGGGCGCACAGCACGACATCGTGATTCCCTGGCTCGACGGGCTCGACGTCCGGGCTGTCGGCATCGCGCCTGGCGGCGCCATGATCGGCGCGCTTATCGACGATGGCGGGAAGAGCTACGTCCTGGTCGGGGGGATCCTCAGGGAGAACGAGGGCGGGATGCCAACGGCGGTCACACCGAAGGCCGACGTCGAACTGTGGGCAAGCGGAGAGGCGCTCGACTTCGACTGGATCGATCAGAATCGCTTTGTCGCCGTCACGAAGCAGGGGACGGCTGGCAAGGTGACAGTTGGTGGGCCGGGTACCTTCCCGAGCGAGCAGGGCTCGGTACCGGACGCCGAGGAGATCTTTGGCGGCGGCAACCGGACACAGATTCGGGTGCTCACCACAAACGGGGAGCTGTTCGCGCCGCAGGGTGCGAGCGGCTGGCAGCGGGTCGCGGCCGATGTCGAGGTGATCGCAAAGCGCGGCTAGCTCGCTCCACAGCACGCGGCCGGGCACACCGCGCCCGAAGTTTTCCACAATCCCGTGGCGACCCTGCCAAGAGAGGGCGCCGTCGGCGAGGGTTGACCCATGGAATCACGAGATGCGACTGCGAACCGGGCCCATGCGAGCAGGGGGTCGGCTCGGGCCCGGCGTTCGATGCCTCCCCGGTCCCCGGCTGGTGGCGGGCATGCGCCCGACGACCGCACGTCGGCTCGCGCGTGGCCCCGAGCAATGACAGATGGGCTGCGGGCGCTGCGAGAACTCGGGCTCGACCTACTCGCGCTCCTCTGGCCGTGCTCGTGCGCCGGGTGCGGCGCGCGGGACCGTGAGCTGTGCGCGGCATGCGCCGTAGAGGCTGCACGCGCCCCGCCTGACGGCGTTCTAGACATCCCAGCACTCGGAGTGCCGGGCTTCGCCGCGGGCCCGTATAGCGGGGTGTTGCGCTCGGTGCTGCTCGCGTACAAGCATCGTGGGGCCTACGGGTTCAATCGCCTGCTCGGGGAACGGATGATCGAGCCGCTCCGCGCTGCGCTCGCCGCAGAGCACCACCGGCAGAGCTCTCGGGCTTCGCAGGGCTCGCGGGGTCCGTTGGGTTCGCTGGGGTCGCAGGGTTCGTGGGGCTCGCAGGACTCACGCGGGTCGCAAGGTTCGCTGGGGTCGCTCGACGAGACCGCCGGGCGGGTGGCTCCGAGCGCGCCAGTGTTTGTGCCCCTCCCGTCCCGGAGACGTCGCGAGCGGGAACGCGGGTACCGACACGTTGACGTGATTCTGCGCGCCGGGCTGCGGGCCGGCCGGCTGCCAGGCAGACGTGTCCGAGCGCTCGCGCCACGGCGCGGCCGCGTGGGACAGGTCGGGTTGCGTCCAAGCGAGAGGGAACGCAACGCGCGGCTCATCCGCGTGCGCCGCGCCTCCGTGCGGGCGATTGCTGGGAGGGGCGTGATCCTCGTCGATGACATTGCGACGACCGGCGCCACGCTCCGGGCAGCAATCGCCGTGCTCGAAGCGGAGGGGATCTCCGTTGTGGGAGCTGTGGCCTTGTGCGCAGCCGAGCGACGCGACGCGCCACAAAAAACAGAGTGGAAGCTCACAGGCGAAAGGGGGTAATGTTCGAGAAAGGCGTAGTGGTGCGCCACACCGGCCCACCCGCCTGAGTCACCTGGGAGGTCGTCATGGACGTCAGCATCCACGGACGAAATGTCGAGATTACTGATCGCTTTGAGCAGTACGTTGAGTCAAAAACCGAAAAGGTAGCGGGGTTGCTCCCGAAGGCACAGGCCTTCGAAGTGCGCGTTTCGCGTCTGAGTGACAAGAGCCCGAAACATGGTGACCGGGTTGAGATTACGCTGATCGGCCCGGGCCCGGTGATTCGTGCCGAATCCGTGGGGCCCGACAAGTACGCCGCCTACGACATTGCATACGGTCGTGTGCTCGAGCGCATTCGCCGCTCCAAGGATCGTGCTCAGGATCGTCGCGGTCGCGGGCGAACATCCCTCGGAGACGCCGCAGCGAACGACTTCGCCGTCGTAGACCTGCAGCCGGCATCCGCTGAGGTCATCGACGCAGTCTCGACGGGCTCGGTGCCGGTCGTGACCGAAACCGAAGAGGCGTACTCGCCCGTTGTGATCCGTTCGAAGGAGTTCCCGGCAGAGCGCCTACCGGTCGAAGACGCTGTCGACCAGATGGAGCTCGTCGGCCACGACTTCTTCCTGTTCATCGACGCAGAAACCGACAAGCCCAGCGTGGTGTACCGCCGCAAGGGATGGAACTACGGCGTGCTGTCGCTCTCTGACAGCTAGGTCTGCGAACCTGCGCGCGGCCGTCCCCGGAGTCCCGGGGGCGGCCGCCGCCGTGTCAGGGGAGGGCCGGCGCGGCCGCTCGCGCCCACTGTCGTGGATCTGCAATTCCAATGCCAAACTCTCGGGAATCGGGCATTGGACCTGCCGATCGCATACGGACGGTGTGCGGCCGGGCCGGGCCGGGCGGGTTGGGCCGGCCTGGGCTGGGGTGTCGCGCCCGGACCTAGTTTTGGAGGGCCGGCTCGCGTGCCCCGCGGATACCGACGCCCCAACGGAGCACGTTCGTGAAGGCCTCCCACATGATCCGCGCCGACATCTTCGACCGTCCGGTGGTGCGCTCGACGAACGTAATGGGAACTTCGGCTACGGGGACGCCGAGCCGCTCGATGCGCCAGGCGGTCTCGACCTGGAAGGCGTAGCCCTCCGAATCGATACGCTCGAGTCCGAGCCGCTCGACGCAGCCGCGGGACAGCACGCGATAGCCGCTCGTGAGGTCTCGCAGGCGCGACCGGAGCGCGAAGCGGGCGAACGCGGTCCCGCCCCGAGACAGCATTCGGCGGTGGCGTGGCCAGTTCACGATTGTGCCGCCCGGCATCCATCTCGTGCCGATGACGAGCTCAGCGCCCGAGGCGGCGGCGTTCAGGAGCGCAGGGAGCTCACCCGGCAGATGCGAGCCGTCGGAGTCCATCTCAACGACGAACTCGTAGCCGAGATCGAGCCCGCGCTGGAAGCCGGCGATGTACGCCGTGCCGAGCCCGAGTTTACCGGCTCGGTGCATCACGGAGACGCGCGTGTCGGCGCTCGCGAGCCCGTCAGCGACGTCGCCGGTGCCGTCCGGGCTGTTGTCGTCGATGATGAGCACATTCGCGCCGGGCACCGCGTCGAGCACGGCAGCGACGACTCCGGCGAGCGAGTCTCGTTCGTTGAATGTTGGCAGCACGACGAGCACGCTCGTGTGGGTCACGCTCTCAGGGACGACGGGATGCTGCACGGACCAATCATTTCAGACGGAGTTTAGAAAACGCGAGGGGCCGGGTGCCAGCCGCATTGGCTGGCACCCGGCCCCTCAGACGGTGCTACGCCGCGTAGTTCGCGCGCAAGATCGCGCCGAGCTCTGCGTCGACGTTCGTCCAGTACTGGAAGAACGCCTCGCGGATGCGGTCAACGGTGATGGCCTGCGCCTGGCCACCGAGCACCTCGTGGAAGCGTGCCTTCTCCTCAGCCGAGAACACGTCGCGGTAGAGGGTGCCCGCCTGGCCGAAGTCGTCGTCGTCGGCGCGCAGCGTGTGCGCGGAGCGGACGAGCGTGCCGTCGGCCTCCCAGCTTGCCTCGACGCCCGCGACCGGATCGGCCACCGGGCCGCCAGCCGGGCCGTACGAGTTCGGCGAGTAGGTGCGGTGCTCTGCGCTGTTGAAGTGGTAGCGCATGTTGCCCTCGTGCTGGTAGTTGTTCACCTCGCCAGCGTGCGGCTGGTTGACCGGCAGCTGGTTGAAGTTCGCGCCGATGCGGTGACGGTGCGCGTCAGCGTACGAGAACACGCGAGCCATGAGCATCTTGTCGGGCGAGATGCCGGTGCCGGGCACCTGGTTGCCGGGCGTGAACGCTGCCTGCTCGATCTGAGCGAAGAAGTTCTCAGGGTTGCGGTTCAGCGTGAACGTGCCAACCTTGATGCGCGGGTAGTCAGCCTTCGGCCACACCTTCGTGAGGTCGAACGGGTTGAAGCGGTAGGTCTTGGCTTCCTCGTACGGCATGATCTGCACGTAGACGTCCCACGACGGGAACTCGCCGCGCTCGATCGACTCGAACAGGTCGCGACGGTAGTAGTCGGCGTCCGAGCCGGCGAGCTTCTCTGCCTCTTCCGGCGAGAGGCGCTCGACGCCCTGCTGGGAGATGAAGTGGTACTTCACCCAGAAGCGCTCGCCCTCGGCGTTGATCCACTGGTAGGTGTGCGAACCGTAGCCGTTGAGGTGGCGCCAGCTCTTCGAGAGGCCACGGTCACCCATGAGGTAGGTCACCTGGTGTGCGGACTCGGGGGAGAGGGTCCAGAAGTCCCACTGCATGTCGGCGTCGCGCAGGCCCGATGCCCCGAGGCGCTTCTGCGAGTGGATGAAGTCCGGGAACTTGATGCCGTCGCGGATGAAGAACGTCGGCGTGTTGTTGCCGACGATGTCGAGGTTGCCCTCGGGCGTGTAGAAACGCAGCGAGAAGCCGCGGACGTCGCGCCAGGTGTCGGGGGAGCCCTGCTCGCCGGCAACCGACGAGAAGCGGATGAGGGTCTCGGCCTTGGCGCCCGGCTGGAACACCGCGGCACGGGTGTACTTCGAGACGTCCTCGGTCACGACGAACTCACCAAACGCGCCGCCGCCCTTCGCGTGCGGGTTGCGCTCGGGCACGCGCTCGCGGTTGAACGACGCGAGCTTCTCGAGCAGGTAGTGGTCGTGCAGCACCGTGGGGCCGTCGGGGCCAACGGTGAGCGAGTGCTCGTTGTTCGCGACGGGGGTGCCCGTCTGCGTGGTCAGGGTTTTGTTCTCAGCCATGATGCCTCATTTCGTGGGGGTTGAGTCGGATGGAAGTTGTGATGCAGTTGATGACGGCGCGTTAGCCCGCAACTGCGCAGTCGGTACACAGGCCGTGGAATGTGACCTCGGCCGCCTCGATCTGAAATCCGTGGTCCTCAGAGGGGGTCAAGCACGGTGCCGCGCCGACGGCGCACGGCACGTCCTCGAGGCGCCCGCACGACCGGCACAGCAGGTGATGGTGATTGTCACCGACCCGCGCCTCGTACCTGGCGGACCCGCCGGCTGGCGTGACCCGCCGAACGAGATTGGCCTCAACGAGGGCCGTGAGTACGCCGTAAATGGCCTGGAGCGATGTGCCAGGCAGGTCGCCCTTCAAACGCTCGTAGAGCTCGCTCGCGTCGAGGTGCCCACCCGGCTGTAGTGCCTCAAGAACGGCGCGACGGGGCGCCGTGGAGCGCAGCCCGACGGCGTTCAGTCGAGCCGCCGATTCCGTGGCGGGGTGGGTTGTGGGCATGCCTCTAGTGTAGCCCTTATTTTGAATCATTCAAATGAAGGGAGGAATTCCCAGCGCAATGCACACAGCCGTTGCTAAGCTGAGGAGTTGTCACAATTAGGCAACGACGATGCCTCTGCTCCGCAGTTCATCGCGCACTACCGTACAGGAGACACAACGTGGCGACAGTCCTCGAGAAGATCCTTCGCGTCGGCGAAGGACGCACGCTCAAGAAGCTCGAGCGGTTGGCCAAGACGGTCAATGACCTTGAGCCCTCTTTTGAGGCCCTCAGCGACGAGGAGCTGCGCGAGGAGACGACGGAGTTTAAGAAGCGCCTTGAGGCTGGCGAGACGCTCGACGACCTGCTCCCTGAGGCGTTCGCGGCGGTCCGCGAGGCGGCGAAGCGCACGATTGGGCTCCGCCCCTTCGACGTGCAGGTCATGGGTGGCGCGAACCTGCACCTCGGCAACATCTCCGAGATGAAGACCGGTGAGGGCAAGACCCTCGTCGCGACAATGCCGTCGTACCTCAACGCGCTTGCAGGCAAGGGCGTGCACGTCGTGACCGTCAACGACTACCTCGCGAGCTACCAGTCTGAGCTCATGGGTCGCGTCTTCCGCGCCCTCGGCATGACGACCGGTTGCATCATCTCTGGTCAGGATCCCGTCGAGCGTCGCAAGCAGTACGACGCCGACATCACGTACGGCACGAACAACGAGTTCGGCTTCGACTACCTCCGCGACAACATGGCGAGCACGTCGGCCGAGCGCGTGCAGCGCGGTCACTTCTTCGCGATCATCGATGAGGTCGACTCGATCCTGATCGACGAGGCGCGTACCCCGCTCATCATCTCGGGCCCGTCCTCCGGCGAGGGAAACCGCTGGTTCGGTGAGTTCGCCCGGATCGCAAAGACCCTCGAGCCCGGCGTCGACTACGAGGTCGACGAAAAGAAGCGCACCGTCGGCGTGCTCGAGCCGGGCATCGAAAAGGTCGAGGATCACCTCGGCATCACGAACCTGTACGAGTCGGTGAACACGCCGCTCATCTCGTTCCTCAACAACTCGATCAAGGCGAAGGCCCTGTTCACCCGCGATAAGGACTATGTCGTGCTCAACGGCGAGGTGCTCATCGTCGACGAGCACACCGGCCGTATCCTCGCCGGGCGTCGCTACAACGAGGGCATGCACCAGGCCATCGAGGCGAAGGAAGGCGTGCAGGTCAAGGCCGAGAACCAGATGCTCGCGACCGTCACCCTGCAGAACTTCTTCCGCCTGTACGACAAGCTCTCGGGCATGACCGGCACCGCCGAGACCGAGGCCGGCGAGTTCATGTCGACCTACAAGCTCGGCGTCGTCCCGATCCCCACGAACAAGAAGATGCAGCGCATCGACCAGCCCGACCTCGTCTACAAGAACGAGGAGGCGAAGTTCGCTGCGGTCGTCGACGACATCGCCGAGCGTCACGCGAAGGGGCAGCCGGTGCTCGTCGGCACGACCAGCGTCGAGAAGAGCGAGTACCTGTCGCGCCAGCTCGCAAAGCAGGGTGTGCGCCACGAGGTGCTCAACGCGAAGAACCACGCACGTGAGGCCGCGATCATCGCGCAGGCGGGCCGCTACGGCGCCGTCACCGTCGCAACTAACATGGCCGGCCGCGGTACTGACATCATGCTCGGTGGCAACGCCGAGTTCCTCGCCGTGCAGGAGATGACCGCGCGCGGCTTCTCCACGGAGGAGGATCCCGAGGCGTACGAGGCCGCGTGGGACGACGTCTTCGAGGCCGTGAAGGAAGCGGTCGCCGGCGAGGCCGACAAGGTACTCGAGGCTGGTGGCCTCTACGTGCTCGGCACCGAGCGCCACGAGTCGCGCCGTATCGACAACCAGCTGCGTGGTCGTTCGGGACGTCAAGGTGACCCCGGCGAGAGCCGCTTCTACCTGTCGCTCGCCGACGACCTCATGCGCCTGTTCAACTCCGGCGCCGCCGCCGCGCTCATGAACCGCGACGGCTTCCCCGACGATCTCGCGATCGAGTCGAAGATGGTCACCCGCTCGATCCAGAGCGCCCAGAGCCAGGTCGAGGCGCGCAACGCTGAGATCCGCAAGAACGTCCTCAAGTACGACGACGTCCTGAACCGTCAGCGTCAGGCGATCTACGGCGACCGCGCCCAGATCCTTGACGGCGAAGCCATCGAAGAGCGCGTGATTGCGTTCCGCGAGCAGACGATCGACGCGATCCTCGATTCGCACGGCGCAGATGAGAACTGGGACTTCGACGCGCTCTGGTCAGACCTCAAGCAGCTCTACCCGATCGCGCTCACCGTCGATGAGGTTGTCGCTGAGGCGCCGAACGGGCGCGTCGACAAGGCGTTCCTCCGTCGCGAGATCCTGTCGGACGCCGAGGTCGCGTACGCCGCTCGTGAGGAGTCGCTCGGCTCCGAGGCGATGCGCGAGCTCGAGCGCCGCGTTGTGCTGACGACGATCGACCGCCGCTGGCGCGACCACCTCTACGAGATGGACTACCTCAAGGAGGGCATCGGCCTGCGCGCGATGGCGCAGCGCGACCCGCTCGTCGAGTACCAGCGCGAAGGCTTCACGATGTTCGAGGGCATGATGGGGCAGATCAAGGAAGAATCGGTCGGCCTCCTCTACAACCTCGAGGTCCAGGTCCGCCCGAACGAGCCAGGCCACGAGGGGCACGTCCACCTCGAGGGTGGCGGCCTCGACGAGCAGACGAAGCCCGACGAGGCCCAGCTGAGCTACACGGCCCCCGACGTTGACGGCACCCCCGAGGTGAGTGGCGCTGGCGCCAACCCGGCACAGGCCAAGCAGCGCGGCTCGAAGCAGCCCGAGCAGCCCACCACGCGAGGCGCATTCGGCCAGCAGGTTCCCGCCGATGAGGCCGGTGCCGCGAACCGCGCCCAGCGCCGCGCGAAGAAGAAGTAACGGCCGCGTACCCGCGCTCACCGTGACCCCGCATCGACCATCGATGCTTCTCTGGAGGAAATACCCATGTCGAATGACACCACGTCGCGACTCTCGAAGAACGAGCGACGCACGCAGGCTCGCGAGCAGGCTCGGATCGCTCGTGAGGCTGAGAAGAAGCGCGAAAAGCGCCGTCGCCTGTATGTGCAGGGCGGCGTCGTGCTTGGCGTCGTCGCGATCCTCGCGATCGTCGGCCTCGTGCTCACACAGTCGCTGAAGCCCGCCGGTCCCGGACCGAAGAACATGGCTTCCGGCGCCGCAGTGTTCACGAAGGACCTGAAGGTCGTGCCGTCGCCCGCACTTGAGGACCCGAAGGCCGAGCGCGTCGCCCCCGAGGTGAACCGCGACGAGCTGCCCCTCGACGTCACCGTCTACGTGGACTACATGTGCCCCGCCTGCGGCAACTTCGAGGCCCAGAACGGCGTCATGCTCGAGAACTACGTCGGCTCCGGCGATGCGAACCTCGCGGTCTACCCGATCAACTTCCTCGACGGCCAGTCGCTCGGCACGAAGTACTCGACACGCGCGGCGAACGCGTTCGCCTGCGTCGTCGAGCAGCAGCCCGACTTCGCCTTCGAACTGCACAAGCGTCTCCTGAGCCCCGAGGTACAGCCGTCCGAGGGCACCCCGGGCCTCGACGATAAGGAACTGCTGAAGCAGGCCGAGGCGGCCGGTGCGAAGCCGACCCAGGAGCTCCAGCGCTGCATCCAGGACCGGCCCTTCGGCGGGTTCTTCAGCGAGAACTACACGGCCGCGAGCGAGGGCATCTGGGGCCTCGCCGACGGGCAGCGCCTGCTGCAGCCCTCGAGCGCGACGGAGCTCCAGCCCGAGGGTAAGCCGCAGCGCCTCGTATCGACCCCGCTCGTGCTCGTCAACGGGCAGCAGTGGAGCGAGGGCCGCGACGGCTCGCTCGAGACCTTCATGCTGAAGATCAAGGGTGAGATCGAGCAGGCCGGCGCCGCAGAGTCGGCAACGGACTAACAAATTTCCGACTAAGATCGGAGGGGCGGCTTCGGCCGCCCCACACGCCTCCTTAGCTCATCTGGTAGAGCAGCAGCCTTGTAAACTGCAGGTGATCGGTTCGAGTCCGATAGGGGGCTCACACGAATGGCTCCGCTTCGGCGGGGCCATTCTGCGTTGTGGGGTGCGGGATCGCGCGCGCCCGTGCTGGCCCGAGTGTGGGCGCTGGCGCGGCGATCGCCCGCGAGCAGCGCGAGTACAATGGGGAAAATGGCTCGTTCCAAGTATCAGCTCGCGGCGGCCCTCACAGGCTCTGGCCTCGCGGGTATGCTCGTCGCCCTGCAGTCTCGCATTAACGGCGGCTTCGCGCAGGAGATCGGGAGCGGCTATCTTGCCGCGGCGATCTCATTCGGGGGAGGGCTTGTCCTCATTGGTCTGGTGCTCGTGTGTTCGCGGCGCGGCCGAACTGGCCTCGGGAAGATGCGCCGCGAGGTCTCGGCCGGCAGGCTTCCCGTCTGGGCGCTGTTCGGGGGCATTGGCGGCGCGGCATTCGTGCTGACGCAGGGGCTGATCACCCCGCTCACGGGCGTCGCCCTTTTCACCGTCGGGATCGTCGCCGGCCAGGTGTCTGGCGGCCTCCTGATGGACAGGCTGGGGCTTGGCCCGGGCGGGCGCATCAACGCCACACCGACGCGTCTTGCGGGAACGGCCCTCGCCATCGTCGCGGTCATCGTGACGGTGGCCGCAAGCCTCGACGCGGACCTCGTGCTGCTCGTGCTCGTCCCGGTCGTTGTCGGCGCGGGCATGGCAGCCCAGTCGATGGTGAACGGCCTCGTGAGAGCGGCCGCGGAGAGCGCGGTGACCGCGACATTCATGAACTTCGTCGTCGGAACGGCGGTGCTCGGCACCGTGGCGCTCGTGTCGGTGCTCATCAACGGCTGGCCGACGAGCTGGCCGTCGGAGCTCTGGATGTACAGCGGCGGCGTCATCGGCGTGATCTTCATCGCCGTGGCCGCGATGCTCGTCCGACAGGCCGGGGTGCTGCTGCTCAGCATGTCGAACGTTGCCGGCCAGCTTATCGCCGCGATGCTTTTCGAGATCGGGTTCCCGCTCGCGGGCGGGCTCACTCCGGCGCTCGTGGTGGGGACGACGATCGCGTTCGTGGCCGTGATCGTCGCAGCGCTGCCGAGTAAGCCGCTCGGGCGGGGCGAGGCGATCTAGCGCGGAGCGCGCCTAGCGGTTGATGACGAGTCTCGGAGTCGGCAACGCAGCGTCGGGAGTGGTGTCGAACACGTACGCGATTCCGTCGCTCATGAAGTTGGCCGCGCTGACTGACTGGCCCGACACGGTGGTGAGCGGGTCGCGGCCGGCCGGCGAGTCCACGATCGCCGCGGCCGAGTCGGTCACGGCGATCCAGTTGTCCAGCTGGACGAGCAGGCGGCGGGGCAGCGGGGGATCCTCGCTGGGTCCCTGCCCCGTCCAGTAGGGGGCGCCGCCGGCTTTCGTGAGGTGCTCCGACGCGAACCAGTGGCCGAAGCTCACATGCTCGGGGACGTCCCAGAAGCGATCAGGATCGGTGAGCTGATCCGCCACCTCGGCAGAGATTCCGTCCTCGTCCGACGCCCACGCCTGCACCCAGAGCTGCGGAAGTATCCGCGCCGGCGCCGCGCCGGTCGTCGTTGGCGCCGCCGTCTCGGCGGAGTCGGCGGGCACCGGTAGCAGCAGGCACCGATTGGCGATCTCGTCGGGCTCCCAGAAGTCGCAGACGTCGTCACTCTCGCACTTGAACACGAGCAGCGCGTGCCCTGACGGGATCCGTGGCAGCCATGGCCCGGCCGCGAGCTGCAGCAGGAGCGTCATGGCCCTGCCACACTCGCCGCACTGCGGCCACGCGGCGGCCGGGAGACCCGTTGGGAGCCCGCCGAAGTAGCTCAACGTCTCAGCAGAGCCGTCGGGCCGCGAGAGGGCCCACAGTGGCCTCCAGATCTCCATGGTGTCATCCTAGGGCGCCTGAAGGAGCCCAGGCGGCTCCGGGGCGCAGCTTACGAGGCCGGACCCTCGAACCCGAGGGCGAGGGAGTTCATGCAGAACCGGTTGCCGGTCGGGGTGCCGAAGCCGTCGGGGAACACGTGGCCAAGGTGCGAGCCGCAGTTCGCGCAGCGCACCTCAGTGCGGACCTGCCCCAGCGTCGTGTCCTCGAGCAACTCGACGGCGTCGGGGTTGATGCTCTCGTAGAAGCTCGGCCAGCCGCAGTGCGACTCGAACTTCGTGCCGCTCTGGAAGAGCTCGGCACCGCAGCCGCGGCACGAGTACAGCCCGTCGCCCCACTGACCGAGGAGTTCGCCGGTGCCGGCGCGTTCGGTCGCGGCCTCGCGCAGAATGGCGTACTCGTCCGGTGTGAGGCGCTCGCGCCACTCGCTCTCGCTGAGCTGGAACGGGTAGTTGCCCTCGCCAATGGCAGACATAGTGACCTCCGAAGATTTTCGTGTGTTTCAAGCATACGGGCCCCGGACTGTGCGTGATCCGTACGAAAACTCGCCCAGGTCTGATCTGCAGCTTGCATCATCTGACGATATTCGTCAGACTTATGGGTGGTCGGCAGACTTAGGTTTGCCTCAGTTCGGTCCGATGTAGGGTGACTCCCCAAAATGAGCGCCTGAACTCTCTTACCTTTTCAAGGAGAACTCGTCGTGAGTACACTCACCGAGAAAACCGGGCGCTTCGGCGCCGGAGCGCTCGCAATCGTCACGTCAATCCTCGTCGTTCTGAGCGGCCTCCTCGTCGTGCCCACGGCACAGGCGGCTGAGGGCCCGACGATCACGGTTTCCCCGTCCGAGAACCTCGATCCGGCGGTAGAGCAGACGCTGACGGTCACAGGGGCCGGCTTTGTGGGCGATGCAGCGACCACAAAGAATGGCGTGTACGTGCTCTTCGGTGAGAAGAACATCTGGGCGGGTGGTGGCCCGCTCGTCGCAGACGGTTGGATCGCACAGGGCTGGGTCCAGGCGAGGAACATCGTCGATGGCGCTTTCACCACGACGCTTAAGGTTCCGGCGAACACGCTCGATCCTGCCAAGGAATACCATGTCGCTACGTCAGCCGCCCACGAGCTCTCCGGCACCGTGCGCGCGCTTGATTCCTTCGCGCCCGTGACAGTCCAGCAACCGGCGCCCGTTGCGGTGGCAACCGCAACCTCGCTGTCGGTATCGGCACAGTCAGTCACGGTGGGCGATAAGCTCACGCTCACGGCGACAGTTGCGCCCGCAGCCGACGGAACCGTTATCTTCTCTGACGCGGGCACTCAGCTCGGAGACGCTCAGCCGGTTGTTGACGGTGTGGCGACACTCACCACTGGAAGCCTTTCTGTGGGGGCGCACGCGATTCGCGCGACGTTCGTGCCGGCGGACCCGGCAGCGTTTGTCGGGTCAGTCTCGGCTGAAGAATCCGTGGTGGTTACGGAGAAGACGACCCCTGAACCAGTGAAGGCGTCGATTGAGGCGTCGGTGGTTGAGGCGACCGAGGCTGGCTTGCAGGTGTCGGCGACGGTGAAGAACATTGTGCTTCGCGATGCCGCCGATGTTCCTGACACTGGCAAGGCTGATGCTGGCGTGTATGTCGGGATCATTGAGAAGGATCGTGTTGCCGACTATGGCAAGGATTCTGCCGCGGGTGCTGCGCAGGACTTCGCCTACAAGACGTTCATCAAGGATGGTGCGGTTACGCGGAGTATTCCGGTTCCTGTTGCGAAGCTGGATCGTTCGAAGCAGTATGTTGCGGTGACGTGGCTTGCGCATGGCATGTTGAACGACGGCCGGTACTTGGGGCAGGTTGATCTTGCGGTGTCGGAGGCCCAGTGGGACAGCGTCTTTGGTTCGCCGAAGGCGTCGATTGAGGCGTCGGTGGTTGAGGCGACCGAGGCTGGCTTGCAGGTGTCGGCGACGGTGAAGAACATTGTGCTTCGCGATGCCGCCGATGTTCCTGACACTGGCAAGGCTGATGCTGGCGTGTATGTCGGGATCATTGAGAAGGATCGTGTTGCCGACTATGGCAAGGATTCTGCCGCGGGTGCTGCGCAGGACTTCGCCTACAAGACGTTCATCAAGGATGGTGCGGTTACGCGGAGTATTCCGGTTCCGGCTGCGAAGCTGGATCGTTCGAAGCAGTATGTTGCGGTGACGTGGCTTGCGCATGGCATGTTGAATGACAGCCGGTACTTGGGGCAGGTTGATCTCGCGGTGTCGGAGGCCCAGTGGGACAGCGTGTTCCCAAAGGCATTCGCGCCTGACGTTCGGCTGTTCAAGGCCGATGGAGTCACTCCGCTCGACCCTGCGGAAGAGGTGAACCCTGGCGACGAGATCGTCGTGCGGGGAACAGGTTTTGACCCGAGTTCAAACGTGAACCTGGGACGCCCGCCGGTGACCTCCGGCGACCCCGCTGGAAACTACGTAGTGTTCGGTGCCTTCGCACAGGATTGGAGCCCGGCAGGCGGTGCCGCCGGGACCCAGCGCGTCGTCGCTGACCAGCGGTGGGCGATGACAGACGAGACCTTCGTCAACATCGCTCCAATGTACAAGCCGATGGTTGCGGCCCAGCGTGTCCAGCTCACCGCTGCAGGCACCTTCGAAGCCCGGCTGCAGGCAAAGGACATTCCTGAGGGCAAGACCGTGCCCGCCGGTGGCTCGTACGGAGTGTTCGTTTACGCGGCCGGGACC
The DNA here is from genome assembly GCF_013409595.1 of Leucobacter aridicollis. NCBI lineage: Bacteria > Bacillati > Actinomycetota > Actinomycetes > Micrococcales > Microbacteriaceae > Leucobacter > Leucobacter aridicollis. The sequence goes on along the minus strand of NZ_JACCBD010000001.1, from coordinate 2,932,569 downwards.
GCCTCGAACGCGGCGCAGGAGTTCGGCCTGCGCTTGAACTACAAGGAAGAGCGTCCGACGAAGCCGGTGTACAAGCCTGCGCTCAGCGTGTTCCTCGCAGATGGAACCACGGAGTACACGAATCAGGAGCTGAAGGCCGGAGACAAGCTAGTTGTACGCGGCACGGGATTCGACCCGTACGCGAACAAGCCGGCAAATAGCTCGGGTGGAGTCCCGATTCCTAATTCGCTTCCGCAGGGAACATTCGTCGTGTTCGGAAGTTTTGCCGAGAACTGGCAGCCTTCGAAGGGTGCCTCCGCTGCAACTCGGACGATGAACAAGGATTCACGCAAGTGGGCCCTTGCCAAGGACACGCTCGATGCTATCCCTGAGTCGTTCCGCGAGACGATTCGCAAGGAATGGGTGCAGATTGATCCTGCCACCGGATCATTCGAGACCGAGATCACGCTTAATGCCCCAGAGGAGGCCCTCGCGAAGGGCACCTACGGGATTTACACCTACGCTGGCGGTGCGGGCCAAGTGGCTAACGCTTTCCAGGAACTCAGCGTTCCGGTGAACTTCAAGACGGCAGGGACTGTGGACCCCGAGCCCTCGGTCACGGAGGGTGACCTGACCTGGGCGTTCAGCACCGGGTGGAATGCCTACGTTCGAGGAATTGCGAACGGAACCATCACAGCCACGGCTGGTGCGAAGACCGACGCGGCCGGAAACACGACGTACACGCAGGTTAAGGGCGGCACATACGACGTTAAGACCGGTACCGGGTCGATCTACTTCGCGGGAACCGTGCGATATGTAAGCGAGGCTCACGGGTTTGATATTGCCTTGCGGAACCCGCAGATTACATTTACCTCGAAGTCAGCTGCGACGCTGAGCATCGAGGTGTCGCGGGACGACGCTGCTGGTACGTCAGCCATGAAGCGCATCAAATTTGCCACGATCGCTCCCGGTGAGCTCGTCAAGAGCGAGGACGGGCGTTTGAGCTGGGCTGGCGCGACGGGAGTGTTCGCGAGCAACCTGCAGATCGAGGCCTGGGAACAGTACGCCAACAAGGCGACCGCGCCGCTCTCGTTCAGCTACGGTGCCGAGGCTGAAGTCCCGGTCGGGCCGACCGAGCCGACCAAGCCGGTGAAGCCCAAGCCCACACCGAAGCCCACACCGAAGCCGCGCCCGGTCGATACTGCGCAACAGGCAGGTTCGCTGAGCTGGGGTATCTCGTCCGGCTTCCGCGACTACACCACTGGGCGGATTGCAAAGGGATCGATCAGCACGACCGGCGTTGGCGCCAGCGGTGGGGCGTACCTCTTCCCGCAAGCGAGCGGGGGCTCCTGGAACAAGCAGGCGCAGACTGGCAGTGTCCAGTACTCCGGTGTGGTGACGTTTAGTGGTCATAGGGGCCTCATGACAGAGACCTTCTCGAACCCGGTTATCACGGTCACGAGTGCCACCTCGGGAACCATCTCCGCTGGCGGTCGCAGTTTCGCACTGGACCTCGGCTCAGCAAGCAAGAGCGTCGGAGCCAACGGCGCCGTTACTTGGAGCGGTGTGCCTGTGAGCGGTGCAATCTCCGGTGGAGGCAGTGCGGGCGGTGGCACGGGCGGGGGATCTTTCGCAGTGGACCCGCTTACCTTCACCGTTGGATCTGCCAGCCGCGTGAGCTACGGTTCAACGACCCAGACCGAACAGAAGGCCGCCCGTCAGGCCGCGGCGACGCCTCCGACAACTGAGGGCATTCGCGTTATCACGCCGGCCGACGAGATCGTTCCCGGCGGTGAGATCGAGTTTGTCGCGGCGGGCTTTGAACCGGACGAACGAGACATCCTCGTGGTGCTCTACTCTGACCCGATCGTTCTTGACGAGAAGGCCGGGGCGAGCTCGGTCGGTGAGGTCCGATGGATCGGCATGCTCCCCGACGATATCGCCCCAGGTGAGCACACCATCACGCTTCAGGGCAGCAAGGACGCCGGTGCGGTGATCAAGGTTGTCAAGGAGAAGCCGAAGAAGAAGGCTCCGGTGGTTAACCAGGAGGAAGCGAGCGCGGACGTGTCGACGCAGCGTGTGAACACTGCTGCGCCGGTGGCCTCGGATGGACCCGTGTGGATGTGGTGGGTGGGCGCCGGTGCGCTTGTTGCCCTCGCCGGAGCGATGGGCGTGGTCCTCGCGAATCAGCGACGCGCAGCAGCGGCTGCTACCGTCGGTAGTGGCACCACGCCAAGCGCATGAACTACGAGGAGAAACACGTGAGCGACCGACGTCAGCGCCGAGCAGTCTCGGCGGGATTCACCGCCGCCCTATTGGTTGCTGGGGGCCTTGTCGTTGGACCGGCAGGCGCCGCGAGTGCCCAGACGACGGCTGCCGACTCCTGTGCAGTCTCGGGTGCTGAACTGCGGTGGGGAGTGAAGGAGAGCTTCCGCAACTACATCAGTGGAAGCATCGCAAACGGCGAGTGGACAACGGAGAACGGCGCAAGCTACGAGACCCCGGCCTTTAGCTGGCCGAACGGCGCGGGCGCTGTAGCACCTGAGCTTGACTCAGGGTCGGTGAAGTTTACGGGCGATGTGCACTTCACAGGTCACGGCGGCCTGATGAAACTCGACATCCGGGACCCTGAGCTCGTCTTCACTGGCTCGGAATCCGCTCAGCTCGTTCTGGGAATGGGATCGACTGACACCGACGAAGCCGAGCTCACCTATGAGCGTGTTGTCGCGGGAAAGGTTGACCTCGCCGGATACGACGCAGGGGAGGGCTCGACGCTGTCGATTCCCAGCGCGCAGGTGAGGCTCACAGCCGAGGGCGCGGCGGCACTCAACGGCGACTACGGAGATTACGTCGCGGGCGCCGAGGTAGATCCGCTGTCGCTCACGATGACGGTGAGCGGGTGTGACCTCGCATCTTCAACCGCGACGCAGCCTCCAGCTGCGGAGGCCGAGACGGCCGCGCCCGAAGCGCCTGAAGCCACAACACCGGCTCCCGAACAACCCGTTCCCTGGATCCCGATCATTATCGGAGGTGTGGCTCTCATTGCGATTGGCGTGACCTCGGGAATGCTCATCGCTGATAGGCGCAAGAACGCTGCCCCTGATCAGAAGGCGGAGGGGCCGGAGGGCCCGACCGACTAGCCTCCAGCGACAGTCTTGAAGGCCCTGACGCGCCAGAAGTGCGTCAGGGCCTTTCGCTGTTCCGAGCCCGAGCCCGATCCCGAGCCCGAGCCCGCGCTGCCCGCGCTAGCGCCGCCCGCGCCAGGGCCGCGACTGTACACGACCCCCGCAAGTGCACACGGTTCCGACCCCGAGGTTTCGTGTACATCCGCAGGAGTCGTGTACATCGGCGGGCTTGGCCAAGGAGGCTGGCGGATGGAGTGCCGGGAGCCACGGACCCGAGCCCCGGGAACGACACAGGGCCGGTCGCTCCCGAAGGTGCGACCGGCCCTGTTGCCTAGCGGGACTTAGAAGTCCATGCCTGCACCCGGGTCAGCTGCCATGGGAGCAGCGGGCTCGGGCTTGTCGGCGACGACTGCCTCGGTGGTGAGGAAGAGGCCAGCGATCGATGCAGCGTTCTGCAGCGCCGAACGGGTGACCTTTACCGGGTCGTTGATGCCGGCTGCGAGCATGTCGACGTACTCGCCGGTTGCTGCGTTCAGGCCCTGGCCGACGGGGAGCTCAGAGACCTTGTGTGCCACAACGCCGGGCTCGAGGCCTGCGTTGAGGGCGATCTGCTTGAGCGGAGCCTCGATAGCGACCTGCACGATTGCCGCGCCGGTAGCCTCTTCGCCGGTGAGCTCGAGGTTCGCGAACGCCTTGGCGCCAGCCTGGATGAGTGCGACGCCGCCGCCGGGGACGATGCCCTCCTCGACTGCTGCCTTCGCGTTGCGGACTGCGTCCTCGATGCGGTGCTTGCGCTCCTTGAGCTCAACCTCGGTCGCTGCGCCAGCCTTGATGACTGCAACGCCGCCAGCGAGCTTCGCGAGGCGCTCCTGGAGCTTCTCCCGGTCGTAGTCGCTGTCGGTGTTGTCGATCTCGCGGCGGATCTGCTGCACGCGGCCCTCGACTGCTTCCTTCTCGCCGCCACCCTGAACGATGGTGGTCTCATCCTTGGTGATGATGACCTTGCGGGCGGTGCCGAGCATGTCGAGCGTTGCGTTCTCGAGCTTCAGGCCGACCTCTTCCGAGATGACCTGGCCGCCGGTGAGGATCGCGATGTCCTGCAGCATTGCCTTGCGGCGATCACCGAAGCCCGGAGCCTTGACGGCTGCCGACTTGAAGATGCCGCGGATCTTGTTGAGCACGAGCGTAGCGAGTGCCTCGCCCTCGACGTCCTCAGCGATGATGAGGAGCTGCTTGCCCGACTGGATAACCGGATCGACAACGGGGAGCAGGTCCTTAATGTTCGAGACCTTGCTGTTGACGACGAGGATGTAGGGGTCCTCGAAGACGACTTCCTGGCGGTCAGCGTCGGTGACGAAGTACGCCGAGAGGTAGCCCTTGTCGAAGCGCATGCCCTCGGTGAGCTCGAGCTCGGTGCCGAATGTGTTCGACTCCTCGACGGTGACGACGCCCTCCTTGCCGACCTTGTCGATAGCCTCGGCGATCAGCGCGCCGATCTGCTCGTCAGCTGCGGAGATCGAAGCGGTTGCCGCGATCTCGGCGGTGGTCTCGATCTCCTTCGAGTTTGCGTGCAGCTCGGTGATGACCGCAGCCACTGCCTTCTCGATGCCCTTCTTCAGAGCGATGGGGTCGCTGCCCGCAGCAACGTTGCGGAGGCCCTCGCGCACGAGCGCCTGAGCGAGCACGGTTGCGGTGGTGGTGCCGTCGCCTGCGACGTCGTCGGTCTTCTTCGCGACCTCCTTGACGAGCTCAGCGCCGATCTTCTCGTACGGATCGTCGAGCTCGATCTCCTTGGCGATCGAGACGCCATCGTTGGTGATCGTCGGGGCGCCCCACTTCTTCTCAAGGACGACGTTGCGGCCGCGCGGGCCCAGCGTCACCTTGACAGTGTCAGCGAGGATGTTGAGGCCCCGCTCCAGGCCACGACGTGCCTCTTCGTCAAACGCAATCATCTTTGCCATGTAATTCGCCCCTCCCGGACGTCTAGGGAAAGCTGCAGAGACCCCGAGGGTTCTGCGCCAGGTTTAGCACTCAGTCGATCCGACTGCTAACACCAATTTTGGCACTCAGGTGCTGAGAGTGCAAGGAGAGGTGCTCGCCCGCAGCGAACGGCGGAACGAACTAGTTCGCGGACTTGCCGGGGCCAGCGTAGTCGGCGCCGATGAGCACCACGAGGTCGGAGTCACCCTCCGCGTAGTCGGCGTTCAGATACGTGGAGACGCCGCCGAGCTTCTCAGCGAGTCCGAGCGCCGCCGCCTCGTTCGCGGCATCGGCGTAGAAGACCGCCGAGATCGCGGTGTCAGTGTCCGCGGCCGGTCCGGCGAGCACGATCGTGCCCCACTTTTCGTCAGTGATGACGGTGGCGAGCGCCTGCGCAGTCGCGCCCTCGGCGGTGGTGCCGTCGAGCACTGCGACCGTCGCCTCGGGGTTGAGTTTCGGCTTGACCTTCGTGTCAGCGGTTGCGGGGCCCTGCGAGGAGGGCAACGGGAGGGTGCCAGCCGAGCCGGCAATCGTCACGCCGACGATGCCGATTGTCGTCAGGAGGGCAGCTCCGATCAGGCCGCCAAGCACGAAGTGCCAGGTCACGCGCGGCTGGGCCGTCACGCGGTGGGCGCCGATGCGACCGCCCGCCGGGATCTCGTCGAACCGGTCTGCCGGGTACTCGGAAGCCGCGGCGCGTCGCGAACGTACGCCGTGCGCCGCCTCGTGTTCCTGTGTCACCCGTGTCTCCAAGGTCCCCTGCCTAAGCTCGGTCGCCGACAGGCGTCCGAGAGTTTCAACGCTCAAGAATACCTTGCCGCCGCGAGGCGCATCCTGAAAGCACTCGGAGCGGCGTGCGCTGCGCGTTGGCGTGGGCGCTAGAGCGAGTCGGGCGCATAGATCGCGCGTGCGAGTGCGTCGATCACATCAGGGGTGCGGCCGGCGCTCGCGAAGAGCATCGAGTCGTTGATGTCGATGATCCTGCGCTTCTTGCCCGCTGTCGTGAGCGCGATGCTCGGCTGCGCCTCGATGAGGCCGTCAACGCCCTCCGTGCTCGTGAGGCCCTTCGACATGACGAGAATGATGTCGGGATCCATCTTGACGAGCGCTTCATCGGTCATCGGGCGCTCGCCCTTCCATCCAGCCTCCTCGGCGACGTCGATCACGCCGAGCGACTCGAGCAGCGTGTCGACTCCGCTGCCCTCTCCGAAGAGGTAGTAGATGCCCGCGCCACCGCGGACGTAGAGGAACGCGACGCGCGGCCGCTTTGCCTCGTCGGTGGGGATCAGCCGGGCGACTTCCTCCTCCTTGGCGGCGATGGCGTCAGCGACCTTCGCATTGAGCTCGGTCGCGGCATCCGCGACGCCGAGACCCTCCGCGAGCTGCTGCGTCGCCTCGGCTGCCGACGCGGGATCGACGGACCGTTTCACGACGATGACTGGCACGCCGGCGTTGCGCATGACGTTCACGAAATCGATGCCGCCGACGCTGAGGTCGGTGAAGATCACGCTGGGCTCCAGGCCGAGCACGGACTCCGCCTCAATGTCGTGGCCGCCGGTCACGACGAGGGGGAGGTCCTCTGACCCGGGGAACGTTGTCGTCGCGTCGCGGCCGATGAGCTGATCGCCGAGGCCCAGGTTGTAGACGATGTCGGCGAGGGTGCCGGTGAGCGAGATCGCGAGCACGCGGGACGTGTCCGTCACCTCGACGGGGACGTCGCCGGTGCGGTCGTGCGACTGCACCGTCACCGGAAGCTTCGCCGTCGGCTTCTCCGCGAGTGGCGTGACTGAGGGGGCGCCAACGATCGCCGTCGTCGGTCCCTCGTAATCCAGCGGATTCTGAAGCGGGGTGAGCGAAGCAAGTGGCGGCAACTCGACAGTCTCGGTGCCGCCTCCCGATGCGTTCGGCCCGGCCGTCTGGCAGCCTGTCAGGGCGATGGCGAGCCCCAGGGCGAGGGCGAGTGCCGCCCGAGTGCGAGAAGTGCGAGCCTTGAGCATCGATCCCCTTTTCATATGTATGACGTGAGCAAGCTTAACCTCACGAAGATATGATGAAGTGTGAGTTTTCTCGAAGACTCTCTCGTACACGGCGTTGCAGAGCGCCCGGATCTCCTAGAAAGCGTCACGCGCGAGCATGAATAGCACAGGCCGCACTTCGCCAACACGACGGAGTAGTCGCGCACCCATCCTCTTCGCCGTCCTTGCGGTGCTGCTCGTCCTGAGCGTGCTCGTCTCGGCCGGGACGGGGCAACTCGCGATCCCGCCGCAGGAGGTGCTCGGCTCGATCCTGCACCGCGTTGGCATCGACTGGCTGCCGCTGCCGTCAGTTCCGGCGGGTGACGAGGCGCTGTGGGCGATCCGCTTCCCGCGCGTCGCGATGGCGGTGCTCATCGGTGTCGGCCTCTCAGTCTCCGGCCTCATCATGCAGGCGATCTTCGGCAACCCGCTCGCGGAGCCAGGCGTCATTGGCATCTCCTCCGGTGCCGCGGTTGGCGCGGGCATCTCGATCGTGTTCGGGCTCACCGTCTTCGGGCAGTGGACGACGGCGATCCTCGCGTTCATCACCGGCCTTATCGCGACGCTCATCGTCTACTCGATGAGCCGCGCCGAAGGCCGAACCGAGGTCGTGACGCTCGTGCTCACCGGTATCGCGGTGAACGCGATCGGCGGCGCCGCAATCGCTGCCCTCACGTTCATGGGCGATACCCAGTCGCGCGAGGCGATCGTGTTCTGGCAGCTCGGCAGCCTCAAGGGAATGAGCTGGTCGCAGGTGCTCGTCGTCGCGCCGATCATCGCCATCGGGCTGTTCGCCGCCTACATCTCGTCGCGCAAGCTCGACCTCCTCGCGCTCGGCGAGCGCAACGCGCGCCACCTCGGGGTGAATGTTGAGCTGCTGCGGATCGGCATGATCCTGGTCGTCTCCTTGCTCGTCGGCGCGGCCGTCGCATTCGCCGGCATCATCTCGTTCGTCGGGCTCGTGATCCCGCACCTCATGCGCATGATCCTCGGCCCCGCACACCTGCCGCTCGTGACGGCGACCGCGCTCGCCGGCGCGCTGCTCATGACGCTCGCTGACCTCGCCGCCCGGACGCTCGTGCCGATGGCCGAGCTCCCCATCGGCATTCTCACCGCGCTCGTCGGCGGACCGTTCTTCTTCTGGCTGCTCCGACGAACCCGCAAGCGCTCGGGAGGGTGGGGATAATGAACGCTCGCCACATCGCACTCCCGACGGTCGCCGATCACGGCACCGTCGTCTGCGCAGCCGAGTCCGTCACGATCGAGCGCGGTCGGAAGAAGCTGCTCGACAGCGTCTCGCTCGACGTTCGCGCCGGCGAGGTGCTCTCGCTGCTCGGGCCGAACGGCGCCGGCAAGTCGACGCTGCTCAGCCTGCTCTCGGGTGACGTCGAGCCCGACGAGGGCCGCGTCGAGTTCGGCGGCAAGCTCCTTGACGAATGGTCGCTCGTCGACCTCTCGCGCCGGCGGTCCGTGCTGCTGCAGGAGAACCAGCTGCTGTTCCCGTTCACCGTGCACCAGGTCGTCGAAATGGGCCGCGCCCCGTGGCGCCGCACACCACTCGAGGACGACGACAACGAGGCGATCGGCGAGGCAATCTCGGCGACCGACATCGGCCACCTCGGGCATCGCAGGGTCCCGTCCCTGTCGGGCGGCGAGCGGGCGCGCACCGCCTTCGCTCGCGTGATTGCGGGCCGCACGGGTGTGCTCATGCTCGACGAGCCCACCGCCGCACTCGACCTGGGGCACCAAGAGGCCGTGCTCACGCTCGCTCGCGAGCGCGCCGCGGCCGGCGACGCGGTGCTCATCGTGCTCCACGACCTTAATCTTGCAAGCGCCTACTCCGACAGGATCGCGCTGCTACGGCAGGGCAAGATCGTCGCGAACGGCGCCCCCGACGAGGTGCTCGAGGCTGACGTGCTCACCGACGTCTACCGCACCCCCGTCGAGGTGATCCGCCACCCGGTGACGGGGCAGCGGATCGTGCTGCCGAATCGCGCGCTCTAGCTGTACTGACCTCGACGATCTGCGCGGCGAATTTTACGCGCGGGTCCCGGCGCTGATAAAGTGGTTCGCTGTACGGGCGTGACGCTCGCACGGGTCCTTAGCTCAGTTGGTAGAGCGCGTCGTTCGCAATGACGAGGTCAGGGGTTCAATTCCCCTAGGATCCACCATCACTCGTGTTTCCACGCGGCAGGTGTTCGCGCATCCGCGAGCTCCAGCCGCAGCAGCGTCACCCGGGTAGCCGCCTCGCGCAGCCGACCCTCGGGAAGCGCCCCGGTCTCGACCGCCGCCGTCACACCGTCGACGAGCGCGGCCACGCCGGTGGCGTCCATGCCGATGACGGTGAGGGCGAGGTCCGCGCCAGCAGCGAGCGCGGCCACGGTCGTGTCGACGGGATCCTGATACTCGGGGACGCCGCTCGCGCGGAGCATGCCGAGGTCGTCGGTGACGGCGACGCCGGTGAACCCGAGCTCGTCCCGTGCGAGCGCATACCACTCGGGTGCGAGCGACGCGGGGGCAGGCGAAACTTCGGTGTAGGCCAGGTGACCGAACATGAGCAGCTCGGCGCCGGCGTCGATCCCGGCGGCGAACGGGGCTGCCGTGTCGGAGCGCCAGTCGGCGAGCGAGAGGCCGGTCTGCGGGATCGCCTGGTGCGAGTCCGCCGGGGTGACGCCGTGGCCGGGGAAGTGCTTGAGCGTCGTGGCTACGCGCCCGCGTTCACCCTCGACGGCTGCCGCCACGCGCGGAGCGGCGTCCTTCCCGGTGTCGCCGAGGGAGCGTGGGTAGATGAAGCTGGCCGAGTCGGCGGTGGCGTCGGCCACGACCCCGAAGTTGACGGTGATGCCCGCGGCCTGGAGGAGGTCAGCGCGCCCGCGAAACGCGTCCGTCGTTGCCCGCGGCGGCTGGGAACGGAGCGCGTCCGCGCCGGGGAGCGTGTCCCACGGCAGCCTGGTGACGAGGCCGCCCTCCTCGTCGATCGCGACGAGTGGCGGAAGCGCCTCGTCGACCGTGAGCTGCGCGGTGAGCGCGGCAAGCTCCTCGGGTGTGCCTGGCACGTTCGCGCCCATGAGGATGAACCCGCCGATGCCAGAGGTCGTCATGAGGGCGTGGAGCTGGGTCGCATCCGTGGTGGGGATTGACGCCATGATCACGCTGCCCGCGAGCTCGCGCGTCGAAGCCGCCGCGACCCACTCGTCGGCTTCTGCCGCACGGAGTTCCTCGGGCGTGGGCGGTGGCGGGGGAGCAGACGTCGTCGGGGCCGCGGGCGCGGCGGGCTCCGGAGCGCAGCCAACCACTCCCGCCGACAGCGCGAGGCCGAGGGCGCCAATGGCCGCCCAGCGGAGGCGGCGGGGGAAGGGACGCATACCCAGATTCTAGGGGTGCCCTAGCGGCATCGGGGCGAACGCATAGCCGATCAGGATCGCCGACAGCTTCGCACAAGTGGTCCATTGCAACACGCTGAAAGTGGGCCTTGAGGTAAACCAAAATGCTCGAGAGGGTGGACAGCATGAACGAACAGACACTGCACACTTCCGCCTTCACCCCGCACAACGCCGCGCACGCGGCGCTCACCGATCGCTTCCGCGGCGGCGTCATCATGGACGTCGTGACCGCAGAGCAGGCGAAGATCGCCGAGGCCTCGGGCGCGGTCGCGGTCATGGCCCTCGAGCGGGTTCCCGCCGACATTCGTGCGCAGGGCGGGGTCGCCCGCATGAGCGACCCGGATCTCATCGACGGGATCCGGGCGGCGGTATCGATCCCGGTGATGGCGAAGGCCCGCATTGGGCACTTCGTGGAGGCGCAGGTCCTCGCGGCGCTCGGCGTTGACTACGTTGACGAGAGCGAGGTGCTGTCGCCGGCCGACTACGTGCACCACATCGACAAGCGGCAGTTCGACGTGCCGTTCGTGTGCGGGGCGACGAACCTTGGCGAGGCGCTGCGCCGGATCACCGAGGGCGCGGCGATGATCCGGTCGAAGGGTGAGGCGGGCACCGGCGACGTGTCCGAGGCGACGCGGCACATCCGCACCATCTCGGCAGAGATCGCGCGTCTCGGTTCGCTCGGTCGTGACGAGCTCTTCGTTGCGGCAAAGGAGCTGCAGGCGCCCTACGAACTCGTCGCAGAGGTCGCCGCGACGGGCGCGCTGCCCGTGCCGCTCTTCACGGCAGGTGGGATCGCGACACCGGCCGACGCTGCCATGATGATGCAGCTCGGGGCCGACGGCGTTTTCGTTGGATCGGGAATCTTCAAGTCCAATGCGCCGGAGCAGCGCGCCGTCGCCATTGTTCGGGCGACGCAGCACTACCGCGACCCGGAGGTCATCGCCGAGGTCTCGCGAGGGCTCGGCGAGGCGATGGTCGGCATCAACGTCAGCGACCTTCCCGCGCCCCACCGCCTCGCCGAGCGCGGCTGGTAGTGGCGGGGGAGCGGCACCCGGCATGCATACACTTGTCGGGTGTCGTTTTCCCTCTGGCTCTCACTGCTGACCGCGTGCCTCGTCATTAGCTTCACCCCCGGGGCGGGCGCGATCAACACGATGTCGAACGCGCTCGCGAGCGGCTGGCGGCGATCGATCTGGGGCATCGTTGGGCAGGTTGTTGCGCTCATCGTACACATCGTGATCGTCGCCGCCGGCGTCGGGGTCTTCGTTGCGAAGTCGCCGGCGCTCTTCGCGGGCATCAGGTACGCGGGCGCCGCCTATCTCATCTATCTCGGTGCGCGGATGGCGGTCACGAAGCCGAAGCAGGCGGACACCGGTGGCGTCGTCGTCGTGCCGCACGTGACGAACCGGGCGATGCTGCTGCGTGGCCTGTGGGTCAACCTGTTGAACCCCAAGGCGATTGTCTTCTTCCTGGCCTTTATCCCGCAGTTCGTGCGGCTCGATCAGCCCCAGGTGCCGCAGTACGCGATCCTGGCGGCGACCGCGGTGGCGGTTGACGTGCTCGTCATGTGGTTCTTCTTCGCTGCGGCGGCGAAGCCGTTTGGCCGGTTTGCGTCGACGGCGCGGGGGCAGCGCGTGCTCAACACGGTGTTCGGCGCGCTGTTTGTCGTCGTGGCCGGCGTGCTCCTGTTCATGCACTAGGGGTCATCTACCCCCGAATCTTCACCCGTCACGGAACGGCACATTTGGGCCAATCATTCTATTTGGCTTGTAATCTAACAAGATGCACCAAGTGGATCCACAGGGGGGGTGGAACACAGGCATCGGCTTCACTGCCTCCCATGCCGTCTCGCATCGAATCCGAGCGAGCAGCGTTTGGTGCGCTCCGAGCCGGCTCCGCGATCGCGGTGCTCGGCGACGCAGGCTTCGGACGATCCACCCTGCTCTGGCGGCTCGCATCGGACTCCGCTCGGTTCGGGGCCGACACACTTACGGTCTTCGGCAGTGAGGCGCTCACGGCGATCCCGTTCTCGCACCTCGCGACGCTCGCGACCCGGGTCCCCGAGATCGCCGGCTACGCGGAGGATCCACTCAGTACTTCGCAGGCGCTCGCCGCGCGGTTCCACGCGCGGCCGCTCCGCGTCTTGATCGACGACGCCGAGCACGTCGATCCGACGTCGGCCGCGATCCTCACCCAGCTCGCCGGCGTCGGCATCGTGCAGCTTGTGCTCGCGGTGCGCGATCCGGCGCGCCTGCCGAGCGCGTTCTACGCGTTCCTCGGGCATGCGGGCACTGCGCGAGTCAGCCTCGGTGGGATCGACGAGACCGACGCGAAGGTGATGCTCGAGGCGCAGCTCGGACAGCAGGTGAACGCGAGTTCGCTCACCCACATGCTCCACGCCGTCGACGGCGTGCCGCGGGAACTCGCACGGCTCGCCGACGAAGCGATGGGCTCTGGCCGCTTCGTCAGCGCGCGCGGCTACCTCGTCTACGTCAGGGAGCGGATCGACGAGGGGACGGCCGAGGCGCAGCAGCGGGTCTCCGACTGGTGGGCGCGCGCAGCGACCGGGGTGCCCGACGAAGACCAGGCCGAACTCCTTGCGCTGCTCGCACCGCTCATCGCGGCCGGCGACGGCGAGGCGCGCCTGCTCGCCGGACGCATCGAAGCGATCAGCGGCGACTACGGTCACGGAATGCGGCTGCTCACACCCCAGCCCGGAGATTCCAACTACTTCCGCGCGTCTGCCGCGCTCTGGCGGGCCCACGCCGGCGAGCAGATCGACCCGGGCCAGTTCGAGGAGTGGGCGGCGAACGAGAGCTTCTCGCCATCGCTTCGGTTCGGGCTCCTCGCCGCTGTCATGGCGAACGAGAGCTACGCGGGCAAGCCCATCGTCGCGCTCGAGCGCGGCTTCACCGCCCTCGAGAGCGACCTATGGAAGCACGTGAGCGGACCCGACAGCGGGGCACTGCTCTACTCGCTCCACCTCGCGCTGATCTGCGAGGGCGCGCACGAGCTCGTGCACGCGTTCAGAGTCGTGGGGATCGACTGGGACAGGCTCGGCGTCGACCACGGGCTCTTTATCGCGTCACGCGCGCACGCCCTCATCGAGTGCGGCCGCGCTGCCGAGGCGCTCGACCTCGCGCACCAGGTCCTCGCGCTCACCGAGATCGGCGACCCATTCGGGATCGCGGGGTTTGTCGCGGCGATCGGCGCGGCAGCCGCAGCAATGCTCGAGGACGCCGAACGGGCCCGCGAGCTCCTCGCGATGTACCGGTCCGGCTCGCCACGGAGCGGCCAGATGCTGCGCCCCGAGGCCGAGCGGTTGGCGGTGGGCGCGATCCTGCTCGTCGATGGCGAGGCCGCCGCCCGCGCCGAGCTCGACGCGCTGCTCGCGCGCGCGGGCGTCGACGGCCTGCCGTTCATAGCGATGCGGCTCACGCATGAGGCGTGGCGGCTCGGACTGATTGATGGGTTTGCCGCGCCGGCTGCCGCCGCCGCAGACATCGACGGCCACCTCGCGGCCGCGCTACGCCGGCTCCCCGACGCCGCCCTCGTCGAGGACATCGCGAGCTCACAATACGCCGACGGGCGGACGCTCTACGCTGCCGAGTTCCTCTCGGAGGCCTCCCGTATCGAGCGGGCCAACGGGAACAAGGTTCGCGCGCAGGCGCTGCTCACCCAGGCGGCCGAGCTCGCTGACCAGCTGCCCGGTGTCAACACGCCGCGCCTGGCGCGCGTGCGGGTCGACCCGACGCTCTTGACCGCCCGCGAGATCGAGGTGTGCGTGCGCGCCGCCTCCGGGCTGACAAACGTCGCCATCGCCGAGGAGCTCTTCCTGTCCCAGCGCACGGTTGAGGGCCACCTGCAGCGTGCGTACGCCAAGCTCGGGGTGAGCGATAGGCGACAGCTGCTTCCCCTTGTCGACGAGCTGCCCCTACGCGATTAGGGCGCTGAGCCTACGCAGTTCGGTGTGTCAGGCCGAAATCTCGACGATAGTGGTGGAGCGCGCACGCAGCCGTGCGCGGAACCACCCGAGAAAGACACGTCCGTGACCGACCACGCAACGCTCCCCGATACGCCACTGCCGACCGGCCAGTCCCCGCAGGCGCCCGCCCGCGGCTGCCCCATCGCGCACGCGCCCGGGTCAGCACACGACCTTGTTGACCGGTCCGACAACGGCTACTTCGGTCCTGACAGCGTGAGCTGGCGGGTCTTCGCCGACCCCGCGGCGCAGCTCGGCGGCGTCGCGGCGATCCTGCTGCAATCGCTCAACCCGATGATGATGCGCCTCTTCGCCGAGACCAGCGACTACCTCGCCGACGTCGAGGGGCGCGGGGAGCGCACCGGTAGGTACCTCGACACGATCGTCTATGGCGACCGCGCGCACGCGGAGGCCGCGGCTGAGGCCGTGAACCGGCTCCACGCCGCGAGCATCTGGACGGATCCGCGCACCGGCCAGATCCTGCGGGCGGACAATGAGGAGTGGCTCGCCTGGACCCACAACACCCTCGTGTACGGGCTGCTGCGGGCCGCGGAGGCCTTCGGCCCAGAGCTGTCGACCGCGGATCAGGATCGCTTCATCGTCGAACAGCACATCGCCGCCTGCCTCGTCGAGATCGAAGACGACAGCTACCTGCCGAGCACGCGCGCCGAGCTCGACGCCTACATTGAGGCGAACAAAGACTGGATGGCGTTGACCCTGCCAGCGGCCGAACTCTCGCGGTCGCTTCGCAAGCCATCGCTCAGCGGCAATCCCGTGGCGACCTGGATCACCGTCAACGTGCAGGACGGGATCCTCTCGCTGCTTCCCGACTGGGCGCTGCTCCTGTTCGGGATCGAGGGGCGCCCGATGAACCTCGGCGCCGCGGCGAAAACAACCCGCAAGATCGTCGACTCCGCGCGACAGAACGCCTCTGCCGCCGACATGATCGCCGAGGTCACGTCCCGGGTGCAGACCCACCCGTATCGCAAAGTTCGCCGGGCCGGCCAGTGAGGTGATTCTGGGTCGTGCGAATCCGCTAAGCTACTGGGGTTGGCCCCTATAGCTCAGCGGTAGAGCTACGGACTTTTAATCCATAGTCCTGACAGCTCCCGTGGGTTTTCTGCTTCTGAATTTGCAGCAGCCAGCCGTTCAGGTGAAATCATCTTTGTTGATTTCTCGCGAAGCCAGTCGTCACGCAACGAATTCGTCTCGTTGTACCCGTGTCAATGCGCGTCGTCGCCTCTAAGGCGACCATCACGGCATGATCTCTATGAGGTCCAGGGGGAATATCCCCCTGGACCTTTTTGTATTTCAGGAGGAAAAGTGAAGCACCCAAGTCTGGGCTGGTCCGCGACCTTGGACCAGTTCGACAATTACCAGCGAGCGGCCGGACTGAGCCAGAGAACAATCTCTGAGCGAAGGATGATGCTGGCTCGATTTTCGGAATTCGTGAGGACGCCACCAACGTTGGTCGAGCTACGACACTGCGTGGACTTTCTCAACAGACCGCATGCACGAACCGGAGGAGAACTCTCACCAAGTACCAAACAGGTGGAACGCTCCTACCTGCAGGTCTGGGGTGACTGGATGGTTCTTGAGGGATTACTCGCCGTCAGCCCAGCGGCGCGTCTACCGAAGGTCCGAGTTCCTCGAAGGCGAGCGAGGCCGGTACACGTCGAGCACATTCAGCGCCTTCTGCAAGAGCCCTTGTGGCAGCAAACACTGGATCTGATCGTAGTACTCGCCACTACCGGACTACGGATTGGAGAAGCCGTACAGATACGTGGTGAGGACTTCGACCCCGTTACTGGATTCTTGCGAACAGTGCGGAAGGGGGGACTGATTCACTATCTCCCGTTGAACGAATCTGCTCGAGAAGTCGCTGACAGAATGCCGAGCGCCGGCTGGTGGTTTCCGTCTCCATGTAGAAACGCGAAATTCCCGAATGGTGGAGGGCATATCTTGATGAAGTCTGCATCCACAAAGATCACCTCCGCGTTCCGCAGAATCGGCGTCACTGACCCGATGATCACTGGCCATTCGATCAGGCATTTCTTCGCTAGTTACATGATTGCGAAAGGGGTCCAAGTCCAGGTCGTACAGCAGCTGTTGGGGCATGCATCTCTTGCGACCACCCAGATTTATGTTGAAGTTCGGGACGAAGCACTTGTCGCCGGAGTGCAAGTCCTTCCAGCCTTCGCAGCTACTCACCCCCGCGCTCTAGAGGTCCAGGCGAAGCGAACGAACGGCCCGGTCCTGGACGAACAGATGCGGCTGGCGAGCTAAGGGCCGTCCCGGGAACTCAAACGCAGCGGGGGTGCGAAAGTGTGCTGGGCGCTAGAAGCATGACGTGTGGGTGTGATTGATAAGTGCACGCCCACACGGCGTGGAAGGTGCTGGAGTCACCGAACAATGGTGTTCGGGCAGAAAGAGGAAGGCCGGCCAGCTGCCGGAGGCCGGCAGTATGCGCGGGGGTGAGCGTCTATGAGGCGACAGCCCCAAGGGCCTGTCGCCCGTCCATAAGGAGATCGATACCGATGCTTGAATTCATTCGCCTACAAATGCCCTGGCTTGCGGTCGCTGCGATAGTGATTGCTGGAGTTCTCGCAATCGGTGGAGGTTGGGGCCGCCTTGCCCTCGCGCTCGTATTGGTGAGCTTAGTGGTCGGGGCTTACTGGATGTTCGTAACCGCTTTTTAGGGCATATCGTGGTTAGTAACGTTTAGTTGGGCGGAAATCTTGCTCCTATTACTTGAACTTGTGGCCCTGCTTTGGGGAATGTCGGCAGCCAGATCTACCATGGTGTTCGAACATATGTTCGAGCTTGGGGGTTGTTGCGCAGGTAGTCGAAGTGCGTGAGCTGCGTACGGACACGCCGCTCGTCACAGTCGCGCTTGCGAACGTCGACGCCGAATGCGGCTTCCCTTCCCCTTCGCAGGATTACCAAACCAGCGAGATCGACCTCAACGAGCATCTAATGCCGAATCGCCTCTCGACGTTCCTGATCCGCGCTCGTGGGCACAGCATGATCCGTGTCGGCATCGCCGACGGCGACGAACTCATTGTCGACCGGTCGATCTGTGCTGAGGACGGGCACGTCGTGATCGCCGTGGTCGACGGCGAAATGACAGTGAAGCGCCTCTAAACTGACTCACCCTCAACGATGTCCTGTGCACGACGCGTCGTCGCCTCAGCACCACTGCTCCCGCGAGGGAAAGCCCAGACCAGGCGGGGATGTGACTTCGTAGGGCCCTGAGACAAAAGTGCCTCGTCACTGTTGTGTCCGTCCGGCCCGGTTCGGTCGTCCCACACATCGAAGTGACGGAGACACCACCATCATGACCACCAGCCCTGTCACGCGTCAACCAGAAGTGATCATCGGCGTTGATGCGCACAAATACACTCACCATGCGGTAATTCTTACCAGCACTGGGCAGCGAATCGCAGACCACGAATTCCCGGCAACAACCCGTGGCTATGCCGACTTGTTGTCCTGGGCTCACGCCCATGGAAATATTCAGGCGTGTGGGGTGGAATCCACCGGCTCTTACGCTGCCGGACTCGCAAGGTTCCTGATCGATCATCACATCGAGGTCCGAGAAGTGAACACCCCGCACCCGCACACGAAAGCTCGTGTGGGAAAAGATGACGTTATCGACGCTGAGGCTGCCGCCAGGAAAGTGCTTGCTGGCGTCGCGAGCGCTATACCGAAACGAACCGATAGCGTCATAGAGTCGATACGGTTCCTCGCGCTCGCACGTGATTCTGCAGTCAAAGCGCGCACCGCGGCGATATTGCAGCTCCAAGACATGCTGGTCACTGCACCAGCACGTGTCCGAGAGAGCGCTCCAGCTGGCGGGCTGGCCGCGGCACACCATTGCTAAAAGTTCCGTGCCGACCATGCACGCCTGAACGATCCTGAGCAAGCTGTCAAGCTTGCGCTGCGTACCCTCGCAGCGCGTATCGGGAACCTCGACGAAGAGATCAAGGGTGTCGAACGTTCCCTCACCGTCCTGGTCCACGAGACCTCTCCGACTCTGCTGTCTCGGCTTCGCATCGGGACCATTCACGCGGCTCAGCTTCTGGTTACCGCGGGCGAGAACGTTGAACGCCTGCACACCGAAGCAGCATTCGCGCGGCTATGCGGAGTCGCCCCGGTGCCAGTCTCATCTGGCAAGAGTCATCGGATGCGACTCCACCGAGGCGGGGACCGAAAAACGAACCGTGCGTTGCATATGATCGCGGTGGTCAGGCTCAGATACGACGCCCGAACGGTCGACTATATGCAACGCAGACTCGCTGAAGGACTCTCCAAGAAAGACGTGTTGAGGTGTTTGAAACGGTTCATCGCACGTGAAGTGTTTAATGATCTCAGGAACCACCTCATCGCTGTTTGGCGTCTATAGGACCGTCATGCACCAGACCCTTCTTGCATTTTCGGGAGAGGCCGTCACCCGCACTGGCTGGAGACGTACCGTGACCGGGACTCATATCCCATCTAGCCGCCGCATCGCCCCTCCCAGATTGGTACCCTGAAGGTATGAACCTCACTTCGGAGCGCCGATCCAAACGGTCGGCTAGCTTCCGGCCCGAACAAGAGCCGCGCTCCGCGGGGGCCGCGGGCGCCGCAGCGACCAACAGCACCGATACCGACGCTGCCGCAGAGAGCCGCAAGGCCCTCGCCGACCAAATCAGACGCGACCACCAGCGCGGCTTCGGCAAAAGGGGCCTCGGCGTGAAAGTACTCGTTGTGATGGCAGTCGTCGCCGCCTGCGCCGCACTCCTCTGGCTCCAATTCCGCGCTTCCGAACACGCTGCTGACGATGTCGCGGTGCCGAAGCATGCGACCGATAGCTACGGCTTCATCCTTACCGCAGCAGCTCCAGAAGCCGACAGCGAGGCGACTGAGACGGGACACAACGAGGGATTCGTCCCCGTCGTGCTCTACGAGGACTTCCTCTGCGCATCGTGCGGCGTCTTCCACGAACAAGCCAACGCGCTGCTCTCCTCAGAGTTAGCTGACGGCACGATCAGCATCGAGTACCGTCCGTTCGCCTTTCTCGTGAGTGCGTCCTCTGACGAGTACTCGCAGCGCGCCGCAAACGCCGCGGTGTGCGTGGCTGACCTCGCGGGGGTACCGGCCTTCGTGACGATGCGCGACCTCCTGTTTGACCATCAGCCGGCGCCGGGCGCTACCGGCCCGAATGACGCTGAGCTCACCGCGTTCGCAGAGACCGCCGGGGCCGCGGACGCTGCGAGCTGCATCACCGAACGCACGTTCGACGGCTGGGTCGCGCAGGCGCTCAACGCGGCAGTCGACGCGGGCGTTTCGTCCACACCGACTGTCTGGGTCGACGGCGTACCGATCGTGAAGAGCACAGACGGCCGGGAGTCGATGCCGGGCCCCGAAGAGCTACAGTTCATGATCGAGAAGGCGACCGAATGAGTCCGCACGACCGTTCCCCAGACTCCCGCGTCTCATGGGAGACCGAGCGAGAGGGGATACCTGAGCGCCCAGGATTCGCCTGGGGTCTGCCCGTCGAGGAACGCATCGCACGCCCGCGCAGGCTCGTCGTTGCCCTGGTGCTTGCGTGCGTCGCCGTTCTGCTCGTCGCCGCAGCGGTGTTGGTCGGCGCGCTGCAGTTCGAGACGCTCGGTAACGCACTTATCGATGCGCTCCCTGAGGACCTCTCGGTGGAGTATTCAGCCGCGGATATCGACAGGGCCGTGCTGGTGCTGTTCGGGGCGCTCGCTGGGCTCTCCCTGGTGCTCGCGTTGCTGCAGGCGCTGAGCATGCGAACGCTGGTGACACACCGCCGACCGGGGGTGCGGGTGACGTGCCTGGTCTTCGTCGCGCTCACTGTCGCTGTGCTTGCCATCGGGATACTCGTACGTGAAGCCGACGCCCTCGACCTCGCGCTCGCAGGAGGGGCGGCACTCAGCATGCTAGTCGCCACAACCCTATCTTTCACCCCGGGGGCCTCGCGGTGGCTGCACCAGCCCGACGAGCGCCGCTCACTCCCGATCGCTGCCTCCTAGCAAGGCTCAGGCAGCCGGCCGCAAGGCTCAGGCAGCCGCGAGGCGACTGTGGCCCATCAGGGCGAGGATGAGGCGCTCGCAGCTCTGTTCTGCGACGGCGCAGGCCCTCGCTGTCTCGCGATCGAGCAGTGGGTTGTCGAGCAGTTCGCGCCAGCGCAGGAGGTGCTTCGTTGCCTCGTCGAGCAGCTGTTCGGTGCTCGGGCGGCCACCGCCGAGCACACCGTACCTGCCTGACGCGCCTGACTTCCCGTGCACCCGATCGTCTATGAGTCCAAGCCGCACGGCAGGATCACTCCCCCGGCCACCGAGGAGCCGCTCCAGTTCCGCCGCACGTTCGTCAGACAGCGACAGGCGACCGCTCGCGATGCGCCCGACGAGCTGCATCTCCGTGCAGGTGTGGGAGGCGGCCATGCGCTGATCCACATCGAGGAGCAAGTCTTCTGAGCCGGCAACAGCGCGCTGACGTAGCAGCTGGTGCAGCGCCAGCATGACCGAGTGCGCCTTGAGCTCCGCCGTCCGTTGCGTGAAGTGCACATCGATCACTCGCCGCAGCTCTTCGAGGCCGCTGCGGCGCAGCAGTTCCGCCGAGAGCTCTGGGGCGTCATTGATGCCGCCGCGCAGCAGTGCGATGGCGAGACGGATCCCGTACATCCCAAAGCGGTCGACGAGGTCGATGCGCACGCGCTCCGCAGGGAGCCCCTGGTCGCGGGAGGTGATGAAACGCTCGGCGCTGATGAAGAGCCGTTCGGTCTCGGTGGAGGGCACGGCGGCGAGCGTAGCGAAGGCGGCGAAGTCAGCCTGACGCAGCATCATGGCACCCATTCCGAGGAGGCCGGCGACGGGCACGACAGTCTCGCACACGCCTTCGAGCTCCGGCGAGTTCCGCAGTCGTTGTGCGCTCTCGTTGATCGACACCATCGCAGTGAGTCTCCCCGACGCGAGCTCGTCCGCGCGCGACAGCACCGCAATCGACCCGATCGTCGCGTTGCCGTGTCGGGTACGTTCCGTGAGCGCCCGCATGTACTGCACATCAGACTCGTGCAGCGAGCGCAGCAGGTAGATGACCGCGTCCGCACCCGCCGCACCCTCGTCCGGCAGGAGAAACCTGTCGGTCTCGTGAGACACGTCGTGTGATGCCGATGCAATACCCGGGGTGTCGATAAGCGTAATGCGCCCGATGCCCGGCACCGGCCAGGTCACGTCAATGCGGTCGACATCATCAGAGCTCAGCCCCGCGAGGTCGAGCTCGAGGCGTTCGCGCTGCCGTTTCGCGGGCAGCGCCGCGCTCTCCCCGTTCGTGAGGTGCGCGCGCACGCGCGGCGTCGGGCCGTGGTGGTACCAGGTGACGATGCGTGTGCACTCGCGAGAATCTGTCGGCGCGATCCGCTCACCGAGCAGTCCGTTCAGCAGCGTCGACTTGCCCGCCTTCACCGAGCCGACAAGGGCCACCCGCAGGGGCTCGTCGAGGCGGCGCTCGAGCACCTCAATCTGCTCGTACACATCGGCGTGGAGGTGGTAGAGCTGCTTGGCTGCGGCAAGCAGCTCCTGCGCAGTCGCTCGCTGCTGTGTCATCGTGCACTCCGTACTGATTCGGGGATTGGTGCGGCTAGCGCAGGTTCTGGGGACGCTGGCGTTGAAGCTGCGGTGGCGGGGACTGCGGTCACGGGGCCGCGGACGCGGCCGTTCTGGTGGGTGCGGGTGCACCGACCTCCATCGCCCGGTCGCCGAGCGCGCGCAGGGCTCGCAGTTCGGACGCGACCGCTGCCGCGCGCACGCTGCGTTCGCTTGGGGGCAAGGCCCCGCTGCGCTTCGCAGAGCGGATCGACTCGGCGAGCGACTGCTTGAAGTGCTCAGCGACGGAGACGAAGTGATCACGCAGCACCCGCTTGACCGTGTTCAGGCGGTCACGCGATTCCTTGCTCACCTGGAAGATCGCCTCATCGATGAGTTTGCGCACCGCGACCTTCGCCTCGGCTCGGCGCTGTTCCAGACGCTGCTTTGCGTCCTGCTTGTACGCGAACCCTCCCATGATGAGGCCGGCCACGACAGAGATCGGGTTCACGAGGGCCATGCCCGCGAGGGTGGTCATGAGCCCAAACATGAGCACGCCGCCGTACGAGCCCTTGAGTCCGATCATGAGTTTTTGACCGGCGGAGAGCGAGCCAGAGCGGACGTAGTCGAGGTCTCCGATCGCCCGCAGCGCACGGTCTGTGCTCGGGAGCGAGAGATCCGGCACTGAAGAGCGGCCGTCGAGCACGAAGTGCTTGGAGACGACGTCGGCGAGGTGCATGCTGCGCGTGTGCGCCCACACGAAGTTGTCAGAAACTGCCTGCGTGACGGATTCGGCGAGCCACGTGCCCGTGTCCTCCCATGAACGACCGGGATCGCTCGAGTCAATGAGCTGCTCGGCCTCGCGACCGACCTGGCGAAGCCGGTCACGAAGATCGAACTCAATGTCGTCGATGAGCTCGCTCGTACCGTCGGCGAGGGTCTGCTGCCAACGTGCCGAACGCAAGGTGAGGCGTTCAGCCGTCTCCTCGGCCTGCCTGAGGTCCTGAATGATCTCCTCGCCATTTTCGGGGTTACCGATCACCTCAAGTTCCGTGCTGAACACCATCGCGAGCAGTTCGCCGACGGTGTGGATCTCGGAGGCGATGGCGCGGTGCCGTTCAGCGAGCACATCGGCGTGCACGCGGTGCAGGTGTTTCGCAAGCGTGTGGATCCCGGCCTCCTCAATGAGCTCGTTGCCGCGCTGTTGCACAGCGAGTTCGTGGATGAGGGACGAGGTGACGAGGAGTGGGACGTCGATGCCCACGGCGGCGAGGTGTTCGGTATCGGCCGCGACGATATTGCGCCAGTCGTGTTGCAGGTCGCTCTTGCTGACGACGAAGGTGAGGCGCGAGCAGAGCTCGGATGCCTGCCCGAGGAAGACGAGCTCGGGCTCGGTGAGCTCCTGCGTTGCATCGCTCACCATCACGAGGGCATCGGCCTGCGGGAGGAGAGCGAGGTTCGAGGAGGCGCGGACCTGCGCCCTGCCGAAGCCGGGTGTGTCGATGAGTGTCAGGCCACCGGCGAGCAGGCGCCGCGGCAACGCGACGTCGGCGTTCAGGGTACCGAAGATCCCGGAGTCCCCCGCGAGCTCGGTGACGTGCGCGCGGAGCTCCCCCGGGTCGATGGCGGTGCGGATCGACTGCTGTTCACCGGAGAGCTCCGTCACGAGCGTGGCAGTGGTCTGCTCCCCCCAGCGAACCACCGTGGGTACGGAGGTAGCGATGACATCATCAACCGGGCAGACGGGGGCCGAGACGAGGGCGTTCACGAGGGCGCTCTTGCCCTGTTTGAATTGGCCGACGACAACGACACGCACTCCGACATTGCCGAGATCCTGTCTCGCCTGCTCGAGCCGCTCAGCGAGATCGGGCCGGCTCGCGCGCTGGGCGACGTCGATCATCTGCCGGGCGATCATCTCGAGCTGCCGGGCTACGGGCTCGGGGTAGGGAGATGCCATGCGGTCCTCATTTCTCGGGGCTGTGCGGGAAGATACGCGGTGCCGGAAGCGCAGTGCTGGATGTGCGGGGAGGGCACATCCAGCACTGCGCTTCAGTGGCCGCGCGGGCTACATCACAGTGATGTCGGCCGCCCCATCGGTGCCACCCGTCTCCGCGGGGACGTCAGCGGCACCGTAGGAGTCACCATAGCTGTACGAGTGGTCGTCGTACGTGTAGCTGTAGCCGGAGATCTCCTCTGCCGGCTCCTCGGTCACGGTGTCCTCGACGGCCGGTGCCTGCGGCACCGAGACATCGCCCACGACCGAAGAGTGGTCGTCGATGACATCACCGGAGTTCACAGAATGATCGTCGTAACTCGTAGCATCGCCAACGATCGATGAGTGATCGTCGATAACATCACCCGAGTTCACAGAATGATCGTCAATGACGTCACCGGAGGTCACGGAATGATCGTCGGTTACGTCACCCGAAGTCACTGAATGATCATCAACGGTTGAGCTGTGTGAGTTGTTTGACAGGTCTACCGCGACGGAGCCAACGTTGATCGACTGGTCGTTGGTCTCGGTGAGCGTGACGGTGTTGCCGGAGTCAACAGTGTTGCCCGAGTGGCGGTTGTCAGTCACTTCGTTACCGATGCCACCGACGTTTGAACCGTCTTCCCAGTAGTCGCCGCCCACTGAGTGGTCTTCCGAGAAGTCGACCGAGTTGTCGTTCCCGGTGTTCTCGGCACTGTTCTGGTTCCCACCCACGGTCGTCGAGCTGTCGGAGCTCTCCGAGTTGTCGGAGTGATCAGAGTTGTCGGAGTGATCAGAGTTATCGGAGTGATCAGAGTTATCGGAGTGATCAGAGTTATCGGAGTGATCAGAGTTATCGGAGCTGTCAGAGTTATCGGAATGATCGGAGTTATCCGAGTGATCCGAATTGTCGTTCCCCGTGTTCTCAGCATTGTTCTGGTTGCCCCCGACAGTGGTCGAGTGATCGTCGGAGTTGTCCGAGTGATCCGAGTTGTCCGAGTGATCCGAGTTGTCAGAATGATCCGAATTGTCGTTGCCGGTGTTCTCAGCGTTGTTCTGGTTGCCCCCGACAGTGGTCGAGTGGTCATCCGAGTTGTCAGAATGATCCGAATTGTCATTCCCGGTGTTCTCGGCACTGTTCTGGTTACCCCCGACAGTGGTCGAGTGGTCATCCGAGTTGTCGTTCCCGGTGTTCTCAGCGTTGTGCTGATTTCCACCAACGGTCGTCGAATTGTCCGAGTGATCAGAATTGTCAGAGTTGTCCGAGAGATCGACAGACACATCGCCGACGGTGATCGACTGATCGTGGGTGGTGGTGTTGCCGGTGTTCTCGGCGTTGTTCTGATTCCCGCCGACATGAACAGAGTTATCGTTGCCGGTGTTCTCAGCCTTGTTGTTGTTGCCGCCGACCTTGTCGCCCTGGGCAATCGCGTCGCCGCCGGCGATGACGCCGTCGTCCTGCGCGATGGTCTGGGGGCCACCGAGCGCGAGGTTACCGTCACCCTGGTTCTGGATCGTGTCGCGGCCCGAAGCCTGCGCGGTGTCGGTTGCGACGATGTTCCCGTCACCGGTGATAATAGGGTCGTCAGTCACCAGGTCGCCACCGAGTGCAAGGCCACCCTTGCCAGCGAAGGCCTGCTGCACATCGCCGTCGCTCCAGATGTTCTGAATAACGCCACTGTTGTCGAAGTTCGAGACAGCCACGTTCTTCACGATGTGCTGCACCATTTCGGCTGGGGTCGCGCCACCACCAGCAATGGCGACCGCTCCGCCCGCTGCGTTCGCGATAACGGGGGTGATGGCGTCGACGTCTGCGCAAGAGACGCCGCCGAGGCCAGCGGATGCCATCACTGCGGAGGGATCCGCCATGAAGTCTTCGGCCTTCGTCGGATCGCCGAGCAGACTCAGAATGAAACGGAGAAGCTCCGTCGAGGTTACAGCCATGAATAGCTCCTAGAGACACAGCCCACCGAGGGTCGACGAGCGTTACATTCACCGTAAGTTCCAAGCCCACCCCCATGCGACGGGGCGGATCCCCCTGATGCGTGCCCTAGTTGCCGTTTTCAGAGGTGCCCTTCGGCCGGGGGTGATTAGGGGATGGATTAGGGGATTTGGCGTCGGGTATCGGCGATCTCCCCTATGAGCCCCGGAGTAGGGTGGGGAAGGAAATTCCCGTGGTTGCGGTGTGACCACGGTACGGAAGACAGCGGGGAACCAATGACCATCAGTGCGGGAGCGACCGGTGCCGGAATCATCGGCATCGAAGCCGGCGCGACTGGGCTCGAGTTCAGCTCCGGGGAACGCGTCGACTTCGATCCCGCCGGAGCCCCAGCGGATTTGCTGCAGCGCATCGCCGACGGGGTGCCGTATGTGCGCGTGGTCGACGGCACAAGCGAGGTCATCGAATCAGTCGGGCTGTACGCGTCGATGGTCGCAGAGGCAATTCGAGGTCGCGGGGTCGCCGAACCGGTCGCACTCGCGGTGCCTGGGTGGTGGCCACCGCAGGTCGTGGCTGAGCTCGCGAACGCCCTCGCTGGGCTCGGCGTCTACGCGGACCTCGTAAACGATGCCGAGGCCGCGGTCGCTGGCTATCAGGCGAGCATCGAACCCCTTCCCGACACCGTGGCCGTCGTGAGCCTGCGCAGCCGGCTCACGAGCCTGGTCGTCGTGCGCGATTGCGCGACACGTCCGCGCGCCGTGCCAAGCCCGCGGCTGGTGAGTAGTGAGGGTGGTGAGCACCTCGATGCGGCCGTGCTGCAACACCTCGTGCGGGGGCTCACTGATCTCGGGGATGAGATCAACGTGACGAGTTCCGAGACGCTTCGGGCCGCCCGCGAGGCGCTCGAGCAGTGCCGCAACTTGCGCGAGACGCTCTCTCGCAGCGCCATGGCCTCGGTTCAGCCCAGGTTGCCGGGGGCGGAGCGGAAGCTCCTGCTCGTGCGCAGCGAACTCGACGAACTCGCCGATCCGTGGCTCGAGGCAATACTGCGGATGCTGCGCACCGCGATCGAGCAGTCCGATGAGGAGATCGGTGCGGTTCTCCTCACCGGTGGGCTCGCCGTCATGCCAGTGATCAGTCAACGGCTCTCAGCCGACCTCGGGCTCGCGGTCCACGTCCCAGATGATCTGCGCCTCACCGCAGCAAGGGGTGCAATCTCGCTGCACCCCGGCCCTCGACGGCGACCCTCGGGGCTGCGGAGCTGGTGGCACAAACTGCGGCCGCCGCACAGCGCTCACGGCGCGGAAGCGCCTCCTGGCTCCGGGATTCCGACAAGGGCCAGTGCGCTGGTGCAGCGATGAGCGCGGGGGGCACGGACACGACCGCGGTGGATCGCGAACGCGAGTTCCGCACGCTGCTCCTGCACATCGCGGTGAGCTGCCCGTACGACGCGGGCGAACTCTCAACGCGCATCTCACGGCCGCAGCAGGCGATCCACGAGGACCTGACCGCGCTCATGCAGGAGGGCTCGGTGCACCTGCACGACGGCGTGCTGCGCACCTCGGCGGCGACCCGCCTGGTCGCCGAGTCTGCGGGCACGGAGCTGCGCGAAGTGCAGGAGCAGGTGCTTGCGGAGCTCAGGACCGGTGTGACCGCTCGCCCGACAACGCTCATCGCCCTCGCTGAGTCCGGGTGCGCAGCGGAGGCGCTCATTGACCTGCTCATCCGCGCGACCAGCAGGCACCCCGACGAGGCCGGCCTCGCCGCAGCACTCGGGATGGTCGCGCGTGCTCGTGGCGAGAGCGACGACACGCTCATGCTGCGCCGCGCAACTGATGCGGCCGCTCGGAGCCGGCCAGACGAGGTGCTCGCACTCACTGAGAAACTCCTCGACTCTCCGTCTTCGGATACCGCGACCCAAACCAGCGCAGCTCTCCTCGCTGCCGCCGCCCATATTCAGAGCAACCGCCTCGAGCGCGCGCTCGCGCTGTATCGCCACGTCGGCGAGGAGCGGATCGGAGTCGACGCAGCCTGGGCCGTGGTCGCCGCCATCGGCCGCGGCGACCTTCCCGCGGCCCGACAGTGGCGTGAGGCGATGGCGCAGAACGGCCTCACGAACAGGGCTGCGGGACTCACCGATTTCGCTGATGGCCTGATTGCGAGCACTGAGGGCTTTGGGGACCGCGCACTCGAGCTCCTCGCCGGGTCAGTGTCAACGCTTGCGTCCCTCGGCGACGAGGTGCTGCTGCCGGAGACCCCGGCCGCGATCGCGGCCCTCGTCGCGTTCGGTCGCGGGGAGCCCGCCGCCGCCGAGATCGTGCTCGAGCGCGCCCTGCGCCTTGAGCTCGGCGGTGAGCCGGGTCGCCGCAGGCACCTGCTGCTCATCGCCTGGGGGCTGATGATGCGCGGCGGGCTCGAAGCGGCAGAACGCAGGATCGCCGAGCTCCAAGATCCCCGCGAGCTGTGCGACCGTGACCTCCTGCTCTACTGGTGCTTGCGCGGCGGGCTTGCGCGACGGCACAGCGATCTGCCGGCGATGCGGGAGGCCTGGCGAGAGATTCGCAGACACAGTTTCGGGCTGCAGATCACCCTGTACGACCTGCTCCCATTCGGGGAAATGCTGGTACTCGCCGCAAGGCTCAGGGATTCCGCGCACATCTCCCGCATGCTGCAGGCGGCGACCGAACTGCTCGCGACGATGGGCGAGCCGGTCGTGTGGTCGACGCCGCTGCACTGGCACGGCGTGCAGGCAGCGTTTCAGGCTGAGGACCCCGCCGCACTCATCCCCTACGCGAACGCGCTCGTACGTGCGGGCGAAGCCAGCCGCTACGCGGCGACACTTGCGGTGGCTGGGGGAACCTGGCTCGACGTGCTTAGGGGGGAGGTCGATTTCGACTCCGTGGCAGCGAGTGCCCGCGCCCTCGCTGGCAGCGGGCACACCTGGGAGGCGTCGCGGCTCGCGGGGCAGGCCGCGCTGCAGCACCCCGAGCGCGAGAGCGCGCTCTCGATGATGCAGCTCGCCCGCGAGATCATCAAGGAGCAGGGTGGCAGCGAGGGGCGACCCGCTACGTCGCCCTCGGTGCTCACTGCGCGCGAGGTTGAGGTCGCGAGTCTCGTGCTCGAGGGGCAGGGCTACCGTGCGATCGGCGAGCAGCTATTCATCTCGCCGAAGACTGTCGAACACCACATCGCACGCATCCGCACGCGGATCGGCGCGTCAAGCCGGGCGGATCTCCTCGAGAAGCTGCACGATCTGCTGAGCGACCGCGGCTGAGCGCGGCTAGGTCTGCGGATCCGCCGCCTCTCGCATAAGCCTGAGGACCTCGCCGCGGGAGGAGAGCCTGAGCTTGCGCAGCACGTTTGACACGTGCGACCGCACCGTCGCGACCGACACGACGAACGACTCGGCGATCTGATTGTTCGAGCGCCCCTTCACGAGCTGCGCGACGATCTGCCGCTCGCGTTCGGTGAGGCTCCCGAGCAGGGCCGCGCCTGATCCACCGTGTGCTTCGGCAGTCTGCTGGAGCAGTGTGCGTGCACGAGGGAGGTATCCGTCGGCTCCGATCCGCTCAAATTCGCGCACGGCCGCGTCGAGCCGCTCGGCGGCCTCGGTGCGCCGCCCCGCCTGCAGCAGGAGGTTTCCGTAGTCCGTGAGTGCGAGGCCGAGCGCGAGCGGGAACGCCCGGTTACGCACCGCGGCCTCGTAGTGCCACATCGCCACCTGAGTGTCGCCCTGGGCCTCAGCGAGCCGGGCCTGCAGCCAGTCGAGCGTGCCCCAGTATTCGAGCCAGCGCGTGCCTCGCCACTCGGCGAGCTGGTCGACGAGTTCTTTCGCCTCGTCGAGCTTGCCCGTGTGGATCAGTGCCTCGGCGCGATAGGTGAGGAACCCGTGTCGGGTGTTGCGGACCTGATCCGCCCACCGCCCCGAACTCGCCGCGAGCACGCCCTCGTCGTCGCCGCGAGCCCGCGAGGCCTCGCAGTCGGCAATGAGTGTGAGGTCGGGCTCGTAGCCCTCCCAGTTCATCTCACGCTGGCGTCGCGCCTGCCCAACGTGCGCGCTCGCATCATTCTCGTTGGTGATCGCGGATACCCACACGCGCAGTGCGGACATGCTCAGCCGAGCCTCGACATCCATCGTGATGTATGCGAGCTCCTCGGTGAGATCCATGAACTCGATGGCAGCGTCATAGTCGCCCTGCAGCATCATGCAGTTAAGGAGAATGATGCGAGCCGTACCCGCGGCCCAGGGCAGACTGACGTGTTCGAGCATGTCGACGGACCGCTGCGCGCGATCACGCGCGGTGTCGAGCGCACCGATCGAGACTTCGGCCCCAGCGATGGCGACGAACGCATCGACCTTTGAGGCGCTGTCCGCGAGCCCCTCGGCCCGCTCGATGAGACCGGGCAGTGCCTTCCGCACCGCGGCGGAGTCGGCGTGTGCCTGGTTGTGCACCATCTGATAGCAATCGAGGAGCAGCAGTTGGCCGGTCTTGTCAAGCATCCAGCCGATACGCGGGTTCGAGAGCTCGGCAGGGTCGTCTGGCATGCGCGCGACCAGCATCTGTGCGAGTGCAATGAATTGCGGCAGCTCGTCATGTTCTGAGGTGCGCATCGTCAGAATCACAACCATGAATGCGAAGTAGGCAAGCGCTACCCGCTCGTCGGCCGTGCTCGGTTCCATCGCGAGTAGCTGCTGAACCCGGGCAGCGGGGAGTTCTCGCCCGACCTCGTGCGCAGCGAGCACGATACCGAGCACTTCGTGCAAAATGCTCAGCGGGAGCCCCTCAACCTCGGCGAGCAGGTCGAGGGCGAAGTAGCTCGTCTTCGCCTGCATGTGCACGAGAAGCAGGTCTTCGATGAGCCGGGTGCGTGCGTCCGAGGTGGTGGCGAGCGCGAGGGCCTCGCGCAGGATTTCAGCAGCGTTCGCGAGGCGGCCCTGATCGACTGCGGCGTCAACATAGGTGTCCACTGCCGCGTGCAGCGCGGCGTCCCAGCGGTCCGCTCCGCGGATGAGGTGGAGCAGCGAACGGTGCCCGCTCGTCACCGCGGCGAGCGCCAGGTGCATCGGTTTCGCCCGCGCGGTCGTCACCGTGTCAGCGATCGCCTCCGCGAGCAGAGCGTGGCGGGGCATAATTGTGTCCCCGTACCCCGATTCGACGAGCACTTGGGCGGTGAGGGCCTCTTCGAGTGACAACTCCGATCCGAGCATCTCGGAAGCTTTGCGCAGGCTCGCCCGCGGCAGCTCGTGCCCCGCGAGGCAGACGAGCTCACTGGTGACCTGCGCTTCGGGGCTTAGCTGCGCGAACCGGTGGAGCAGCGGGCTGTCGCTCGCCATGGTGACGTGAATCGTCGTATCCCAGGTGAGGTGCTGGCGCGCGATCTCGCGTTCCGAGATCGATGAGAGCACGCTGTCGACACCAAGAAATGTGCCGCCGGTGGCTTCGAGGATGCGTCTGGCGGACCGGTCGGAAATGCCGACACCGTGAAGTTCCAGCGTGAGCGCGGAGATCTCGGGGGCCGTGAGCGGGTCTAGGTGGTGCGACACGTCGAGAGGGCTGTCGATCGCGAGGCCCGTAAGAAACTCCCCGAAGGAGCCAGGAAGGTTCGGGCTCCGCACGCCGAACACGAGCAGCGTGCCTCTGCGAATGAGGCGGGGGATCATGTAGCGCAGAACCCTCTCGGACTCCGCATCGACCCACTGAGCGTCATCAATCACGAGCACACGACCGCCGCTGTGCCCATCGCCCTCGGCGAGGAGGCGCTGCACACACTCACGGGCGAGTTCGACAGGGTTGGTGTGGGAATCTGGCATAAAATGCCAGTCGGATACCGGCCCGCTTGCAATAAAGCGCTCCATGAAGCTGTATGGCTCGTTGCGCTCAATCTCGTCGGTTCTTGCGAAGGTCGCCTGCCAGCCGCCGTCCGCCACCGCAGCGCTCACGATCTCCCGGAGCAATACGGTCTTGCCCATGCCCGCGTCGCCATCGACAACGAGCAGCATACCATTCTGCTGTTTCGCCCGCTCCAGCGTGTTTCCGACGAATGCTCGTCGCTTCACACGAGGAGACGTGCGCCTGGCACGATGCACGTTCTTCTCTGTCTCCATGCGCGCTTCCGTCCTCCTGCGTAGCGGCGGACCGACTCGGCAGCAGCACAGAGTGGCCCGACCCAAAAGTCCTCACGAAACACAGTACCGCTGTCGCGCGGCCCGTGGCTCCGAACCGGGTGTGAAACTCACACACACACGCTCCCTTAGCCGTGCATCCGGCGTTTGTGGGTGCGAGCCGCCTCCGCGGCACGCGGGGAGATCGCGCCGAGCTCTCCGAAGGCGATGACACATGCACCGCCGCTACCCCCCCCCGCAGCTAATCGGAGATCGCGAGCACATGCTCGGCCGGCGCCAACTCTCGGTCACCCTCTCCGCAAGCGAGGCGTGCCAGCGCTCGTCAGGCCGATCAAGCCTCGCGACCGTCGTCGAGCCTTTACCCAAGTACTGCGCATAGATGCGCTTGAGCGGCACCTTCGGGGCATAACGGAGTTCGTCAATGCCAACGGCCTGTCATACCGTTCATAGAAGGGATCTCCACCAGAATCTAGCAGCCATGCTGCGTCCGAGCGCGTGGTCATGATGGGCCGCCAATCCTCGGGGATTTCGCTGAAATCGATTATTCTCTACGCTAGCTGAACAATCCATGGCGACCGTTCTCAAGTACCGGAGGAACGTCATGAAATGACTGATCCCGTCCGGCAAGGCCCTGGCGTCCTTCCGCCATGCGCGCGGCACTTGCAGCGGCCCCCCCGCTCGGAAGTCACGATAGATCGCCGCAACTCGAGAGGCTGTCTTTTGAGGTAATTCAAGAAAGACGGAATGACGTCTCCGTAATCCCAAACTTCAGCTGCAGTTCTCGCGACCAGCTCCCCACCCTCGACGAACCACTGTTCTGTGATGGTAATAGTTCCGTAGACGTTGTCTGAAGCTAGTACTCCATCGGCGGCTTTGTGCCATGTTGGGGTCCACATATAGAGGCCATCAGTGTGGCTCTGCTCCACGCGAGGGGTACACCCCCCGCGCACCTCTCTTACCGCTTCGCGGGAAGCACTCGCTTCACTCCTGCCAGGAGGACACGCGCTCCGCGCGCGGCTCAAACAGGCCCCGCCTGCAATCTATGTGCCGGGAAGCAAGCGACAGGATAGCGCCGCTGCGCCTCCACACCAGGCGGCCGGCCAGCCGGTTGCGCTTTACTCCACCGATCGTCCGGGCGTCACCGTCTCGCCCGTCTTCCGCTTCGCTGCAGCCGTGCGGGCCGGCTCCTCCACTTGGCGCTTCGGCTTCGCGTCGCTGTCGGCGATTCTCGCCTCCCCGGCAAAAAGAAATCAGAGGGAGGTGAAACACACTGCGCGACACACAGCATCACTGAGCAAGAGACACACGGAGGCACCCATTGAACGAGAACACCGACAACCAGGTCACCGTCTACTCCAAGCCTTCATGCGTGCAGTGCACCGCAACCTACCGTGCGCTCGATTCCAAAGGCATCGACTACAAGATTGTCGACCTTAGCGAAGACGACGATGCGGTCGACGCCGTAAAAGCACTCGGCTACCTCCAAGCCCCCGTAGTAGTCACCGGCAGTGACCACTGGTCCGGCTTCCGGCCCGACAAGATCGCACAGATCCGGTAACCGCCATGCACACCACAGAGAAGCTCGACACCATCCTGTTCGACCGAAACGGCAACACCACTGTCGCGTCGACCGTCAGCCAATACGTGGCCGTAGTGAAACGGTCGAGCTCCCGACTCGGCGCAGCTGTCCGCAACGAGATGCACCTCGTGCTCCACAACCGTCAGTGGATCGTGGTCTCCCGTTCTGGCTCGCAAGAGTCACCGGTCTACATCCAGGACCGCACCGTCCCAGACGCCGGCACCGGCAAATCCTTCATCCACCAAACACTCTCCACCTACGAACAGGACCCCGCATGAAACCTCCCACCCCTCACCAAATAGATGCTTTCATCACCACCGCGCGATCCCTGCTCGACGCAATCGAAGCAGAGAAAGCCAAGCCCCTCACCATCGGCGTGCCAGCGTACCGAGGCAGCTGTCGCGACCACCCAGACACAGAGTTCCCGTTCCGCGCGACACGATCCGGCGCCCAAGAAGACCTCTCGAGCCACATGAACGGGGTTCTCCCCGGCGGCCACAGCGTCGCAGCGATGGAGATCCCTGACTGGCACATCGGCCTCACCGGCGACCAGATCGACCAACTCACCACCCGCCCAACCACAGAAAGCTAGGACCACCCATGAACCAGAGCCCATCGCCCTACGACCACGGCACAAGGCTGGAACCCAAGCCCTGGGTGAAAGACGGCATCGCAGGAAACGATGAACCCCGGCCAGCATCGGCCGACGACTACGGCCGTGTCGACTTCGACAACGACGCCGGCATAACCGAGCGCACCGTCTGGGCAATCCCCACAGAAGACGGCATCATGATCCGCGTCGACTCCATGAATGAGGCACCAATCACGATGGAGACCGAAACCGACCGCCTCGCCCGCGAAGCACAGGTCACCAAGCTCTACGACCAGCTCGAAGCAGTCAGCATCGAAGCGCCCGACTCCATCTCGTGGAACGGCGAAGGAGAACCCGTACTCTTCGCCCCGGGCCACTACATCCTCACCTCAATCGACCCAGAAGGTGACGAGTTCTGCGTCAACCTCATCTACACCGGCACCAACCCCTACGACGACGAAAACGCAGTCCCTACTGGCCTCACCTGGCACACCCTCTACCGCGAATACGACAGCCACGGCTCCTACCAGCAACTTAGCTCGCCCCGCTACGCCGTACCGGTCAGTGAGGCCGAGACCGTAGTGGCTGCAGCCAAACAATGGGCAGCAGAGATCGCAGCGAAGCACAACCAGAACCTCCACGCCGCAGCCCCTCAACAGCATGTCGAGGTTCGCGTGTCAGGCCCCAGCCTAAGCTGAGTGATGATGAAAGCACTTCGCGACGGCGGTACCCGAATCGCGGTCGCGCTTGCAGCCGCCGGCGTTTTGTTCCTCGGCGCCTACCTACTCGCCCTCCCAGACAATCCGGACGCGAGAACCGGCGACGGTTCCCCGCAATCGGTTGCAGGGGAGTCCGCGACCGTTCAGCGCGTCGTCGACGGCGACACGATCATTGTTCACCGCAACGGCACCACCGGCACAGACCGAGTCAGGCTCATCGGAATTGACACCCCTGAGCTCGGCCACGGGAACGGCCCTGATGAGTGCTACGGAAACGAAGCCAGGGCGCTTCTTTCCTCCCTGCTTCCTGAAGGAACGGAGGTAGGGCTCCGGCCGGATCCCACTCAACTCCAAGTCGACAAGTACGGGAGACTTCTCCGGCACATTCAGATCCCGGAGACCAACACGAACGTCGTTCTCGAAGTTCTCGGCGCTGGAGCAGGCCTCGAGTACACCTACGACAAGCCGTACCAAGGTCAAGCCGACTACCGGACTGTTGAGGCAGCCGCGAGGTCGCAGGCCGCCGGCTACTGGGGCGCCTGCAGGTAGCCCAACCTCGGCGCCCCCGGAACAAAGAATCCCCGCTATTGGAAATTCCAGTAGCGGGGATTCTGCGTTCTGAGCCCGAACCCTAGTACGGGTTCTCGTTCGCGCACACCGCTATGCGAGACTGCACGCTGGACACGACATGAGGGCAGTGTCCTGGTATCGCGGACACGGGCCGTTGCCGACTGATGGACGCCCTGGCACTTGTCGTCCGTCTGGTTGCGGTGTTGGTCAGAGATACGTCCGTTTGTCCATCTGCTGCTGTCCAGCGCCGCGTAGCAGGGGAAGGGTATAGGGGGGGTCATGTCCAAGTCGCCCGGTGTGGGTGTCTCGGGCAAAGGACATTGTCTGTGGTCAGGCCGAGGGGACAGCGAGTGTTACTTCGAGTGTCCCGAGTTTGAACCGGGGGGACATGAGCGGTGTCGCGACACCAGCATCGAGGACACGCTCGGTGTTGTCCTCGGCGAGGACAGACACCCCGTTGACGGAGCCAAGGTCTTCCAGACACCAGTGTGTCCCGTCGTACCAGATACGTGCGTGTGTCCTGGACAGCGTCTTCGTCGCGTCGGGGAGCGCGAGTGTCTGGACATGCGGGGACGCGTCCGGGCGGCGTCCCAAGATTGTGTCCGTGGACAGCGGGTACTCGCTGCCGTCGGGAAGGACAAGGACACAGTTCGTCGCCGAGCTCCTGGACACCATCACCGTGCTGTCGAAGTCCTCCGGCTCGTTCCGTACCGCGACCGTCATTGCAGCAATGTCCACCTCAGGATCGATGGACACTGGGGTTGCCGGGGGCGGCGCTACTGGCGCCACTTTGGCCGGTGCGAGCGGAGCCAGAGACACGACCGCCGGCGCGGGAGCGACCAGTCCAGCTGTCCCGGGCGCGGGTTCGAGGTGTCCCGTGCCGCTCGCCGGCGTGTCCGCCTCCTCGAGTAGCTGCTCGAGCAGGGACGGCGCGGACTCTTCGGCAGGAGCCCCAACCGACAGGGCGTCCTGTGTGGGCTCGTGTCCAAGCTGCGCGAGCAGCACTCCAACGTCGAGCGGCCGCAGATGCGCTGGGACACTCAGATCTAGTCCGCAGTTCGAGCACATAGGTGCGATTTCACCGCCAACGTACTCGTTCAAGGTGCTGCAGAACCGACACCGTGCCAGCCTGTTCGCCGCTGCGGGTGAAGGAATGTATGAGGTTTGGGCATTCGAAACCGTTGTGTCCGTCATACCTATCCGACCAGGTGACACGCGCAGGTCATAGAGCGAAGGGTTTGGTAACGTGCGACTTCCTCAAGACCCCACGCCGGGGCTCAGTTGAGGCCGCTACGGATTCGAGCTCTTGGTCCTTCCTATCGCGGCTTTCCACCAGCCGCTG
Organism: Leucobacter aridicollis; assembly: GCF_013409595.1. Taxonomy (NCBI): domain Bacteria; kingdom Bacillati; phylum Actinomycetota; class Actinomycetes; order Micrococcales; family Microbacteriaceae; genus Leucobacter; species Leucobacter aridicollis. The sequence goes on along the minus strand of NZ_JACCBD010000001.1, from coordinate 2,895,679 downwards.
AAGCCACCCCGGTTTATTGACTTCGTGGATCGTATGCCAAATGCTAAAGGTTGGTGCCGTGTTCAGCTCGTTGGCCCCTATCTCGCCCCGGGGGTGATGGAAGGCCCCACCACTGGAAAACGCCTCAGTGATCCTTGTGCACTGGTGGTGTTAGTGACCGCTGGAAAAGCCTCCAAGGAAGACAGTTCGAAGGAGCGGTCATCTGCGTTTACGCTTCCTCCGTTGGGCAGTAAGGAAAAGGTATGGGGCTTCACGCATCTGGGTTTTTCGAGTCCCAAAGTAGGGAGTGAGCCCGGCGGCTCCAGCTAGCAGTGCTCCTGCCGTACCTAGCGGCCCTGCAGTCGACCCGATGACCACTCCGAGGCCTCCGGCTAGGGCAGGGAGAATCCCGGAATAGACTCGGTTCGTCTTCATATTTCGTTCCAACTTCTTTGCGGCACTTTCAATCCCCGCAGCGGCGGACTGTACCGCCTGTATTTGGCCCAAGAACTCTGAAGACGTGGCCATCGCGAGACGGATGCGCTCTCTGAAGTCCTCTACAGCCTCGTCATTATCAAGTAACTTGGCAAGATCCCGCGAATGAAGATCGGTAAGTGTAGGTATCTCTGCCCAGACTGAAGCCGACCCAATACCAGCATTGGCATCAGGGCTCCGATGACGTAGCAGACGCGCCTCGAACGGTGTAGTGGCAACATACTCGGCTCCGATCAGTTCTGATACTCCAAGCCGTTCGGTAGTGCGCTGAACATACCTCGAAACAGCTTCTCGAGTGCACTGGGCAATCCACGCACTGTAGTCATACTGCGCGTCGTAGTCGCCAAGGAAGCGAGTACTGAAACGGCCGTCCTCTGCGTCATCCTCCGGTTTCTGAATACGGCCGTGAAACCACATAAAGGGATTTTTTGCAACGTCATCGATAGCCCTAATGAAGAGAGCATCGCGGGCTGTTGGGCCCTCGACAACAAGCTGACTTGCAACAAAGTCGACCAGTCTTGCGTTGCTAAGATCCCTGCGCGTCGATTCCTGTAGCATCTCATCGTTCAGAAAGCGTCCCAATCCTGAAGGGACCATAAGAATGCGGCCAGACTCAGATAGGTGGCGATACTGCAGCTCCGCCCGTGCTGTCTTCGCGATTTCACGGCTTGTAGCGGCGTTCGCTACGAGTGTGATGAGCCTATCCGGAGTTAGAACATGGTCCGAAAGTAGAATTGTCCTGGAGATGAAAACTAGCGGGTCTAGATCTTCATTCCACAAGACAGTTGGCTTCGGTTCCAATTTGGCCAATGATTGCGCCGTTTGCCAGGCCAGTAAAGAGGTGTGAACAATTGACTCGGCGATTTCGGGGTGAACAGCCTCATCTGTCTCTGGGAGTTCCGCAAGCCGCTCCAGGAGGAACACCCGATGGCCTCCAGCATCTTGAGGAGACAAAGGGGCCTCATCGCTCTTGAACGTCGAGAGGCCCTCGTCCAACGCCGAATATCTGGTTGGAGTGGGTGAGAGGTTCTCTGGAGGGAGTCGCAGCGGTGTGCCCGCGGGAAACAACTTCGGTATGAGCGCCCTATCCATGGACACTTTAGGGCTCAGGAACAGCTTTCCTTCATTGTCAGCCGGCACCGGCTCCCCCGGGACCGATTGGGCCTTCGAGAGCTGCTTATGACACAAACGGTAGGTCTTACCTGATCCACACCAGCAGTGCTCCTGGCGGTCGAAGGGTGCGAGAGGGTCCATGCTCAGCATCGTACTTGACCGTAATTCCGATTGGACCCCTGCAGCTTCTTACGTCCCCACCTGTGAGTTCTGTCCGAAATCCGGTTTGACCAGAAGCGACCAGATTGCGACCGGGTCCTAGCTGCTACTCATGGCTGCCACGACAACGGGTCGGCGCGGATGACTGCATTCATTTTAAATACGGCGCTGCCTATAGCAGCGGCTTGTATTCAAGCGGGCGTGAGGCGCAACGGAAGAGTGGCCGGCGCTCGAATAGGGCCGGTCTCGAACACGCAGTTGTTCCGCGCTGTGCCCTAGTCTTCATTCAGTTTCCTTGTCGCGCTCTCCTTGGCCCCAGCACGTGACCCTCCATCTGCGTACTCTGCTCTGATCGGAGTTTCTCCTTACACGACTGGCATTTGAGGGGGAACGCGTCCCGCGTTCCGTGACATCCACTGCGCGCCCCAGACAGTCGGTGGAGTGAAGGCGGCACTCTGTCGCCTCACAACAAAGGAGAAACGATGAACTTCAGGTCCGCAAGTTCCAACACGGCCGGCACTGTCCTCACTGTCCGAGGACGTCGTGAAGAGCGGAGCAACGGCCGAACACGATTTACCGAAGAGCACGCTGCATATGTCGTATCGGGTGACGCGAGAGAGATCGCGAAGTCCCTTAACCTGCGAGCCCAGACAGGGCTTCGAGCATTCTTCGGGATGCGGTTTCACGTAACGGATCTTCCAGGGGCGGTCCGCGCCATCAACACCGAACACGTTGACGCAGAAATCGCAGCTGAAGGCATAACCCACGAGGAACGGGACTACTTCTTCAGTTCAGGGTTCAGCCAGCACGAAATCTTTGATCGCATCATCGAACGCAGCAAAGCCGAACGGAAGAAGCACAGGGCAGATCGGGCTGACAAGATTCGGGCTGACCTCAACGCGATAGCTCCCATCCTCGACGACCAGAACACAGACCAGTGAAGTCAACCGACCAGGAGCGAGAAACGACAATGGCGACACAAAGCGCAGGACAGCCAAACACCGCTTCAAAGGCAACCGTGAAGCAACGACTTCGGGCTTGGTGGAGTGCCAGCCACGACGACATATTTTGGGGGCTGCGTCATGCAGCCGGGACCGCTATCGGAGTTGGTGGCCTGTTGGCAATCGGCTATGTGGCAGGCAGAGCCTGGGCTGCTGCAGGCGGCGACATTCGGATCGAGGGAGCCCTGATCGCAGGGGGATTTTGGGTGTTGGCTCTCGCCCTACTCTTCCAGAGAGCTCTCGGGCTGCTAGGTACCCACAGTACCGTCACGAGATCGGCTGCAGCACCTCTCGGTGCCGCCCGTCTGCGTGCAGAGGGTTCAGGCGTCATGCATCGTGAGGCGCGCCACGCGGCCCTCCATATTGTTGTCGGCTGGCGGCTCGGGTTCATCATCACTTCGTCAGACATCCGTGGCACCAGCTGCCTCTACGGTTGGTCCTTCAACGCGTCCAACAGCACTGGCGCAGATGCTCGCTTCGCAGGCATCACCCTCCACCTCGCAGGGCTCACTGAGGGCGAACCAATCACCCTGGCACAGAGCCGCGATGCAGTCCATGCGGTTTCTCTCGCGACGGAGCTCATCGCAGCGGGTGAGCGTCCGAGCGGCTAAGAAGGTGTGTTCGAGATAGGGGGCCTGATCGAGGCCGCGGCTTCCAAAGCCCGCGAAATTGTGGCCGAGGAAACAGGACTGATCGCTCAGATAGCGAGCGTGCATGCACGTACTCATTTTCTCGACGAGCGACTGATCGCGGAACTCCTGACGCCGTTCCTGGCCGAGTCGACCCGTGCGCGATGAAGACCGCCTCACAACGTCGCTATGAAGCGTCCCTCCGCCGAAACGCGATCGCGCATCCCGCGGTGCCGGCAGAGAACAGCGGGTGGAGCATCACTTGTGAACGCACCGGCTGTAACAAAACGTTTGTGAGTCCCACCAGGCAACGCAAATACTGCAGCGAACCCTGCCGGCGCATGGTGGAGAAGGCCCGCCAGCACCGGATGTCCTTTGTCGAAGGTCTTCTGCTCATGAGCTGTGCTGCACCGCGTTGCCGAGAAGTCTTCGTGCCTGTCTCGCCGGAACATCAGTACTGCTCCTCGAAGTGTCGTAAGCGTGCACACCGCGCAAGCTCAAACCTCGGCGCGACTTCATGCGCGTGGTGCGGCACACCGTTCCCGGATGCAGCTACGCGACGCCGAAAGTACTGCGGCGCACGATGCAGAAAGCGCGCAGAACGCGCCGACGCGTACACCCGCCAGAAACCGTAACTCGTACCAACACGAACAGATCGAACCGGAGAAACCATGACCTACAACGATGAACGGCGCGCGACACCATGCTGACGATGACGACTATCGGTGCTGATCGGAACGCATGGGGGTACCTCATGGGAACCGTCTCTACCGAGCACACGCTCGACCGGGCAGACAGCCGCGCCGCCTACTACATGGCGAACGGCACTCCGCCAGGTGCTTGGGCAGGCACAGGCGCGGCCGCACTCGGCCTCACCACCGTCACCGGCGACGTCCGGAAAGAAGACCTCGAAGCACTGTTCGGGGAGGGCACGCACCCACTCACGGGTGCAGCCTTGGGGAAGCGGTTCATCACCAAAAGCGACGTCGAGGAAAACGGCAAGAAACGGCAGTCAGTTGCGGGGTTCGAGTTCGTGTTCTCACCGCCCAAGTCCGTGAGCTCATGGTGGGCGCTCGCGGACCCGGACTTGAAGGACAAGATCCGTGCCTGCCACCAGGCCGCGATCGACGCGACGATCCACAAGCTCGAGTCAGACATCATCCGCACGCGCACCGGCGTCGACGGTGTCGCCCAGCAACATGTGCAGGGCATCACTGCGGCGCTGTTTGACCAATGGGATTCACGCGACGGAGATCCGCAACTCCACACGCACATGCTCGTCTCGAACCGCGTCCAAGGCGCGGACGGGCGGTGGCGCACGATCGACTCGCGCTGGTCACTGTTCCCCGCTGTCGCAACGGCCGGCGTCTACTACGACACGGTTTTGATGGACGAGCTCGCGATGCGGTTCGGTGTGAATTGGACGACGCAGGCTGTCCAAGAGCATCCCACGGAATACCAAGGGTGGCTCGCTGACACAGCGCGACCGGACACCGCGTCGGCGCGGCACCAGTTTGCGCTCGAGCAAGGCGAAGCACCGGGCTCTGTCGCGTGGCAGATCGCCGATGTGCCGCAGGATCTCAATCGAGAGTACTCGACCCGCTCACGAGACATCGCGGCCGCGAAGGACCAACAGATCGCAAACTACGTGAAGAAGCATGGCCGGCAACCGACCGCGAAGCAGATCATCAAGTTCAGGCAGCAAGCGACACTCGCCACACGCAAGGCAAAACAGAACCGGTCGCTCAAAGCCCTCACATCACTCTGGAGGGAACGCGCGACACGTCACGTGGGCGAATCCTTCCTATTCGCAGATCGAGTCCACGACGCCGGCAAAGCGCGGCTTGATGACCTCCCTCTGTGGTCATTCAGGCACGATGACGTCGACACTAACGCGGTGCAAGACGCGGCCGCGTGCGCGCTGACGGCGCTCTCGATCGGGAAGTCTACGTGGGGCAGGCGCAACGCCGAGACAGAAACGTTGCGCGCGATCGCGGGCTGGCGGTTTAGGTCACCCGCGGACCGCGACCAAGTCGTTGCCAGGATCCTCGACCAGGTGCTCGCTGAAGCGATCACCCTCACCCCGAGAAACACACTCCGAGCCCCAACACGGTTCCGCACGGAATCCGGCGAATCCACGTTCCACCCTGCCGCACGGGATCTGTACACCACTCGCGAAGTATGGGACGCAGAAGAACGCATGCTCGAAGCCGGCCGCACCATGAGCGTGGCCGCCGTCGACGCAGAGCTCGCGAATGAACTTGTCCACACGAAGGTCGCCGGCGGCGACCTCATTCTCGGTGCGGACCAAGCTGCTGCAGTCCAGAACATTGCCTGCTCCGGGAGGCTCGTCGACGTGTTCGTCGGGCCTGCGGGATCAGGGAAGACGACGTCGCTTGAGAAGCTCCGCGAGATCTGGGAAACACAATACGGTGACGGGAGCGTGCGCGGCCTCGCCCCGACCGCCCGCGCAGCCGAGGTGCTTGCCGACTCTCTTGGGATCCAGACCGAGAACACCGCGAAATGGCTGCACGAGACCGGGCAGGGCACTGTCGAAGCAGACGGCTTCTCATATGAGCTCAACGCAGGCGACCTCATCATCATCGACGAGGCATCCATCGCCGGAACGATCGCACTCGACACCCTCCGTGCTCAGGCCGAAGCAGCAGGGGCAAAGCTCCTGCTCGTTGGCGACTGGGCGCAGCTTGCCGCCGTCGACGCCGGCGGCACGTTCGGGCTCCTCGCAACAGACCGCGACGACGTCGCTGAACTCACAGAGCTCCACCGCTTCAAAACCGAGTGGGAAGCCGACGCATCAAAACTCCTCCGCCTCGGGAAAACAGCCGGCCTCGCCCAATACATCGATCAAGGCAGGATCACGCACGGCCTCGACGAGACCATCGTGCAAGACGCCGTGGACGCGTGGAAAGCCGACGAACAGACACCCGGCGAGGACGGGACACTCGTGTCCCTCCTCATCGCACCTACGAACGACATGGTCGAACGACTCAACCAGATCGCCCGCGACTGGCGCATCGAGACCGGACACGTCGACGGGACACAAGAGACACGTGTCCAGTCAGGTGTCGCGTCCCCAGGGGACAGGATCGTCACCCGCCGAAACGAGCGGACACTCAGGACAGACCACGACCGATGGGTGAAGAACAACGACGAATGGGTTGTCCAGGACATCGACCCGGACACCGGGGACATCACGGCAGTGTCCGGGGACGAAAAAGTTGTCCTTCCCGCGAAGTACTGCCGTGACCATGTCCAGCTCGCATACGCGACAACCGCACACCGCTCGCAAGGACGGACGGTGGACACCGCTCACGCGATCATCGACTCGTCGGCTTCCAGAGAGACGTTCTATGTCGCAATGACTCGTGGCAAATACTCCAACCGGGCATATGTCGTCGACGATGAGGACAACGTCCTCGGGGACACCGCGGCGCTCGGGATGGAACGCGACTGGAAGGACACACTCGAGACAGTCCTTCGCAAGCAGAGCGCGCCCTCCGCTCACCAAGCTGCCGCCGATGAACTCGAACGGGTGTCTTCGATCCGGCAGCTCGCAGCCGAGTACCAGACGCTGATCGCGTCTCAGCTCGAGGACGAGTATTTGCCGCTCCTCACCCAGCTGGGACTTGTCGACGAGGAATCCCACGAATCGCCTTACCTCGGCCCGGTGCTCGCGAATGTCCGACGTGTCGAACAGCTCGGGCATGACCCGCGAGACACCATCGAAGAAGCCCTCGCGAGCCGCGAACTTGGGACCGCAAGGACCGCACTCGCCGTCCTGCACTTTCGGCTCGGGAAGCTCGTCGACGACTACACAGAGCTCGACTACCTTGCAGCGGAACACGCTCCAATGCTGAACAGCTTCGGCATCGATCTCGTGGGGGACGAGCCCGACAAGCATCGCAGCAGTCTCAAGCTTGCACGCACCATCGCAGCCCTCCAAGAACGAGGCGAAGTCCCCGTCGAAGGCGCTGTGCGCGAATCGCTGGAATCGATCGACCGGCAGAAGACGAAGAACCTGTCGGCGCGCCTCGCAGGGCTAATGCAGGCGCGCTATAACCTCACTGTCGACGCCGGAGCGACAGCCGCCAGGCACCGTGGGAGAGGCAGGCTCGTGGCAGGCCTCATCGAACGCGCACCAGTGCATCCCGATCCCCAGTTCCAGGCAGAGTTGGAAGACCGTGAACAAGCGATTCTGCTGCGCGCCGAGCAGCTAGTTGACCGAGCGATCGCTACCAAAGAGCCTTGGCTCTCGGAACTGGGGGAAGCAACGCCCGGAGCATCGGAAGAGTGGCGGCGCCGGGCAGCGACTGTGGCCTGCTATCGCGAACTGTACGGCATTGACAGTGAGGACGCGCTCGGTCCTGAGATCCGTGTCGCTCAGAACCGTGAACGAGATCGGGCAGTGGCCGGTGAAGCTTTGCGGCCTACCGGGCGCTCTCTCCACGAATCGGATCACCTGGCCCGCTCACTTGATGCCGTGCGCCCAACAGCAGGGCTCTCACCTTCCACTCAACACTGGGCGGCTCATTTGCCCTGATCAAATAGCAAAAGTGCTGTTCCGACGCGACCTGGTGACAAAAGGAGTGAGGTCACATAGTGTGGGATGTGCGAGATCTTGTTCCAGACTATGAGCTAAGCGAGGAACACTCGTCCCGTCCCAGTCGTATTGAGCGTCTGGATCGTGGTGGGTTCACTCGGCTCTCTATGGAATGAGTGTCCCGCACGATCAATTCGAATCATCTGGGTATTTCCAACCTGGGTGTACCGGTAATGCTGCCGGTAAACACTGGAGGGATGAAATGAAGATCAAAACAACTCTTTCAATCGTGGCGGTTGTTGGGGCGTTGGTGGCTGTTGGGGCCCCTGCTTCTGCGGCGGAATTATCCCCGCCGGTAGAGTCATTGCCGATCGGCACTGAAATGAGTGCCGAAGGCATCGAGCCGACTAGCGACAAAGTTGTCATCGATGGGGAAGTCACAGACATTGCTGTTATGCCGGGCTTCGACCCGGCCGCTCCTGCAGTTGTACTCGATGAAAATGGCCAGCCGGTAACCGTGGGTGAGATCTCCGTTGTTAGCGAAGAAGGAGAGACGCACCAGCTTGCGGCCGTCCCCAGCACGAATAGAGCAGCACTTGCAAGTTGCTGGAAAGGCTGGGTTGCGCCAGGAACAGGCACTTGGTACACCTCAGTGCCTGGTTGCTCGGTGATCGGCATCTCTGCAGATACGACAGTCGGATACGACTGGACTGTCGACTTCAACTCTCTGGGCACAGGCTGCCTACAGGGGAAAGGGTACAAAGCCCGTCACCTACCTGGCGGAGGGAACGTGTGGGATGAGTACTATGGTTCGCTCGGCTGCGGCGGCGGAGGCAGCAGTGGTGGTGGCGTCATCAAATGGGGCAACGTCGCATCGACCAAACAGGTTCAGATGATGTCCGCCTCCACTCCCGTAGGGGCGGCAGGCATGTTCCAGTAGTTCGCAGGAGACTACTGTGAGCGGAGAGGAGGTTCCTCCTCTCCGCTCACTTCGTTTGGGTCAGGTGCCCTTGGGGGCGAGTTCCGGAATGGTTCACCGATCTCCACGCTCTGTGCGGGCACGTGACCTGGTGCCGGCGTTTGAGTTCGGCCTTGATAGATCTGGTTCAGGTCTTGGAACGCATCAAGGGAAGACCGTTTTCCACGGGAACGAGTAAGTACCCGAACTAACACACCGACTGCCAGAACCGTCCAAAAAATGATCGTGAACCACGGTGTCCAAGGTGCTTTGATCGCGAGTGATACGACCCACCCGATAAAGGCAACCCCGAGGATAGTCCAAGTTGTTACCCGAACGATTCGTTGACGCATCAGTGCTGACTTCATGTTTTGCACGATATCACCGCACTCTGATTCGGCAACCAGGTGCCGCAACGAGGCCAAGAGCCCACCAGTCGCCCCGGGGTCAGTCACCATTTCAATCGAATAGATGCCGGGAACCGCAATCAAAAGCCGAACAAGAGGCACCCCCATACTCGAAAGAGGCGTTGGGGAAGTTCAACGCCCACGAGCATCCTCCGCTCTACATTTGAACCGATTGCAGTTTCTCCAGAGTCGTAGGTTCCTGTTCAACCCCGTACACGGCTGAGGCCTGGCCAGTGAGTTCTCTAGCTTCTTGCTCTAACTGCCTGAGGATGTCGGTCAGTTGCGATTGCGCCGCGGCAAGCTCAACCTGTTTCGGCCATTCCTCTTGTTCCAGGCGGAGCAATTCTGTGACTTCCTCAGACGCAGCCACCACGGTCTCCTCATGTTCCTCGATCAGCCTGGGGAGGTCGCGGGCCTGAAGCTCGAACGACTGTGCGAGGCACGACTCGTCGCCCTCTTGGATGCGTGACCAGGCCATGCGGAGCTGCATCGCCTTGTGTGTGCGGCCTGCGGAGAATTCGACAATCGGGTCCGACTGCTTGTGCGCGTTCCACCTCAGCTGCGTCTCCCACTTAAGCCCAGCAACGGATACCTGGATGCCCAGCGGTCTCGGGTACGCGGCGTTGTTCGATGTAAACCCGTACGGTCCCAGTGCCTCACGTGCACGCCCGACTGCGACTTTGAGGGCTTGCCCGAACTGTTTGCGCTCACGATAGTTCGGTGCTTCCGCCCAGCTCTTTGGCCTGACGCGGCCCGTGAAGTTGTCGCCACGGGTATCCACGACGTTCGGCGCGAGGTTCCGCATGACTTCAAGGTCATGCTTTGCAACTTCCATGCCCTGCCCGAGTGCAAGCCGGCGTGCCTGCACCGACGAGATCTTCCTCGAGTGTGCGCGCTCCTGCCGGGACAGCTTCTGCACCTCGTTCTTGAGGTTCGCGGCTTCGAGGATGCGCATGTCGCCGGCGGCGATCGCCTGCATCTCGGAGAACTGCAGCGCCATCTCGGTCGAGTTCTCGACCTCTCTGACATCGAGCCTTCCCGTGAGGACTTGCTCGATGAACGTCGCCTTCCTTGCGAGGGTGCCCCACATGTACGAGTCGAATGATCCCTCGGTCGCGTAGCGGAGAATGCGCAGTTCGTCGTTCTGGTTGCCCTGCCGAATCGCGCGCCCTTCACGCTGTGTGACGTCTGTCGGTCTCCACGGTGCGTCGACGTGGTGCAGTGCGACCGCGCGGGCTTGCACGTTCGTCCCGACGCCCATCTTCTCGGTCGACCCGAAAAGCACCTGGACGCGGCCGTCACGCGCCTGCTGGAACAGTTCAGCCTTCGCCTTGTCGTTGCCGGCTTCGTGAATGAACCGGATCTGCGACGCAGGGATCCCCTTCTGGAGGAGCTGCTCACGGATCTCCGTGTAGGCGTCCCAACGACCGTCCGTCGACGGCGTGCCAAGGTCAGCGAACACGATCTGCAATGCGCCTCGGTTTGCGGAGATCTCGTCCCATTCGTCGAGGTACTCGCGGTCCTGGTTTTCGGCCCAGATGTCGTACACGTTGTCCGCGACGACGTTCACTTTCGTGGTTTCCCATTCAGCAGGCTCGCTCCCGCCGTAGAGGCGGGCGTCGAGGGCGAGTGCGCGCCCGTTCGACGTGATCTTCAACATGTTGTCGGCTTTGGGGTCAACCAGCCCTCGGCGGACTGCGTCGCCGCGCTCCACGAGGTCAGCCATACCCGCGGCCTGTTCCTCATTCGCCGGGACAATCACCATCTCGGGTGCTCGATCTCCGTCGACGTTTCTCGCGATCGCCGGCACGGGTAGCGCGAGGTCTGCCTGCGTCTTCACGTCTCCGGGCACGTGCCACATGCGAAGCAGTTCGGGAACGTTCCTGAACTTTGTCGTGCGGGTCTTGACCTGGAATCCGCCACCATCGGGTTTTGCTTCCACGGCGGTGACTTGTTCGGTGAACTGTTGCGCCCAGTCGTCTGCCGAATAGACCTGTGCGTCCTTCAGAAGGTCGGGCCGCATGTACCGCATCATGACGTACATTTCGATGATCGAGTTCGGTAGCGGTGTCGCAGTCGCCAGCGTCGCGACACGTGACTGGCCCAGGTGCTCACGGTGGTACCAGAGCTTCATATCGAGGTCTGTCGTCTTGTCGTTGCCCTGCTTTGCGAGATCTTCAACGGACGACTGAACCGTGATGTTCTTGTACAGGTGGGCTTCGTCAATGCAGAGATAGTCGATGCCGGTCTCGTCCCAGGTCACGCCCTCGTCGTGGTCGAGATCGAGCATCTGCTTGAGCTTCTGTTCTTGCTTGGACAAGCTCTCCTCGAGCCGTTTCACTGACTTGTCTGACAGCTCGGACGTTAGCTTCTGCTCGAGCACGTCGCGCAGCTCATCGAGCCGCTGCTGCGCGTAGTCGGCTCGCGCGGCGCCGAGCCCGATCTTCCCGAATGCGCCATGCGTCATGATGACGGCATCCCAGTTCCCGCTGCGGGCACGCGCCACGAACAGCTTGCGGCCGTCTTTACCTGCAGCGTTGGCAATATCCTCGCTGCCGGCCGAGAGGACACGTGCTCGGGGGTAGATCTGTTTGAACTCTCGCGTGAACTGTTCAAGCATCTGATTCGGGACGATGATCGCAGGCTTCTCGGCCATGCCAAGCCGTTTCAGCTCCATCACTCCGAGCACCATCTCAGCCGTCTTCCCGGCCCCGACTTCGTGGAACAGTCCGACTGCCGGCTCTGCCAGCATGCGCGCGACGGCCGCGTGCTGGTGCGGCCGCGGGTTGAACGACTTCGCCTTGCCCGGGAACACGAGTTCGGTGCCATCGTAGGAGCGGAGCGCGATCCCGTTATACATGTCGTTGTAGCGCTCCTGCAGCCGAATCACACGTTCCCCGTCCCGCCACAACCAGTCCTGGAAAACGTCGTGCAGCTCGGTTGCGCGTTCCTGCAACGCTTCGGTAGCGACCTGGTCCAACACGGACGGGCCGTCCTTATCCGGCCGGTACCGAAGCTCCAGCTTCTCACCGTTCATCACCTTCTTCATGACCTGCGCTGCGCCCAGCTTCACATGGTCACCGGAGACGCCCCACTTCGCTTCAACAGTCTCGGGAGACTTCCCCGCGAGCTGGAACTTCCATTCCCCGTCGATGCGTTCGATCGTCTTCACGCCCCGCTTGAGCTCGTGCTCAAGGAACGCAGACACGTCACTCACGGGCACCCAGCCGGCACCGAACCGGACGTCGATCTCGGCCGGCCCCACCTCTGCAGGAATGACCTCGGTGAGGGCGTCGACGTGGCGCTGGAACGTCGCGTCGACGACGGCGAGCTCGCGCACTTCCTTGAGCTTCTTCCGCACGTTCCCGGAGAGGTACTCGGCCGCCGGCAGATACCGGGTGTCATCATCCGGGTCGAGAAACACGAGATCTGCGACCTGGTCGACCGCGGCAGCCTCGTCGACGTCAAGGAGCGAAGCGACAAGCGGGACGTCGACGTAACCGGTGCGCTCGAGCGACACCCGGATTGCGTCTTCCGGGGTATCGACGCGGTCGACCAGGGTGACCGCTCCCACGACACGTTCACGGAATATCGTCGCCTTTCTGGACGTATGGGTGTCCTCGTTGTAGTGCTCGAGTGCTGCGACGGTGGCGTAGTGCGGGTCGATACGGAGCGCACGAATCGCTGCCGGGAACCGCCTGGTGATCACCGGGTCTTTCCCGGGTCGTTCGCGAACGGTCGTGGTCGACCGGCCTATCGGGCCGTACGCCTCGAGGTACGAGTCATAGATCCGGTTGAGATCCTCACGCAGGACAGCAATGTGCTCGGTGTCTTCCGCAGACGATGCTTCTGCTTCGAGGAGGAGCACCGCAGCGGATCTGAGGGACACCAAATGTGAGAGCTCACGCATCGCATTCTTCGGGACATTCACCGGTTCAAGCTCGGTGACGCCCTGCTGCATGAGGACACCGTCCTGGACGCTGATATGTCCGATGGACAGTTTCGAGTCCTGGACAATTCCTGCGACAGGACGTTCGGACACGACCTGCCCGTCTGCCGCCCATGTCCGCCCGGTGACTTGGGCGTCCTGGACAATGTCCCGGAGCCTGTCCGCAAGGAGCGGCGCGACAACGGTGGGGGAGACGTCGACAGCGGATACGGACACTTCTGGCCCGAACTGTCCACTCCGTGTCCCAAGCCGGCCAAGCACGTGTCCTGGCTGTTCGTGGAAGTAGCTGTTGACGCGGGCTGTCCCCGCGTCCCCGTCGATGTCCACTGTCCGAAGCCATGTCGGCTCGCTTTCAGGTGTGTCTCCGAGGTGCCTGCGGAGGACAAGGACATCGACGACTGCGTCTGTCCCCGCTGTCTCCCCGTGCGCGCCTGCAGGCATCCTCACCGCGCCAAGGAGCTCCCCGTAGGTGGAGATCTCGCGGCGTGCTTGTTCGGCCTTCGCGTCCATCGTCCACCTGGACGTCATCACCATGACGATGCCGCCGGGCTTGGTCTGTCGGAGTGCTTTCACGATGAAGTGGTTGTGGAGCGACAGGTTCGCCCGGTTGTATGCGGGATCGTAGAGCCGGGTCTGCCCGAACGGCACGTTCCCAATGACAGCGTCGTAGCCGTCGTGGGTGAGGAACGTGTCCCCGAATGACTCCGCCCGAATCACCGCCTGCGGGTTCAGGACCTGCGCGATCGCTGCCGACGTCGGGTCGAGCTCAACGCCCGTGACCTGGTGCGTGCCGGCTGCCTTGATGAAGTTGCCCGTCCCACACCCAGGCTCAAGCACGTGCCCGGTCTCAGGAACGCCGAGCGCGTCGAGCGCGTCCCACATCGCGTCGACGTAGGCATCGTTCGTGTAGTGCGCGTTCAGGACGGTTCGGCGCGCGGCAGCCCATTCTTCCTCGCCCCACAGATCCGTAAGCGCATCACGCTCATCCTGGTACTTCGAGTGCCCCGGGTCGAACAGTTCCGGGGTTGCGCCCCAGCCCGGGAAGCGCTGGAGCTCTGCCGCCTCTAGGGGAGTGGGTGTGCGGCCTTCTGATAGAACTCGCTGGAGAGTGCGGACTGCAGACACTCCGCCTGCCACCCGGGAGACTTGTTCAAATCGTGGTCCAACGCCTCTACTACGAGCATCAAGATTGTCGCCTGGGTGAGCGTCATGAGTGGTGCCGGGGAGCCGTGACGGGACGCGGTCTGCTTCGCCCACTCGACGAGCTTCTTCTGCAACTCCGGCAGAGCCCACAGCATCGCGTCGTACTCGTCGCGGAGCTCCAGAGGGGGCGATACTTCGAGAACCTCCGGGGTGGACTCCTCGCCCGCTTTGTACAGTTCCTCCTGGTCCGTATGGAACTCCAGAAACTTCGGAACCGTCAGCCTCGACTGAACCACGATTCCCTGCTGATTCAAGAACCGGAGAACTTCCACCGCTGTCGGGGTCTTCAAGAAGTCGTCCTCGCTGTACCCTAGGAGTTCCAGCCACGACGGAGTGTGCTCGTCCGCTGCTTTCATCTCCCTGAGTACCATCAGGTCGTTGTTCAACTGTCCGAGCTTCGTCAGGTAGTCGGTCGTCTCCGGCCACGTCGCCTGCAGCTTCGCGAGCATCTCTTGGTCGTACATGTGTTTCCTCCTGGTCTACGCTGTCGAATTCGCCCCAGAGGTCGAACGCTAACTGGGTATCAGCAACACGCTGCTTTCTGGCCATTCTCGGTCCAACCTCCGACACATCCGAAATTCGCTATCGGAATACGAAGGGGGAGCGCGCGCAGTGGCAGAAACACGTGTGGGCTGCACCGAAAGGTGCAGCCCACACTGTGAAGCGGGATTACCAGGTAGGTGACTGCGCCGAAAGTGCCCGAGAATCGTGCTCGTAGCGCTGTGCTGCTGCGTGGGACTCGTGGAGTGCCTCGTACATTCCGCGCCTGGTCGCCTCAGCCCACGTCATCGGCTCCATACCGCCTGCGGCGCCGTCAGGAACAGAATGGAGGTAGGCACGTTCTGCACCCGTGATGTTGAGCCGTTCGCATTCGACTTCAATCCGTTCTGACCATGCTTCCAAACTGCCAGAGTCAGTTGTCGCCTGCGTGAGTGCCGCAGCATGTTCTACGGAAAGCCGGTTTACTTCGCGCAGCTGCGTGATGCGTTTCTCGAACTCTCGGCGGGCGGCGATGCCCGCTTCGGAAGTGAACGTGGTGGGAGTCATGGATGCCATGTGATGCCTCGTTTCGCTCGGTCTCAGCACACCTGGTGTGTGCCTCCCGAATCGACGCAAGCCGTCGCGCACTCCCGGTTCAGAGGTAGTCGCGCAAGGCTGAGGCACCCCGAGGGAACGGGGAGGCCAGCTTTCTTTCGTGCTCGTCACGGACGTACTCGAGGGCGACATGGTTCGCTTGCACACGAGGGAGCTTCCGCCACGTCTTCGTCGACGTCAGAAGGTCGTGGATGAGTGTGTGACAGCCTTGGCAGACTGGTTAGGGGATCCGTGGCGGGTCGCTGATCGGATGTTCCACGTCGTCGGTTTGTGCCTTTCCCCGATCCCAAAATGCGTGAATCGAGCCAGGGTGCCCCGAGAACACCTTTGTCTCTTTGATTAGGTCACCCCGCAGCGAACTCACGTCAGATTACTGGGCAGAAAAATGTCTGATATCCAAGAGAAGTAACCATCGCTCAAGGTCTAGGGGGACTGTGTGAAGAAAACAGCAAGCAAATCGGCGCGTTGGCGCCCGAGCTTCCTGTCCTGGAGTATCGCCGTTCTGGCTATCGGCGGCATGGTGACAGCTCTTTACCCTATGACTGCATCATGGCTGTCTTCGTACAACCAGTCGCAGGTTATTGAAAATGCCTCGTTTGACCTTGAGAACCTCAACCCTGGAAAGACAGAGCAGCTTGAGCTCGCACGGGTATACAACGATGCTCTGGCTGCCGGAGTGAAGCTTGAAGCGGGCGGTAATGTCCCGGTTGGTACCGGCAATCTTGCCGGCACTGATCTCAAATACAACGAACTGCTCCGAGCAAGCGAAGACGGGCTGATGGCCCGAATCCGCATCCCCGCAATTGACGTGGATCTCCCCGTGTACCACGGGACATCGGACGAGACACTCCTCCGAGGCGCGGGGCACCTTGAAGGATCCCACCTGCCCGTAGGTGGGCCCAGTACCAGGTCAGTGATTACCGCTCACCGCGGGCTCGCAAATTCCACTATGTTCACGAACCTCAACGAAGTGCGCAAGGGTGACACTTTCTCCGTTGAGGTAATGGGTGAAGTACTCACCTACCAAGTTTTCGAGGTCGAGGTCATCGAGCCCACCGAAACGAGCTCACTTCGTGCTCGAGAGGGCGAGGACCTTGTCACACTGATCACCTGTACCCCTTTGGGGGTCAATAGTCACCGAATTGTGGTGACCGGCAAACGAATCACCCCCACGCCACCTCAAGACCTAGCCGCTGCAGGTAAGCCGCCGGTTATCCCGGGCACCCCCTGGTGGGCCGTCATTGGCGCGGGAGGAACACTGGTGATTGCGGCATATGTCGTTCATCGAGGATTCATCGACCGTCGCGGCACCCGCCGCGACGGATGAATACATTGAAAAGCCACAGTTCAGGCAAGGGAAACAATATAGATATTGTCTGAACCGCACATGTAATTGACCAAAACACACGAACCAAACTGCGTGCATCTATAAAAAAATAAAAACTCGGAAGTGCGCGTCAGATTACGGCTGCCTGTATGGTCTCAATGGGGGACGCTGTTGAATGCAGCTGCGTCAATTTCCCGAGAGCCAGAGGGGCACTCTCTATTAGGAAGGAGACGTTCAGTTGACTGAACGAAACACACCGCGGCGGATCGCCGCAACGATTGGCGCAGCCGCCATCGGGCTGACCGCTCTCTTCGGAACCAGCAGCGCAGCAGTTGCTGCACCGCAGAGCTTCGGGGATATCGACTTCGACCGCACAGGGTCGCTCACGGTACACAAGTACCTGCACCAGGTCACCCCGAAGGAAGGTGACATCAGCGAGGCTCCTGCTGACGGTGATTTCACCGATCCAGTCGAAGGTGTGATCTTCACCGCTTACCCCCTGCTGAAGGACGGCGTAGCAGTTGATCTCTCCGTGGCATCGAACTGGGACGCTCTCGCAAGCCTCACCCCTGGCGATAACTGCACGGCACCCGCAGGCTACGAGCTCGGTAGCGCAATCACTCTGCCCGGTACTGACGCTAAGGGTGCAGCAAACGTAGCACTCCCGATTGGCGCGTACCAGGTCTGTGAGACTGATGCTCCGGCACAGATCATTGACTCGGCAGCGCCGTTCATCGTGACGGTCCCAATGCCGCACGAAAACGGTTGGGTATACGACGTACACGCATACCCGAAGAACGGCGAAGCATCGATCGAGAAGACGATCGACCCGCAGCAGGACATGGGCCTTGGCTCAGTCGTGAAGTTCCCGGTTACCGCTCCGATCCCCACCACGGGCGAGGACTGGACTGGGTTCGCTATCCGAGACACCCTTGATTCACGCCTCACCCCGGTTGACCCCGCTGACATGGCTGTGACCGTCGATGGTGCGGCACTTGATGCGTCGTACTACACGCTCACTGTTGATGGCCAGCAGGTTACGATGAACTTCACCGCCGCAGGTCTTGCATGGCTGAACGAGGGCCCGAACGCCCAGGCCGGCAAGAAGATCCAGGTCGTGTTCGCAGGTACCGTCACCGAACTCGGCAACGGTACGATCACTAACCAGGCTGAGCTGTGGCCGAACAACCCCGGCTTCGATCCGAACACCAACCCGCCGGTACCTTCGAACGAGGTCAAGAGCAACTGGGGCAGCCTCGAAGTTCAGAAGCGTGCCGCCGGCACCACTGGTACCGAGGGTCGCCTGAACGGCGCAACGTTCGAGGTGTACAACGCAGTTGACCCGTACGCAGACGACTGCTCGGCTGCTGAAGCAACCGGTGATGCAATCGCCGTTGCAGGTGAGACTTCATTCACCTCGGCAGGTACCGGTGTCATCTCGATCCCTGGCCTCTTCGTGAGCGACAGCGAGAACCCCGTTATCGACGCGCAGCAGCGCTGCTACGTCCTCAAGGAGATCGCTGCTCCCGCCGGTTACGTCCTCCCGGACAACCCGTTCACTGCAGTGACCGTCAAGAAGGGCGAGACGACCGTATCGGATAACGTCGAGATCCTGAACACGCAGCAGGAAGTCCCTGAGCTTCCGCTCACCGGTGGGTCGGGTCAGTTCCTGATCATCGCAGGTGGTGTTGCTGCAGTCGCAGTTGCTGCCGGCTTGGTGCTGATGAACCGTCGTAAGACCTCCATCCAGGAGTAGTTCATGGCTGTGGTGGGTGACAGCACTGAGCTCCGGTAGGAGCGCCGAGCGTTGTCAAGGGGGGGAGCGGAGGCCTATTTCCTCCCTCTCCCCTGACACCCCACTTTAAAACGGAACAAGCAGACAGCATGACAAGTGTGCGGAGGGAAAGAATGCAAAAGCGGAGAACGGAACGACCGAGATATCTCAAGCGAAAACTGAGAGCGTCGAGGAAGACTGTCGTTGCTCTCAGCGTAAGTGCAGCACTCGTTTGCTCAGCAGGGATTGTGGAGTCGCAGCCTGCTCAGGCTGCCACGGTTTACGAGCTCGAGGGTGAGTGGCAAGCGAGTACCCCAAACGAAGTGTCGACGAAAGACACAGTGGAGTCCGTTTGGAGGTACAACGTCAATGATGATTCTCCTGCGCCTTCGAACGATCCTGTCGACAACGTCACGCTTATGCTCTCAGTTGAAAACGGGGCGTTTACCAAGCTGCCTGCTTCTTGCCTTACTGACACCCTGAATCCCTCGGTGCCTCTAGACCCTGTTTCCGAAATCTCAACAGACGGCTCGAGGCTGATCTGTAATTTCGGTACTCGAGATCAGGGCACGGCGGAACTGATGGTGAGTGGCATAGAGGTCACGGGCTCCAGCGGCGACAAAGTGTTGGTTCGGGGAAGTGTGGGGGGAGTGAGCGCCACGACGCCTGCGCTGAATATTGTGAACCCGTTTGGAATGGACATCAAATTCGATGGCGGAAACCCGATCGCTACTCCTGGCTCGCCTGATGACACAGTAATGTTTCCGTGGTCTTTGCGGCATTCTCCAGGCGGGGAGCGCGGACCCAGCTCTCTGACTTACACAATCAACTTAACCAACACTGCCGGAACACAGCTTCAGGCCGTGGGGTGTGAACCGCTTAATTACGGGTCATCAGGACACCCATACTCTAGCTCCGATGCCCCAGCAGATCGGAAGGCCTCATTTCCGGGAACTTGTTCACTTACTCGCACCGGAACCAATCAATTTCGTTTGACTCTCGCTGGTATTGATTATTCGAAACAACAGGTACCCACAAAAGACGGAGCGGGCGTCGACCTCCCGTCCAAATGGGATGTGGTGGCGTCGGGGCTGATCAAGTTCTCATTCACGTATCAACGTCCTGGAGATATCTCCCTTACCGTTCCGCAAATTAACTACGTTGCGCCAGGAAGCGGTGCTGTTGTAGCCGATGATGCTGCGAACAACTCGGCCAGCGCTTCCGCACTTCGCGGAAGCTGGACGGGAGGCTGGGTCCTGGGCACCTTGCCCGAGCCGCTTCCGGGAACTGCTTGGCAGAATACGTCTCTTGCCATGGCACAGGATACAGTGCGTGCTGTATCTGGGGTAGCTGTGCCTATCCGCTCAGGCTACACCGACGCGCAGCTCTGCCAGGTTCTTGATACAAAGTATGTGAAGTTTCAGTCCGCAACGCTCGGTTGGGTTGACGAGGAAGGTCGCACGCAGCCATACGCTGGCAGTCAAAACGTGCGCTATTGGTATTACATCGGTAATGGGATTAACAACAACCTCAACCCCAATCACCCGAACTATAACCCCAATACCTTTGTTGACTGCGGAGGAACCACAGGGTGGACTCAGACACTTCCTTCGGACTTGAGTCTTGTAAAGGCCGTCCGAGTGAATGTCCCTCACGGCATTCTTGCGTCTGTTCAACAGCGCAGTTCCCATGGGGCGGACTTATACGTTGACTCGAAGGTTAAAGATGATGTCCGGGTTGGACAAGATATCTGGTCGTGGACGTCGTTCAAAATAACGGATGATTCTGGTTACCATTGGGACGAATGGTTTACGGGTACGCGTGAGACACGAGCGGACCAGCACCCTGGGTATGGTGTTCTTACCCCAGGGTTGCGCTACCCTTTCGCCGGGCCCGGCCGAGATGTGCTTCGAGTCGTATCCGCAAAGCCTGTCGTTGAGAAGTCCGTGGCTCAGGGAGAGGTTTTGCCCGGGGCAACCGTTGACTACACGCTTCGAGTCCGCGCTGAATCCCTTTCGGACCAGGTGATAGCGAATATTCAACTGCAGGATGTTCTGCCGAACGGTGTTGAATATTTGCAGGGCAGCGCCTCCCTTGAGCCCACTGCTGTAGACACCGGAACTGGCGTGATTAGTTGGACGTTGCCAGACGCGCGAACGAACACTGACTATTTTGTGACGTTCAAAGCGCGTATCTCTGGTACGGCCGAACCCGGGGACGTGTTTACCAATCAGGCGCTAGCTGCCGCGACTTGTACGGTCAAGGATTTACGAAACCAAGACAAATGCATGACTGCGAAAGACAGTGCGTCGACCAGAA
The DNA here is from genome assembly GCF_013409595.1 of Leucobacter aridicollis. NCBI lineage: Bacteria > Bacillati > Actinomycetota > Actinomycetes > Micrococcales > Microbacteriaceae > Leucobacter > Leucobacter aridicollis. Next base: position 2,874,710 of record NZ_JACCBD010000001.1, on the reverse strand, counting down.
TTGTTGATGGCGGTATCACGATGATTACCAAGACCGCAGCCGAATCGATTGTGCCTCAGAAAAATGGTGTCGCCAATGGTTTGTGGACAGTGCGACTTAGTTCAACCGACTCGCGCGTCCAAGCGTTCACTGACACCATCGATATTCTCCCTTACAACGGAGATCATCGGGGAACTGATTTCCACGGTACATACAAGCTGAGTGGACCCGTGGTCGCCGCTGGGGCAACGGTGTACTACACGTCGAAGGATCCCGCCTCAATCGATGCTGATCCTGCCCACCCAAGCAACGGTGAAGCCGGGAACCCAAGCGGTTCAAGTATCTGGTCGACAAGTTTTATGGCGGACGCTACGGCGATTCGGGTGGTAGGTCCAAAGCTGGTGCCAGGAGCCAGTTACGAATTCGCGATTCCAGTGGTCACTGAAGGCGCTTCGTATCAAGATGTCTTTGTCAACACGGCCGAAGCGCGGGCGGATAGAACAAAGCTAATTATGCGCACGTCAAGCAAGTTTGAGATCGGCGCGAAGCGATCCGTGACTCTCAAGAAGTACGTGCAGGACAGTCAGGGTAATTGGCATGATGCGAACGACATTGATGACTACCCGGAGCACCGGTCTGGCGACACAGTGCCGTACCGGCTCGTAGTGACGAACACTGGTGACGAAACCCTGAAGAACCTTGTGATCGAGGACGATAAGGTAGATCTCGCGAGGCGCGACCCGCTCCCAGCTGGTCTCACGCTGCTTGACGGCAAGGCGGTGATTGCGGAACTGCTCCAGGGAGAGGATAACCGAGTGGTGATCGAGTATGAGGTCACCCTTGCCGCTGGCACCGGCGAGGGAAATCTCGTGAACAACGCCTGCGTTGTCCCTGGCTCAGAAGCTGAAGGTACGCTCGAAGAGGACTGCGACCCTGCGGGTATAACGGTGCTGCCCTCCTCGCTTGCTTGGGAGAAAATCGCTGCCGGTACGACTGACGTCGAGCGTCTCGTAGGTTCCGAGTGGGAACTTACGCCAGTCGACTCCAAGGGTCAGCCCGCTGGGGATACGATCGCAGTCAAGGACTGTGTCGTTACGTCAGCTGCTGACTGTGGTGGCGTGGATACCGATCCAGAGCCAGGCAAGTTCCTGGTGAAGCCGCTCGATGACGGCCGCTACCGGCTCGTTGAAACTCGCGCACCAGCGGGATATCAACTTGACCCGACACCTCGCTACATCGATGTGCTCGGCGCGACAGTGATCGAGCAGCCTATCGAGAACGAGCAGTCAACGGGCCCTGTGCTCCCCCTGACGGGTGGCATGGGCACCTTCGCCATCTTCCTCGGAGCTGGTGGAGTTGGAGTACTCGTGCTTCTTGGCTTGTGGCTGCAACGCCGTCGAGGTCAGGCAGTCCGGAACTAGCCTGCTATGAAAGCCGGGTCTGTCTCCTCACGGAGCGGATCCGGCTTTCTTTTCACCTGCAGATCGCTACCCGTGAAACCCGCTAAAACGAAAGTGCCCGCTTGCCGGGACGGGGGGTCCCCGGCAAGCGGGCATGCGGCGTGGTTATGCGAAACTTCCACTGGGGGGCGCGGACATCTCGCTCACACAACAGGCAAGGCGCTGAACCAACCAGATAGATTCATCACCCGACCAGATACATAGACGCATATGACGCACAGAATCTGACGCGACTCTGAAAATACTTCAAGCACTAGTCCAAACAACCATCCAGCATGGGTTTATGCTGGACCAAACCCACAGAGACAACAATGCCTAAAATTGACATCTCAAACGCATCCGACATGGCTCTTGTCGAGCTCACGCGAAGCGGCATCAATGACGCATATGCAGAGTTGTGGAAACGGCACTCATCGAATCTCACCGTCGCGATTCGATGCTTCACTGGGTTCGACGCGGACGATATTGCCCAAGAGACGTTCATGCGCATCCTCCAGCAGATCCAGGCCGGGAAAGGCCCGCAAACAGCATTCCGGGCGTACGCGATGATGACTGCGCGAAATATTGCTACAAACATGTCCCGGAGTAACGCCGAATCAGAGATCACAGGCAACAACGACGACGTGTTTGAACTTTCCTCAGCTGGATCGCCAGATATTGGCGACACCATCCTTGAGAAATCATTCACTTACCAAGTGTTCAATACACTCCCCACGCGCTGGCAGGAAGTTCTTTGGTACCGAGAGGTGGAAGACCTCCCTGTAAAAGACTTCTGCGTCTTCCTCGGGATGAGCGAGAACAGCACCTCAGCACTGCTGCTTCGCGCGCGAGAAGGGTTCAAGCAAGCATGGATTGCAGCGAATCTTGAACCTCAATCAGATCTCCCCGAGGGGTGCAGGCGGGTTGTTGAGAAACTCCCGCAGCTCGCGCGTGGAAAAGCTAGCGCCGCCGCAAAGAGGAAGCTGGACGCCCACCTCGTAGACTGCAGAAGGTGCTCAATCCTTGCGGGGCAATCCGAGGAAGTCCATTCGCGCCTCGCGCTTGTATTGCTGCCAGGAATTCTCGGTGGAGTGGGTGCTCAACAGTTTGTAGCATGGCTTCAATCGGGAGCTTCATCACCTGCTGCAGCTGAAAGCTTCGCGGCCGCACTTGCGTCGCAGCCTTCACTATTGTCCCCCGAGGGCAGCCTCGCTAAAGCAGGCGCGATCAAGTCATTTACGACGCCCATGGCGCTGATCTCGGCGGGAGCCCTTGCTGCGACCCTTGCTCTCTCTGCGACGGCAGCAGCACCCACAACCGCTCCGATTAGTCGTCTACCGGGAACTCCAACGTCCATCGATGCAAAACGATCCGAACAAACCGCTGAGGATCAGAATGACAACGCGGCCAACGATCAGGAAGACGCTGCTGCGGATAGTGAGTGGGAGGTTTCAAGCGAAACAGAAGCTGCAAGCCAAGACCCGATTCTAAACGACAATGCAACGCCTTCAGACGTAGGTGCCACTGATGCTCTCACGCCTCCTCAGCCGGCGGCTGTGGCCCCGTCACCTTTAAGCGCGATACCAGCAGATGGCATCGAGGTGGGCGTCTACCCCAGGCTCGTTGGATCCGGAGCCCCCCATGCTCGTATCGATCTCACGGTTACCAATGAAAGAGGTGAGGCGTTTAGCCAGAGTATCGTGGCTGACGGGCAAGGACGTTGGGTCTTCACACCTACGAAATTGATGGGAACAATCACCGTCACCGGCGTCCAGACCTACTTGCACAAAGGCTCCGAGGTCGCAGATGCTATCGCCAACATCGGGACCTATCAGGTTGGTAGGGGTCTTGCGATAAGTGTTGAACAGACAGCACCGCAACAAACCACGATTCGGGTCACGGGGCTTGATACCCCGACCCTCAACCAGGTGGTAAACATTCAATCGACCGCACTGGGAGCGCTTGCCACTCACCAGCCTGCAACGGGCCCCGGCGAGTACGTGCTGACAGTCCCCTACGCGCGGTCTGAGCTCGGAGATCTTCGATACTGGCAAGGGAACTCCTCGGTGGGGCCTCAGCGCGTCTGGTGGCGAATGGCGACCTAACCGGGCCCGCGCGATGAGTTGGTTCTGACGCACGTCTAGCTGGCGAAGTTATCATCGGTGCGGAAGCCAGCGACATTGCGGTTATGCCGGGCTTTTGGCCCGGCCGTGCCTGCAGTAGTACTCGATGGAAATAGCCAGCCGGCAATTCTCGGCGAGATCTCCTTTGCCAGCGAAGAAGGAGAGACGCACCAGCTTGTGGTCGTTCTCGGCACGAGTAGAGCAGCACTTTCAAGTTGCTGGAACGCTGGGTGGTGCCAGGAGCGGGCACTTGGTAGACCTCAGAGCGGGTTCTTAGGTGATCGGCATCTCCTCAGATACGAGAGTCAGGTACGACTGGGCTGTCGTCCTCAACTCCCGGGGCGCGGGCTGCCTATAGTGGAAAAGGGTACAAAGCCCGTTACCTACCTGGCCGCGGCAACATGTGGGGTAAGTACGATGGTTCCCGCGGGTGCGGCTGGGGCGGCAGTGGTGGTGGCGTCATCAAATGGAGCAACGTCGCATGGACCAAACAGGTTCAGATGATGTCCGCCTCGGTTAGCTGCCGCGTCCAGGTGTGTAGTGGAGGGTGCTCTCGCGAGATCTGTAGTGCCCGAACATTACGCTGACTCCCAAGTGCGTTTCTAGATCGCGGCACCTGTCACCGGTCTGGTTCAAGTACTCACATCTAGGTCAGTAGACATGACAGCAGGTATAGGGCTCCCTATGCGCATTGCGCAACCCTTCAAATCGCGCTTCAATCCTTTAAGGCGGATTCGGGGTTAAATGCTATCGCGCTTAGGGCGCTCCGGGCGACACGCTACGAGCGTTGGGCGGAGAGCAATTCTCTTTGTCGCCCGATGGCAGCTCGTGCAGACACCGGGAAGTCTGTGATAATCGCGTGGACTCCGAATTTCGCAAGTTCGTACCAGAGGGATGAATCGTTGACAGTCCAGGCACGGATGGTAATTCCTGCTTCCAGTAGTCCGACAACGGTTTGCTTGTCGCGGAGAGAAGTGAAGTGCGGATGCGCCTCCTGGATATCGATGCCCGCGAGATAGTCCCACGGACGAATGAGGCCGTCTGCATAGAGCGCCGCGAGCGCGAGGCCCGGTGCGTGGTTGCGCAGGTCGAGGAGCAACCTGTGGTGAAATGCGCTCACCACGATGCGGTCTGCCATGCCGGAGGCCGCGACAGAGGCTGCGATTGTCTCGGCCATCATCGGGTAGCGTCGTTCGAGGTTCTTTGCCTCGATGTTCAGCCGCATGCCCGTTGGCCGGAGAAGCTCGTAGACCTCGTCGAGCCTGCTGACACGCCCCTCAGGGCCTGTGGTTCGCGGATCGACGTAGTGACTCAGCTCGGCATAGTCGAGCGCCCCGATATCCCAGGCCTTGCCGGCCTCGTCGTAGAGCACGGGGTCATGCGCGCAGACGAGGTGGCCGTCGCGGGTGCGGTGCACGTCGAGTTCGAGGCCGTCGGGGGCTTCGAGCACCGCCTGTTCGTAGGAGGAGAGGAGGTTTGCAATTGGGGCGCCCTCGCCTCGTGCGTGGGCCCAGATCTCTGTCATTCTGCGTCTTTCTGTGCGGGGCGAGCGTCGCGCACCCGGTGGTTGGTGACAATGTGCGCGGTCGCTGCAACGGCTTCTAGGGCCCGATCGTGGTCGAGCTGGGCGATGCGGGTGTAGAGAATATCGACGAGCAGAAGTTGCCCGTGCCGCGCGGCGAACGAGGCGGTGCGGTACGTTGTTCCGGTGCCCATCGTGGTGAGGTGCACGTCTGCGACAAGCGCCACTGGTGAGGCCGGGTCGCTCGTCAGGGCGATGGTCTTCGCCCCGCGCTCTTTGCCGGTGAGCAGCGCCTCGTAGGTTTCGCGCGTGCGCCCCGAGGCCGAGATCGCGACGATCGCGTCGGAGGAGCTGCGCAGGGCAGCCGACGTGGCTGCGGCGTGTGTTTCGACCCAGGCCCGGATGGGCACGCCGAGGCGGAAGAGCCGCAGCTCGAGCTCCTGCGCGATGAGGCCGCTCGCACCGACGCCGTAGACGTCGGTGTGTCTGGCGCCGGCGATCATCTGGGCCGCGGCCTCAATTGCCGCGAAGTCGAGCTGGCGGGCGACGAGTTCCATCGCGTCAATGTCGAGCCTGGTGAGGGTGTTCGCGACCTGCTCCAGGCTGTCGTCTGGGCTGAGCCCGCCGACAAGCGGACGATTGAGGGTCGCGTTGCCGTGCCCGACCTCTTCTGCGAGGCCGAGCAGCAGCGCCTGGTAGCTCGCGAGCCCGAGCGCCTGGCAGAACCTCGTCACGGAGGGCTGCGAGACGCCCGCAGCTGTGGCGAGTTGCGCGGCCGACAGGTGGGTCACCTGCTCGATGTTGCCGAGAATGTAGTGCGCGATGTGCTGATGCGCCTGCGAGAGGCGCGGCAGCGCGAGCTGAATGCGATCGGTGATGAGCGCACCGCGCGTGGCTTCGGCCCCTGCTGCTGGGGTGGGGTGTGTGTTCATCTTGGCTCCGATCGTAGACGCGAATGCGAGATTTCGTGCGGCGAAGTAGGCGGCTTTGACATTCAATTCACCCAGAGTTCACGCAACGTGTAATAATCATTCACACTCACCCGGTTAAGTGTATTAGAGATTCACTAGTCGTGGATCAGACGCATCAAAGGAGAACCTGATGACAGAACGCATCGTGGAGTTTCACGATGAAGTCGCGCGCCGACTCGCTCAGCTGACATGCACCGCCGAGGAAGGCGGCTTTGACGCCGCCATCGCACTTCTCAGTGAAACCGTCGCGGCTGACGGGGTGATCCACGCATTTGGCACCGGCCATTCCGAGGCTTTCGCGATGGAGATTGCAGGTCGCGCCGGTGGCCTGATCCCGACGAACAAGGTCGCGCTTCGAGACGTCGTAATCCGCGGTAATCGTGACGTCAGCGCTCTCACTGGATTCCCGCCGCTGGAGCGTGATCCCGAAATAGGCGATGAGCTCTTCTCCACGATCCTTCGCGAGCCGCAAGATGCTTTCATTATCGCCTCGAACTCCGGGGTTAACGGTTCCATCGTAGGTATGGCGCTGCGCGCAAAGGCTGCAGGCCACCCTGTCATTGCGGTCACGAGTCTCCAGCACACCTCACGGGTCACCCCAACCCACCCGAGCGGAAAGCGCCTGAGCGAAATCGCCGACATTGTTATCGACAACCTCGCCCCCTATGGCGACGCCGTGCTCTCCGGATCCACGCCGGTCGGAGCTGTCTCCTCGATCACTTCGGCGTTTATCGCGCAGCTGCTCACCGTTGGCATCTCGGAACGACTCGGGCGGGCGGGGCAAGCACCCCCCGTGTTCCTCTCCGCAAACATCCCTGGAGGCGACGAGCACAACCGCCGCCACGAAACCCACTATGGCGAGCGCATCCGTCGCATCGCCTAACGCTCTGCCCTAATTTCAACGGACTTGAAGGATCACCATGTATACACCACGTTTCACCATGTCCCGTCGCGTGCTCACGGCAGCAGCGGGAGCAACCGTGCTCGCGCTTTCCCTCGGCGCGTGCGCGGCAACGCCCGGAGGGCCAGCCGAGCGCCCGAGCCAGGGCAGCGACACCACGGGCGATGCGAAGAACCCGTTCGGCGTCGCGGCAGGCAGCACCGTCGACGCGGTGATCTTTGATAACGCGAACAACGTCGCGTTCTTCGACACCGTCACCCCGACCATGCAAGAGCTCCATGAGGTTGACCTGAAGGTCACCCCGTCGACGCAGATCGCCCAGCAAGTGCAGCCCCGATTCGTCGCTGGCACACCACCAGACCTGCTGCACTCCGCCGGCTCAGGTTCCATCCCCGTCGCGTCGATGCTCCCAGACATCGAAGACCTCACCTCGGTCACGAACGCGATGAACCTGGATGGCGAGCCCATCGCCGACACGCTGTACCCCGGCGTGCTCGACCTCGCAAAGTACGATGGCAAGCTTGCGGCGGTCAACTACTCGCTCAACGTTCATGCAATGTGGTACTCGAAGTCGATGTTCGACAAGTACGGTTGGGAAGCGCCAAAGACCTGGGATGAGGCCATGGAACTTGGCGCCGCCGCAAAGAAAGAGGGGAAGTACCTCTTCACCTGGGGCAAGGAGGGTTCGGCCTACTATCTCTCGCTCGCCATCGACAGCGCAGTGAAGGAGGGCGGCCGCGATGTGCTCGCTTCCCTTGCAAACCTCGAGGCCGACTCCTGGAGCCAGCCAGAGGTGCAGCAGTCGTTCACCGCCCTCAAGGAGATCGTCGATGCTGGCTACTTCATTCCCGGCGGCGCGGGCACGCAGTTCAAGGCGGCTCAGGCGCAGTGGAGCCTCAAACAGGAGGCCCTGATGTACCCGACCGGGTCGTGGATCGAGGGCGAGATGGGCGACGAGATCGCCGATGGCTTCGAGATGGTCGGAGCCCCGGCGCCGACGATCACCACACAATCAGCTCTGCCATATGAGGCGATGCGTTTCGCGGGCGGCAACCGCTTCGTAGTGCCGTCTGATGCCGCGAATGCCGCGGGCGCAAAAGAGACGCTCCGCGTCATGCTCTCTCCTGATGCGGCCGCAGAATTCTCGCGCATCAATAAGTCGCTCACTATCGTGAAAGACACCGTGCCAGCTGACGGATTCGGCTCCACATCGCTGGTGTCGGCCCGAGACCTGCTCGACAACGCAGGCGAAAATGCGTTCGCGTGGGATTTCACCGACGCATACCCCTTCGGCGACGACAAGACCCGCATCTGGAACGACTTCCTCTCGGGCAGTATCGACGTCGACACGCTCACAAGTGAGATGCAGAAGCTCTCGGACAAGATTCGCGAAGACGACTCGATCGTGAAGATCAAGGTGGGCAAGTGACCGAGACCGTCACCGCACTACCAGGGGCCCCCGGTCGCGCTCGCGCCCGGGGGCCCCGCGGGGGCTTTGACCGGGTCTCTATGCTCGCCGTATTCGTCGGAGTGCCCCTCGCGCTCTACCTCGTCTTCGTGATCTGGCCGATGCTGCAGGCGGCCGTCTACTCGTTGACCGATTGGAGTGGCTTCAGCGGCAGTTTCGGCTTCGTTGGGCTGAACAACTACCTCGAACTCTTTCGCGACGAGTCGTTTCTCATCGCGATCCGCAACAGCCTCATTATTCTCGCGGCGCTTCCAGTGCTGTCGCTCGCGATTGGTCTGCTGCTCGCGGTCATGGTCACTATCGCCGGTCCCTCCCGCGGCGGTGTGCGGGGCGTGCGCGGCTCAGCGTTCTACCGGGTGGTCGCCTTTTTTCCTGCCGTGATCCCGTCGATCATCATCGGCATTATCTTTGCGCAGGTCTACGACCCGAACAACGGCATCCTCAACGGCGCCCTGACCGGGATTGGGCTCGAACAGTTTCAATCCTTCGCGTGGCTTGGGGAGGCATCGACCGCGATGGCAGCGACAATCGCCGCCATGGTGTGGGCCACGTCGGGTTTCTACATGGTGCTATTCATCGCAGCGATTCGCGGCATCGACACCGAGCTGTTTGAGGCAGCGCGGCTCGATGGTGCCGGCCGCATGCGCATCACCCTGTCGATCGTGCTCCCTGGCATTGCCGCGAACGTGAAAACCTCGTACGTGTACGCGGGCATCGCTGCCCTCGACTCATTCGTCTTTCTCCAGGCGTTCAACCCGAGCGGGGGGCCCAAACGGTCGACCCTTGGCATCACCCAGGAGATCTACTCGACAGCGTTTCAGGAGGGCCGGTTCGGGCTTGCGTGCGCCATGGGTATCCTACTCACTCTGCTCACATTCGCTTTTGTCGGACTCACACACAGGCCACGAAAGAAGGCTGCACGGTGACCTCATCCATTTCTACACCGAACAGGGCGGCGCTCACACCGACTCGCGCGGCCGGCCCCCGCGCGCGCAGGAAGCGCGCATCGGCACCGTCAGAGCGGCTCGTCGGAATTGGCTCGCAGGCTGTGCTCGTCATTTGGACGGTGGTGATCGCCGTTCCGCTTCTCTGGACAGTCATGAGCTCGTTCAAGTCGAGCCGGGAGATTCTTGCCTCCCCGTTTGCCTTACCGAGCTCGTGGTCATTCACCAACTATGCGACCGCTTGGGCTGACGCACGCATCGGCGAGTTTTTCATGAACACGCTTGTTGTCGTCGGCGGGGCGCTCGCGCTCACGATGTTGCTCGGCGCAATGTGCGCATACGCGCTCGCCCGCTTCGAGTTCCCTGGGCGCACCGCGATCCGCAACCTGATTCTCGCCGGGCTCACGTTCCCCGTGTTCCTCGCGGTCGTGCCGCTGTTTTTCGTCGTGCAGCAGTTTGGGCTGATGAACTCGCTCGCGGGGCTCATCGTCACCTATACGGCCTACGCGCTCCCATTCACAGTGTTGTTTCTCACCGCGTTCTTTGAACGTCTTCCGCACGAGATCGCCGAGGCAGCTGCGATTGACGGCGCCTCACAGTGGCGAACATTCTTCTCAGTAATGCTGCCGATGGCAGGGCCAGGTATGTCGGCGATCGCCCTCCTGAATTTTGTAGGCCTGTGGAACCAGTACTTGCTTCCCGTGATCCTCATCACCGACCCCAGCAAGTCAGTGCTCACACAGGGCATACAGGTCTTCGCGGTGCAAGCAGGGTTCAACGTAGACTTTGGGGCACTGTTCGCCGCCGCGGTGATGACTATCCTGCCTGTGCTCATCGTGTACGTCATCTTCCAGAAGCGGCTTCTCGCCTCGGTCTCACAAGGAGCGCTCAAATGATGCTCATTGCCGTCGACGCCGGTGGCACCCGCACTCGCGCTGCAGTCGTAGATGACACAGGAAAACTTCACGGTTTCGGCATCGCTGGCTCTGGTAACCCGACAGCCGTTGGTAGGGAGGCCGCCGATGGGGCGGTAGTCGCAGCACTGACGGCGGCTCTCGACGCCGCGGGAACACCGGGGGAACGCATCCTAGGGGGTGCCGTGTGCTCGGCCGGACAACACGACGCTGACCGAGTTCGGTCGATCTTGACTGGCGCGGGGATCCGCACGGAGACCCCAGTGGTGCTAGTGGGCGATGCAGTGGGTGCCTATCTCGCAGTCGCCGACGAACCGACCGGCCTCGCCCTCGTTGTCGGCACAGGGAGCGTCGCTATCCGAGTCGAAGGCACAGTAATCACGGAAGTATTTGACGGAGCAGGATGGCTGCTTGGCGACCTGGGTAGTGGATTCTGGCTCGGCCAGGCCGTCGCACAGGCCGTTGCGGCAGATATCGATGGACGCGGCCCAAAAACCTCGCTCACGCAGGATGTCCTCAAACGGATCGACCGAACAGACAGCTCGCACTGGGGTTCGGGTAGACATCCGGACCTGCTGCAGCTCCTACGGCACAGCTATTCAGAATCCCCTGTGCGTCTCGCACGCCTCGCCAAGTTAGCTTTCTTGCACTCGCGTACCGATTCGGTGGCAGCAAAAATTGTCGACGTCGGCGCGAAACACGTGGCAGCGACGCTTCGGGCCGCCCGCGCATCGGGCGCTGGCCTCCCTATTGCCTGCAGTGGGTCCGTCCTCATTCACGGCTACCTTGGCGTCAAAGCTCCTTCGAACTCGCTCGCAGTCGAGCTTTCTAACGCCGATTTTCGGCGATGTGAGGATGGAATTGTTGGAGCCGCAGTGCTGGCACTGCACGAAGCAGGAGTATCGCGTTCTAAAGAGCTTCGCGAAACGCTTGGAGCTGTGTTTTCGCAGGTGAAGGCGAGAAGATGAGCGCCGCCCGGGTTGAAGTGGGCCTGCGTTCTGGTAACCAGCCGACTGCACGAGTGACTTCGATTCCGAGTCGTTGTGAGCTTGATGCGTCATCTCCCGGGGGTCTTCGGAGAGGTCGCGACATACGCTAGACCTTAGAACTGACCGGCAGCAATCGTCATGTGGGCTCTGTCAGACGGAGGCGAGTGCGCTCCTAGACCTGCCTACTCGATCTCATCAAAGCTCTTGACTTGGTCCTCTAGCTAATGCCGCATCACCAGGTGCGGGGGTAGAAGTCAACGATGACGAATCGAACTACGTGCAACGAAGCTGTATTCGGAGATTCACCGACGTCGCCGGCGCGGACAACATCCACGAGCTCGGTTGGTGCCACCGAACCTTGAGGCGCCCGGGCTCGCCGACGCTGAACGTTCAGTTTCATGTGTAAAAGACCTCTCCACACGCCCGACGGCTCAGGAACTTTCCACCTAAAGGAACGTCCGACGTCCACATACCATGTGGCGGCAAGGCATTCTGAACTTATCGGCGTTTGCCTTCTAAGCGCTAACTGAGATTGCCCCCTGTTGCTGATGCCTTTTGGACGGTGAAGCAACGGCATTTCGTTTGCCTGTGTTAGTAACGCCCGAAAGTCGAGATCCTGTTGCTGCCACGTTGCCTTCGGCTCGCTAATTACTTTGTGCAAGTCGTGCCTTGGCCGAGTCAGCCTACGACGTCGGCTCCAAGTAACTCTCGGTGCGCGCCGCGCGACTCGACAACGCCTCACGCGCGCTCCTGGATCAGAGGTAATCGGGCAAAAATGAAGCGCCTCGAGGAAACCGAACCGATAGCTTTCCTTCTCGCTCATCTCGGACGTATTCGAGCGCTACATGGTTTGCTTGCACACGAGGGAGCTTCCGCCACGTCTTCGTCGATGCCAGAAGGTTGTGGATCAGTGTGTGGCAGCCTCGGCAGAGGGGCCAGAGGTCATCGTGTTCTTCAATGCCGAGCCGGTCATAGGTGATGTGGTGGAGGTCGTCCTGCTTGAGCTTCCACGGCTTCCCACAGCCCAGACATACGATTGCGCCTCCGGCAGGCAGGAGGCCGGCTTCTTCTTCCGCCCACTGATACCGTCTCCGGTACCAAGCTGGTGACCGCATGTAGCCGGAGTACCGCCTGCGGTGCGCTTCCCGTCCGTTGGAGCGCACCGCCCACGGGTTCAGTTCACGCACGGTACCCGGCCTGCATTTTTGCGATCGCCTCCCCATACTCGGACGTGTCCCGCAGATGCTGCTCGAAATCCTTCGCATCCTTCTGACACTCCGCGAACCGGGGATGCTCATGAAAAGGCCTGGTCCTCGGGAGGAACGGCGGCAAGTTTCGATAGAACACGAACGCCATGCCCTTCTCAAGCGTCCGGATCTCGCTGCCCTCAAAGATCGCCCGTTTCTCTTCAGAGAGCTGCATGTGGGCAGGACCGTTCAGCGCCATCGAATACGACTCACGTTCGACCCACGTCTCGCCGATGAGCTTTGACATGTCTTCGAGCGCGCGAGGATCACCGCCTCCGGGGAGCACAATCTTAGCCGTCGCAGCGTCCCAGAGAGTGTCTGCGCCTTCTTGTCCGCCATACTGCTGCAGCTGCGATTTGGACTGGAATACAGCGACGCCGATACGGCCGACGCCGCCGCCGGCGGTGATGAGCTCATACATGCCCTGGTACTCAAAGTTCCCTGCCTCATCAAGCAGATACGTGAGCGGCGGGTCAAGGCGGCCACCGGGGGAGCCTGCCGCGATCGCCTTTGAGGCGTAGTCGACTTCTGAGAGAAACCCGTCGAGGATCCTGAGATAGTTAGCTGAGGTTTTCTTGTCTCCGATGAGGTAGACGGTGCCCTTGTGGAGGATGAACTCCGCGAAGTTGAATTCGGCATCGTCCTGCCCGATTTTCATCCAGTCTCGGGCGCTTCTGGAGTCAAGGAATGCGAGCACAGTGGGCAGCACGCCCCACTGTGGGGCACGCTGCTCGGGAGGCATGTTGATGACCGTCTCAAGCCGTGTTGCGTGCTCGGTGAGCCCTTCCGGGTGTTCCCGGATGAGGCGCACGGCTTCTTCAGCTGCCCGCGGGGAGGCGACCCAGCCCCAGATGTCGTCGACGGTGCGGCCGCCACACGCTGCAGCGTGGAACAGCGCGGTCGCGAGCTGCTTGCCGAGGGTGTCCCAGTGTCCGCCGTTCGTGGTCGACCCGGAGAACGCGTCAGCGGGGATGAGCCCGTTTATCCGACGGATCAGCGTCTCTTCATGCACGCAGCCGGCGACGGGGTCCCACTTCAGGACATGGCCGAAGTCTTTCCCGCTCGGGATCCCTGGGGCGAAGATCCACACCTTCGACCCTGCCCGTTCACGTGCCTGCATCGTCATCTGTGCGTTGTCGAGTTTTGAGGTCGTCGTAACGACGGCCCCTGGTGCGTCCATGATCCACGGAAGCACCAGATTCCAGCCCTTGCCCGCGCGGGAGGGACCGATCACGATCATGGGGTCTTCCACCCTCAGGAAGCACTCGATGCCCCGGAACATTCCGACCCGGTAGCCGACATCCATAGCCCGCAGTTTCGACGCTGGCACTGCTGGACGAAGTACCGGCGCGCGTTCAGTCAGCAGTTGTTCCTCGCCGAGCTCCTCGAGGACTTGCTCACGTGTTGCGAGTCCGGGCCGGCGCTGCGGGTCTTTCCGGCGCTTCGACGCTGCGCGTACAAACAGGAACACGACGGCCACGATCGCTACGGAGATGAACACTATGAGCGCCCAGTGCAGCGCGCCGGCGCCGTCGGCCCCGTAGCGGGCTGCAGGGTCCGCTGCGCCCCACAAGCCGATGTAATGGAACACGGGAAGAGGAGTGAAGGATTTCGTTCCGGTGATGAGTGTCACGAGCCTCTGGACGAAGAACTGTAGCCCCACAAGTGCTGCGGCCGGGAGCCCGATCACGAGGGCAAGTTGTTCTGCGAACCCGAAGGTTCTTAGACGTTTCTCAAAGCCCGTCGCTGGGGCGACGCGGTCTTGGTAGTCAGACATAGGAGTTTCCGTTCTAGTCGTTGGCGATCGCCACAGGTGGGACGGCCCGCACGAGGCAGTCGGTGAATACGGCGCCGGCCCGCACGGCAAGGTCTAAGACGTCGACGACCGGGCGGGATTGTCGGCCTTCTGCCCGGATGAGGTATTCCCCGAAGGCTGACGCGATCGCTGGTACTTCCCGGAGGAATGCGACGAGCTCGGTGCTGTCGCTCGTGTCTGCGATGTAGCGGCCCGCAGCGCGCAGCGGCCTCGCTGCCAGGCCTGGCACCCTGAGCGGGGATCCCTCGATCACGTTTTCTACCCGCTCGAGGTGCGCGACGTAGAGCCGCACTTCCGCGGCCGCTGAGAGCAGCGGCCCGTGAGCTTGTTCGAGGAACCGGGAGCCTGCTTCGTTGGTGACGGACACGCACAGCTCCCACACCTCACTGAGCAGCGGATCGTCGCTGGTGGGGGAGAGTTCCCCGAGTGCCTTTCGTGCTTCGCCTGTGAGCGATGTCACGCTGTCTTTCGTCATTCGGATTCCCCCTGCACATGTGTGTTGTCTTCTTGGCTGCCCTGCTTGTCGGTGTCTCGGCCGAGATGCCGCATCGCCGCATCAGTGTCAAAGAGCTGTCGCTCCCACGGTGTCGACGTCGGGTTGCCGTCGATGACGTAGCTGCGCTCACCGGCACGGAACATAAACTCGCCACGACCGAACCCCCTGATGAGGTTCGCCTCACCCTGACGGAGCGTCCCGGCCTGGACAGCGCGCTTGAGTGTCGACTCGTTTTGATAGAACGTGATCGTGTTCGCGTACCCTCGGAGGAGTTTCTGGGCGAGGTTTCGCTCTTCTTCCCCGCCGGTATCAAAGTCCCCGTCCTCGTGAACGATCATCATCATCGTGATGCCGTATTCGCCAGACAGTTTCAACTGCAGCTCGTGCGCCTCAAGCGCGGCTTTCGTCTTCATGTCACGCCACCCTTCCTCACGGATGACGAGATGCCTACGTCCTGATGCTTTGTTCGACACCATGTTCTGCACCCACGAGTTCGTGATGGTCTGCGTGATTGCGAGCGCGAGATCTCCACGTTTCTCCATCGCATACGTGTCAAACACCGTGTATGGGGACTCTGGGTTGAGTTGGATGGTTCCCTCGTCTTCGAACATGCCCGACAGGTTTCCCTGGAGGAGGAGATCGAACATGAGCACCAGGTCGCGCGCCATGCTTTTCTCAAACATGCCGCCGCGGGCCGTGGTGAGCTCCGGTGAGTCGATCTTCTGGATGACCTTCCGGATCGTCGGATGGTCGTTCGTCTCACGAATCACCTCACTGAGTGCCCAGTTCAAGATCGCAATCTCGGCCGGAAACAGGTTCCTGGATCCGGGGGCAAGGAGCGCTCCGATGAGCTGGAGCACCTGCTGCCGGGATGCGAGCATGCGCTGCGTGTGCTCTGCTTCAGATTCACCGAAGTGGCGCTCGCCTGCCTGGAGAGGGTTCACACGGATATCGGTGCCGAACGACCCGACCTTGAACACCTGTCCGCCGAGCGCTTCCGCGACCACACCGTGCTCGCCCTTCACGTCACTCGTGTTGATCGAGTACACGTTAAACAGCGCGAGGAGCGTCACGAGCCGCTTCACGATGAACGACTTGCCGCGGCGAAGGCTGCCCTTCACAAGAATGTTCGGGGAAGACACCATGCCGAGCAAGTACATGTGCCAGGG